>DATAKE010000005.1:0-156451 GCA_036261745.1 Opitutaceae bacterium
GTAGTCGTTGATCGAAAAATTATTGGTTCCCGAGAGAAGACCGAACTCCGCATCCTCGAGCTTCGGCAGACCGAATGAGCGCGACCAAGCTGCTTTGAGATCGATCTTTTTCGTCAACTTAAAGGAGGTGCTCATGCTGTACGACGGATCACCGCGACGCTTCGTGTTGACGGAGCGGGCGGGCTGGAACTGCAGCATGCGGGAGGCGAGCGATGCGTTCGCTCCGGTCGTCGGGCCCAAAGGAATCGTCGGGAAGGCGACTCCCGCGGCGGTCAGGCTCTGGCGCAACGCAATGCCGGCGGCATTGGTCGCAAACAACGGCCGATTGGTCGGCGCCGTGATGAGAACACCGTTGAGAACCGACCCGTTGCCCGCGTCGATCATGATGCCCGCCGGATTAGCCGCGTCAGTGTAGGTGGAGCCATCAGCCCGCTTCAGGAAATTCCATTTGCTGTCCGTGAAAGGACTGTAGCCGGTGCGTTTCTGCTGTTCCTGGCGCAGACCGCCCACAAAGGAGAGACGATTCTTGAAGAAGCGGCCGCTCAACTGGCCATACCAGGCGTCCTTCGTTTCCTTGATCGACTTCAGCTGACCGACGAAACTGTTGTAGTTATTAACGCGAGTGTTCGTCGCTTCATCGAAGTCCGGCACATAGAAAATATCCCGCGCCTTGTTAACCTCGTAGAGCTTGTAGGAAGAACCCCATTGCTGGCCGGCCAGCCCGAAGCCGGGGCTTCGGCCGATGTAATCCGTATCCAGAATATCGGCCACGGAGTACGAGGCGCCAGGGCGAAGGATTTGCGCGTAGCCAGTGCCGCGACCCGACTTCGAGTTTTCCTCTTCGTCGCGCCGGGCGCCGACCTTGATGGAAAGGCTGTTCGATCCCAGGAAGGGCAGGAAATTCAGCTCACGCTCGATATCGAGTTTATAGAGGCCAACACGGCTCTCGTTGTGAGATTGGCCGGACTTGGCGGTTGTGCCGTCGAAGGCCCAATTGCTGAACACGGTGTAGTCGAGGGGCGCGTTGGTGGTGCGCGCGCGCGTCACAACGCCGCCGACCAGGCCCTCATCGAGGCGATACAAGCCCACCTGGCCAGGATTCAGGTTGAACGCGACTTCCGAGAAGTGGCCGTTTTCTTCATCCTTAAAATCGCTTTCGGAAACCGAGAGGCTTCCCGCGGCTGAAACCGACCAGCCACGCCAATTGAGGGTGTATTGAATCTGTCCACTCTTGGTATTTCCGATGCGGTCACGAGTCGTGACGGTCATGGCCGTCGTGCTGTTCGCCGTTGTACCGACCGATTTCGTTTCATCCCATTCCGCACCGTTCGCGATGGTCGGGCGGAAATCGAGACGGCGGGCCGCCTCGGCTGTTTCGTAGGTGCCATATTGCACGTTCGCACGAAGGAGCTGCGAGGACGTCGGCCTCCAGTCAAATTTGAGATTTCCCGACCGCTTTTCCGTGATGCGGGGGGAATCGGTAATCTGGTAACGCGTCAGAACGGGATTGGCCAACGAGCTCGCCTTGCCCGCAGAGTTGATAAAAGCGCCGTTCTGGAAGTTGGCAGCATGGGTGTTGTTCCAGACTGGCTGACCGCGATACGACTGACCGAATTCGCTCGCGGCATAACCGGTGAAAGAGACACCAATCTTGCTCGAGAGCGGAACTGTGACAGAGAAGTCCAAGCCCGGGGTCGTCTTGTAGGTCTTCTTGTTCACAGGACCCGGCGTTTTCTGCAGAGAGGTATTGAGCGAATTGAAATTCATGAAGACGCGAGCCTCGTAGCTGGGCTTCGCCTGCTCAAAGGCGCTGCGCGTGATGAGATTGATCTGCCCGCCGATCGAATTGTTCGGCATATCAGGCGTCGCCACTTTGATCAGCTCGATACGAGCGGCGTTGTTGATGGAAAGCTGATCGAGACCGACTTGGCGGGTAAGGTTACCGGGGACGGTGCTGGCAACCGGGAGCCCGTCGATGAGGATCGCCGTGTCGTCGGGACCGAAACCGCGAACCGAAACGCCGTTGGCATCAGAATCAGAATAGCCGTTGTTATTCCCGTTCGTTGCGCCGTAGTCGACTTGGATTCCCGGCATGAATTTCACGAATTCGCCGACGTTGCCGTTGGGAATCGCCCCGTACGTGTCGGTCGCGACCACGTTTTTGATGTTAATCGAATTCCGTTCTTCGTTGATCGCGAGCTCCCGCGCATCCCGGAAGCGCTGGGCCTCAACTTGGAAGGGATCGAGCGTGAGCGTGCCGCTCTCGTTCGTCGTCCCGGCGCTGCCAAAGGTGACATCGCGGTTGGCTGTCTGCCCCGCGACGACCGTGACGCTCGCGGCCTGCGCTTGCCGGCCGCTGTAACTTGACTTCAGCGTGACGGGGCCGGCGGGAACGTTGCGCAGCTCAAAGTATCCGTAGTCATCGGTGAGCGCCTCGAGTGCTGTGCCTTCGACGGTGACGGTCGCATTGCCGAGGTATTTTCCGCTCTCGGCGTTAAGTACGCGGCCGGTGACGGTTCCGGTTGCCGAGCTTTGAGCATGAACCGATAAGGTCGCCAAGCTCACCACACACGCGACGACCGCGAGGGCAAACCGGGAACGGAGGGAGAAAAGCGACGGAAGAATCCGCGCCGAAGGGACGGGGTAGGTGTAGTTCACGCTTGGTAGGGTTAAACGGGGAAACTGACTTTCATATGAGGTGTTTCATATGAAATAATTACTGGATGAAATAGGGTTTCATGAAACGCGGCTGTCAACGTTTTTCAGAGCAGACGCGGGGGTTTTTTGAAACATTTCCGGCCCCGGTTTCATCCGGCATCAACCGTGATTCTTTCATCAGAATGTTTTAGGTCGAGTAAACGAATCATGAGCCGGCCACACCCGGTCTGCCTTGAAAAATCGCCCGCAAATAGGCGGTGTTGGCGGAGAAGTTCCGTATTACGTTCCGCGGATCCTTCGCATCGCGCGAACGTTCGATCACGAGCCACCCGCCCCACCCCAGATCATCGAGGGTTTCCTTGATCTTCTGCAGGTTGATCCGGGAATTATTTTCCAGCCACACTCCGTCCTCATCGGTGCAGTGAATTTGGCAAATCCGATCCCGGCCCAGGACACGCAGTTCAGAAATCAAATCGCGTCCCTTTTGGAGCGGGTTCGCAAAATTGAAATAACTGCGGACCGCGTGTGATCCGATTTCATCGAGGAGCGCCGCTTCACTTCTCGCATCGAGGGACGTTTCAATCCCGATCGCGACACCCGCCGCGGCGGCCTTGCGCCCCGTCATCTTCAAGCGTTCCACGACAGCCGGCCGGAGATGGGGAATATTCACCAAATCGCTTCGCACGCCGAGCGGGAGAAACGCGACCTTCACCCCCATCGCCACCATGGTACTGATGCAGTCCTCCACCATTCCCTCCACACCGGGTCTTTCCGCGAACGATTGCGCATAGAATCCGGACATCGCCATCGAACTGATGCCCAGCCCCAGCTCATTCGCTTTGTCGAGAAACTGTCGCCTCGTTGCGGGGTCGCGCAGCTGGCTGTCGAACGTCACCCGCTCGCCCAACGGGCCCATATCCACCTCGACTCCGTCAGCGCCGATTTCTTTCGCCAAAGCGAATGCCCCAAGCTTCTGGCGCTTTAAAATCATCCAGTCACAGACCGCGATCCGGTAACGCGGAACGGTCGATGCCACCACCCCCGGTGTTTCGCCGCGCAAAAGAGCGCGGGAACCGATCAGTCCGGCCGCCACCAGCGCACAATTCCGCACAAAGCTCCGGCGATCGATCGAAGCAGAACCGGAAAACGCTGCGGGTGGATTCATGACGTCATCATTTGAAACACGGTTATTTTACCACCGACGCATCGCCGACCTCGACCTGGTAGTTGTAGATATTCGTGGTGAAAAATTCCTCCAGCTTGTCGAAGACCCGGACATAGGAACCGGGCAGCCATCGGGCATGACCTTCGCCTTCGAGCTCGAAATATTCCGGTTTGCTCGGTCCTCCCGTCAGAGCTCTCCTCAAGTCGCGCGCGTGACGCTCAGGCACCACTTGATCCGCTTGCGCGTGGATAATCAGCAGGGGTCCGCGGATCGGTTTTCCGTTGAGCGCGGGGGACGCCGCCTTCAGCGCAGCTGAATCGCGCCCAAAAAAAGATTCGCGAACGCCTCCGGTGAAGGAATAGGCCGTCCCGCTGTCCTCCAGCCAGCGCTGCAGGTTGGTGGGAGCATTGATGCTCACCCCGCAACGAAATCTTTCGGGATACTCCTGCAGGGCCCGCAGCGCGAGGTAGCCACCGTAGCCGTTGCCGAGAATGGCGACGCGCTTCTTGCTGACGCTTTCGCGTTCCTGAACCCAATTCACCGCGGCAATGATATCGCGCAGAGCGACTTTTTCGCCCTGCTCGCGCAACGCCGTCAAATGCGCGCGCCCAAAGCCAGCCGAGCCGCGATAGTTCACCTGCAGCACCGCGAATCCCATCGTCGCCAACGCCTGCGCGCCGCGATCGTAGCCGGGCATGTCGCGGCTCCAGGGGCCGTCGTGACAGTACACGAGCAGCGGGATTGGCTCGACCCGCACGTTTCTGGGCAAGGTGAGATACCCGTTGAGTTTCACGCCGTCGGGGGAAGTGATCACAAAGGCCTTCGATGCATTGGCCACCGCGGGCGACAGCCAGGGAGCGCGCCGCGCGAATTCCTGGATCCGCTTTTGCTTCGCGTCGTAGATATAATAGGCGCCCGGATCCGATTCATCCGAGAGGCGCACGAGGAACTTTGTCCGCTCCTGGTCCCACTCGAGAATTTCCACGTTCATGCCTTTCGAGCCCTCCTCCATGCTCCGCTGCAGGAACGCGAGCTGCTGGTCCACCCAGAAGGTTTCGCGCTTGAGGCTGTTGATCCGTGCCCCGACCAGCGCGCGCCGGTGCCGGTCAAACACCAGGACATCCTCCGGCAACATTTCGGCGGCGTTGACGAAATCCAGCGAGGGATGCTCCAGCACGAATCCCGTGTCCTGTTTTTTCACCACGTCCACCGAGCGGATCGCATAGGTGTCCCGCCCCATGTTCGTCGCGTAGTAAAAAATATCCGGGTTGTATCCGAATCCCAGCGGCATCGCCCGCTCGCCCAGCAGCCCCCCCGGCGTGATCTGCAATCCGCGCACCGGCGTGCCCTCCAGCGCCTTTTCGAACGGGACAAACGACTGCCCCGCCTTCGCGGCGATTCGCAGGGTGCGGTGCGTGCCCACCTGCCGCAGGGTCGCCCGCGGGAACCCTTGCTTGTCGCAGAGAATCCGGGTCGTGAAATACTCGTCGAAGTGACTGCTGATTTTGCCGGAACGAACGTTCAGCTTCAGAACCGTGCTGTGCAGTTTGGCGTTATCCTTGATCTCCACATCGTCCCCGGGGCCGATGGCCCCGCGAATTTCCACGAGAATATTTTCGGGTTCGTTCAGCAGCAGATCGAGCACCCGGGGCCGAAGACCCGCCGAACCGACCTGGCCTCCGCTGTCGAAAAGATCGACGGTGACGGCATCTCCCGTATCCCCGATCCGCACGGCGGTGGTGTTACCATTCACATCCGTCGCCTGAAACTGACCTTCGCCACCCGCCCGGGTGATGGTCGGCACCTTGAACCCTTGGTCGAAGGGCTCTCCGTCTGGGCCGTAAAGCACACTCCGTCCCGATTGCGTCGCCTCGACGCGCCCGGTGGTCGCATCGATTGAAAAGGTCGCATTCGGACCAAACTCGGCCCGATCCAATCCGCGGGTTTCCTGCTGCAATTCCTCCGCGCCCAGCAACCGCTTGAAATTCCTGCCGTCGGCATCGGCCGCCACCAGCACCTCGTCCTGGACGCAGGCCACCACGCGGTCGGACGTCGGCCATTTCAGGTAGGTGATTCGAGTCGGCACTTTCTCTTTCATCCCGGACAGCGGCGTCGCGAGGTCGCTCATCAATGGCAGCTCCACCATCTTGTTCGTGGTCAGGTCCACGATCGCGAGGAAGAGCCGGTCGCCTTCGCGTTTCTCGAACGCCACATGTTTTCCGTCCGGCGCGAGCGCCGCCTGGTCCGTTTGAAACGGCGCAAAAATTCCGCGGATCGCCGCCGTCCGCGGTTCAACCGCGAGCGCCGGTCCACAAACACCAAAAACAAAGGCGGCCCGGATCAATCCAGCCGGCCAGCGAAACAAGGGAGTTGAGTGCATGGGAAGATGAGGCAGCGAGACGCGGGGTTGCGGGTGAAGTTTCCTAAGTCCGGGAGGATCGCGCGCTGCCCCAGCCCTCGCGCGCGCGGTCCACCACGATCGCCAGCAGGATCAGTCCGCCGAGCAGCGTGTTCGAGTAGTTGTCGTTAATTTTAAGGATCACGAGGCTGTGCTGGATCAGCTTGAAAATAATCGCGCCCATCAAAATCCCCACCGGGGAGATGAGGCTGCCCTTCAGTCCCGTCCCGCCGATGATCGCCACGGCGAACGAAATCACCAGCCAGTCATCGCCGGTCTGCGGCGCCGCATTGCCCGACCACGATGCCCACATGATCGCCGCCAGCACCGAGAAGGTGCCCGACAAAACATGCGCGTACACGATCATACGCCGCGTGTTGATGCCGGAAAGCCGCGCCGCATCGGCGTTGCTGCCCGTCGCCAGCAACCTCCGCCCCAGCACCGTGTGCCGGTACATGAACGAGGCCGCCCACAACACCCCGAGCATGATCAGCACCATGTAAGGCAGCCATCCGGCGATCGATCCCTGCCCCAGCCACCAGAAGCCCTGCGGAATCGCATACGATCCGCCGCCCGAAATTCCAGAGCGCAGTCCCATGTAAACAAACATCATCGAGAGCGTGACGATGAACGCATCGATCTTCAGCCGCGTGATCAGCCAGCCATGCAACAGTCCGGTCAGCGGCCCGAGCAGCAGCACGAGCGGAACCGCCGCCCACGCCGGCATCCCCACCGACGCCATCAAAAGTCCCAGCGCCACCGTCGCCACACTTCCCACCGCACCGACCGCGAGGTTCAAATCTCCCGCCGCCAGACACACCGCCTGGGCCAGCGCAACGAGGACGTAAAACGCAACGTACCGCGACTGGCTGAAAAAAGTCTGGGTCGTGAGAAACCCTGGCGAAACGAGCGCCATCGCGATCATCAGCACGCCCGCAAACATGATCAGCCCCAGCGTGCGTCCGCTCACCCAGTCCCGGGAGCCAAATGAAAGATGCGATTTCTGGGTCATGGATTTTTTCAGCCTGTCATTCTGAGCGCAGCGAAGAATCCAGCTGGAGGGACGATACGCCTCGATTCGAATATCCCGATGGATTCTTCGCTGCGCTCAGAATGACAGAAATGTGATGACCGGCTTTCATTCAAAATGGGGCGCGATCTCCGCGCTCACATCGGCGTAGGTTTTCTTTTTCACATCGATGTCGCGCACTTCGCCCACGATCCGGTGCTCGCGGAAAATCAGCATGCGATTCACGAGCCGGACGAGTTCGGGCAGGTCCGACGAAATCACGATCAGCGTCTTCCCCTCCCGCGCGGCGAGGTTCCAGATCAGCTGGTGAATCTGCTGCTTCGCGCCGACGTCCACGCCGACCGTCGGTTCGTCGATGATCAAAATGTCGCAGTCCGCCGCGAGCCACTTGCCGATGCTCACCTTCTGCTGGTTGCCGCCACTGAGATTCCCGACCTGCTCCGCCAGCGAGGGGGTTTTCACCTCCATCGCATCGACATGCCGTTTCGCCACGACCCGCTCGGCCGCCGCATCGATGCAACGCGTCATCGCATTTCGCAGCCGCGGCCAGACCGCCACGGTCAGGTTCGTCTGCACGCCGTCGTCGAGAAACACGCCTTCCTCCTTCCGGTTTTCCGTCACGTAACCGAGCCGGTGACGGTAAAGGCTGTCGCCCACGCTGCAGATGTGCACCGGATTTCCGCGGATCGCGACTTTCCCCGAATCCATCCGCTCCTCGCCAATTAACAACCGGGCGAGCTCCGTGCGCCCGGCGCCCACCAAGCCGTAGAAACCGAGAATCTCGCCGCGATGCAGCGTGAAACTCACGTCCGCCGCCTGCCCGGCGCGCACGATGTTCTCCGCACGCAACACCTCCACGTTCCAGTCCGGCGAAAGCTGCCCGAGGTGATCGTCGTTCGATTCGCGCCCGATCATCATCGCCACGAGCTCGCGGGGCGTCAGCTCCTTCACCTCGCGCGTGCCGACAAATTTTCCGTCGCGCAGCACGCTCACGCGATCGCAGAGCGCGAACACCTCGTCGAGTTTGTGCGACACGAAAATCAGCCCCACGCCCTTCGCCCGCAATTCCCGCAGCAGCGCGAACAGCCGGCGTGCCTCATGCTCCGTCAGCGAACTCGTCGGCTCGTCGAGCAGCAGCACTTTCACGTCCGCCGAGAGCGCCTTGGCAATCTGGATGAGTTGCTTCTGCGCCGCGCTCAACCCGCGCACCAGCCGGTCCGGCGGCACCTCGAGTCCCACCCGGGCCATGTGCTGCAGGGCGATCCGGTAGGTTTCCGGCCAGTCAATCACGCCGAATCCGAGCGTGACCAGCTTGTCGATCATGATGTTCTCCGCGACGGTCGCGTCGGGGATCACCGCGATCTCCTGGTTCACGATCCCGATCCCTTGCGCGAGGCTGTGCCGGTAATCCCGCAGCGTGATCGGCGCGCCATTGAAAACAATTTCCCCGCCATCCGGCTGGTGAATCCCGGTCAGGATTTTAATCGCGGTGCTTTTGCCCGCGCCGTTTTCGCCGACGAGCCCGTGAATCTCCCCGGCCCGAAACTCCAGCGACACATCGTCGAGCGCCCGCACCGCGGGAAACGATTTCGAAATGTGTCGGAGCGCGAGCATCAGCCATGCCTCCCCGGTTTCTTTCCTGGCATTCCGGGCGCAGCGAAGAATCCACTTTGGATCCCGATGCGTGCCGCGCGTGCGAAACTCATGCTGGATTCTTCGCTGCGCCCGGAATGACACATCATGATCCGTATGACCTTAAAGTTCATTTCGCCGGTGGTCGCAGATACTTCGTCTTCAGGTCGCCAACGATCGTGCGGGTCATCTGCTCGATGCCGCCCTGGAAGGAACCGACATTCTCCTTCGTCACCGCCACGCAGCCCGAGTCGATGAACTGGTAGTCCTTCACCGGCTGCCAGCCCTTGAGCAGCAGATCGAGCAACGCACAGGAAATATAACCGTGGCCAAACGGATTCTGGGCGAGGGTCGCATCGATCGAGCCGTTGCGAATCGCCGCCAGCACCCGTTCATCGGTGTCGAGGCCGACGAAGCGGATGCGTTTCGCGCCCGGGTTTTGATGGCGTTCGGTCAGCAGAATCGCCGCCGCGACCGTCGTGGTGTAGCCGGTGCAGATGATGCCGTCGATTTCGTCGCCGCGGGCGACGAGCGCGCTCTCGATCTTGATCCGGGACTGCTGCTCCGTCGTCACGTCCCCGACCGTCTGGATGATTTCCACGCCGGGATATTTCGCGACGACCGCCTCGATCGCGGCCTTGCGGATCGGTGTGTTCGCATCGGTCAGCGATTCGAGGACGTTGAGAATCCGCCCGCGCCGGCCCATCAGCTCCACCAGCTTTTCGGCGGCAAGGGTCGCCGCACTCTGCGTGTCCGTCGCGACCGCAAACGGCGTTTCCGTCCCCTTCTCCGGCTGCGCGCCGTAAGCGACGACGAAACAGCCCGCACGCTTCAGGCGCGCGACCAGGCCCTTCGAGCCCGCGGGGTCGACCGGATAAAGCGAGAACGCCTTATGGCCGAGCGTGAACATCGACTCGATGTTGGTGTTGAGATTTCCCTGCGAGCTCTCCTGACCCACGAGCGACCGCACGCTGACACCATTTTCCTTGGCGAAGGCCTTCCCGCCCTCGTCGACACCCGTGAAGTACGGGTGCGGCAGCAATTCATAGAGCACGATGGAATCGAGCGACGCCCCGGTTCCCCGGCCCTGCACAAACTTGATCGCGCTCAACGCCACTCCCAGCAAAACGACCGTCCCGATGAGAAGCTGGTTGTTCCGCGTCATGGGTGGCGTCACTTCGCCGCGAGAATCGGCAGCTTGCGTTCATCGCGGAGGAAAAGCGGGATCCGCTCCAGCGGCGCATCGACCTCGATCTCGACGCCGCCGGCCTGCGTCGCGCCGGTCCATACATTCGTCCATCGCGCCCCCGCCGGCAGATAAACGCGACGCTTCGTCGCGCCCGCCGACAAGATCGGCGCCACCAGCACATCCGGACCAAACATAAACTGGTCGTCCACCCCGGGGGCGCGCGCATCGTCAGGAAAATCGAAAAACAGCGGGCGCATCGGCGGCGTGCCTTTGCGCGACGCGAGTTCCATCTGCTCCATGATGTAGGGCCGCAGCCGCTCCCGGAGGAAAAGCAGTTCGCGAATGATGCCGTACGCTCGGTCGCCGAAACTCCACACTTCATTCGGACCGCCGCGCGTCGGATCGCTCGTCTCGGGGTGCGCGAGCGAACTGTTGCGCCAGCCATGCAGCCGGAACAGCGGACAAAACACGCCGTACTGAAACCAGCGCACGATCAGCTCCTGGAAATAAGGCGTGTCGACCTCGCCGCCGAAAAAGCCGCCGATGTCGGTCGTCCACCACGGAATGCCGCTCAGCCCGATGTTGAGTCCCGCGCGCACCTGCTGGCGCAGATCCTCCCACGTCGAATGAATGTCGCCCGACCAGATCGCCGCGCCATAGCGCTGGCTGCCCGCAAACGCCGCGCGGCCGAGCGAAAGAATTTCTTTTTCACCCGCCGCCTGCATGCCCTCAAACAACGCCTGCTGCTGGAAGAGCGGATAAAGGCAGCCGACCTCCAAGCCGTTGCCCGCGTGATAGCGCACGTTGTCGTGATCGTAGACCGCCATCTCGGGTTCGATGGCGTCGAGCCACCAGCCTTTGATGCCGTGCCGGTGATAATTCTCCTTCACCTTGCCCCACAGAAACGCGCGCGACTCCGGATGCGTCGTGTCGAGAAGGCCGGAGATCACCGTGTGATTCGCATTCGAATCGGTGAACTTGATGAAGCTGTTCAAACCGCGCTCCGTGCGCACGAGCAGATTGCGCCGCTCGAGTTCCGCGAAGTTTTCGCTGTCGGGATTCACCGTCGGCCAGACTGAAACCACCGTCTTGATTCCCAGCTGCTCGAGCTCGCGCACCATCGCCGCCGGATCCGGCCAGCAGGCGGGGTCGAACTTCCATTCGCCCATTTTCGTCCAGTTGAAGTAATCGATCACGATGACCGACATCGGCAGTCCGCGCCGCTTGTGCTCGCGCGCGACGGTGAGAAGTTCCTCCTGCGTCTTGTAGCGCAGCTTGCACTGCCAAAAACCCGCGGCCCACCCCGGCAGCACCGGCGCGTGTCCGGTGAGATCGGCGTAGCGCTCCATGATGCCCGCGTAGCCATCGCCGGTCGTCACCACATAGTCCACGAGCCGCGACGCGTCGGAGACCCAGCGTGTCTGCGTGCGGCCGAGCTCGACGCGGCCCATGCCGGGGTTGTGCCAGAGCAAACCGTAGCCGCGGCTCGAGACGAGAAACGGAATCGAGATCTGCGAATTGCGATGCGTGAGCTCGAGCACGCAGCCCTTTTGGTCGAGGAGCCCGTGACGCCGCTGGCCGAGCCCGTAAATCCGCTCGTCGTCGAACGCGTTGAAACTCGCCTCCGTCCGGTAGAGATCGCCGCCACCGACTGATTTAAAGGTGCGCGACGCCGGATAGTTGGTGCGTGCAAAAATTTCCTCCACGAGCGGCTGTTCGCTGCCGTCCTTGAAAAAGCGCACGCGTCCCGACTTCGCATCGACGGTCGCCGAGAGCCGGCCGTTCGTGAGCCGCGCCAAACCGGAAGCGCTGCCGAGATCGATTTCGACTGCGCCCGTTTTTCCAGCCGGCAGCAAACTCCAGTCGTGCAGCGGCATTTCGGAGAGCGCGGTCGCCCGAACCCGGATCGAATCGGCGCCCCACGGCTCGACCCAGAGCGTCTGCTCTTTCAAGCGCCAGACCAAGCGGCTGCCATCGCGACTGAAGGGGTTGGGGCTGGGGTTCACGGGGTGATGCTTTTCAAGCTTCTCGGAAGAATGCCAGCCTTGGCCGGCTGCTCCCATGAAATTTTGACCGGGCCGCGGGTTTCACCCGTCTGTCATTCTGAGCGCAGCGAAGAATCCAGCAGGATATCGATGCGCATGGGAGGAAACGAATCTCCCAATGGATTCTTCGCTGCGCTCAGAATGACAGAAAAGAGAGGCCCGCATTTCAATTCATGTCCGCGGTTGTTGGCTCACGAGGCCGCCCAAACCATGTCGCGCCAGCACGTCGGCAATTTTCACCGGCTGCCCGGAAGTCGACGCCTCCTCCATCGCCTGCAATAGCGCCACCGTCACGATACCTTCGGTCACATCCGGTTTCGCCGTCTCGCCCGACGCCAGGCAACGCGCGAAATATTCGATGTAGTTTTGATATTCGCCCGCGTGGTGGCTGTGGCCGCCAAAGCGGAAGTAATGATCCTCCTCGCCCTCAAAGCGCTCGATGACCGCCTTGCCGTCGAGCTTCCACGAATAACGCAGCTCCCAATAATCCGCCTGGCTCGCCCCCTTGGCGCAGCGTAGCACACACGTCATGGCGCTGTCGCGTTGCGAGGGGACGGTCGGCCCCGAATAGGAACCGCTCACGCGCGCGATGCACCCGCTGGCGCTGCGCGCGACGTACTGAAACGTGTCCGGGTGCGCGAGTCCGCCGGCGCGGCCGTTTTCGCTGAGTCGCGAATAACCCATCACCTCTGCCACATCGGGCAGATACCAGCGCACGAGATCGGCCGGATGGCTCATCGCGCCGTAGAGCCATTTAAACGCGGACTGCTTCGCCCAGGGTTTTTCCAAAAACCAGCGGTGGTCCGCGTGGTAGTGGGTTTCGATCGTGTTCAGTTCGCCGAACGCGCCCGTCGAAAAATGCTCGTGCTGGCGGGCGAACGGCTCGAAGAAGCGCGAGCTCTGGCCGACCATGACCTGGCGGTTGCTGCGCCGCTGCACGTCGAGCACTTCCTCCGCGCGGCTGAGGTTGTCGAGAAACGGCTTGGTGCAGATCACGTGTTTGCCGGCCTGCAGCGCCTTGATCGTGTGCTCCGCATGAAGGTGGTCGGGGGTGTAGATCCCGATCACATCCACCGCCGGATCAGCCAGCATCTCCGTGTAGGAAGTTGTGAAACGCGAAAGCCCGAATTCGCGGCAGCGCTCGCGGCCGAGTGCCTCGTTGACGTCGCAGAGCTGCACAACGTCCCACAGGTCGCTGTTCACACCCGCCGAGATGATGCTGCGGCCCTCACCGAGCCCAAGCACGCCAAGTCCGAGTTTTTTCATTTAAGTCGAGCTGTTGGAACCACAGAGGCACAGAGACACGGAGGAGAACCAGGGAGACTCAAGGATGGATGCAGACCGAATTGGCAGTGCCTTTCTCCGTGGCCTCTGTGCCTCCGTGGTTACTTCTTCTCCGGGAACGGCCCGTAGTTCGCCGCGGTGTCGGTCGCGTGATTGTAGACGATCTTGCCGTCCTTGAGGAACGGCGTGGCCATCGCCCACGGCTTGCCGTCCGGACGGTTGATCGGCGCACCGCTGTATTGCGGGAGATAGATGCGGCGCATCTTGTTCGTCGTGTTGGGACCGCTGCGGTGGAAAACGTAGCTCGTGAAGGCCACGATGCTGCCGGCCGGCACCACCACCGGATCGCCCGGATCCTTGCCGAAATAGCCAATCAGGTCGTTGGAGCCCTCTTCCTTCTTGTGGTCGATGATCGTGTTTTTCGTGCCGGCGCGCGAGTGCGGCAGCACATAGATCGTTCCGTTCACCTCGCTGACGTCATCGAGCGTGCACCAGCAGGTCACGTAGGGTTTGTGCTGCGTCGTCGGGTCGTACCACTTCACGTAACCGCTGTCCTGATGCCAGGAAAACTTCATGCCCTGCTCGGCGCCTTTGACCACCCACTGCTCGTGGAAAAGCTGGGCGTCCGGCCCCACCGTGGCCTTGGCGACCTCCGCCATCAGCGGGCTGAAATTGAATTCCCAGAGGCGGCTGCTGAGGCGGTAGCGGTTGTTGATGAAGTAGCGTTTGCCGCGGTGGCTGATGCCCTCGGTCTGCACGCCTTTGGCGTCCATGATCGAGTCGTAGTAGCCGAGAAAGTAGGAACACTCCTCGCGCAGCATTTCGAGCATGTCCTTCGGAATGACTCCCGGCAGAATCATGTAACCTTCGTCTTCGTAGAGTTTCTTTTGGGCAGGGGTAATGATGAGGCTCATGGGGGTGCACAGCGTATCTGCACCGGCTGTGGAAATCTTCTCGTTTTGTCGCGGCTTGTTATCATTTCCTGTCGTCATGCGCCAACACCTCGCCCTGCCGCCCGCCTGCGACGGCGATCTCTGGCACTACCGGAATCTCGGGCGCGACCATGCGATGCACCACCACGCCGAGCTGGAGCTCAACCTCATCACCCGGGGTTCGGGTGTCTACCTGCTGGCGAACCGGAAATACGAAATCCGCCGCGGCGATCTTCTCTGGCTGTTCCCCGCGCAGGAACACGTGCTGATCGAACAGACGCTCGATTTCGAAATGTGGATCGGCGTGTTCAAGCCCGCGGTCGTGCGCCGGATCTCCGCCGACGCCCCGGCCCGCGTGCTGCGCGAAGGCGACCCGTCCGGCGAATACTGCCGCCGGCTGCCGCAGCGTGGATTCACCCGTCTCGACGGACTGTGCTCCGAGGTCGCTGCCTCGCGCGAGGATCGCGGCCTTTTCAACACCGGTCTGAGCTACGCGCTGGCGAGCGCGTGGCGGCAGTTTCAAAACGCGGCGGAGGTTTCCGTCCCCGACGTGCATCCCGCGGTGGAAAAAGCGGCGCGCCTCATTCGCGACGAGACCACGGCGCTCAGTCTCGATCAACTCGGCAAGCGCTGCGGCCTGAGCGCGTCGCGGTTGAGCCGCTTGTTCAAGCAGCACACGGGGGTCGCGCTGGTGGATTTCCGCAACCGGCAGCGCGTGGAACGTTTCCTCGATCTCTTCGACAACGGCCGCCGGTTGAAACTACTGGATGCCGCGCTCGAGGCGGGCTTCGGCAGCTACCCGCAGTTTCATCGCGTGTTCAAACGCGTGATCGGCTGCTCGCCGGGCAGCTACCGCCGCCAGCAGGACGGCGGGTAGTCGCCAGCTGTAGGAGCGGCTTTACGCCGCGACTGGTTTTGACATCCGTCCACGGTTCGGTCGCGGCGTAAAGCCGCTCCTGCAGTACCGTCTCCCCTTATCAGCCTTCCACTCGCTCCCACTCGTAACTACGAGGCGCTGGTCACTTTTTTCCACAGCCGGTCGATTTCGACGCGCAGGATCTTCGCATCCTCCCAGCTGTTCGGAAACGTCGACAACGCGTAGCCGCCGGCCACCGGCCCCAGTTCGGGACACACGAAAATCTCGCGGCCGCCCTCGCGATTGCTTTTTCCCGCGAGCCAGCAGCGCAACACCGCCTCAGCGAACGGCAGCCAGTCGTGCACTTCCTGCGTGAGCCCACCTTTGCCATCCGTGATCGGAACCTGGGCGTGATGGCCGTTGAAAGGGCGGAAATGAAACTGCTGCGCCCGCTGCACCAAGTCGGGGCGCACGAGGAGCCGCGCGGCAAAGTTGTCCGGCGTCAGATGCTTCACCAAGGCGGGATGGGAGAAGTCGACGGACAATGGCAGCAGTTCTCCCGTGTACTTCTGGTAGGCGTCCGCGAGCGCGTAGGTTTTTTCCGGAGTCTCCGTGCACGTTCCGCGATGCGTCTCGATCGCAGGCTCGACTCCGATCCGTTCCCCTTCCCGCATCAGCGCGAGCGCGAGTTCGAGGGCTTTTGGCGTCGGCAGGTCGTCGCTGCCGAGCTGCACGTTCACGTGGCGGGCGTTGCATTGCTTCTGCTCCAGAAGCAGCCGCGGGAAATCCGCGGCGTTCCCCGACGCCATCCCGCCGACAAAAATCAAACCGTGCCGCTGACATCCCTCGTGCAGCTCGGGACTCCCGGCCCAGCACACGCCGTCGAAACCGGCGGCCTTGATCGCTTCGAGTTTCTGGTCGAGCGACCACTCGCGGCCTTTCGCCGGGTGATCGAAAAACGTCCAGAGATTCGCGATGTGGCGAAGAATGGGGCGGCTCATGTCGGTCATTTCGGCTCCAGCGCGCGGATCCACTCCCCCTTCATATCGTTGTAGGCCTCGAAGCCTTCCGCTCCGAGCGTGGCGTTGAGTTTGCTCCGCGCCTCCTGCGCGAGCGCGGCGAGCTGGGCGGCGCGTTCCCCGGCGGGAAGCCGCCCATTCGTCCGCACGGTTTGGGCGCGCTCCGTAAAATCTTTTTGGAATGAGCGCACTTGCCCTGCGACCCGGGCCGGCAACCCCAGCGTCGAGACCAAACGCGCTGTCTGGTCAGTGCCGCCCCGCGCCGCTTCCTGGTAATCCAGCGCCCGCTCTGCGCCGAACGCGCTCGTGACATGATTCATCATCTCGTTCTCGAGCGCCTGCCTCGCTTCCCCGGTCAACTTCGGGTCCGACATCCGCTCCTGGAAAGATTTTTGGATGACGAAGAGCGTTTTGTATTCCTCTTCGCTCGGCTGGAACGCTGCCAATCGAAAGCGGAGCTGGCTCGCAACCGGGCCGGACCGGAGTTCGTAGACGGCATATTCCTCAGGGGTGAGCGCGGCTTTGATGCGCGCTTCCTTTTCCTGTTGAAACTTCAGGTAGGCGGCCTGCGCAGTTCCCGGGTCCTCCGCGACTCCACGAGGGCGCCGCATTTGCTCCGTCAAGTCCATGTCGATGGTCGCAAGGATCCGCAGCTTTTCCAATGGCAGCGGTCCGTATTGTCGCCGCGCAAACTCAACCTGCTCCGGGTCCTCAGCAAGGTGATCGGGCCCATAGACGTGCTTGCGCAAGAGCGCCTGCATCTCGGCCTGCGCTTCCTGCACCTTTGGGTCGGAGTAATCCCGGTACTCCGACTGCCAGTAAGACACCCGGCGCGGGCCCAGCTGGAATTTTTCGGAAATGCGCGTGGACATGATCGACCGGACCTCCGGCCCGCTAAACCCCGCTGCCTTCAACCGGCGCGCCAGTTCATCCAAATCGTCGGTTTCAATCTGCGCCCACGAACGGGCCGATGGTGGCGCCGCCGGGGAGATGTTCGCGCCGACATGATCAGAACCGCCGGCATTCGCGGCCACGCTCGCCCCACCAGCACCCGTTTCGTTCCCGCCGGAGCTGGCCGTCGCAGGCGTCACCGTTGTTTTGGCTGGCTGGTAAAACTTGGTGTAGGCGACCAGCAGGGCGACGTTTGCCGCGATCGAAACCGTGAGAAGCAAAGAGGTTGGTTTCATGGGGATCAGGGGCGGGGCGGCGATGCAGGCTTGGCGTTGAATCGATTCATCCAAGTGCCCGCCGATTTTTTGTAGGTGACGAAGTTCGAGTCACCGAGCGTCTTCGTAAGACGCGAGGAAGCTTCTTCACCGAGCGCGGCAATACCGGCCGCGCGCTGTTCGGGAGTCAGTGCAGGATCGTCGCGAATGGCGTCTCCCCGACGCGTGATTTCCTGCTTCATCGCGATTACATCGCGGGCGAGCTTCGGATCGAGTTTCGCCGAATTCATGAATTCGGTCGTCTGCCGATAAGCGCCGTCCGTCGTGACTTGATATTCCGCGTAGCGCTCCGGCGACAGGATCGATTGCAGCTTCGCCGGCAGTTCCTTTTCAGCGGCCTGCCGGGCGGCCTGCTCGGCCGCGCTGAGGTTGGAGGGCCCGCCATATTTCAAATCGAGATCGACGTAGAGCGCCGCGATCGCGCGAAACTCCAACTCGCTGGGCTCGAAATTCCGAAGCCGGTTCCTGACCCCGCCGGCCGCCGGGCTCGCGCGCAGATCGTATTCCACGAGCTCCTCGGGGGTGAGGACCGCCGCGAGGTCGGCCCGTTTTTCCCGCTCCAGCAGCCGCAATTTCTCCCGGTCCGCCTTGAGCACGATCCCCCCCTTGGTGCGCTCGCGAACCATCGTCGTCAGCTCATTGTAGTCGGTATTGATCGCCTCCAGTTGCCGCACTTTGGCAGAGGAGAGATTCCCCATCGTGCGTTCGCGCCGGTCTTTTTCATAGGGATGGAGCGCCTCGTCGCCGTCGCCGAGCAACGCCTTCGCCTCGGCCGACATTTCCTTGTACAGCGAACGGATGGCTGCGCGGTCCTCAGTAGAAAGCTCCGCGTAGAAGTCCATCTGGTTCGAGCGCCAGTAAGGCATTTCGCTTTTGCCGCGCACGGCGCGAATCCGGTCGCTGTAACGCTGCTGCAAACGGGCGTAAACCAAGGTGCGGATGATCTCCGGAGGGAACCCATCCGCGCGAAGCTGCGCCAGATAAGCCGCGTCATCCTCGCGGGGGTCGGCAGGCGCGGCCGCCGCCGACGACGACGCACCCGCCTCGATCGGAGATTTTTTCGATGAAGCGTCCAGCCGGGGTTCCGCGGCAACCGAGGGTTCTGAACGCCGTGAATAAACGAGACTCGCCAGGCCGAGGTTGGCGACGAGCGACACCACGAGAACAAGCGGGGTGATTTTCATTGAGGCTCTTTCGTGGAACGCTCATCGGCCGGCCGGCGTTTCCAATAATTTGCCAGGATCGATCCGGAAATGTTCATCCATGGACTGAACACCGCGGCCGCAAGCCCAACCGTGCCGAGCCTGCCCATCGCCGCCGCGAGACCTGAAGCCATACCGCCGTTTTGCAAGCCGACCTCGATCGCCACCGTGCGACACGAGGCCTTGTCCAGCCGGCAGGCGCGCGCCAGCCAGTAACCGAAGAAATAACCAGCCGCATTATGCAGCACGGCGACGAGGAAAAGTAGCCCGCCAACCATCAACAAACTGTCGCGGCCCGCCGCCGTCGTCACGGTGGTGAAGTACACGATGCCCGCCATGGAAATCAGCGGCATGCGGGCATCAAGCGAGGCCCACTGCCGCGTGAGTGCATGATATGCCCACCCAAACACCCACGCCCCGCAGGCAAATCCGCCGAGTTCGAGCCCCGCGCGGGTGTTAGCCGACAGGTCCGGAGCATTCAGCGGAGACCAGCCGGACAGAAAGTAACCACACACGACGGCCGAAATCGCGGCGAGCCATGCCACCCGCCTCCGTCCCACTGCCGACGCATGCTTGAGATAATCGTGCAGCAACGCCGCACCGATCGGAACGATGACGATCTTGAAGATCTCCAGCATCATGTTGAAGAACTTCACCTCCACCAACTCGCCCGCGAGCACCTTCATCCACATCGGCGTGAGAAACGGCGCGAGCAAAGTCGTGACCGAGGTCGCCGTGATTGAAAGCGCGAGATTCGCCTTGGCGATGTAGCACATCACGTTCGAAGCAAGTCCGCTCGAACACGCGCCGATCAAAATCACGCCCGCGGCGATCTCATCCGGAAGCGGAAAAACTTTTGTCAGCAGGAAACCCGAGAGCGGCATGATCAAAAACTGCCCGGCGACGGCGACGAACACGCCCCACGGCATCTTCATCACCCCGGCGAAATCCCGCAGGCTCATCTGCGTGCCCATGCCGAACATCACGAGCTGCACCACCACGAGGAGCAGATACTTGTTGCGCAGATTGAGATCGCCCCAGTGGAGAAAACTCGCGGGGTAGATCATCGCCGCCACCACGGCCGCGATGATCCACGCGGTGTATTGATAGCCTTTCAAGGCCGGGATCGCACCGAGACCGATGGCCACGCCCAACGCGAGCGAAACCGCCGCTGGCTGCCACCAAGTGGGATTGTTCGTCACCAAACCAGCGATCAACGCGACGAGGGCCAAGGCCGCGAGACCGAGAAAAAATTTCCGAACAACGATCATGGGGTATGGGGTGGCTCGGGGATTATAAAATCGTCGCGAGGTAATCCACCGCGATGGGCGGGCTCGCCAGAATCGGCACGCGGCGGTCCGCCTCGGAAAGCGTGTCGACCACCCGCGCCATCGATGCCTGCGCGAGGAGGATCACATCGACCTGGCCGGAGAGTTCCCGCAGCGCGGCGGCGACAAGCGTGTCGTGCTTCGCGGCGTCGCCGCTCATCAGCGCCTCGAACGCGCCTTCGCAAAGCCGCGAGGTGAGCTCGATGGTTTTGCCCGCGAGCGCCGCCCGCCGGCGCACGAGGTCGGACGTGGGATTGAGCGTGGTCGGCAGCGTGGCAATCACGCCGATGCGTTTGCCGGTCTGCACCGCCTTGTCCGCCATCGGCTGATCCACGCGCAACACCGGGACTCCCGTCATTGGCGAGGAGGCCTCGACCGCCGCGCCAATCGAGGAACAGGTCACGAGCACGTAGTCCGCCCCACCCGCTTCCGCCGACGAAATATAACCGGCGACGCGGCGCGCGATGTCCGCCGTCAGCCCGCCCCGCGCACCGATCGTGCGCACGAGGCTGTCATCGACGATGTTAAACGTGTCCACGTTGGGCAGCTTCGCCTTGCAGAGCTGCGAAAAAATCGGGACGAGCGTCGCCGAGGTGTGAACGAGACCGAGGGTTTTCTTTTTCATGATTGATTGAACCACCGAGGCACCGAGAACACGGACACAAACATCGAGTTGGATTGGGGACCGGCTCCGTGTCCTCGGTGCCCCGGTGGTTTAAAGTTTTCCGGCGGCGACCGCGCCGAAGTAATCCGGCGCGCCGACCTGGCCGCCTTTGAAATTGATTTCCATGCCGTGCACCGGCGATCCCGGCGCGTGCGCGCGACAGAGAGGCGCGCCGGGCCCGAGCGGCGCAATCATTTCCAGCGCCGCGATCCCGAGCGTCGTCGAGGCGTAACCCGAGGTATCGCCACCGGTGACGAGCATCCGCGTCACGCGAACCGTTTCAATCGCCTGCCCCGCGATCGAACCCAGCGCCGCGCCGATCGTCGCCCGCTGCCCCGGGGTGATCGAAAGCTCCTGCTGATTCGCATGCGTGTGGAGGACCACGTGCCGCCCGGAAGCGAGCGCCTTTTTCGTTTCCGCAAACACCGATTCGATCGTGGCGCTTTCCGACGCGAGCAGGGCTGCGACATCCAGAATGACCTCGGCGAAACCGTGCGCGACAGCCCAGCTGATCTGGCCCGTGGAAACCGGCGAGCAGCTCCCGCAGATCACCAGCAGCGGATGCGCTTCCCCCGGCGTCGGCCAGCTTGGTTCCGCCGGCAATTTCCCTTCCGACCGCCAGTGCGCAAGCACCGCGGACTCGATCGCCGAGGAACCGACGGAAAAGAGCGGGCCGGCATTCGCCGCCGCGTTCTCTTCGAGCAACGCGCCGATTTTTTCCAGATGCTGCGGGCTGAGCGTGTCGAAGAGCACGATCTCGGCGCCCGCCGCCGTGACCTGCTTCAGCGCCGCACGCGTCTCCTCCAGCGGCCGTTCGAGCGCGAGCACATCGACCAGCCCGATCCGTTTGCTCGTTTGCTTCCCGAGATGCAGTCGGAGATCGCTCTCGTCCGCCGGAGTGACGGGATGGCGGCTCGTCGACGGATGCCGGTCCAATCGGAAAATCTCCCCCGCACTGCCGATGCCCATGCGCGCAAAAAGATTTCCAAACAAGCAATACCGTCCCAACCCGGGGGCTCCGACCACGAGCGGGACAAAGCGGCCGGGAAGGATTTCCGCCCCTACCTCGATTGCGCGGCCGATGCTTCCCACCCGCGGCGACGAATCGAAGGTCGAGCAAACCTTGTAATGCACATGCCGTGGCTGGAGCGCACGCAACGCCGGCAGCACGCCCCGCAGCTGCGAGGTCAGCTGATCCGGGCCGAGTGAACGCGTGACCCCGGCGATTCCGATCGCGTCCAGGCGGCCGAGACCGGCCAGTTGTTTCGGCGTGGGCGGCTCGACAAAAAGCATCGTGCGCAATCCGGCGCGGCTGAGCGCCTCCAGCGCATCGGTCGAACCGGTGAAATCGTCGCCGTAGTAAGCGAGAAGGAGTTTGGAGTCTGAAGCCATGGTCTCAGAATTTTTTTGCCACAGAGGACACGGAGCTCCGACACAGAGAGCACGGAGCCAAACCCTCTGAATTGTTTTTCCGACTCTGTGTCCTCTGTGTCGGAGCTCGGTGTTCTCTGTGACTCATGCCTTTTCTTTGTTTCCGAATTTCGCCACTGACTTTGCCAGCTCCGGATATTTCGCGACCGACTGCCCGGACGTCAGGCCCTCGACCGCCGCCTCCCACCACGTGCGCAGGGAACGCACGCCGGCCGCCGGGCCGTCGGGATGCGCCATGATTCCGCCCCCCGCCATGTAGAGCAGATCCGTGGTCTTCGTCCGCCGGAACGTTTCCGGCGCCTGTCCGCCCCACTGGCCGGAGGAAACCACCGGCAGAATCGTGCTGCCCAGCAAAGGCACGAGACACGCCTCGATCGATCGCACCACGGAGTCGTCCGACTCCCAGAATTTATTTGCGATGCCGTTCACGTGCAGCTGATCCACGCCGGCGAGCCGCCAGAGTTTTTGGTAGGCGGCGAACTCCATGCCCAGGAGCGGATGGCGGTTCAACATGCCCCAGCCGTTGCGATGCCCGTGAATCGCCAGCTTCCCGAGGTCACAGATTTTCTTCGTGGCGGAGAGGCCGACGCTGTTGACGCTCACCATCGCGCACGTGCCGCCCGCGGCCACGACTTTTTCGTAGTGACGCAGCATCGGGTCGAGCTCGTCGCTGATGTTGAAGGCGTACATCGCCTTCTTTCCCGTGCGATCGGCATGCCGGTTGATCACGCGCATGATCGCGTCGACGCGCGCGTCGAACGGCGAATGCGGCGGATCCGCCATCAGCTCGTCGTCCTTGATGAAATCGATCCCCGCCTCCACCAGCTTGCCCACGAGTTCCGCGGTCTGCTCCACCGTCAGGCCGACACTCGGCTTGATGATCGTCCCGATCAGCGGGCCCTTCGCGACTCCTGTGAGCCGCCGCGATCCGGCCACGCCGAAATTCGGCCCGCGAAAATGCGTGGCGTACGAGGCCGGCAGCTCGAAGTGCAGCAGCTTGAGTCCGGAAAACTGTGGCAGTTCGTAGAGGTTGCCCTGGATCGTCGAGACCAGCGCGGGAAGGTTGAATCCGAAATTTTCCACCGGCCATGAAACCACCACCTCCGCGCGTCGATAGCGCGAAGCCGCGGCGCGCCCGGTCGGAATTGAGGGTGCGGTGACGGTTTCGAGTTCGGTGATTTTTTCGACGCGGGCGGCGAAGCGCTGCTTCAGCTCCGCCGTCTCGCCCGGCACGGCAACGAAGGTGCCCGACGACTGCTCGCCCGCGAGCGATGCCGCGGCCGCGGCAAGGTCACCCGGGGTTTCGATCAGATAGGTGGCGGAGAGGCGTTCCATGAAAGATTGCTGGTGCGGCGGTGTCAGCGTCCCCGCCCGTTTGTCATTCTGAGCGAAGCGAAGAATCCAGCAGGAGATGCGAAGCCTTCGCGCGATGGGAATGTCCCAGTGGATTCTTCGCCACGCTCAGAATGACAGAGGAAAACCATGATCGGGTGATCGTGTTTACTTCTCCAGCTCGACCGGGTTGGTCAGCGTGCCGATCTTTTCGATCTCGATGCTCACGCTGTCGCCGGGGCGCAGCCAGCGTGGCTCGGGTTTCCGGGCCATGCCGACGCCCTGCGGCGTGCCGGTCAGAATCACCGTGCCCGGCACGAGCGTCGTGCTTCCGCTCAGGAACTCGATCAACGTCGGCACGTCGAAGATCATGTCGTTCGTGTTCCAGTCCTGCACGCGCTCGCCATTGAGAATGGTCGCGATCTTCAGCGCGTTGGGATTCGGGATCTCGTCGCGCGTGACCAGGCGCGGCCCGAGCGGCGCGAAGGTGTCGAAGGTTTTGCCGCGGCACCATTGGCTGCCGCCGTACTTGATCTGCCAGTCGCGCGCCGAGACATCGTTCGCGCACGTGTAGCCGAGCACGTAATCGAGCGCGTTCGCGCGGGCGGCGTTCTTGCACGCCTTGCCGATGACGACCGCGAGTTCGCATTCGTAGTCGACCTCGTGGCTGGCGAGCCGGGTCGGAATGAGAATCGGCGCGCCGGGATGTTGCACAGCGCCGAGCCCCTTCATGAAGAGGATGGGACGCTCGGGGATCTTCGCCTTCGTCTCCTCGGCGTGGTGCCGGTAGTTAAGACCGATGCAGAGAAGCTGCGTGGCGGCGACCGGTGCCAGGAGCTTGGCGATGTCCGCGCGCTCGGCGGTGACCTGGTGGTCGCCAAAAATATCCCCGGCGATGCGTTGGGCGGAGCCGTTCGGTTGTTCGGCGCCGTAGTGCGTGGCGCCTTTGGAATCGAGGTAGCGGATGATTTTCACAGGGAGAGGAGTAAAACTGAATATAGGCCACAGAGAGCACAGAGCTCCGACACAGAGGACACAGAGTTAGAAAAACAATTCAGAAGGCCTGGCTCTGTGCTCTCTGTGTCGGAGCTCTGTGTCCTCTGTGGCAAAGATTGAAAAGAGTTGGTCATACCCGGTAGAGCCGCTCGGCATTGCGGTGGAAGAGCATGGCGCGCTGATCGTGCGTGCCGTGCTGCGTGAGCGTGCGCGTGGCGGCGACCCACTGCGCCAATGACGCGCTGAGGTTGCAAACGGGCCAGTCCCCGCCCCACACGACGCGCTCCCAGCCGAAACATGCCAGCACGTGGTCGACATACGGTTTCAAATCGCCGGTCGTCCACATCGCGGCATCGGCGTAAGCGACAATCCCGCTGATCTTGCACGAGACATTGGACAGCTCCGCCAGGCGGCGAATATCGTCCCGCCAGGGATCGAGCACGCGGCCCTTCACTTCGGGCACACCGCAGTGATCGAGGATGAACGTCACCTTCGGACACTGCTCCACGAGCTTGATCGCGAGCGGCAGCTGTCGGGCGAGCACACAGAGATCGAAGGTGAAACGGAACTCCGGCAGCAGGCGCAGATTTTCCGCGAAGCGCGCCGACTGCGAAAGCTCGTCCGGCTGCGTATGCAGGATGCGCCGCACGCCGCGCACGCCCGGGAGCTTGGCGAGTTCGTCGAGATGCGCGCGAAAGCCGTCGTGCTCGGGTCGTCCGCTGGCGACGATGCCGGCGATCAGCGGATGCTGCTCGGCCAGGCGCTGCACGTGGCGCGCCTCATCGAGCAGGTGCGGTTCGTCGACGTCGCACTCCATGAACACCGTCTTCGTGATGCCCAGCCCGCTCGCCGCGCCCGCGTAGTGATCGAAGAGAAAACTGCGGTTGAGCGCCGGAATGCCCGCGGTCCACGAATAGGGAAACTGCTCGAGGTTCCAGAGGTGCTGGTGGGTGTCGACCAGGTGCATGGGGCGGAGGGAAGCGGGAGGTTACGCCGCCGCTGCCGGCGGCTTGGCGAGGTAGTTGCCGTAGGTCAGCAATCCGACCGCGGCAAAAAGCAATACCACCGCGGCGCCGATCATCCACTTCGTTTTCGGCTGGCAGGCTTTCCACTCGCCGATGGCCACGCCGAAGCCGCAGCTGAGGAGAATGAGAATCGTCATGTGAATCGCCCAGCTCGAAAAATCGAAGCGGCCCATGCGGACGTTGCCCAATCCGTAGAAGAAAAACTGGAGGTACCAGAGCAGGCCGGTGACGAAGGAGAGAAAGTAATTTCGAAACAACCCGATCCCGTCCGGCGTGCGGAGGAGTTCGCCCCAAGTCCCCGCCTTGATTCCGACCCAGCCGGCGTAGAAGAGCGTGGTGGTGAAGGCGCCGCTGTTGGAAAACAGGTAAATGACGTTGCCCTGGAAATGTCCCGCTCCGTGCTGCGCGGCGATCGCGGCGATCGGTTTGCCCGCTTCCAGCGAGAAACTGAAAACGGCGGAAAGCACGCCGGCGAGAACCACGATCGGCAGGCCGACGCGCGGATTGAACGATGCGTTCGCCGCGCTGCCGGCCAGTTCGCGTTCTTTGCGGAAGCCCGCGAGGCCGGTTACGATCATCGCGCCGCCACCCAGCAACACCCCGGCGACAACGTAAATTCCCGCGTCGCTCTGCACCGTTTCGGCGAGCTTCCCGGCGAGAATCGGCGGCAGCAAGGTGCCGAGCACACAGGAGATTCCGATCGCGAGTGCATAGGTGAGCGAAAAACCGATGTGCTTGATCGCAACGCCGAACGCGATTCCGCCCACGCCGTAGACCACACCGAGCAGATAGGATTTCCACATCGCCCCGCCCGGTGCCTCGCGCAAAACCGCGCCCAGCTCGGGAATGGTGAACCAGGCAAAAATCCACGGCAGCACGAGCCAGCAGGCGGCGGCCTGGACCAGCCAGTAGGTCTGCCAGCTCCATTGGTGGAGGTAGCGTTGCGGAGCGTAGCAAAGCGCGGCACTCGCCGCGCCGACGGCGTGAAGGCCGGTGCCGAGGATGGGGTTGTGGGCGGGAGGTAACATGGAAAAGTCAGGAGGAGGAGGAGGAGGAACCACAGAGACACAGAGGCACTGAGAAACCAGGCTGTTTCATCAGTCGTTCGATGCACCTCGGTGTCGCTGTGGTTTTCAAAGGGAGAATTCGGTTTGAATCGCGGCGGTGTGCTGGCCGACGCGCGGAGCGCCGCGTTTGGCGGTGTAGCGCTCGCCGTCGATCGTGATCGGGCAGCGGGTCGTGCGCAGCGTCGGGCCGTCGTCGCGCGTAACCTCCTGCACGAAGTCCAATGCGCGAAACGCGTCGGTTTTCCAGAGCTTCGGCCAGGAGAGCACCTCGGCGCACCAGTAGTCCGCCGGCTCGAGCCGCGCGATCCAGTGCTGCGTCGGCTGGGTTTTCAGATGATCGGCGAGGAGCTGTTTGATTTCGTCACGGCGCGTAAACCAGGTCTTTGCATCCGCGAATTGCGCGAGCGCCGGCAACTCGAGCAGTTCGCCGAGCTTCAGGACCGAGCCCATCGCCAGGGCGAGAAAGCCGTCCGCCGTTGCGTAGATGCCATAAGGTGCGCCGAGGTAGGCGTGGCCGTTGTTGACGCGGCTGCGCTGCGGCTCGCGGCCGCCGTCGTTGAGAAACGTGGTCGTCACCTCGAACTGCAGATCGAGGATCGATTCCAGCAAACTCACCTCGACCAACCCGCCCTTCCCTGTCACGCCGCGGCGGACCAGGGCGGCGAGAATTCCCTGCACGAGATGCGCGCTCGCGGTGAGATCGGCGACCGAAAGCCCGAACGGCATCGGCGGCTGGTCGGCGTTGCCGTTGAGATGAACAAGGCCCGAGAGCGACTGTGCGAGCAGATCCTGTCCCGGCTTTTCCACCCACGGCCCGGAGGAGCCGTAGCCGGTGACCACGCCGTAAACGAGCCGCGGATTGAGCGCCTTGCAGGCCTCGGCGCCGAGTCCGATGCGGTCCATCACGCCGGGACGGAAATTTTGAATGAGCACGTCGGCGCGGGCGATGAGCTGCTTCACCTTGGCGAGGTCCGCGGGATTTTTCAGGTCGGCGGCGTAGCTCTGCTTGTTGCGGTTGATCGAGTGGAAAAGCGTGCTGTCGCCGTCGAGCGCGAGATTCGAGATGTAGAGCTGCCGCCCGATGTCGCCCGTGCCGGGCCGCTCGATCTTGATCACGCGCGCGCCGAGGTCGGCGAGTCGCGTGGCGGCCCAGGGCCCGGCGAGAAACTGGGCGAAATCGAGAACGAGGAGGCCTTCGAGGGGGCGCATGGTGGTGAAATCGGAGATAGGTCCTAGGGATCCTAGGAGACTTATAGGACTTATATTTCAGAGAGCCTTCGCCGCCGCCGTGAGCGCCGAGAGCTTCGCCCGCGTAATCGCCAGCGGCACGTGGCCGAAGCCGCATTCGCTCGTGAGCACGAGCCGCTCGCGCGGAAAATGTTTCAGCGCGGGCTCGACGCGCTTGCGGATCACCTCGGTGGTCTCGAGGTCGTCGCTGCGCTGGTCGATGACGCCGAGCGCGAGGTCGCCCTTGAATTTCCAGAGATCCCACAGCGTCATGAGGTCGTAGCTGAGCGTGCAGTGCTCGAGGGAAACCTCGTCGATCTTCACCTTGGCGAACGCCGGCACGAGGTCGTGATAGCGGGTGAAGTAAACGCGTTTGCGGCGCGGATTCCCTCCGCAGACGTGGAGGCCGATGCGCGCGCGGCCCTTCAGCGAGTCGATCAGCTCGTTGAGAATATCGGCGGCCCACGGCGCCTGCTCGGGCGACTCGGTCCACATCGGCTCGTCGAACTGCACGAAATCGCAGCCGGCATCGATCACCGCGGTGAGTTCCTGGGAAAGAATTTTCGCGTAGGCCCGGCAAAGCGCCTGCTCGTCGGGATAAAGATCGGGGCGCTCGTTGACGCTGAAGCGCGCGAGCACGTGCGGGCCGGTGACGGTTTGCTTCACCCGCACGCTGGCGGGCGCGTTGTCGCGGGCGATCTTCCACCAGCGGGCGAGCTGGCAGCGCGGGTTTTTGATTTCGCCGACGACCCGCGCGCACTCGATGCCGAAGCCGGCCGTGCCGAAAACTTTCTTCGGCATGTTCTCGAACGAGAGGCCATCGAGGCGGCGCTGGTAGAAGTAATACATGTTCTCCCGGTAGCCCTCGCCATCCGTGATGGTATCGAGGCCGAGCGAGGCCTGGTCGCGCGCGGCCCATTGGACGAGCGCGGCGACTTCGGTATCGGTGAGCGATGGTTTCTTGAGCGTATCGCCGGTGAAATCGGGCCGGGGATAACTGCCAACAACGGTGGTGCGGTAAGCGGGCATGGGAGGAGTGGTTGGGAACGGTTGAAAGTTGAAAGGTGAAAGTTGAAAGACCCGATCAATCAGACCGGCGGGAGATGGTGGGCGGCGCGGGCTTCGTTGAGGTGGGCGCGGATGCCGTCGGCGAGCGGGCGCGGAGTGAAGCCGATTTCCCGGATCAGGCGAGAGCCATCCATGCGGTCGATCAGCGGCGTGCCGGGCTTCGTTTCGTCGAACGCGATTTCCGCCTTGGGCAGCCAGCGTTTCACGAGTGCGGCGAGTTCCGCCGCGGTCACTGACTCGCCGCCGTTGTTGTAGGCGAAATGCGCGAGCTTGTCCGCGAGCGCGAGACGCACGAGCTGCTCGGCGCAGTCGTCGACATAAAGCCACACGTCGCGCGTCGCCGCCGGAAACGGCAGCGTGACCGGCTGCCCGAGCGCGGGCTTCGTCGCGAAGTCCTCCGCCCAGAGCACCGAGCCGCGCTTGCGCCCGTGGCCGAAAACCACCGGCGGACGCACGCACGCCAGGCTGATGCCGTGGCGCTGCACGTATTTTTGCGCCATGAATTCGTTCAACACCTTCATCACTCCATAGGTGAAATGATGCTGCGACGGCGGAGCGAAATCGTCCTCGGTCACGGGACGGTCCCCGAAAGCCTCCTGCTTCGCGCCGTAATAGGTTTCGCTGCTGGTGAAGACCAGGCGCTTCAGTTTCCGCTGCAGCACGGCTTCGAAAAGGTTGACCATGCCGGCGACGTTGACTCGCACGGCAAGCGCCGGGTTGGCCTCGCACTCCGCGCTCATGAGGTACGCGAGGTGGATGACGTGCGTGATGTCGCGCTGCGCATCGAGCACGGAAAACACCGCGGCCTGATCGCCCACATCCACCGTGACGAACGTCAGCGGGGTCGCACCCGCTCGCGCCCGCAGCCGCGCGGCCGCTTCCGGGTCGGCGGGGAAATCCAGCGCGACGACGGGAATGCCGCGGGCGAGAAGATTGGAGACGACGCGCCAGCCGATAAAGCCGGTGGCGCCGGTAACGAGAAATTTCATTTGGTAAAGTGGAGAGAGGGGTCGGAAATAGGTCCTATAAGTCGTTTAAGACCCATAGGACCTATATTCCCGGAATCGGGGTCGCGCCCCGGGCGCTGGATTCGTAGGCGGCCTCGACGACGGCCATGGTTCGGATCGCGTCCTCGACGCGCGTGGGCAGCTCCGTGGTCTCGCCGTTCACGAAGCGCATGAGGCTCGCCATCGTCCCGACGAAGGCGTGCGGGTACCAGTTGCCCTCGAACGGCACGGCCTGCCATTCGCCGGGGATTTCGCGGTCGTCGACGCGGCAGATTTCCAATCCGTCCGGTTCGCCGCGGATATAATTCAGGAGCAAACCGAGACGCGCCTTGATCGCGCCGCGTGTGCCTTCCCATTTCACGTAGCTCTCGGCGTGGTTCTGCCGGTAGTCGTGTCCGTGATTGGTGGTGATGTTGGCGCGGAGCAGATCGCCATAGTCGAAAGCGATGTTCGTGCGCGTCGACGCGAGTTTCGTGGTGCGCGGATGCTTCACCGTTTTCGCATAGATCCCGCGCGGTTCGCCGAGGAAGGAGCGCACGAGGTCGATGTAATGGACGCTGTGGTAGAGAATCTCCACGCGCGGCAGCCCTTCGAGAAAAGTCCAGAGATGCCACGGCATGTGCACCGTGACGCGCACCTCGACATCATGCACTTCACCGATCGTGCCTTCGGCGATCAGACGACGGGCGGCGGCGACGCACGGCGCATAACGCAGTTGAAAGTTCACCGCGGCGCGCAGGCGTTTCTTCTGGCACAACGCGAGGAGTGCCCGCGCCTGCGGCAGATCCTCGCCGAAGGGTTTTTGAATGAGCACCGGCGCGCCGTCGGGCAACGCGGCCAGCACCTCCGGCAATGCCGATGCCGGCACCGCCACGTCGAAGATCGCATCCGCCGGGGCGGTCGCGACGATCTCGGTCAGCGTCCCGCAAACGCGCGGAACGCCAAACTCGGCCGCAAGCGCCGCCGCCTTTCTCTGATCCAGATCGTAGAGGGCAACCACGGGAAAACCCGCGCTGCGGTACGCCGGCAGGTGGGCGACTTTCACGATGCCGCCGGCACCGATGACGACGATCGGGCGAACGTTGCGCGGCAGCGCGGGAAGTTGGGAAAGGTGGGAGGTCATGGACGATTACCCGGAGTTGCGTGCGGCCGGAGCGACCGTCAGGTTCGCGGGCAATTCGTCCGCATGAAATCCCAATTCTTCGAAGACTACACCGTCGGCACGCAACGCACCTCCACCGGGCGCACCCTCACCGAAACCGACATCGTGATGCACGCCGGCCAGACGGGGGATTTTTTCCCACACCACATGGACGCCGAGTGGTGCAAGACCCAGGACTTCAAACAACGGATCGCGCACGGCACCCTCGTGTTCTCCGTCGCCGTCGGCCAGACCGCGGGCGAGATCAACCCCGAGGCGTTTTCCTACGGCTACGACCGGCTGCGTTTCATCAAGCCGGTGTTCATCGGCGACACGCTCACCGCGCGCTGCACGGTGAAGGAGAAGCGCGACGACCCCAAGCGCCCCGCCCTCGGCGTGGTGGTCGAGCTCGTCGAGTCGTTGAATCAGCGCGGTGAAACGGTGTTGGCGGCGGAGCATCTGTTGCTGGTGAAAAGGCGGTCGGTGAAGTGACGCAGGCTTCGCGCGTGTCTCGCGTAGGTTCATTGGTCCGAAATGGGCCCCCTCTGTCATTCTGAGCGAAGCGAAGAATCCAGCAGGAGATTCAAAGCCTACACGCGACGCGATCGTGCAAGTGGATTCTTCGCTGCGCTCAGAATGACAATCGGAAGAAGTCATGGATTCGTGCGGATCTCAGCGGACGGGAAGCCAGACGCTCATCTCGGTGTCGCCGCGATTTCCCCACGCGTAGTACGGCACGAGTTTGATTTCGATCGGCTGTGATGAGGTGGCGGCGGTTGCCTCGCGATAAAGCTCGCCGGACTTCCATGGCGCGCGTGCGAGGTGCCGGGCGGGCAGGGTCAGAGTCAGCACTTGGGCGTTGGCGATTTTTTCCGACTGCAGCTTCGCCTGGCTGTGCTTCCCTCCGAGGGCGAGCGCCACCTCGGAGAGACGCACGCCCGCGGGAAGATCGTTCGATTCGAGACAGTAAACCAGCGGGCCGTACTTTACCGAGACCTGGTTGAGCGTTTCCTCCACGAGTGGATTCGCCTCGATCACCACCGGCTTGAAAGCGAAATCCACGGTGACGACATCGCCCGCTTTCCACGCGCGGCGGATCTCGGAATAAGAGCCGGGCGCCGGTGCGGAGGTCGTGGCATTCTTTCCGTTGACCTGAATCTTCGCCGCCCCGGCGTGCAGCCAACCCGGGATGCGTAGCTTGAGCGCGATCTCTTTCGCGGGCGCTTCGACAATCGTGAACTTCACCGCGCCATTCCACGGATAGTCCGTTTCCTGCCGGAGCCGGATGCGCGTGCCATCGATCCATTTCGTATCGAGATCGCTCGCGGCGTACAGGTGAACCCAGAGCGTGTCGGCCGACAGCGCGTAGACGTAGTTGTGCGTCTCGGCGATCGTGCGCACGACGTTCGGCGGGCAGCAGAAACTCGACTTGATGTTCGGCGTGCGGGTGCGCGACCAGCGCATCGGCCAGCCGAAGTCGGCCATCTTGCGCAGCGGGTTCACGTAGAAATAATCCTTCCCCTCGAGACTGATGCCGGGAAGCACGCCGTTGTAGAGCGACTGCTCGAAGAGATCGGTGTAACGCGCGTCGCCGGTCACCTCGAGCATGCGCCACATCCACATCGCGTAGCCGATCGTCGCGCAGGTCTCGTTGTACGCCGTGAGATTGGGCAGCTGATAGTCTCGGCCATAGGCCTGGTGGACGGTCTTGATCGTGGGATGCTTCGACGTGCCATCCGGCGAGGCGCCGTCGTAGAGCGCGCCGGTCATGCCGGTGATATAAAGTTTCTGCCCCGCGACGTCCTCGGAAATGGTGGCGATCGTCTTGAGGAGCGACTCGTCGCCCGCCTCGGCGAACACGTCGGCGACGCCGGCATAGAGGTAGTTGGCGCGCACCGCGTGGCCGACCGCCTCCGTCATTTCGCGGAAGGGCACGCGATCCTGGTTGTGATCGGAGCCGTCCTTCTCGGTCACGAGGCTGCGGATTTCGATCAGCTGCTTCGCGAGCTCGAGGTAACGCGGCTCGCGCGTCGTGCGATAGAGTTCGACCACGCCCATGTAATGCGAGGGACAGATCGCGTTGCGCGCGAGATCGGCCGGTGCGGTCTTGCAAAGGCGGTCGATGTAATCGGCGGCCTTGAGGGCGCAGGCCAGCAGCGTGGTCTTGCCCGTCGCGCGGTAATGAATGCACGCGGTCGTCATCAGGTGCCCCATGTTGTACGTCTCGAAATGCTCGCGATCCTCGAATTCCTTCGGGTTGCCGGCGGCGGCCTGCTGGCGCTGGAGAATGATCTTGGGCGTGTGCAGATAGCCGTCCTCGCGCTGCGCCTTCGCGACGACCGCGATGATCTCATCGAGCTGCGCGTCAATTTTGGGGTCGCGCGTCACCGCGTAGATTTGCGAGAGCGCCTCCACCCATTTCAGAAAATCGCCGTCGTTGAAGGACGGCCCGTGCGGCTTGCCGTCGCGGCCCGTGCCGAGTCCGGCCGCCATCAGGAAATTGTCCCACGCGTGGCTGTCGTTTTTGTCGCGGAAGATTTCCCCCATGTGCGGGACCATGGTGTCGCGACAGACATCGAAGCGGTCGCCGAAAAGTCCGCCGCGCCAGTGCACGTCGGCGAGATCGGTCATGTACATTTTCGCCGCGGCGGAGCGCGTGGTGTCAATCAGCGCCTTTTCGCCGGCATGAACCGGAAGCACACCGACCAGCAGGATCGCGAAGGGAAAAGAGGAGCGCATGAATTTCATAGGGAAGAAGGAGGCGACGGGGTGAATTCGCGCAAATTGCGGAAGGGGGCCTCCAGGCCCGCGGCGTCTTGAATCGCCTCGGTGACCATCGGGCCATTTCGCTCCCAGACCACGCCGGGACCATTGGCGTTCTTGAGAAATTTTTCGGCGGGAGACCAGTTGTCGCGCACCGTGAGATGCGACGAACCCTCATCGGTGTAGTAATAGAACCAGTGATCGGGGCGGTCCACGTAGGGGGTCATCTTGATCGGCCCGACATAATTTTCGCTGATCACCGTGCCCGGCTGGGCCGAGAGGGTGTAGACGCCCGCCGTGTCGCACATGCGCGTGGCGATTTCCGTGAGCCGGTTCGCGTGCACGCGATTGTCGCGCATCGCGTTCGCGGCCTTCACCCAACCCCACCCCAGGCTGATGCCGGTGTAGGAGACGTTGGAGATCTCGTTGTGCTCGATCGCCACCTCGCGCACATAGCCCGCGAGAATCGCAACGCAGCCCCAGTCCTCGTTGGCGCAGTCGGTGAGAAGATTGTTGGCGATGCGATCACGCGTCGAAATCTCCCGCTCGTCCGCGGGATTGTAGGGAAGATGGGTCTCGATGCCGCCGGTTTGAAACGACCCGAGCTGAATGCCGTTGCCGCCGACGTCGCGAAACACGCAGCCGATCACCGTGTTTTCCTTCGTGCCGCTGACGAGATCCAGGCCGCTCGCCGCCAGCTGTTCGAAACGACAGCGCTCGAAACGAATCTGATTGGCCGCCGTCACCGTCACCGCCGCCGGCATGCGACCGATCCACGCCTGATTCTCGAGTCCCTTTCTTTCGCCGACGCCCGGCGGGCGAAGCTTGTACGCATCGAGCAGGTGCATGCCCGCCTGCAGCGGCACATGGCCCGACACCGAGGGCCTCATCCACGTGCTGTGCGCAAAAATGATTCCCGCGAACTGCACATGCGCCACCGGGCGGTCGAGCGAGCCGGCGACCTCCAGCAGCGTGGTGAGTGCGGGCGCGACGGCGCGCACCTTCGCCATATCCTCGCCCTCGCGCGGCCAGTAGTAGACCCGCCCGCTGGGCAGCTCCTGCCACCATTCGCCCGGTTCATCCAGAAATCCCGCGGTTCCCTGGAGCAAAAACGCCCCGGCCCCTTCCGGCGGCAGAATCGGCTGCGGCCATGGATGTTCAAACTCCAGCTGGCTCTCCGGTTCGTGAAACGTCAGGTGCGCGCGCTCGCCTTCGATGCGGATGTCCTTCACGCGGACAATCGCGATCTCCCATTGCTGTTGGATGAACATTTCCAAGCCCGCCAAATTTTTATGCGGAGCCAGCAGCGCCGCGGAAATCACCGCCTCGCGCTTGTCGCGATTCCAGCCGAGCAGCCGTTCCATCGCGCCGCCGGAGGTGTTCCGCGCGCGGACGGCCTTGCCGCCGCCCACCCAGAGCTGGCGAAACTCAAGGATGCGCCCGCCGAATTGCGGCGCATCGGCGACCCAGACTTTGCCTCTCGCCGCCTCAGGCAGGCCCCGTAAATCGCCCTCGAGTTTTTTCCACCCGGTCACGGCCACGCCCCCGCTCAACACCGGTCGCTCACCCGGAGCGGCCTCCACGCGAGTCGGACTTGCCTCGGTGCCCGAATCCTCGGGTCGGAAAAGCAACGGACTCGTGAGCGGATAGACGCCGCCGCGAACAACGATGCGCACGCCGCCTTCAGTCGAGGGATCGTTGAGGCGGCGCAGTTCGCGCGCCTTCCGCTGCGCGAAACTCACGGACGCAAACGGGCTCTCCTTCGTCCCGGCGTTGCGGTCGCTGCCATCAGGCGAAACCCAGAGTTCGGCGGCGCCAAGCGGTGAAAGAACCGCCGCGATGCAGCTCGCGGAAAAGAGAAGGCGAAGTCGGGTAAGGATCATGGGGTCGATGGAGTGGCGCTGCCGGAGCGTAGCAGCCGAGGTGACGAGGCTGGGGCGAACGCGATGCTTCCCTCCGATGAGTCGACGGCCTCGTTACCTCGGCTGCTACGCGCGCCCGGGATTTCCTCGTTCCGCTCAGAATGACAGGAGGGTAAGCGGGATGGTTTATTCATAACGAATCCTTGCGACCGCAGCCACAGCCCGATCCGGCGCCGGTGCGCACGAACGGAGGCCAAATCGTAAACGGTAGGATTGGTTGGCGGGAACGGCGTAGCGCTCCAGCACGCCGGGGCCGCAACTGCTGTTGCCCAGCCCGCACTGGCGCGCATCGAGCGACAGCACGATCCCGGCGCGCGGTTTCAGTTCGTAGGCGTGCTTCGCCGTGTCGAGATCAGCCGCGGTGAAATGCAGCGCGGACGCGGCCATCGGTTCGTTTTCCGCCACGACGAGCAGTCCGCGTCCCTCCGAATTCGTGAGCGTCAGCCAGCGAACGCCTTCCTTGTTCCCGGTTTCCTGGGGCTTCGCGTACGGAACGTATTGCGCGGCGACCGTGCTTTTCCAAAGCCCCACCGGCGAACAAGAGAGCCGGTCGCTGTAATTTTCGCCCGGTCCATGGCCGTACCAGCGGAAGTTTTCCAAACCGGGCGCCAATCGCATCACCACTCCGATGCGCGGAAGCGGCGGGAGTTCCCCGGACGGCTCGAAGCGATTGTCGACGTCGATCGACCCGTCGCCCCGCACCGTCCAAGTTGCGCGATGCACCAGCGCGCCTTTCGCCGCTTCGCTGCGCGCGATGACTTCGATCCGCACGAGATTTTTCGCCGGCTGTGTCACGACGAAGGATTCTACGGTGCGGGTCAGTTTATCGAGGCCGGCCTGCCGCCAGTCGCGGGCGAGCCATTTTCCAAAACCCCGGTCGTTATCCGTGGGTGCCCGGTATGCCTGCAACACGGGGCCCGATGGCTCTTCCGGAGCGAGCACCTCGCCATGACCGTAGTCGAGCGAGACGAGCGTGCCGGCCGCGCGCCCAAAACTAATCGAGAAATTTTTCCCGACGATGCGTACCCGGCCGCCGCCCTCTTCCAGTTGCAAAGCCGGAAAGACTGAAGAGGGCACCGCCGTCTCCGTGTGCGTCGCTACTTCCAGTTTCAGCTGCTCCCAGCCTATCTCGTGACCGGCCGCCGCCCACGCCGTTTTTTCCCGGGTGTGAAAGCTCACCCGCAGCCAGTAGTCCGCGCCTGCCACCGGTTGGGCGACCGGCTGCACCGGCACCGCGACATCGGCTTCCGCGCCGGGAGCGAGCGTGACGGCGGGCAGCACGCCGGACTGCACGACTGCGCCGTCGCACATCACCGTCCACCGCGCGTCGAGCTCGCGCAGATCGGTGAAGTGATGGCGGTTGGTGACGCGCACCGTGGTCTGCCCCGGCTTGGAATTCGCCCCGGCGATTTTCAGCGGCTGGTAAACTTTTTTGACCTCCCAGTATTTCGGCGTCGGCGCGCGGTCGGAGTCGACGATGCCCTTGATGCAGAAAACCCCGAGGTTCGGCTTGTCCCCAAAATCGCCACCGTACGCGATGAACGGCGTGCCGTCGGCCGCGCGCTTGCGCAGACCCTCGTCGGCCCACTCCCAGATGAAGCCGCCGAGCATGCGCGGGTGGGAATAAATTTCGTCCCAGAATTCCTGGAGATTGCCGAGGGCGTTGCCCATCGCGTGCGCGTATTCGCTTGTGAGCACGGGACGATTATCCGCCGGGTCGCGGGCAATGGAGAGCAGGCGTTCCCAGCGCGCATTTTCCGCGCGCTCCACGCCGGCGCTCTCCGGCGATTCGGGATTCAGGTAGGCGGCCTGCACGCGGGGGTAAAAACGGCTGATCACATCGACCGTGAGCGGATCGGTCGGCTTGCCTTGCGCGCCCTCGTAGTGAATCGGCCGCGTCGGATCGAATTGCTTCAGCCACGCCGAGATCGCCGCGAAGTTCGGGCCGTAGCCGGCCTCGTTGCCCATCGACCAGAAAATCACGGAGGGATGATTCTTGTCGCGCTCCGCGAGCCGGATCGCGCGGTCGAGAAACGCCCCGTGCCACTGCGGGTCGCTCGCGAGCAGGCCGCGCACGCCGTGCGTCTCGAGATCGGCTTCGTCGATCATGTAGAGGCCGTAGCGGTCGCAGAGATCGTTCCAGCGCGGGTCATTCGGATAATGGCAGCCGCGCACCGCGTTGATGTTCGCCTGCTTCATCAGCGTGATGTCCCGCACCATTTGCTCGTACGTCACCGCGTGACCGCGATCGGGGTCCATCTCGTGACGGTTCACGCCGCGCAACCGCACCGGCTGGCCGTTGATCAAGAGCTGGCCGTTGCGGATTTCGATTTTGCGGAAGCCCACGTTCGTTCCCGCGGCTTCGACCACCGCGCCTTTGTCGTCATGGAGCGTGAGCACGAGCCGGTAAAGCGCGGGCGTTTCCGCGTTCCACTTCGCGGGCGCCGACACCTTTCCTTCCAGCCAGCCGAACTTCGGGAGCCCGCGCTGCGGAGTCCGGTCGTTCAACACCCCCGCTTGAAAATCACGATTGAAGATCGGCTCGGCTGCCTGCGTCAGTGGCTGCGCGAACACCGGCTGGCCGCGAGCATCGAACAATTGCGCCTTCACGGTCCAGCCGGCGAGCGCGCGATCGTTGTAGACCGCCAGCTTCGGCTCGATGCGGAGCGTCGCGTCGCGCAGATCGGCGTCGAAATCCGTGCGCACGGCGAAGTCGCGCAGACGGACATCACCCGTCGAATAGAGGAAAATTTCGCGGTGGATTCCGCCGAACCGCCACATGTCCTGGTCCTCGAGATAGCTGCCGTCGCTGTAGCGATAGACCTCGACGGCGATCAGGTTGCTGCCGGCGCGGACGTGCGGCGTGATGTCGAATTCCGCGGGCGACATGCTGCCCTCGCTGTAGCCCACGCGCTCGCCGTTCACCCAGACATAAAACGCGCTCTGCACGCCGGCGAAGTGGACGAACACGCGCCGTCCCGCCCACGCCGCGGGGAGCTCGAAAGTCCGCCGGTACGAGCCCGTGGGATTGCGCTCCTTGAATGCGGTGTAGTCCGGCTTCGGCTCGGACATCACGCGCGGCGGATCGATCTTAAACGTGTAGCCGCTGCTCGCATAGATCGGCGTGCCGTAGCCGTTGGTCTCCCAATTCGACGGCACCGAAAGAAACTTCCAACCCGAGTCGTCGAAATCGGTGCGGAAGAAATCCACCGGTCGTACCTCGGGACGCGGCACCCAGTGAAAACGCCAGTCGCCGTTCAACGAACGAAACCACGGCGAATCCGTCCGCTCGCCCTTCAATGCCTGCGCCGCATCGGCAAACGGCACGAACGTCGCGCGCGCCCGCTCGCGGTTGATCTGGAAGACCTGCTCGTTTTCCCAGTCGGGAATAACGGATGAGGCCGCAGCCGACTCCAGTGCGCAAAAAAACACGCCCCAAACCATCACTGCCACAACACGCCAAGCCCGCCGGTCTGTCGTTCTGAGCGCAGCGAAGAATCCAGCAGGACGCACGAATCCGTTCACGCGGGCGGTACTCGAAGTGGATTCTTCGCTACGCTCAGAATGACAGAGGAAGCAATTTGCGGAACGCATGATGGATGGATCAGCGCCGGCGCAGTTCCCCGTCGAGGCGGAGGCTTTCGCCGGGCTTGAGCACGAGATCGACCACGCGGTTGCCGTAGCGCACGCGCGTCGACGTGCCGTTCACGCTGCGAATTTCCGCCGAGCTCAGCCGCCCACCCTGCCAGGCGAGCGCGACTTCGAAGCCACCCCGGGCGCGCAGTCCGCGCAGCGAGCCTTCGTTCCAGGCATCGGGCAGCGCGGGCAACAGGGTGATTTCCCCCGGCTGGCTTTGCAGGAGCATCTCCGCGATCGCCGCGGCGCCGCCAAAATTGCCGTCGATCTGAAACGGCGGGTGCGCGTCGAACAGGTTCGCATAGGTCCCGCCGCTCCACTCCTTTTTCGCCGTCTCCTGCGTCGCGGGCTTCAAATGTTCGCCGAGAATGCGATGCGCGCGGTTGCCGTCGCCGAGCCGCGCCCAGAGCGCGAGCTTGAACGCGAGCCCCCACCCCGTGCCGCCATCGCCGCGCACATCGAGCGATTTGCGCGCGGCCATCGCGAGTCCGGGCGTTTTCACGGGATCGATCTCCCGCGCCGGAAAGAGCCCCCAGAGATGCGCCACGTGCCGGTGCTTCGGATCGGGTTCGTGATATTCCTCGAGCCATTCCATCACGCGCCCGCCGGAACTGATCCGCGTCGGCGCGAGACGCGCCCGCTTTTCCGTGAGCTCCGTGCGCAGGGCCTCGTCCACGCCCAAAATCTTCGAGGCCTCGATGCACGCGGTGAACAGATAGCGCAGCAGCTGCATGTCCGAGGTCGAACCGAGACAGATGTGCGCCTTCGTCCCATCCGCCATCTGGAAGGCGTTCTCCGGCGAATTCGACGGCGCCGTGACGAGCCAGCGATTCGACGGCTCCTCGATGAGCATATCGAGATAGAACAGCGCCGAGCCTTTCATGATCGGATAAGCCCACGCGAGAAACTCGCGGTTGCCCGTAAATTCGTAGTGATCCCACAGGTGCTGGCAGAGCCAGGCCGAGCCGGTCGTGGTCGCGCCCCAATCGGCACCCTCACCCGGCGAGGTGAAGCCCCACGGATTCGTGATCACATGCGCGACCCAGCCGCGCGCATTGTAGTATGCCTTCGCCGTTTTCGCACCGGGCTCCTGCAACGACGCGACGAGATCGAAGAGCGGGCGATGCAGCTCCGACAAATTGCAGACATCCGCCGGCCAGTAATTCATCTGCACGTTCACGTTGAGATGCCAGTCGCCGTTCCACGGGGTCTGGATCTGGTCCGCCCAGATTCCCTGCAGATTCGCCGGAAGCCCGCCCGCGCGCGACGAGGAGATCAGAAGATAACGCCCAAAATCGAAATAGAGCGCCGGGAGTCCCGGATCGACCGCGCCTTCGCGATAGGCGCGCAACCGCGCCGGAGTCGGCATGGCCGCAGCAGCCGTGGCGTTGGCGTCCGTCTGGCCGAGGCGGATTTCCGCGCGATCGAACCAACGGCGGTAATCGGCGACGTGAGCGGACCGCAGTACCTCGAATGATTTTCCCATCGCGCCCGCGAGATCGGTGGCGGCTGTTTTCACCGCGTCGTCGACTTTGCGGCCCGCGAACGTGCGGATGTCCGTCGCCGCCGTCACGAACAGCACGACCTCGTCCGCGCCGCGGACCTGCAGCACGCCTTCGCTCACGGAAACCTTGCCGCCGCGTGCCACCGCTTTCACGTCGGCGGCGAAGCGCACGCCCTGGCCGTCGGTGCCGTTGTTGAGTTGTCCGGTCATGCGCAGGCCGTCATTGCCATTGCCGGCCGTGGCGGCGCGTTGGGTACGATTCAGCTGCACATCGAACGACAGCCGCCCCGGCTGGTCCGCCGTGAGCCGCAGCACGATCGCTTCGTCCGGCGCGCTGACAAAGGTCTCGCGCGCAAACTTCACTCCACCCTGCTCGTAGCTCACGCGCACGACCGCTTCGCCGAGATCGAGCTCGCGGCGGTAGTGGGTGGCCGGGGCATCCGCGCCTTCGTGGACGAATTTCAGCCGCAGGTTTCCCAGCGTCTGGTAGCAGCCAAAGGGCACGTTCGCCCCGCTGCCGAAGCCCGAGCCCTTTCCCGCGCAGGTGAAACTGGCCGCGACGAGTTTCTCCGCCTCAAGATTTTTTCCCTCAAGCAGGAGCCGCCGGATTTCCGGCAGCGCCGCGGCGGCGTTCGGACGATCCGCGTCCTGCGGGCCGCCGGACCACATGCCGCTTTCATTGAGCACGAGCCGCTCTTCCGTGACTCCGCCAAAGACGGTGGCGCCGAGGCGGCCGTTGCCAAGTGGCGAGGCCTCGATGAACGCCGCGGCCGGGGCGTCGAACCAGACGAGCTTTTCGGCCGGCGAAGCCGCCGGCGACACCAGCGGAATCGTGACCGCGAGGAGAAACGAGAGGGAAACGCGTCGGGATGAAATCATGGTGTCGGGGTCGGATTGGGAGTCGGTGCGGCGGGCGGGCGCAGGTCCTTCGAGGTCGCGAGCGCGATGACCCGGCCCTCTTTGCCGAGTGCGCAATAGAAGTGATAGACGACGCCGTCGTGTTTCATCACCCACGGTTTGTGGGCGAAGGGTTTGTCGTAGGGCTCGCTGGGTTCGACGAGGTGCGGGCCCTCCCACTTCGTCCAGTTCACGAGATCGCGCGAGCAGGCAAAGGTGTCGAAGGCGTTCGGTTTCCAGCGAAACCCGAAATAAAACATGACCCACAGGTCGCCCATCTTCGTGATCTGCGGATCGCCGGAGATCGCGGGTTTGCCCGGGCCGTTGTCGACGACCGGCTCCGCGCCGTAGCGCTGCCATTTCAACATGTCCTGGGAAACCGCCATGCCGATGGCCTCGTGATTCCCCTGTTTCGTCTTGCCGTTGTAGAACATCACGAACGGCGCTCCGAGGGTCTGCGCCTCGTCGCGGATGATCGCGCTTTTGTAGAGCGTCACGCTTTCGAACGGCCTCACGTCGGGGTCGTTGGTCGAGAGGATCGGGTTTTCCGCCAGACGCGTCCACTCGGCCGGCTCCGCGGGCGTTTTGGTCCACGCCAGTCCGATCGCGAGCGGATCCGGTTCATAGCCCTGCAGTGCGCCGCCGATGTAGGAGAGCCAGTATTTGCCGTCGTGCTGCCCGAGTTCGTGCGTGCCATTCCAGCGATGGTCGTAGAGCGCGAGTCCGCCGTCGGCCTGCCAGGCATCCCAGCGCTCCTTGCGAAACGACATGATCCTCCCGAGTTTTTCCCAGTTCAACAGATCGTCGCTGCGCGCGAGAAAGGTTTCGTAGCCCACCTTGTCGCGGATCGCGACGTACATCATGTACCAGCGGCCCCCGTGACGGAAAACGTTCGGGCAATCCAGCATCTCGCCCTCCACCCCTTTGAGCACGACACCGTGTTTGAACGGCGTTTTCACCTCGTCGTAGACGCGCTGCATTTCCGCCGGCGAAATCGAGACCGATGCCTGCGGTCCCGTCGGCGCGAGTTCCTCGACAAGGGCCACCGGGCCGCGCAGGCCCGCCTCGAGCAGCGGCCTGTCCTGCAGACGATCCGGGGCCGTCGTGCGCGTCACGCGCTGCTCCACCGGCAGCTCGCGGTCGCCGATGAGACGGTTTGCCCAGGTGTTGGTGACGGCGACCCGGAGGCGGTTTTCGCCCGATCGCAGCGCCGAAGTCACATCCACCCGGTACGGCGGCGTCCAGACGATGCCGCACGCGGTGCCATTGACCGAAACCTCGGCGAGATTCGCAACGCGGCCGAGATCGAGCCAGATGCGCGCCGCGGACTTTCCATTTTCGGCCGCCGCCCGCCACGTGAAGGTTTTTTCGTAAACCGCCGTGCCCGAATAAAAGTGAATGGCCGCCTCGGATCGCTTGCCCCAGTCCTCGAGCTCGTCGAACACGATCGGTTGCACCGGTCTGCCATTGATCGGCTCGAACATGACCTGCCATGCACCGTCGAGCTGGCGGCCCGGTTTGAACTCGCGCCAGTTTTTGCCGGTCGCGTTGCCGGCCGGGGAATTCCCCGCCGCTTCGCGCAACACCACAAAAACGGAGCCGCTCGCCTCCAGCCGCACCGGCAGAATCGTCCGGCCGTCCTCGACGCGCCACTCCAGCGTCCGCCGAATCTCCCCGGTGACCGCATTCCACAGCTCTGGAACGCGTCCCGTGGTCCGCAGCGAAATCGCGAGCTCGCGGGACGACGCCTGTTGATTCGAGACAAAATAAATTTCCCCCTCGGGCGCGGTGCGATGGGTCCAGGCGATTCCTTCCGCGCGAGTGCCATTGATCTCAGCCGCGGTGAAATCGCGCGCGATCCCCAGCGACTCAAAACTCTCCTCGCGGAACACCCCGCGGATCACCTTCGCGCCGGCGGCCGTCAGCGCGTTCACCTTGCCGGACATTTCGGGCGACAGGTTTTTATCCCGGATCACAAGCGCGCCATAGCTCGCGCCGCCGGGCAGCTCGATGCGGCCGTTGCGCACGGTGGCGAGGCGCAGGAGCGCGTCGCGGTTGATCGAGTCGTAGGCATAGCCGCGCAACGGATCGATCCAGTCGGCCGGGTCGACGAGATTGGCCGAGTGCATCACGCCATCGGGCAATTCGCGCACCGGCTCGTTTTTGTTCGCAAGACGCTTGGCTTCCCGGGCAACCGCGGCGGCGCCGACGACGCCGGGGAGCGGAACAACCAATTGCTCGGGCCGCACCGCGCGGCTCGGAATTTCCTCGCCGGTGAACACGGCCACATCCACGACCGGCGTCCCGCGTTGCAGCAATGCCTGGCAGCGCGTCGTGTAGTCCACCCAGGCGCGGCCGGTCTTCCACCAGGTCTGGTCGCGTTGAAAATAAAGCCCGACACCGTCGAGCGTCATGCCGGGGCGCCGGTCCAGCCACGGGTTGTGCGCAAAGACGTGGTAAACGAAACGGTTGATCCCGAGCGCATAGTTGCGGTCGCCGAGCGCCTTCAACATTCCCGGATGCTCGTCCCACGCCATCCGCAGCTCGGTGAACGCCTCGGCCTGCACGAGGGGTTTTCCATAGATGTGCGCGCCGGAAATCGCATCGAGCATGTCGTTCGGCTTGTCGTGCGTCGGGCTGCGCAGCCAGAACTCGCCCATCGGCACATCGACCGCGGCAAAGTGCGCGAGGGCGTCCCCGGTCATCGTCGGCGCCGTGCATTCCGCGCTGAACGTGCAGCCTTGCGCCTTCGCGAGCCCCGCGAGCGTGCCGAAGAAATTATCGACCATCAGCTCCGAGATCGTCGCGCGTACATCGTGCAAAAACTTCTCCGACTCCGCCGCGCTTTTGATGGCGACGCCCGCCATCGCCGGCAGCCACGGCAGTGGATCGTAGCCGCGGCGCCGCGTGAACTCCTCGCGAAACACCGGCGACCAGTTCTGGCTGCCGCATTCCCAGCTATCCACGTGGAAGACTTTCAGCACGCGTCCCGCGAGCTCCGGACCCGCCTGCCGGATGGCCTCGCCATACCAGCGGTCGAACTGCAGACGCACGGCCACCGGATTAAATTTGTCGCACTCCAGCCCGCGGCCCGCCCCACCGGTTTCGTTGCGATGGCCGGTTGAGGTGTGGCCCATTCGCAGAATCGTCCACTCGCCGGCCGGCGCATCCCATTGCAGCCGGCCCTGCGCATCGAGCCGCCCGGTGAGCGTCACGATCTTGTCCGGCGACACGCACAGCGCATCGGGAAGCTGCGCGGCCGTCGTGACGGGACTCACGCGCCAGACGGCGCCTGTCTTGCCTTCGAATTGATGCAACCGCGGCGTCGAGGAGAGTTCGATGCCCTGCACCTTGAGGATCGGCCGCCACTTTGCGGAATCGAGATCCTCGGCTCCCGGCTCGGTTCCCGTTTTCTCCCAGTTGAAACGAAAGAACCGCGCCGTGGTCGGCTCGATCGCATGCGTGGCGTCGGCATCGCCATTCTGCCAGCCGTGACGCGGCGGCTCCAGTTGCGTGACCGGGCGGAAGTGAGTGCCGTCATCGCTGGCGTCGATATGGAAGCGGTCGCCCTGCGCGTTGGTGGGCGCGTTGCGAATCTTGATCGAGCGACAGGTGAACGGCTCAGCAAACTCGTACTGAATCCAGCACGGGTCTTCGCTGCGGAACGTTTCCTTGTTGTCCGGTTCCGCAAGGTACTGCGCCACCACGGTCGTCCTGCTGGTGGTGACCCGCGGTGTGATGTTACGTGTCGAACCGATGTCGCCGGCCGGCGTCGGAAACGCGAACACCGCGACGTCGCGATAATAGCCCTCGTTGGCCGCGGGCGCGGGCAGCGGAACGACCACGCGCTGTCCTCCCGCCACGCGGGTTTCGCTCCACACCACTTTCTGCATCGAAAGCTCGGGGGTGATCCACGGGCCGCCCGCGACGGCGAAGCCATCGCTCGCGTGCATCGCGAGCTTGAGACCGAGGCGGTCGGCCTCGCTCATCGCGTGACGGACCATCTCCCACCACGCGGGGCTGAGCTGTGCGATGGGCGGATCGATGTGCGGCGGTGTTGCCGCGTCCTTGATCGGCATCAGGTAGGCGCCGCCGACGCCGGCCTCCTTCATCGCTTCAAGATCGGCGGTGATGCCTGCGCGGGAAACGCTCGCCTGCATCCAATACCAGAAGACCCAAGGACGCGCGCTGGCCGGTGGCTGCTGAAAATCCGCGGCAAGATCCGACGCGCGTGCCGTTGCACCGAGGGCAAAAATCGCCATCGCCGCCACCGCCGAAAGAATCGCGCGCTTCTTCATAGCTTGGCGGCGTCGAAACGGAAATGCAGCGTGCCGCGGCGCGGACCGCTCACGTGCTGCGGTTGCGAAGACGGGCCGACGAGATCGGTGGCGTTGACCTTGTTGCGCACCGCCGGAATCACATCGAGCACCGCGAGCCCGGTCGCCGGCAGCGTGTAGAGCAGTGCGTCACGACCGTCGCGCGGGGTGTAAACGCCGAGATAAGCGCCGGTGTTTCCGTTGGTGAGTGTGATCGCTCCCTCCGTCGTCTCGAACGTGGCCCAGCGCCAGTCGCGGAAATAGCCTTTGAACTCCGGATAGATAAACGTCTCGCCGGGAATCGGGTCGTTGTAGGCCTTCTCCCAGACATCGAGCGTCGAGCCGTGCACGCGGTTCTGCCAGACGCGATACGGCCCGTGTCCGAGCCAGCGCATCGATTTGACGTTCGCCTCGGGATACTCGAAGCGCACACCCATCAACTCGACGACGCCGTCGTAGCCGTACTCATAGTCGAGCTGCACCGAACCGTCGGGAGCCACGCGCCAAAGCGCGCGACGCAGGTTTCCCAAATAGTTCGCCTCGATCAGGAGCGCGTCGCCATCGGCGCGGGTGGTGAGGGACGCCAGTTTGCTCTGGCCGGAAATGTCGTTGTAGACGCGATCGACCCCCTTCGCCGCCTCGCGGTCGACGGTGCCATCCAGCGTGCGATCACCGCGGCGCACCGCCACGAAGCGCGGACCCTGCCCGAACGAAAGTGCTTTTCCCGCCTGCTGCACCGAGGCGAGTTCGCCGGTGGCCTTGTCGAAACGCAGCTCGAGCGCACCGGTGGAAACAAGCAGCTGCGCGGGTTCATCGCGCACCGCGACTTTGGCGGCAGCAGCGGGCGCAGCGGGTGCGGCGGGTGCGGCGGAAATTGCGACACTGCGGTCCCAGCTCCACGAGGAAGTCCACAGCGATTCACCGGCGGGATTTTTCACGGTGACGTAAAGCACATCGGCATCGCGCCAGTTGGCGGGGAGAGGAAGTTTCAATTCGCCGGCGGCGTGCGGCGCGAGGGAGGGACCACGCAGTTCGCCGCTCGCGCTCACCGTGTGTCCGGCCTTTTTCTCGGCCGCCGCCGGGAAGCGCGCCAGTGACCACGCGAAGGTGCATTGATCGAGGTTCGTGAAATCGTAGCGGTTTTCCACCTTTAGCGTTCCGGCGAAATCCTTCGGCCACTCCACCGCGACCGGCGACCAGACCTCGCGGATGGTGTCGAAGCTTCCTTCGCGCTCGTGATGCGGGCCGACGATGCCGTCGGCGCCGTAGTTGCCGACGTTGTCGACGCGACCGCCCTGGTCGGTGCGCGCGACGCCTTCGTCGGCAAACACCCAGAGAAATCCGCCGCCGGAGCGCGGATGTTTCCGCATCATTTCCCAGTAGTCATGCAGGCCGGCGCCGTGTCCGCCGTCGTAAAGTCCGTGGAGAAACTCGGTCGGCATGAAAATGTCCGGCCCGCGGAAAAATTCCTGCATCTCGCCGTACGAGCGGTAGTGCATCGTCTCGACGCCGCTCAATTTTTTCTGCGGGTGCAGCACCGGACGGTTTTGCGGATCCCACTTCGCGAACTCGCCGTCGAGCTCAACGTTCCAGCCGCCTTCGTTGCCGTTGTCCCAGAAAACAATGCTCGGGTGATTCACGTCGCGCTGCACCAGCTCCGCCACGAGTTTCCGCCCGACGCCGGCGTCGTAGGCGCCATGCCAGCCGCCCAGTTCGTTGAGCACATAGAGACCGAGCTCGTCGCACGCCTCGAGAAACTCGGGATCGGGTGGATAGTGCGACATCCGCACCGCGTTCATATTCATCTCCCGGATCAGGCGGACATCGGCGTAATTCCGTTCCCGCGTGAGCGTGCGTCCGGTCTCCGGCCAAAAGCTGTGGCGGTTGACGCCCTTTAGCAGGATGCGCTGGCCGTTGAGATAAAGTCCGTCGCCCGCGCGCACCTCGAACGTGCGAAAACCGAACCGCTCGCCGAGCGTGTGCTGCACGACACCGGCGCGGTGCAACGCGAAGCGCACCCGGTAAAGCTGGGGCGTCTCCGCGGTCCAGAGCTTCGGATTCGTCACGCGCGTTCGAAGCACAACTTTGTCGCCCCCGGGGGTCGGCATGCCCTCGATCTCGGCGCCGACAGGAGCGCCAGTGGCGTCGACGATCTGTGCGGTGACCTTCGTCGTGGCGTCCGCGTAACCGCTGCCGAGGAACACCTCCGCGGAGAAATTGCCGTCGGCGCGGGCGTCGATCGCGGTGCGCTCGATGAAATGCGCCGGGACCGCCTCGAGGAAAACCGGGCGGAAGATGCCGCCGAAATTCCAGTAGTCGGCGCGGCGCTCGGCCATGTTGACGCTTTCGTTGGCCGACTCCTTGTCGACCGTGATCTCAATCTGGTTGCTCGCCCCGAATTTCAACCAGCCGGTGATGTCGAAACGAAAACGATAGAAACCGCCCTGGTGCGCGGGACCGGCGGAAATCCCGTTGATGCGCACATGCGTGTCCGTCATCGACCCTTCAAACACGATGCGCACCCGCCCGTTCTGCCATTCGGCGGGAACGTGAAACTGATGCCGGTACTTCCCCTGCTCGCGCGCGAGGCCCGGCGGGTTGGCTTTTCCGTAGAAGCCGATGCCGTAGTTGTAGGTGCCGAAGCCTTCCTGCTCCCAGCACGAGGGGACGCGGATTTTCGACCATGCGCCGCTCTTGCGTCCGTCGGAGCAGAAAAAATCCCACTCGACAGCGTCGTCCGAGCCACGGCCGGAAAGATAAACGACCTGGGTCTCCGCCGCGGAACTCGCGGCGTGAACTTCCGCGTGAAAGCCGGTCGCGACCGCAAGAGAGAGCAGCACTGATCGAAGAGAGGACGAAAGCTTCAGCATGAGTTTCAATTAGTAGATAATTGTCGTTCCGAAAACGTAACTGCCCGGTTCGACCGCATAGACCGCTTCCCCGTCCCCGCGGCGTACGAAGCGGACGCCGGGCGCGCGTTCGGCCGGCTTTCGACTCTCCACCACGCCATTCACGTCGTGAACGGGCAGCCAGACGGTCGCGGTTGAGTTCGGCGGCACGGTTACTTTCAGGACAAAGTTTTTTCCTTTTCGCTCCCAGCGCACCTTGATTTCGCCGTAGGGCGATTGGTGACTCGCCTCGGCCCACGCCATGTCGCCCACCGGACGCGGGCGAATGAGCACATGCTTGAACCCGGGCGCCGCCGGATCGACCCCGAGACCGGCGAGGTCCTGGTAGAACCACTCGTTGATCTGCCCCAGCATGAAATGATTTTGCGAGTTCCGCGGATTGGCGTCCCACGCCTCCGTGAGGCTCGTGGCCCCGCGTGCGAGTTGATAACCGTAGCCGGGTTTCTCCGACTGGTTGTTCATCGCGTAAACCACATCGGAGCGGCCGGCGCCGGCCAGCGCGCGTAACAAATAGCGGTAACCGACATCGCCCGCCGTGACGGCATTGCCGCGGCTTTCGATGTCGCGCACGAGGGCCGCGACGACGCGCGGCTGATTCTCCGGCGTGACCAGGCCCAGCACGAGCGGCATGGCCTGCGCCGTCTGCGATCCGGTGGCGTAGATTCCTTTTTCCGCATCGAAAAACTTCCGGTTGAAGGCGGCGCCGATCTGCGTGGCGAGGGAGGTGAAGCGAGCGGCATCATCCGTCTTGCCGAGGAACGTCGCGATTCGCGCCAGCGCGGCGGCATCCTCGCAGTAAATCGCCGTCGCGGTGAGCGCGACGGGGGTGAGCTGGGCCAACCCGGGAGGATTCGGTCCGATGTCGTACCAATCGCCGAGGCCGTGGGAAACGATGTGGCCGTCCGCGCGGCTGCCGAGGTAGTCGAGGTACTGCCGCATCGTGCCGTAGTGACGCCGCAGCGGGGCATCATCGCCGGTGAACAAATAATGCTGCCACGCCGCGAGGATGATCGCGCTGCCCCACTCCGGTGAATCGACGAAGCCGCCGTCGAACACCACGTATTCCGGGCGATGTTGGGCACGAAACCATTCGGACGCTGCGCGTCCGCCATGTCATTGAAACCTTTCGCGTACAACCGGGAGAGGTCCCATTCGTAGCGCAGCGCAGGGCCGTTGAGATGGTATTGCTCGAGCCAGCCGAGTCGCTCGCGATGCGGGCAGTCGGAAATGACGTGCGTGAAATTGCTGCGCTGCGCCCAGCGCACGAGCGAGTGGATGCGGTTGAAGAGCTCGTTCGAGCAGGCGAACGAGCCCGCCGCCGGCGAATCCGAGTGCACCACGACGCTCTCGAGCTTTTCCACCGCAGGGGGCAATGAGCCCTCGGCTGCCGTCAGCTCCACCTGCAGATAACGCGCTCCGTGATAAAAAAAGGCGGGGAACCACGCTTCGCCCGCGGCGTCGCCCTTGAGCGTGTATTGCCAATAGGCCGAGCCGCCGCCGGAGGAACCGCGATCGACGGTCCCGTTGGCGCGGAGCAGTTCCGCGGGAATCAGTTTCACCCGCGCTCCCGCCGGGCCGCGCACGCGGAGCCGCGGCATCATCGCGGCGTTCTGGCCAAAATCGTAGACGCTGACCCCGGGCGACACTTCGCGCACGGCGACCGGTGCCAGCGATTCGTGTGCGATCAACGGAGGCGATGACCAGGCGGCGCCGCGAAGAACGCCACCGGGGCCCTCCGTCTGCGCCGCTTCAGTCCAGGACGAATCGTTGAAACCCGCCGCGGTCCAGCCGGGCGCCTCGCGGCGTGCATCGTAATCCTCGCCGCCGAAAATATTCGCGTAGGTCTCCGCTCCCGGGCTCACGCGCCAGCGCGAGTCGGTACTGACAACCTCGCTGGTGCCGTCGGCATATTCGAGCCGCAGTTCGCCGAACGCCTTCAATGGCCGGTACGCGGAAATGAACTTCACGTAACGTTTGAAGCCCGACTGCACGTTGTACATTCCGCCGGCGAGCGTGAGGCCGAGGGCGTTCGGCCCTTCGCGCAGTTTCGCCGTGAGATCGTGCGTGTCGTAGAGACAGGTCTTGCGGTAATCGGTCCAGCCCGGCGTGAGGAGACCCGCGCCGACGGGTGCACCGTTCACCGCCAGCGTGTAATGTCCGAGACCGGAAACCGAGAGGAGCGCGCGCTTAAGGCCTGCTTTCACCACGAAGCCGCGCCGCAGCCGGAGCGAATCGCTCGCGCGCGGATTCACGCCGGGAACGTCGAGGCCGTCATTGACGGCCGCGAGGGACCACTGCGCGTCCTCGAGCGAGTCGCTCGCGCTCGCCTTGGCGGACGGCGCGATATTTTTCCCGCCGGAAATCACCTCGACCTGGCTGATTGCGAGGCAGGCTTCGCCGTGAAACGTCCGGAGCTTCGTGGCGGTGAAGCGCACGTAGCGGGCCGTGACTTCCTTCAGCGGCAAATCGATCACGCTGAGCCACCGGTTGAAATCGGTGGCGGCGGGCGGCACGACCAGACGCGCATCGCTGAAATCCGCGCGGTCTGCCACCTCGAGTTGATAGCGAACCGGGAAACCCAGGTTCTCGTCGACCGTGTGCTTGATCGCGAGCAGCCGCACCGCATCGACCGGCACCGCGCGGCCAAGATCCAATTGAAGCCATTTGGGCGTCGCCGGGTCCTTCGCCGGCTGTGAACGGTAGCCGAGCTTCGCCCGCTGCCACCGCAGCAGCTCCGGATCGCTGATCCAGCGCGTCGCGGGATTCCAGTCGCCCGCGCTCATCATGCCCGCGGTCCAGCTCGCGGTCGCGCTCCAGGCCGACGGGCGGTTTTGCTCATCCCAGATTTGCACTTTCCAAAAAGCCCTTTGCCTGGAGCGAAGCGGTGCTCCGGCATAGATGAGACGCACGCTTTCCGCGGAATCGACCCGGTCGGTGTCCCACAAATCACCGCGGTCCTGCGCAAGCAATTCGGACGAGGAGGACACGATCACCCGATAAGCCGTCTGTCGTGCTCCCCGCGCGGCGGATGCCAGCTGCCAGCTCAGGCGAGGTTGCGGGTCATCGAAGCCCAGCGGATTTTCCAATCCCCCGGTTCGCAGGTTCGCGATCGTCGGCGCGTTCGCGGCCGTTTCTGCAGCCCGCGCTCCGCCGGTCAAAATGAACACGGCGAGCAGACGTCCCAAAAAACGCGCCTTCGTCCGAATCAATCGGGCAACCGGATCCCGCGATCCCGACGTTTCTCGCGCCGCCACCGATTCCCCCATGGCAGCCGATTGCCGCGTAGCAGCCGATTGGCGCGTAGCAGCCGAGGCAACGAGGCTGCGGGGCGCCCCGCGCAAACCCAGCCTCGTTACCTCGGCTGCTACACCGTCGCACAAAGATTGAAACCAGCGTTTAGCCATTGCGACAAACCTCACCACGAGGCTTCGAATGAATAAGAACCGGACTCGACCGCCAAGACGTCGCGATCGCCTTCACGCCGGAGAAATTTCACACCGCTTCCCTGCGCCACCGGCGCGCCGCCTTCGCGCACCGAGTCGCTGGATCGCGCGGGCAAAAAGACGGTCGCGGTGGTGTTGGCGGGAATCGTCACCTTCAGCGTGAAGCTTCCAGCCGGGCGCTCCCAACGCACGGCAATCGGGCCGTGCATCGATTCGTGGCTCGCCTCGACCCACGTCAGGTCGCCGACCGGCTGCGGACGAATGACAATTTTTTTGAAGCCGGGTCCTTCCGGATCGGACGCGATGCCGGCGAGGTCGTGATAAAACCACTCGATCACCTGCCCGAGCATGAAGTGATTGTGCGAGGCGCCGAGATTCGCATCCCACGCCTCGGTCAGCGCGGTGGCGCCCTGCTTCAACTGGTAACCGTAGCCGGGTTTGTCGTCCTGGTTGATGAGTTTGTAGATCACGTCGGAACGCCCCGCATCGGCGAGCGCGCGCAACAGGTAGCGAAAACCCACGTCGCCCGCCGTCGCGTAGCCGCGCGTCTCCACGTCCTTTACCAGCGCCGTCAGCAACGCTTCGCGATCCCTGTCCTCGGCGAGCCCCATCACGAGCGGCAGCGAAAGCGACGCCTGGGAACCCGTCGCGTAGCTCACCGGATTCGTTTTGAGATACACCTGGTTGTAGCGTTCGCGGATCGCCGCGGCCTTGGCGGTGAATTCCTTCGCGTCGTTTTCCTGGCCGATGATTTTCGCGATGCGCGCGAGATGCTGCGCGTCGCTGAAGAGAAACGCCGTGGCCGTGATCGGAGGCGGCGTCAGGCCGGCGCGGCCTTTTTTCGGATAGTCGACATCGTACCAGTCGCCGAGGCCGTCGGAGAGAAGCCCGTCCTGCGTGCGGCTTTCGAGGTAGGCGAAATACCGCTTCATCGCCGGGAAATGCTCGCGCATCAGCCCGGTGTCGCCGTTGAACTCGTATTGCTGCCACGGCACGAGGATGAACGCCGCGCCCCACTCCGCCGCGCCGCGGAAGGTGCCTTTGAACTCGGTGTATTCCGGCGCGATGTTGGGCACGAGGCCGTCCTCGGTCTGCGCCGCCGCCATGTCGCGCATGCCCTTTTGATAAATGCGCGCGACATCGAACTCGTAGCGGATCGACGGACCGTTGAGGTGATATTGCTCGATCCAGCCGAGTTTCTCGCGGTGCGGGCAGTCGGTCAGCACCGAGACCATGTTCGAACGCTGCGCCCAGCGCACGAGATCGCGGATGCGGTTGAGCAGCGGATTCGAAGTCGCGAAATGTCCGAGGGGTTTCGCGGTCGAATGCACGACCACGGCTTCGACCGAAACGATTTCCGGCAGCGCGCCGCCTGCCGCGGCCGGTTTCGCCTCGGCGTTCACGTAACGCGAACCGACATAATAGAACTGGGGAAACCAGGTTTCCTCCGCGTCGGTGGCCTTGGTGTACTGCCACCACGCGCTCCCGCGATGCGCACCGCCCATCGTGCCGCGGTCGATGATGCCGGCGGCATTGACGACCTCCCCCGGCGTGAGCCGCACCGTCGAGCCTGCGGGACCACGCACGCGCAGCCGCGGCATGAAGGACGCGTTCTGGCCAAAATCGTAGAGCACGACCCCGGGAGCGATGGCGCGGGTGGAAACGGGTTTGAACGTCTCGATCGGGCCGAGCGATTCCGCGGCGGAGGTCATCCCCTTGAGGGTGGCCGAGGGGCGCACCAGATAAGCGGCGCGGTCCCAGGTGGTGTCGTTGAAGTCCGGCATGTTCCAACCCGCGGGAAGCAGGCGCGCGTCGTAATCCTCGCCGCCGTAAATGCTGTTGTACGTGATCGCGCCGCGATGCACCCGCCAGGTGTCGTCGGTGGCGACCAATTCCTTCGAGCCGTCCGCGTACTCGAGTTCGAGCTGCGCGATTGCGCGCAGCGGCCCGAACGATCCCGTGAATTTCGCGAAGCGGTCGCGGCGCACAACGTGATACATGCCGTTGCCCAGCGTGAGACCGATGGCGTTGCGACCCTCGGCGAGGAGCGCAGTGACGTCGCGCGTGTCGTAGAGCGTGGTTTCGTTGTAGTTCGTCCAGCCGGGCGAGAGGAGATCGGTGCCGTGCCTGGCGCCATTGAACGAAACTTCGTACTGGCCCAGGCCGCAGACATGCAGCAACGCGCGGCGGAGGCCGGCCTTCACGGGGAACTCATGCCGCACCAGCAGCGATTCGCTGGACCACGGGGCGACGAGCCAGCGGGCCTTCCAGTCGGTGGCCGCGAGCAATCCCATGGTCCAGGACGCGGGAGCGCTCCATGCAGTCGGTTCGTTAGCACGATCCCACGAGCGGACTTTCCAGAAGACGCGCTGCGACGACACCAGGGTTTTGCCGGCGTAGTGCAGATAAGCCGTCTCATCCGACGCGACGCGGCCGCTGTCCCAAAGATCGCCGCGATCCTGCGCGAGAATTTCCGGCGACGACGCCACGAGCACCTGCCACGCCGTCTGCCGCTGGCCGTTTTCGGAACTCGCCACGCGCCAGGAGAGCCGCGGCTGCGCGATGTCGACGCCGAGCGGGTCCAGCGCGAATTCGCATTTGGGATCGGCGACGCGGAGGGGAGTGGCCGCGAACGCAAAAATACCCGCGCTCAACACCGCCGCGACCGCCGCGGATCTCACGAAACGCAGCCCTGAACGTAGCAGCCGAGGTAACGAGGCTCCCGCAACCCTGACGACTTCCTTCCTCGATTCGCCCAGCCTCGTTACCTCGGCTGCTACGCGACACGCGCTCGAGGGCCCTTCGCTGCGCTCAGAATGACGATTCATGGGTTTTGAAATTTCCTGCGTTCCGCGCGATCCGAGTTCCCGCGTTACAGTTTCTTCGGATCGAGCTTCACGTGTTTGATCATCTTCCGATCCCACGTGTAGGTGATGTGAATGCCACCATCGCTGGTTTGGATGACGGCCGGATAAGCGTAGCCCGCGCCGAGCGCCACGGTTTCAAGCGTGAGCACGCGCTTCCACGTGATGCCGTCGTCGGAGAGCGCGATGTCGAGGGGGTAACGGTTGCCCTTCGCCTCATCCGCGCGATGTCCGCTGTGATTGTAGACGAGCAGCTGGCGGCCGTCGGCGAGCGTGACGGCGTCGGTGCCGGAGTTGGGATTCGGCAGGTCGATTGCCGTGAGGGCGCTCCAGGTTTTGCCCTGGTCCTTCGACCACGTCTGCGCGACGACACCCTGCTTCGTGCGGCAGAGCGCCTGGAGCGAGCCGTCCTTGTGAAAGAGAATGCTCGGTTGAATCGCATCGAACGCGGGGCCCTTGCCGACCGGTCCGGTTTTTTCCCACGTTGCGCCGGCATCGCGGGAGACTTCGAAATGCACCAGCCAGCCATCCTTGTTGCCCTCGGTGCTGGTGGGGGAAATCCACGCGCCATCGGCGAGCTGCACCGGCTTGTTTTTGATCGGGCCGAGAAATCCATCCGGGAGTTTTTTCGGAGCCGACCAGGTTTTACCGCCATCGGCCGAGGTCGTCACCATGCCCCACCACGTGCTGGGCGAAGGACCGACTTTGTAGAACAACACGAGCGGGCCGCTCTTCGGCTGGAAGAGGACGGGATTCCACGTCGGGAGGCGGGGGCCTTCGGGCTGAACGCCGTTCGCGACTTCGACCGCGGGGAGCCAGCGGCCGTTTTCCTGGCGGGCGACCCAGATGCCGACATCGGGATTCCGCTCGCGCGTGCCGCCGAACCAGGCCGCGACCAGATTCCCCGGGGACACTTCCGCGAGCGTGGAAGCGTGGCACTGCGGGTACGGCGCGTTCTCGTTGATATACTCCGAGCTGACGACCGCCGGATGCGAGTTCGCGCGCGCCACCGTGGCTGCGGCGAGACTGAGAAGGAGAAAGCGGAGCAATTTGATATTCATAAAACAGGGGAAGGTTGAGGTTCGCGCGACGGTGACGGCGTCAGCCAGGCGGTCAGAGCACCAACCCCCAGGACCGTGATCGTGCCGAAAACGATGACGAGAAATCCATGGAACGGGCTGCGCCATTCCGCGGGAAACCCGCCGAGTTTCGGGGACAGGGTCATCCAGAGGATCACCACGATGCCCGCCGTCACGCCCGCGAGCCCGGCGCCCGTGCCCGCCCGGCGCACCAACCGCCCGAGCAGGAAAAGCCCGAGCATGCCGCCGCCAAAAATGCCCGCGAGCTCCCACCACACATCGAGCGCGCTCTTGATTCGGATCATCGCGATGGCGGCTCCCACACAAATGGCTCCGAACACCAGCGTGGAAAGATAGAGCACCCGCATCGACTCCTTCTCGGAGGCGTTCGGGCGGAGATAACGCCGGTATACGTCATTCAGGAAGAGCGTGGACATGCAGTTGAGATTTGAATCCATCGCCGCCGCGCACAGCGCCGCAATCACCAGGCCGGCGAGGCCGGAAGGCAGTTGGGTGCTGATGAAATGCGGAAACACCGCGTCGGGCACGATGCCGGCCGGCAGCAATCCGGGCTGGGCCTGAAAGAAAACGAACAGCGCGGTCCCGATGAAAAAAAACGCCGCGCCCACCGGCAGATAAAGCAACGCCCCGAGCCAGACGCTGCGCCGCGCGGCGTCATCGGAGCGCGCGGTGACGTACCGCTGCACGTAGCTCTGATCGATGCCGAAATTCTGCAGGTTGATCACCAGGCCGTAGACAAACACGACCCAGAAAGTCGGCGCCGCGAGACTCGCACCGAATGAACCGAGGCTGAATTTATCGTGCTCGGCGGCGACGCGGAAAATCTCCGTCGCGCCGCCCGGCATCTTGATGAGCAGCGTCACGACACACGCGAGCGCCCCGCCCACCAGCACCACGGCCTGGACCACTCCGGTCCAGATCACCGCCTCGGTGCCGCCGAACAACGGGTACACCACGATCGCGGCCCCGGTCACGAGGATGATGGTGCGAATATCCCAGCCCGTGAGCGGCACGAGCGCCAGCGCGAGCAGATAGATGATGGTCCCGAGCCGCGCCACCTGCGTCAGCATGTAGCAGGCAACCGCATAGGTGCGGGCCCAGGCGCCGAAACGTTTTTCCAGATGGTGGTACGCCGAGATATCGCCCGACTGCCGGAAGAACGGCACAAACCACCGCACCGCCACCCACGCCGCCACCGGCAGCGTGATGGCGAAGACAAAGGCGTTCCAGTTGCCCGCGTAGGATTTCCCGGGATTGGCGAGAAAACTGATGCTGCTGACGTACGAGCCGAAAATCGACAGCCCCACGGCCCAGCCCGGCAGCGAACGCCCGGCCGACATGTACCGCTCGCTTTCCCGATTCCGCCAGTAAAACCAGCAGCCGAAACCCGTCACGCCGACCAAGTAGGCCAGCAACACGGCGAGATCGAGGAATGAAAGGGAATGGGACATGACGACGGAAACCGGCGGCTGAAATCAAACTCCTCCCGCTCAGGGGACGGAAGGCCGGGTCAGCAGGCCGAGGACGATGTCGCGCGGCACGGGAAGAACGGTGCCGTGGCGCGCGTCCTTGGGAAAAGTGACTTTGTCGCTCACGTCGGTCCACGTCTTCAAATCGCGCGACGTGACCAGGCCGATGGCGTTGAGCATGTGCTTGTCGAAATACACCCGCCATTCATCGCCGACTTTCATGGCGCTCGGGCCTTCCGCCCAGTAGGCGCCCGTGATTTTCGGCGATGGCTCTCCCCAGGGACCTTCGGGAGTTTTGCCGTGAATCAGCCGGATGTTTTTTTCCGTCTGCGGCTGCACGGTTTCGTTCTTCACGAACATCAGCCACTCGCGGCCGTTCTGGAGCAGGTTCGCGTCGATGACGTTGAAACCGCCGTCGTACATCAGCTTGGTCGGCGTGAACGTCGCGAAATCCTTCGTCGTCGTCGCATAGATGCGGTGATTCCGCTCGGGACGCTTGTTGGACATCGCGGTCGCGGGGAAGCGGCCGAGAATCGTGGTGGACCAGAAAATGACGTAGTGCTGCTTCGCCGGATCCCAGGTCAGCTCGGGCGCCCAGCAGTTCTGCGCCTCCGGCTCGTGGGCCATCACGGGAATCGTTTTTTGCTCCGACCAGCGAACGAGGTCTTTCGACGAGGCGTAGCCGATCGTCTTGCCGGTCCAGCCGGTGGTCCACACGAGGTGAAACGTGCCGTCGGCGCCGCGGAACAGGCACGGATCGCGCAGGATTTTATTTTCCCCGGCCGTGGGACGGAGGCACGTCGCGCCGCCGTTGAGCATTTCGAATGCGTAGCCGTCGCGGCTCCATGCGAGCCGGAGTCCCTCGGCTTCGCGGTCGTGGTAGAAATAGGCGAAGAGGTAACAGGTTTCCGGCAACGGCTCCGCGCTCGCTTCGGCGGCGCGGCCGGACGTGGCAGTGAGGAGCGACGCGAGACCGAGCAGACAAACGAGGGGGAGAATTCGCTTCATGGGATTTGCGCTGGGTTCAACGGGTAAGCCAAACGGCGGCGGGAGTGGAAAGAGGCAGGTCAACTATCGAGCCCGCGGTGACGGACCCCGCGGCATGGAGTTTTCCGCTGGCGAGGTCGACGTGGTTCACCGTGAAAGCGCCGGTCTCGCCGCGGAGGTCGAGTTTCAGCGCGCCGCCTTTTGCCGCGTAGAAAAAGTACTGCGCGCCTTTTTCGCCGAGCGTCCATTCCGTCCGGGTGGCGGCGACCGGAGACATCTTCGGCAACGCGGACAGCAAGCGCTCGTCGGTCGTGGCGGGAAGTTGCGGAAGCGAGCCACCCGCGGCCGCGAATGCCCAGCCGTCGGCGGCGGGAAGTCCGCTGATGATGGCCTTGCCGGGAAATTTTCCGCGATACTCGCTCACCATGCCCGCGATGGAAGCGGCCGTGGCCCGGCCGCCCTTCCACAGGCGTTCGTGCTGGCGGGGAGCGAGCTTGGTGCCGCCGGCAGGCGCGTATTCCTTTCCGTCGTCGGTGCGCCACCAATAGGTGAAATCGATCACGTCGACCAGGGCCGCGCGTTTCGCATCGGCGAGAATCGCGTCCTGCACATCCTTCGGGGCGCTGAGCGCGATGAGCGGGCGCCTGCCGGTCTCGGCTTCCCATTCGCCGACGACATCGAGCCAGAACTCCATGAAGTGACGCGGGCCGCTGTACTCCGCGCTGAGCGTGTGAATCACATTGGGTTCGTCGGCGAGGTTCGCGAGGCACTGCCGGATGTAAGCGCGGTGCAGCCCGCGGCGCACCGGATGCGTGACGTCGTAAAACGCCTCGGCCATGAAAACGCGTTTGCCGAGTTCGGGCCGGGCCGGCTCGGTGCCGTCATCGTCGCGATAAGGCACCGGTTCGGGAAACCCGGTTTCCTGAATGCAATTCACGGGGCGCCACGGCGATTCCGCCCAATGCGCCCCGGCCTCGAGGATGTTGTGCTGGAAATACATTTCGTTCACGAGCACGAGGCCCTTCGCGCGCGCGAGTCCGGCGAATTCGCGGAGGCGGCCGAAGTACCATGGGTTGAACTTCGTGAGATCGTAGCGGCTCAGTCCATCCCACGCCGTCCCCTGCCCGCTGCGCGCCCAGGGCATTTCGTAGAAGGGCGGCCACACCTCGCCGTCGGGCCGGCGGATGCGCTCGTGATCGATGCGGCGGCGGTCGTACCAAAGGCCGTAGTGATGGCGGAGCACGACCTGGCCGGCGGCGACCATGCTGGCCGCGACGGAAGGCAGCTCATCGGTCAGGCCCGTGCCCGCGCGGCCCGGGGCGAAACGCGTGAGGGCAATTCCCTGCTCCGCCGATCGCGCAGGCTCGAGCCGGCCGAGCCAGAAATTCATATTTCCCTCTTTCCCCGCGAGGATCGTGCCACCGCCGGTGAGCCAGCCATTCGTCAATGCCAGCGGGCGGCCGGGACCCGTCGCGGGGGCGGGCGGGAGTTTCAGAGTGGAAGCGTTGACGACGGGCGCGCCGAAGGCAGCGGCGGAATAGTTTCGCGGTTGCAGCGCGGCGAGCGCCGGGGCGCCGAGCCGAGCCACGAGCTGTGCGCGGTAGAGACTTTCGGGGGTGACGAATTCGTTCACCTGGTCCCACCAGCCGTCGCCGATGAACTGCGACCACGGGCCGATCGCCCAATTCGCCGCGCCGGGCGGGCGCCGGGAGACGATCAGGCTCGCGGTGGATTGGTAGATGACGCTGTTCGCCGCCGACCAGCCCACGCCCTGATTGAAGGTTTCCAGATTATCGAGACGGAGCGCGCCGCCATCGATCGACACATTGTCGAAGAGAATTCCCGAGGCCCAGCTCCCCATCGAACCGCTGAAGCTGCGGGTTTCGCGCGCGAAGCATTCGAGAAAAACATTGGGCCCCGCCGCGAGATAACCGGTGGTGAAATCGTTCCGCCCCTGCTCGGAAACGCAGCGCAGGAAAAGCGTCTGCTGGCCGCGCGTGTGAAACGCCATCCGGCGGTAGCCGCCGATTTCGGAAACGGGATCGAGGGAAACACAGTCCTGCACGGTGACGCGCGCGACCTTCGCTCCCACCTGAACCAGCGAGCCCGCGAAGTGCACGCCGGTGACATCCGCCACCCACACATCGCGGGCGGCGTGGAGATCGATCGCGTTCCACGCGTGATCTTCATCGAGGGGATTGCCCGGCGAGACGGCGGATTCGCAGCGGAGATTTTCCACGCCGGCGTGTTCGATCAGGCCGGTGGTGGTGTAGGGCGTCACGGTTCCGCCGCCGATCCTGGCGTCGAGAGACACGGTGAGCGGGACGTCGAGGGTGATCCTGTCGCCGTCGACGGCGCTGACCACGCGATCCCAGCGCACATTGAATGAACCGGGTTTCCAATTGTACGGCTGGCGGCCCGGAGCGTCGTGCATCCCGAGCTGCTCGATCCATTCCGCGGGACTCGGCCGCTCGATCGTCACGAGCGTACCCGGCGTGATCGCTGGCTCGGCGCGGGCGAGTCGCAGTTGCGTCGCGCCGACCGGGACATAGCTGTCGGCGACCGCGATCGCCGGCGTGAGATTTTTCCGATCCGCATTTCCCGCGACCAGGAGCAACGGGCGGCGATCGGTGCCGGTGGCAACCAGCACGGTGCCGTCGGCCCCCTGCCCTTCACCGCGAAGCACGACGCCACTCGCGGCGAGCCGGAGCTGGCCGGCGATTTCATAGCGGCCGCGCGTCAGCAACACGGCGCCGCGAATCCCGCGCGCATCGGGAGCGAGACTGCCCGCGTGATCGATCGCGGCTTGGATGCGAGCGCCAGCGTCGCCTTCACCCGGGTTCACGAGGACGCGCACCGGCGCGTCGGGCAGCGCCACGCCTCCACCGGCGTAACCCGCGCCGGAGAAATCCGGGATGCGATTGCCGAGGTCGTCCTTTTCGTAAACGAGCGCACCCGTGCGACCGCCGGTCACAAACGGTTTCTTCACCTGCGAGGCGGACGCGGACAAAGCGAACGCGAGCGCGCAGGCGCCGAGCAGCGGGATTTGACGGTGAAGCTGCATCAGGGTGCCGGGAGAGCGGGAAGTTTTGCGGTCAGGCGCCCGAGTTTTTCCGACTGCGCGACCAGTTTTCCATTCACGAGCAGCAGGAGGCCGGTGCCGCGTCCGTAGTGGGTTCCGTCGCGATCGTAGAGGATCGTCAGCGTGCGCCCGTGGTAAGGCACGCCATCGAGGCAGAACCACGGCCAGGCTTCGGCGCTGGCGAGCGGGTTGAGTTCAACGACATCGTCGGCGCGCGGGCGGAGGCCGACCGCTCCCGTGATGAGCAGGTCGCCATAGGTGGAATGATTGTAGGTGCGGCTGCGTTCGTTGCGGCCCTTGAGCCACTGGCCGGTGATTTCGTCGTGGTATTCGCCGAGGTAGGGCCGGTTGTCGTACCGATGGCTCCTCGTATAAGTGATGAAGGCCTCGAACCAATCGCGCGCGGAAACGAAATTTTGCGCCGGATAATCGCCGAGGAGATTGGCCAGCCCGGTGAGGGTTTGCGAGGTGGCGAAGGGCCAGATGGCGCCATCCCACTCGCAGGTGCCGATGCCGTGCGAGCGGAATTGCGAATGCCGGCGCTCGGCGGTGGTGATGCCGAAGGGGGCGCGGAAGCCGCGATCGTCCGACAGCTGCGCCCACGCGGCTTCGTAATTTTTTCCCGGCTCCGGCAGATTAAAATACCACGGAATAAAACCGATCTGCTCGCGGGCGTCGGAGAACTGGCCGGTTTCCTCGAGGCGAACCTTGAAGAATTTCGCTTCCGGGTCCCACAGCGCATCCTGCGTCTGGCGGCGGAAGGCGGCGGCTTTGGCGTCGAATTCCTTCGCGAGTTCCTCGCGGCCGGCGAGCCGCGCGATGGCGGCGAGCGCCCGGGCGTTGCCGAACATGTAGCTGTTGAGCGGCGGCCGGATGTTTTTCCTGGTGCGCGAACCGCTGATCGACTCCTCCATCGCGTCGCGCACGTCGAATTGCCAGAAGAGGCCGTTCGGGAGCTGCTGTTCCTTTTCCCAGCGGCCAAAGTCGGCCACGAGGTCGTCGAGCAGACCGGTGAGCGTCGCGGTGTCCTGCGTCACGAGCCAGCGCTGCCACAGGGCGAACTGCAGCCAGCTGCTGAAACGGTGGAGGTGATCCTGGGGCGCACCCTTGTTGCCGCGCAGCCAGTAGAGCACGTAGTCGTCGTGGAAGGATTGGTCGCGCAGCCAGCGGCCTTCCATGAGGTGATGGCCAAGCGCGCTGCTGACGGGGCGCGCGCGATTGACGAATTCGGTGAAGGCAAAATGTCCGCTGGGATCCTTGCGCAGATGTTTGCGCAGCGCCCACCAGCGGAACCAGTAAATCTCCTCGACGTCGCGGTCGGCGCATTCGAAAAACGGCACGCGTGCCTGCAACCAGGCCCAGGCTTCGGCGTTGGGGACGACGTTGACGACCGGCTCGTCCTCCATCGCGTTAAAATAGGCCACGTGCCGGGCGAACGCCTCGGGCTTCAGGACCGCGAGTGGCGCAGCGGCAGGCGAAGGTTCGGCGGCGCGCAGTGCGGCCGAAAACAAGAGGAAGGAAACCAAAAGCCCGAGGACCCGGATCGGATTGAGAGGAGCCGTCGTGTGGCAGCCGGGGTGACGAGGCTGATTGTGTCGCAGACGAGAGATGATTCCGTTCACGGGAGCCTCGTTACCTCGGGTGCTACGCTCGAAATGACAGCTTGGGTGGGGCGACATCACAGCTTGCTGACGTTATTTCCGGCCCGCGTGTAGTCGATGAACTCTTTCGGGGCCGTGCCGTTCAGATATTCTTCGAGATTCGTGTAGCCGTCCTTGTCCGGATCGCGCGGGCCGTCGGCCGGATCGTTGATGTCGAAGCCCTGACCTTGCGCGCGCTCCCACGCGTCGGGCATGCCATCGTGGTCCGTGTCGACCGGGGCCGGGAGACTGCGGTATTCGGGCCAGCCGCCGGCCTGGTCGGTCGAATCGATGATGCCTTTGCCGAACGTGGCTGTGCCCGCGGCGACCTCGGCGACGACGCGGGCGTCAATGCGATCGCGCCGCGGCAGCGTGGCGCCGGCATGCGCGAGCACGAGGGTGTAGGCATCGGTGGCGGATTGGGTCACAACCGGTGCAGCGGGAAACGGCTCGCGGCTGCGGTTGGCGGCCTCGGAGGTTTTTCCCTTTTCGAAATCAACGCCGCCCCGCCAGTTGTCCGCTGAAATCTCCGGCGCCCCCTCGATGAAGTTTCCCTCGACGAACCAATGCGACGGATAACCGTAAGCGGACTGGGTGTCGTCGATGGCCACAATGCGACGGCTGACTCCGGACTGAGTTGCGGGGCCGGGCTTGAAGTAGTTGTTCACCAGATTGCACGAGACCGGCTTTCCGTCGCAGGTGCGGTGCTGCCAGTTGTAGATCACGGAGCAGCGGAAATCCATGTTGACGGTTTTGTGCTCATGATTGCCGGCGACGGAGGGATTTCGCGCCGTGGCGTGGGCAAAGAGATTGTGGTGATAGGAACCGTTTTCCGCGCCGAGACTGGCGCCGTAGCCGTGCGCGCCTTTCGGATGGACGGAGCGGTTCAACGGTTCGGCGATCAGGCACCACTGCACCGTGACGTTCTTCACGCCGTGCCAGGTGTTGACCGATTCATCGATCGACCAGCCGACGGAGCAGTGGTCGAGAATGACGTTGCGGCTGTCGCGCACCTCGACGCCATCGAGCGGCTGGCCGGATTCGGCGCCGGGGCGGATGCGCAGATAGCGGATCACGACATCGTCTGCACCGAGGACCTTCAGCGAATAGCGTTTCAGACAAATCCCGTCGCCTGGCGCGGTCTGGCCGGCGATCGTCAGCCGGGAATTCGAAATGACCAGGTCCGATTGAAGATCGATCAGTCCCGAAACCCGAAAGACCGCGACACGCGGACCGCTCGCTTCGACGGCGGCGCGCAAGGTGCCCGGACCGGAGTCGGCAAGACTGGTGACTTCGATGACGCGTCCCGCGCGACCGCCGACCGAAACGGCGCCGGCCCCCTCCGCTCCGGGAAAAGACGGAATCGCGGGTGCGGCGAAAACGGAGCACGACGCGACGAGCCCGGCGCAGGCGAAAAGACGGTGGAACGAGCCACGAAGAGAGACGGGGGTGGGCATGCGGGAAGGGCTGCGTTGATTTTCCGGAATTTCGTCGCGGGGTTTTCCGCCCTTCATGGGCGGGACGGTTTGGCCGAATAAAAGTGACGATGCAGCCGCCAATTGCAGCTGCATCGTCGAAGCGTTGATGAGTGGTTTGGAGTTAGAACGTGCCTTTGATGCCGAGCGAATATTGGGCGCCATATTCCTCGTAGTTGGTCAGGGCCGCCCAGCCTGGCGCGGCGGCGCCGGAGACCTCCCATTCGGTGGTGGCGTTGAGCAGATTCCGCGCGGCGAAAAAGACCGAGAAGCGTTTCGTGACCTGAATCTCGAGATTGCCGTCAACCTGGTAGCGCTCGCGGATGTATTCCAACGCGCCCGGAAACGCGCCGCTCGAATCGCGAAGCATCTTGCCCTTGTAGTTAACCAGGATGCCGCCGGTCAGCCGGCTGGAATGAAACTGGAGGCCGATATTCCTGCCGCGGGGGATATAGTTTCCGAAGTCGGCCGGACCGGTGCGCGAGCCGCTGAGCTGGAGATGCGTGATATTCCCGCGCACCGTGAAATGCCTGGCCACGCCCGCAAACCGTTCCATGGGACTCCACGCGGTGAGATTTTCGAGGGGGAAAACCAAATTGGCCTCCCAGCCGGTGATCCGGGCGTCGCCAACGTTGATGCGGGTGCGGTATTCGTAACCGATCAGGTTGCTCGGCAATCCGATTTCCTCCAGCAAGGCGGCGTCCGCGGGACGGTTGAGATTTCCGAAAAAGTCCCGGATGTCTTTTTTGAAATAGCTGAAGGAAACGACGCCGTTGCGCGGGAGATAATATTCGAGCGAGTAGTCGTAATTTTTCGCGCTCCACGGTTTCAGAGTCGTGTTTGCCGACTGGATGATGCCGGGGCGGCCCGCGGTTGCCGGGTCCAGTTCGTCCGTCACCGAAATATTCGGCACCATGTCCACCAGCCGGGGGCGTCCGATGGTTTTCGCGAACGCGGCGCGCACGAGGAGATTCTCCGTGAGGTTGAACGTGCTGTGCACGCTCGGGAAAAAGCCGTCGTAGTCGCGCGAGCTGTAGCGCCCCCGGTATTTATAGATGAGCGCTGCCTCCTCCGCCGAACCGGCGACACCGGCCTCGGGTTTGCGGATGAACTGGTTGTTGACGGGATTGCGCAGCAGGACGCCGCTGGCATCGCGCTGGAAGATGGCGCTGTTGTCCTGCGCAACGCCGAGCCCTTCGTTTTCGGTGAGCTCGTAGCGAACACCGCCAACGAGCCGCAGGCGCTGGAAGACTTTCGTGTCGGCCATCAAATAGCCGGAGGAAATTTTTTCGTGAAGCCAGGGAGACCGCAGCGCGATGTTGCGCACGGTGTCGCCCTGCTGGCCCGGCGTGCGGACGAACCACGTTGGGTGCTCCTGGTATGTCTTCCAGACGACCCATGGGCTGGCCCATTCCACGCCGGGAGAACCGAAGCCTGCGCTGCGCCCCGCCTCGGCGCTGTCGACGAATGCGCCCATGCCTTCATCGCCATCGTTGAGGATTCCGTTCGGTCCGGCGTAAGTGGTCGCGAAAACGGCGTAGTCGATTTCGCGTTTCAGGTCGTTGATGGCGCCGCCCAGTTCGAGGGAAAAGGACCGGCCGAAAATCCGGAAGTTGCGCGCGATGCTCGCCCGATAATCTCCGAGCGTGTCCTCGGCCGACTGCGGTTCGCCCTGCACGGCGCCCAGATTGTAGTTCGCAATTTTCGTGGTATCGATCGGGTTGCCGCTCGCGTCGCGCACGGCCACCGACTGATAGGTGGCGTCGTCGTTGTTGATGCCGGCGATGCTCACCGTGCGGATTCCGCGGAGCGAGGTGCCCATCCCGCGCCAAAACCCCTTGGCCATGTCACGGGCATTGCTGTTGGAGTGCGACCAGTTGGCGCCGATCTCGGCCGACCAATCGTCGCGATCGAACATCCATTGCGCCGTCAGGGCACGCGTCAGGCCGTGGCGCCCTTGAAAACTGTTTCCGAGACTCGTGGATCCGGTCGTCGTGCCCGTCGCCGTGCCTTCGGTGAAGGTTTCGCCCCATGCGCTCGGCGTGGAATTGCCGACGTTGTAGGTCAGCGTCCGCGTGGCTTGCTGCTGTTCGAAGGCATTCGCCTGCGCGGTGAACTTCAGCACATTTCCCGGCAAAGGTTTCCAGTCGATGCCCACCGAGCCGGAGGTGCGATTGACGAGGTTCGGCGCATAGCTTGTCGCCATCGACGTCGTCTGGGGATTTGTCACCGAGGCGCCGGAACCGCTGTAGCGCCGGCCCAGCACCGAGCGGTTTTGCAGGTAAAACTGGCTGGAATGCGCCGCGTTCACCGTAAACCCGAACGTCTTGGAGACCGGGTTGACGTAGCTCAGATCGAATGAAGGCCGGATTTTGAAATCGTCCCCCTCGCCAGGTCCGGGCGTCTTTTCGAAATCGAGCGCCTTTTCGTTGGCCGAAAGATAGGCCGAGAAACGGAATTCCGGCCGCGCGTGTTCGAACGCGCTTTTGCTCACGAAATTCACCGCGCCGCCCAGCAGGTTGGCGGACATGTCCGGCGTGGGCAGCTTCACGACTTCGATGCGGGCGATGTTGTTGATGTTCGCCTGTTCGAGGACGAACTGCCGGGTGTGGGTCTGGGTGTTCGAGAGGGCGGCACTGGCAAGCTGGCCGCCGTCCAGCGTGACGTTGGTGTAGTTCGAATTGAAACCCCGCACCATGATGCCGGAAGGATTGTTGCCATCCTTCACCTCGAACGAAATTCCCGGCAGGTGCTTTACGAATTCACCGATGTTGCCCTGGTTGATTTCGCCAAAGGCATCGGTGGAGACGACCTCGCGTTTGTTGGCGGCAAAGCGCTGCTCGTTGATCGCAATCGCCGCGGCGTCGGTCTCCCGCTGACTGGCGACGACGTATTGGCTCATCACGAGCGTTTCGGGGCCCTGGTCCGAAAGGCTTCGCATCGCGACATCCTGCTGCGCCACGCCGGAAGACGCCACCGTGACCGTGAGCTGCTGCGGAGCCATTCCGGTATAGAAGACGTTGAGCGTCGCCTGGCCGGGTGGAATGCCGGCGATGCGATATTCCCCGGCTGAATTGGTGAAAACTTCGATATCCGTTCCAACAACCCGCACCCGGGCGTTGTGAAGATATTTCCCGGTCGCGCTGTTTTGAACGCGGCCTTCGACAATGCCGGCCGGAGCCGGCGCCTGGCCTCGCGCGGGAAGGGAAACTGCGAGGAGCACAATGGCGGAGAACTGCAACAAACGGCTAACCCGGCCGAACAAGCGCACCAAAGCGCGCGAAGCTGGAAAGCTATCGAGAGACAATGGGTTCATGGGTCACGGGGGTTGAGGGTCCAAAACAATGCGGTGGGAGCGCATTTGTTTCATATGAAACAGAAGCGAACAGACGAGCTTCATGAAATGTTTGTCAACCAGTTTTCGGGAAACCTTGTTTCCGGTTTAACGGAGGTGTTCGCGGAGAAGAGCGCGACCGCCGGGACGGAAATCGAAACGGCGCCGACTTCTGCGTTGACTATTCAATTTCATGAAACTGTCTAAGTTTTTTCCGCGATTGCATCGCGGGAAATCCCTCCTCAGCTCCCAAGGTGTATTCCCCGGCACGGCTTTCTTCCGGGGGCGCACTTGTTTCCGTCCACATGTCCCTCCAACCCCTCGATTACACCGTTATTGCCGCGTACGGCCTGCTCGTCGCCGGCCTCGGCATTGCCGTTTCCCGCCGCCAGAAAAACACGGAGGAGTACTTCACGGCCGCGCGGGGAATTCCTGGCTGGGTCGTATCGTTCACCCTCATGGGCACGATCATCGGCACCGGGACGTTTGTCGGACACCCCGGAACTTCCTACCAGAAGGGGCTCATCTTCGTGGTGCCGCACATGATTCTGCCGCTCGTCCTGCTGCTGGTGGCGAAGTTCATCGTGCCTTTCTACCGCCGGGTCGTGCGCATGAGTGCGTACGAATATATCGGCCACCGCTTCGGTTTGGGCGGACGCCTCTACACCTCGTTTGGTTTTCTGGCGGATCGTTTGTTCGACATCGGCGTGACGCTTTTCACCACCGCGATTGCGATCAACGTTCTCACCGGGTGGGAACTGAAAACCGTCATCTTCGGCGTCGCGCTCTTTACGGCGGCTTACACGATGTTCGGCGGAATCAAGGCCGTCGTCTGGACCGATGTCGTGCAAGGCACCGTGCTAATCCTGGGCGGGTCATTTGTCCTGGTTCGCCTGCTGTTCGCTCCAGAAGCGGGAGCACCATTCGCAGTCGCCGGCGAAGCCTGGCGCGGCGGACGGATGACTCTCGGCTCGTGGGATTTTTCCTGGGCCAGTCTTTTCGATACGCACACCACGACGACCTGGCTGTTTACCCTGACCGCGGCCATCCAGTGGGCGCGCCGCTACGTCACCGATCAGCATCTCGTGCAACGCTACCTGCTCGCGCGCACGGATGCGGAGGCCAGCCGGGCGGCGGTGACCGGCGCCCTCATCTGCGTGCCGGTTTTTTTCACCTTCATGTTCATCGGCGCGTGCTTCTACGGATTCTTCACGCTCGCAAAGGTGCCGCCGCCGGAATTGGGCGACAGCATCATGCCGTACTTCATGATGCATTATCTGCCGGCCGGAGTCCTCGGTCTCGTTTCGGCGGCAATTCTGGCGGCCGCGATGTCCACGGTGAGTTCGGATCTCACCAGCGTGGCGACGGTGGTGACCACCGACTACTTCACCACTTTTCTGCCTAACACCACGGAGCGCACCCGTCTCTTCTTTGGCCGCTGCATGGTGGCGCTCGGCGGGGTGCTCGCCGCCGGCTCGGCCATCCTCCTGATTCCGGAAAAAGGCGCGGCTCCCGTCATGGAACGCGCCATCACCGTCGCCGCGATTCTTTCCGGCGGCACGCTCGGATTGTTCTGTCTCGGATTCCTCACGCGACGGGCGACGCGACTCGGGTGTTATATCGGGATGGCGTGCTGTCTCACGTTTACCGCGTGGGCCATCGTGACCGAACCCAAGAACCGTCTGCTCGACTTGGGATTCAACTTTGAGATGAACCCCATTCTCATCGGCGTTTTCGGACACCTGGTGCTCTTTGTCACCGGCTACGTCTCCAGCCTGATCTTCGGCGGCTGGAGGCCGGACGACGTCGACCGGCTCACGTTTCGCTCGCACGTTCCTCCCGCGACTGACGCTGCATGAACCCGATTTCTCTGCGTCCAATCACGCTGCTGCAGCCGTCGCGGATTATCTTCGGCGCCGGTTGCGCCCCGGAGGCGGTCGCGTCCTTCGCGCGTGACGGCCACAAGCGGATTTTCCTCATCACCTCGCCCTCCGTGCTCACGCATGCCGAATCGTTCGCGGCCGCCCTGCGCGGCGGCGGGATCGCTGTGGAGATTGTCACCGGTGTTCCGCCGGAACCGACCACCGCGTGCTGCGAACAGCTGCGCGCGCGTGCCCGCGTGTTCGCGCCGGACCTGGTGCTCGGGATCGGGGGCGGCAGCGTGCTGGACGTCGCGAAACTTGTCGCCGCGCTGCATGACCGCCCGGAACCCGTTTCCACTTTCTACGGCGTCAACGTCCTCGCCGGCCCCGGCCGCCACACGGCTCTCGCGTGCGTCCCCACGACGGCCGGAACCGGCAGCGAAGTTTCCCCAAACGCCCTGCTCTTCGACGAAACGGCCGTCGCCAAGAAAGCCGTCATCAGTCCCGCACTCGTGCCCGACGTCGCGATCGTCGATCCGCAACTCATGCTCTCGCTGCCGCCCGCGCTCACCGCGACCACCGGCATCGACGCGCTCACCCACTGCCTCGAAGCCTACACGAACCGCGCCGCCCACCCCACCGTCGATCTCTACGCTCTCGAAGGCGTTCGTCTCATCGGCGCAAATCTCGCCCGCGCCGTGGCCAACGGCTCCGACCTCGAGGCCCGCACGGCCGTGGCGCTCGGCAGCCTCTATGGCGGTCTTTGTCTCGGACCGGTGAACACCGCCGCGGTCCACGCCCTCGCCTACCCGCTCGGCGGCGAGTTTCACATGGCACACGGTCTCTCGATCGCGCTGCTGCTGCCGCATGTCGTTCGGTTCAACGCCTCCGCCTCTCCCACCCGGCACGCTGCGCTAGCCCAAGCCTTGGGAATCTCAGCCAGCACCGAAGCCGGTGCAGTTGCGCAACTCCCCGACCGGCTCGAGCAGCTCCTTTCCTCCTGTCGCATCCCGCGCGGCCTTTCGGCGCACGGCATTCCCCGCAACGCCCTTCCGCGCATGGCCCAATCCGCGCTGCAGGTCACCCGTCTCCTGAAAAACAATCCCCGCGAAGTCACCCACGACGACGCCATCCGCATTTACGAATCCGCCTACTGATATGAAAACCACCTTCCGCCATCGCGGTGTGATCGTTCCGATCGTCACACCCGTCACTCCTTCCGGCCAGCTCGACGAGCCCGCCGCCCGGCGCCTCGTCGAACATCTCGCGAGCAACGGCTGCGGCATGCTCGTGCTCGGCACCACCGGTGAAGTCGCCTCGCTCGGCGCCAGTCTCCGCCGCCGCTACGTCGAGATCGCCGTCAAGGTCGCCGCGAAGCGCACGCCGGTGTTCGCGTGCATCGCCCATGACTGCGTCGCCGATTCCATCGAGCTCGGCCGCGAGCACCTTCAGGCCGGCGCCGATGCGGTCGTCGGGATGCTGCCGAATTTCTTCAAGCTCGAGCCCGCCGGGATGCAGTCCTATTTCGAGCAAATCGCCGCCGGCGTCGGCGGTCCGCTGCTCCTCTACAACATGCCGCAGACGACGGGCATGTCGCTGCCGGTCGAGATCATCGAAGCGCTCAGCAAGGTTTCGAATATCGTCGGCCTGAAGGATTCCGAAAACACTCCGGGCCGTCTCGAGCTGGTGGCGCAGCGCGTCGGAGGACGTGCGGATTTTGCGCTGTTCATCGGCGTGGCCGCGCTTTCGGTTCCGGCCTTCCGCCTCGGTTATGTCGGCTGCGTGCCGAGCTCGGGCAATCTCTACCCGGAGCGCTGGCGCGCGCTTTACGATGCGGCGATGAAGGGTGATTGGCCACGCGCCGAACAGCTCCAGCAGCAACTCGACACGATGGGCGCGATCTTCCAGCGCAACCGCACGCTCGGCCAGTCGCTCGCCGCGCTCAAAGCCGGCCTCGCGATCCGCCAGCTCTGCGGTCCGGGAATGGTACCGCCGCTCACCGCGCTCCCCGACGCCGAGCAAGACGCCGTGCGCGAGGAACTGCTCCGCCTCGTTTGATCTTTTCATGCTGCGTCCTCCCATCGTCGTCATCGCGGATGATCTGACTGGCGCGGCGGAAATCGCCGCCATCGGCCACCGCCATGGACTGACCGCGAGCATCATCTCGGAATTTCGCCCGCCGCAGCACCAGGCCGACCTCCTCGTCTTCGACACGGATTCGCGCCTCGACCCGCCGGAAATCGCCGCGGAAAAAGTCAGGGCGCTCGGCGGCATCGTCGCCGAAATCCCCCGCGCGTTTCTCTACAAAAAAACCGACTCCGTGCTGCGCGGCGCCGTGCGCGCGGAACTCGACGCCCTGGCGCACAGCGTCGACCAGACACGCGTGTTGCTCGTGCCCGCGAATCCCGCCCTCGGCCGGACCGTGCAAAACGGACACTACGCGATCAACGGTGTCCCGCTTCACACCACCGCCTTCGGCCGCGATCCGCATCATCCCGCCCGCACCTCGGCTGTCGCGGAGTTGCTGGGAAACATGGGTTCACTTCCGCTGAGCGTCATCGGCCGCGAGGCCTCCCCGGCTCCCGACGGAATCTCCGTGGGCGATGCCACGTCGACGAGTGATGTCGCCGGTTGGGCGCGCTGCGCCACCGCCAACCCTGATCTGATGCTGGCGGGCGCAGCGGAATTTTTCTCGGCACTGCTGCATGAGCGGGGCCTGCACGCGCATTCGATTTTTCCTCCGCCCGCCATGGAGGAACCGGTGCTGGTGATCTCCGGAACCACGAGCCCGGCAGGTGTCGTCCTGCGCCAGGATGCCAATCGCGCCCGCGTTCCTCTCCTGCCGATCCCAGCGGCCGCACTCCGCGAACCCGCGGCGGCGAAAACCGCGATTCAAGAGTGGATTGAAGTCGTCCAGGCCCGGCTTGGCTCCTCCGGTCATGCGGTCGCGGTGATCGACGGACCGGTTTTAAACGACCACGCCCTCGCGGAGGCGATTCGTCGCGCGTTCGCCGACCTCGCCCGCGAACTCGTCACCCACCGGAAGACCGCTCACCTGATCGTCGAGGGAGGCGCGACCGCCGCCGCGATCACGCGCACGCTCGGCTGGCGGGAGTTGCAGGTCGTGCATGAGTGGGCGCCCGGGGTGGTGTCGTTGCGCGCCGGCGCGAGTGGCACTATGCTCACCCTCAAACCGGGAAGCTACGCGTGGCCCGCCGCGCTCTGGCAAACCGTGATCTCCGCCGGGTCAAAATCATTTCATCCATGAGCGCTTCCGTCCTTCCTCTCGTTGCCATCACCATGGGCGACGCCGCCGGCACCGGTCCGGAGATCATCACGAAATCGCTCGCGCTGGCCGAAGTGCGCGCGATCTGCCGGCCGGTCGTGGTCGGCGATGCCGCGACCATGAAACGCGCGACCGCTTTCACCGGCGCCGCGCTGACGGTGCGCGCGATCCGCGACGTCGCCGAGGCCGTCTTCAACCCGGGGGAAATCGAGGTGCTCGATCTCGCCAACATCGATCTCGCGAAACTCCAGCTCGGCCGCGTCGATCCGATGGCGGGCAATGCCGCCTACGAATACATCAAGACCGCGACCGAACTCGCCCTCGCCGGCCGCGTCGCCGCGATCGTCACCTCCGCGATCAACAAGGAATCGCTCAACCAGGCCGGCCATCATTTCGACGGCCACACCGGTTTGCTCGCCCACCTCTGCAAGGCGCCCGGGGCCACCATGATGCTCGTCGCCGACAAGCTGCGCGTGAGCCACGTGTCGACGCACGTGCCGCTGCGCGTCGCGATCGAGCGCGTGAAACCGGAGCGGATCATCAAGGTGCTCGAACTCACCCACGATGCCGTCCGCCGCCTCGGGATCGCGAAGCCCCGCCTCGCCGTCGCCGGACTCAACCCCCACGCCGGGGAACACGGGCTCTTCGGTGACGAGGAGGAAAAATTCATCTCGCCCGCCATCGCGCAGGCGCGCGCCGCCGGCCTCGACGTGCACGGACCCTTCGCCGGCGACACGATTTTTTTCCGCACGCTGCAGGGCGAATTCGATGCAGGCATCGCGATGTACCACGATCAGGGCCACGTCGCCGCCAAGATGCTCGGCATCTGGCGCGGCGTGAACGTCACGCTCGGCCTTCCCATCATCCGCACCTCCGTCGAGCACGGCACCGACTTTGCCAATGCCGGCACCGGCCGGTCCGATCCCCGCAGTCTCAACGAAGCCATCAAACTGGCCGCCGCCATGGCCCGCCCCGCGTCATGAAAACCACCGCACGCCTCGCCGTCCTCGTTCTCGCGTTCAACTTCGGAAATGCGTTCGCCGCCGAGGGCAAACCGCCCGTCGCCTACGTCGGCACCGAAACCGCCACGACCGATTCCGACGGCGCGCTGCGTCCGGTCGTGGGCGTGCAGAACATCCAGGTCGTCCGCGCCAATCGCACCGCGCCCGATCATGCCGACCGGATCACCGACACCTATCTCCACCAGCCCATGCTCGCGTGGTGGCGCGGCAAATTTTATCTGGAATATCTCAGCGGGCCGAAGAACGAGCATGACAATCCGACCGTGACGTCGCTCACGACGTCGGTGGACGGCCGCACCTGGGACAATCCGCGCGTGATCTTTCCCGCCTTTGCGCTGCCCGATGGTTCCCAGACGATCGCGCACCAGCGGATGGGTTTTTATGTGGCGCCCGACGGCCGCCTGCTCGCGCTCGCTTTCTACGGAAAGACCCCGACGCCCAATGATGGAACGGGACTCGGTCGTGCGGTGCGCGAGATCAAGGAGGACGGTTCGCTCGGCCCGATCTATTTTATCCGGCCCAACGCCAAACAACCCTTCGCGAATTTCACGCCGCCCTACCCGGTCTACACGGTGGCGCCGGACAAAGGCTTCGTCGCCGCCTGCGAGACACTCCTCGCGGACAAGCTCATGACCGCGCAGTGGTGGGAGGAGGACCAGCTTGACGAAAGCGGCTTCTACACGATCAAGGGCAAAGCCCTTTCCTATGTGCACCGGCCCGACGGTTCCGTGCTGGGCATCTGGAAAAACTCACTCGTCGCCACCACCACCGATGCCGGCCGCACGTGGACCGAAAAACAGTTCGGCGCGAATCTTCCGAACAACGCCTCGAAGTACTGGCTGCAACGCACCTCGGACCAGCGTTACGCGCTTTTCCTCAATCCCACCAATCGCCTCCGCCATCCGCTCGCCGTCATGACGAGCGACGACAGTGCCACGTTCTCCGGCCTGCTCGCGGTGCATGGCGAACTCCCGGACCAGCGTTTTCCCGGCGGCTACAAAAATCCCGGCCCGCAGTACGTGCGCGGCATCGTGGAGGGCAACGGCACTCCACCGGACACGAACTCCGCGACCTGGATCACTTACAGCGTCAACAAGGAGGACATCTGGGTGAGCCGGGTTCCCGTACCGATTCGCAGCAAGGTGGACGCCCCCGTGAAGGACGATTTTGAATCCACCGCGGTGGGTTCGCTGCCGGAAACCTGGAATATCTACTCGCCGCGCTGGGCGCCGGTCCGCGTTTCCGACGCCGGTGCTCCGGCGGGCCGGGCGCTCGAGCTGCGCGACGAGGATCCTTATGATTATGCCCGCGCCGTTCGGGTGTTTCCGGAAACGCATGGCGTGAAGCTCGCGTTCAAGGTGCTCGCGAAACAAACGAATGCGCGGCTCGAAATCGATCTGCTCGACGCGCACGGCGCCCGGCCCGTGCAGCTCATCTTTGCGGAAGACGGCCATCTTTGGGCGCGACACGAAGGCATTTGGAATGACGCCGGCCCCTACACGGCGGGACGCTGGATGTCCGTCGCCGTTGAAATCTCGAAAAATCCGACGTCCGACACCGCCGAGTTGCGCGTCGATGGAAAAGCGGTCGTCGCCCGCGCGATGGTTTTCACCGATCCCGCCCGCACGGTGGAGCGGCTTTCATTCCGGACCGGCGCGTTCCGCAACCGCGGGATGGCGGGCAAGGAATTACCGGGAGCCGATCAAAAGTCGCCCGCGGCGCTCTTCCTCGTCGACGACGTCGTGATCACGCCGGAGCGCTAGAGCGTCACGACTGAATCGCGTTCCACGAGCGTCGGCTCGACGAGCACCTGCACCGGCAGGGAGTCGGCGGGACGCGCGATGCGCCAGAGCAGCTGATCGACCGCGTGGCGGCCGATCGCCTCGGCGTGCACGTCGATCGTCGTCAACGCCGGATTCAGATCCGCGAGGAGCGAACGCTCGTTGTTGCACGACACGACGCTGATGTCGGTTCCCGCGCGAAGTCCGCGGCGTTCCAGCGCCGAATAAAGCTGCACCGCCGTGCGATCCGAAGGCACGAAGAGCGCCGTGGGGCGCGTCCGCGCGGAGAGGCCGGCCCAGCGGTCGACGAGGTCGTTGACCTTGTCCTGCAACGTGGTCGCCGGCAAAGGCCAGAGAAGTTTGTCCGCCGGTTCCGATTCAAGCAGCGACGCGTCGCAACTGGCCCGGCTGGCCGCATTGAAAAACGCGTTCTTCAATTTCTCGAACTGCGACTGCCCGGGTTTGGGATTAAAAAACGCCATGCGCCGGTGACCCTTCATGCACAGATGGCTCACGGCCTGGCGTCCCGCGGAATCGGTGTCGAAATTGCAATGATCGCCCTGGGCGTTCGCGAGGCGTCCCATCAGCCAGACATGCGGCCAGCGATAAATATGGGAGAGGAGTTCGCAGTCCCCCTCAGTCGGCAGCGCGCCTTGATTCGGTCCCTTGAGAATTAGTCCCTCGATGCGTTTCTCGAGGAGGAACGGCGGCACGCGATCGCCCTTGGGGATGCTCGCGAGCATGAGATTCCGACCGTGTCCCGACAACGCGCTCTCGATGCCCTGCAGGGCCGCGCCCACCACGGGCAGCTGGGCGAGCGTGTCTTCCATGCCGAAGAAAATCACCGCGATGTTTCCCACGCGGCCGTTGCCGTTGACCTGGTCGCGCGGAACCTTGCGCTGGCGGATGCGCGTGTAGTTCAGGCGGCGCGCCACGTCGAGGACCCGCGCCCGAATCTCGGAATTCACGTCGGCGTGGTTATTCAGCACACGGGACACCGTGCCGAGGGCGACATTGGCCGCCTTGGCGACGTCAGTGATGGTAATTTTGGATTTCTTGGACATCGGAGGGGTAGGAAAAACTGGGGAGAAAATCTAGCGCGGGCCGGGCGCAGGAGGAACGGCGACAACACCGAGCACCACAAAACTGCCCGTGCCCCGCACCTCGAGTTTGTGGCGGCCGGGGCCGTATTCGAAGGCGTGCACGTTGATCGGCGGCAGGCTTTCGACCGCGGCGCCGTGAATCAGCAACGGCTCGGCTCCGCCGCGATCGGCAGCGCTCGCGTCGGTCTCGAGGGTCGGCGCTTTCCGCCACTGCGTCTCCCGGGAATCGAAATAACCGACCAGCACCCGCACCGGCGCCGCACAGGAAAATTCGATCGGTTCGGCGCTTCCCGCCTTTGCCGTCTCATGGGAAAAACGAATGCCGGTGAGGCCCTGCAATTCCGGCGCGAGGGCGGTGATCGTGAACGGCGCATCGCTGAAAACCGTGTTGCCCACCTGCAGCGTGTAAGTTTCCGCACTCTTGCTGAGCAAAGTGAACGCCGCCGGCGTCAAGGGAGCGTGCGTGCGCGATCCGGCGGCGCCCGGAGTTTTGAGTGCGGCGACCTGGCGCTTGAAATCGGTGAGCTCGGTTTCATAGAGGGGCAGGAGTTGCGTCCAGTGATAGTTGGCCGGTTTTCCGCTGATCCCACCGGGCACGGGAATCCGCCGCTGGGCCGTCTGCATGGAATTGGCGGCCGTGTAGGTTTTCTCCGTCAGTGCGGCGAGCGTGCGATAGTGCGCAAAACTTTCGGCGAGCAACGCTTCCGCGCGCTCCATGTCCGCGGCCTCGCGGCTGAAACCGTGCCGGAGCACGAGCAGGGCGGCGCCTGCCTTGGCGGCGAAATTTTGGGACATCGCCCGGATGCAGTGGATGTCATTCCGCAGGCGGAGAAATTCCTCGCGGTTTTTCGTGACCGCCGGGGCGGCGGCATCGATGGCGGCGGCGGCGCGGGCCGAAAAATCGAGGATTTCCGCGATGATCTGCGGAGGAGTTTCGCCTTCGTGGGGCTGCTTTTTCCAGTCGCGCTCCGCGAATTCGCGCAGCCTTTCACCGGGCGGCGACTGGGATTCCCAGAGTTCGGGGAACTCGCGGTATTTCGCCGGATTCACCAGCTCGTCGAGGGTCATGCCGAGCGACATTGTCTGCCGGTTTCCCTCGGTGATTCCGAAACGGCGGAGAATGCGCGGGGCGCATTCGCCGGCATCGTTGTACGCATCGAGAATATGAGCCGCCGCTTCGCGCGAGCCGTAGAAGTCGGTCAGCCGGCCGAGCCAGTAGGCGCGGTCGGTGGTCGCATCGATATCGGGGTTCCAGGCGTAGCGCGCCCAGGCTTCGAACCAGATCCAGTCACGCTCCCATTGCTTCAGCGGCGTCTGGGTGATGTCAGGCGAGTCGGGCCAGTTCCAATAAAACAGCGGGTAGAGATGGACGCCCTTTGCGCCCAGGCGGTCGCGCGCGGCCTGCATGGATTTTTGGATGAAACGCTGGGCGCCGTAGCGGAAGGGTTCGAGGTTCGCCAGGATGTGGACGTTGATCAGATGCGTGGAGCCCAGCTTGCTCATCGCGAGGTGCAGTTCCTGCCGCACGCCGCGCGGCTCGTAGGTCGTGAGCGATTCGCCGTTGAATTTGGCCTCGGTGTAGAGGTTGCGGTAAACCTTCAGGGCGCTCGGCATCACGGCGCGGGCCTCGGTCGCATGCGTGCGAAGAATCACGGGCGGCTCCTCTTTCAAGCCGGCGGCCTCCATGCCGTCTTTCACACCGGCAAGAATGACATCGGTGAGCCAGCGCGTCTGGTTGTCCTGCCCCTGCAAGGCCTCGCCGAGACAAGGCATCAGCCCGACATTGGGAAATTGCTTCACGAATTCGGCGACCGACTTTCGCATGTAGTCGTCGACTACCGGCGTGGAGGCGGCGAGCTGCGTTTGCAGGCCGTGTTTCTCCGCAAACGGCTTGGACAAAATAATACTGTAGAATTGCTGGACGACCCAGATGCCCCGCCGGTCCGCCTCCTCGGCGATATAGCGAAACATCTCGACGTTTCGCTGGAAAACTTCGTCCGACACCTCCACCGCTTCCGGGTAGTCCGGGAGTCTCACCAGCGACGCGAACGGGTGACCGTTCCAAAGATAGAGCGTGTTCATCCGCTGCCCCACGAGAAAATCGAGATACTCCCGCCAGAAGTTTTTATAGTAGAAGAACGGAAACAATTCGGGCGTGTACGGGTACTCGTAGACCTTCCTGCCGGGGAGAATGAACGTTTTCTGCATGCCGATGCACGGTCCGCGCAGAATGAACACCGGCGCATCGGAGAACTGGACGCGACCGGGCAGCTTCCCCTCCTCCTTGATGCGGCGCGCCAATTCCAGACAGCCGTAGAGCGTCCCGTTACCATCGGCGCCTGCCACCGTGATCGTTCCCGCCGAATCCGTCGTGAGCACAAAGCCCTCGCGGGACATGTTCGTGGCCTCGCTGCCACCGGAAACGATCCTCACCTTCAGATCGCCGGTTGTTTTTTGCGGACCGCCGCCGATCGCATCCCTGACCTGCGCGTCCACCCCCACCGCTTTCAGCGTCTCAACAATTTTCGAGGCGCCATACGCGACCCGCGACGGCGCGCTGGCCGGAATCGAGACATCGACGGGCGCCGCTCCCGCCGGCGAGACGAGGGCGAGAAGCAAAAGGAAAACCAGGATATTTCTGTGGGGAGCCAAGACGGAATCGCAGGGATGAATCAGCCAGCAAAAGCCGGGTATGAATCACACACTGTTTCATCGCTCGTCCATCTTTTTCATGAAACTCAGCGCGATTGCGTACCCTCCCCGCCGACCCGGGACACGAGGAATCACTTTGTGCCGCAACGCAGTTACGCACACCCGGGGTTGCACAGCCCGCCTGAAACTCCGGCGGCTTCTCCCTGAACCCTTAGAACTTAATCGTCATCCCAGCGCGGAAACCGCTCTGGTTGCCGAACTCGAGTTTGCTCGAGTAATTCGTCCCGGCTCCATCGGCGATGTTCTGCTCGTAGTCGCCGGAACTCTGAAACATCGCTCCCGCGTAAAAACCGGTGCGGGGGGTGACGTCGAATTGCAAGGTGGCGTCGGCATAGTAACCCGGAAGAAATTTACTTTCGTCACTCTCCAGCGTCTCGCTGATTTCCGCTCCGGTTTCCGGCTGAAAACTCTGGATGAGCGTGTAGTTCGTACCGGCATAGATGAGGGTGGCGCCCAAGCTGATGCTCACGCGAAAACGATGGGTGATCGGCATCCAGAGCGTGGGGCCAGCCCGGAAGGTGTAATACGCGCCTTTGAGTTTCGAATTGTGCGAGACCGAGGTGTCGTCGGTCGTGGAGGTCGTGATCCGTTGCACCGGCGTATTGCCAAGCAGCACGGCCGCATCGGTGGTCACCGTCTGGGTCGAGCCGTCGGCATTGAGCACCGGGTTTCCATTGCCGTCAGTGACGACGACAGTCGAGGTCGCACTGCGCGAATCGTAGGGGCCGGCCGGCGCCAGCTCGCCATACAGCGAATAGAGATCGGTGATCGTGTTGATGTTCGCGCGGACCTTGTCGTTCGAAGCCGCGTTGATGTCATTGATCGTCACGCCGCCACCCAGGGTCCAGGTGAAGCGCGTGTTGAAAAGTTTCCCCATGTCGCGCGCGACGGCGAGTTCCACGCCCATGCTTCCCTGCCCGTCGCGGGAACGCGCCCGGACGTCGGTGATGGTCGCCGAATAGTCGTGCATCGCAATGTAACCGGGAAACTGCGTCGCCTGGCGGTCATCGAGAAAACCCCAGCCGTTGGTTTTACCGTCGGGCGTGATCGGGACAAACGTGATGGTCCCGTCGCCGTTGTCCACCGCCGTGCCCCGGCCGTCCGGCTGAAGGTCTCCATCATGATACAACCGTGGGATGTTTGAGTCCGTCGCATTGCCGGCAACATCCGGGGACAGGATAAGGCCCTGGCCGGAAAAAGAAGTTTTCGCGCCGCTGAGACTGCGCACACCCAGAGTCAGGGTGGTTTTCGGCTCGTAGATGAATTCGTCGAGATTGGTGAAGTCCGGAATCGGCTCGGAGTCCCGCTGTGCATGGGCCGCGCGAAGCGCGAGAACGGAAAAAATCAGGGCGAGACGGAATTGTTTCATCAGGGTGTAGACCGGTTCTTGGACGTCGGACTCCAAGGAATGTTTCGGCAAAGATTCGACGACCGCACTGGGGGCCGTCAACGCGAGAGTGGACCTTCTTGCACCCGCGAAACGGGCTCCCCAACCCGGCGCCCCGATCACTCGTTGAACTCGTCCCGCTGCTTCGCCGCGGTTTTTTCGGCTTTGAGCTCCTCGGCCGCCTTCGGGTCAAAAGCCGCCCGGGTCTCCTTGTCACGGCGCTGCCGGGACCGGAGGTCTTCCTCGCGTTGCTCGAGTTCACTCTCCTTTTCCTGCTGCGCCTGGACCTTGGAGAAAAGCTTGGCCTCGCTCTCGTCGAGAAAGAGCTCGCGGTCGCGCAACGCCTGTTTCGCTTCCTTCAAATGCGCCTCTTGCTGGGCCAGGGTGTCGCGGAGCATTTCCAGCGCCGCCCGCTCATCGGCGGATATCGCCGCCGGGGCGGCGGCGGTCTGCCGGGACGCGGCCAGTAATTTTTCCCGCGCGATCAGGAGCGCTTCCGACTCCGCCAGATCGCGCTCGCGCTCGGCCATGCGGACCTCGGACTCGGCCACCAGCCGCTGCCGCTCGCCGAGCGACAGTTCAAGCTGGCGAAGGGAACGCTCGAGTTCCGCCACCTGTTCCGGAGCGAGGGCCGGGGAACGCTGCAGCGACGCACGCGTCGCCTCGACAATGCTCGTGATCGATTCGCGGTTGGCGGCCGCCGCGTCCGGAAAGGGAGGCCGCGTGGCCGGCCGGCGGCGCGGCAGCGACAACGCCGGGCCCGCGGTGGTCGAGCGCAGCACCGGCTTCGGAGGTTGTGCGCCGGGTTCCGCCATGACTACCGCCCAAACAGGCGCGAAAGGGATCCGAACATGCCTCGCGATGCCACCGCCGGGACCTTCATGTGCGGCCGCAGCAACTCGATCGCGGCAGCCTCCAGCTCAGGGTTGCCCAGCACGGCAAAGTTTCGCGCGAATTCATTGCGGTCGCGGGCATCCGCCTTGAGCGCGGCAAATTCATCCTGGAACCACTCCACCGCTTTTGCCGCCTGGCCGGCGGGATCGGGACTCTGGGTGGCAAGGGCGAGCGCCTCCACCAGGTGCAGCCCCGTCGAGCCGGGCCGGAAAGGCAGCACCTCCGCGATGCCGGATTCGTCCACGTGCGAAAGGGAGTTCAACAGCTTTCTGAAATCGCCGCCGACGATCACCGTCTGCGACATGCCTTGGGCAAAAACCGCCAGGGTCGCGAGCGTGGTGATGTTCTCGTGCTGGCAAAATTCCCGGGTGTCGGGGCTCAACGCCACCAGGTCGATCGGGAACTCCTGGGGAATTTCCAGTTTCGCCATGTTTTTCAGCAGCTGGTTGTCACGCTGGGCGGCCACCTCGTTCTGCTCGACCATTTCGCCGAAGGGATTGTCGAAGGCCAGCGTCTCCTTGAGAATTCCGATGAGCGCGTCGCCCTGCTCCGGCGGATGGCCCTTGATCGCGAGCAGTTCCCGCATCTCGGCAAAACTGAGGTCGATGTAATTTGCGGGCGTGTCGTCCAGAATCGGCCATTCCGGCCCGTCGAGATTCTGGGCGAGGCTGTTCAGCGAAGTGTCGACCATGATGGACGACGAGAAAGCCTTCCTCACTTCATCCCAATCTTGTTCGGTGCTTTTCATGGGCGGACGTCAGCTGGTTGCGGCGGGGAGATCCGGGACGTGCTGGATGATTTCAAACGCCAGTTTCCGATAGTCATTGATCACATTGTCGGCGGCCGCGCCGGCGTCGGCGGCCTCCGTCCCGATCAGGACCACGGGCAGGCCGAGCGAAACCGCGCGGCGGACGACCATCGCATCGCGAATCTGCGTTTCGAAAATCTTTGCCGTCGGCGCCACGCGCTTGGCGGTCCGAAATTGATTCAGGCGAAGCTGCATCCGCATCTTGGGCACCTCGATGTCGACCCCGGCCTTGATTGAGTTGAACACGATGCCGTGAACCTGGGCCGGCTGCGCCATGCCCGGACGGCGGAAGCTCGCCGACAGCGTGTGGAATTTCTGCAGCTTCTCTACCAGCAGCGTGAATCCGATCAGGCTCAGCGCATCCGGATTGGACGGCACGTAAATCTCGCTGGAGCAGAAGACCCCGCATTGCGACGCACGCAGAATATTCGGCGGGCAATCGAAGAGGATGAAATCGTAGTTCGCCTCAACCGCCGCGAGCTGTTCCCAAAAAACCAGATACGGCGGCCGCTTGGGATTGCCCGTGTACTCGCTTTCGAGGTCCACGAGGTTGAACGTCGTCGGGGCGAGATCGAGACCCGTGAGAAGTTTCTCCCCCGCTTTTCCCTCCACGACATCGGGAATGATGATGTCCTTCAGCTCCACTTTGCCCGGCTCGAAAATCGAGTAAATCGACCCGTCGCCCGCGGAGTTGATCTTGTTCCAGCGGTCCAGCTTCAGGAGCCAGATACTGGCGTTCGACTGCGTGTCGAAATCGCAAAGCAACACCCGCTTGCCGAAGCGCGCGAGACACGCGGCGGTGTTGACGATGAGCGACGTCTTGCCGACGCCACCCTTGTAATTAATGAAACAAATTTTTCGGGCCATCGATGTTTGGTAACTGCCGCCACGGAAGCGGTCCGGCAGTGAACATGTTCTCGTCCCCTTTCGCCGCGAGCCAAAACCGTGCGTACTTTTTTGACTTTTATTTCGCAGCGGCCGGCCCAATTCACAGCGTGCTCCGCATGAGTCCCGACAAAACCGCGCTGCGCGCCGCCATCATCGCCCAGCTGCGCGCGGATCTTGCGCTGCAAATCCGCGCTGCCCAGCTGGCGCGTGACGAAGCGACGAGCGAGGAAAGCCGGGCGGAAAACAAATACGACACCCACAGCCAGGAGGCCGCCTACCTGGCCGAGGGCCAGGCCCGCCAGGCGGCCGAGGTCGAGGAAAGCATCACCCTCTACCAGTCGATGCCATTGCCGGATTTTTCCGCCGCCGATGCGGCGGCGTTGGGAGCGCTCGTCGAAGTCGGTGCGGGAGCGCGCTCGACCTGGTATTTTCTCGGACCGCGCGCCGGCGGCCTGGAACTGACGGCGAACGGACAATCCGTCCTGGTCCTCACCCCCCAGTCGCCACTCGGACGGCAACTTTTCGGACGGCATGTGGGAGACACCGTGCGTCCTCCCGGTCGAAACGCAGCCGAGCACCGGATTGTTTCGATCCGGTAAAAACAAGGCGCTGACCGGTCAGGCAGTTGAAGGTTGAAAGATGAATGTTGAAGGAAGCGGGCTCGACGGGCCGGTCTTTCAACTCTCAACCTTCAACGTTCAACGGGCACGAGCGCGTGCCTACAACGATTCGCGATACAGCTGTTCGTAACTCGCCGCCGCCACCCGCCAGCTGAAATCCCGCGCCATTCCGCGCATCTGCACCGCGCGGTAACGCGTCGGCTCCGCGAAAAGCGCCATCGCCCGGAGGAGCGCGTCGTTCAAACTCGCCACCTCCGGCGCGCACATGAGGCCTGTCCCGCTCGCGGGGAATTCGTCGGCGTCGGTCACCGTGTCGGCCAGCCCGCCCACGCGGCTCACAATCGGAACGGTGCCGTAAACCTGGGAATACATCTGGTTCAACCCGCACGGCTCGAACAGCGAGGGCATCACAAAGAAATCGCTGCCCGCCTCGATGAGATGACTCATCGCTTCATCCAGCTTCGCGCAAAGCACCACTTTTTGCGGCGCCCGCGCCGCGAGCGCGCGCAACTCCTCCTCCATGCGCCGGTCGCCGGAACCGAGCACGATCAGCCGGCAGTCGCTGGCCAGAAAGAAATCCTTGTTCGCGAGCACGAGATTCACGCCCTTCTGCTCCACCAGACGGCAAACCATGCCGAAGACCGGGCCGGTCGCCTTCGGGTCCAGCCCGACTTTTTTCAGCAGATCAACGCGACACGCCGCCTTGCCCGACATATCGGCGACCGAGTAACGCGCCGGAATCTGCGGATCGATCGCCGGGTTCCAAATCGAGGTGTCCACGCCGTTCAGCAGGCCGACGATGTCCTCGGCGCGCGTCTGCACGACGCCGTCCAGGCCGCAGCCGAATTCCGGGGTCTGGATTTCCTTCGCGTAACGCGGACTCACCGTCGTGACGCGGTCGGCGAACAGGATGCCGCCCTTCATAAAATTGATCTGCGAGTAGTACTCCAGGCCGTCCATGTTGTTGAGCTCCTCGGGAAGATTCGTGCGTCCGAACGTCTTCGCCGGGAAAAGTCCCTGGTACGCGATGTTGTGAATCGTGAACACCGTCTTCATCGCGAGCGTCACCGCGTGGCGGCGCTCCGCGTCGCGCAAAAGCAGCGGCAGCAATGCCGCCTGCCAGTCGTGCCCGTGCACGACATCCGCCTGCACATCGGCGAGCCGCAACGTTTCCACCACGCCCTTGCAGAAGAAAATATACCGGTCGGCGTTGTCCTCGTAATCGCGCTCGCCGTTGCCGTACGGGGCGCGCCGGTCGAAGAACTCCTCGCGGCAGATCAGGTACACGCTCACGTTTTTCCGCGGGGAAAACACCCGCACGTCGCCGGTGAGGAACTGGTCGCCCATTTCGATTTTCAGCCGGAGCTTCCGCACGGCGCCCGCCGCATCCTTGTGATCGACGATGGCGCGATACCCCGGAAGGAAGACGGAAACCTCGTGGCCGTTTTCCGCCAGCGAGGCCGCCAGCGCGGCCACGGCGTCGGCGAGTCCACCGGTCTTCATGTACGGAAACATTTCACTCGCCGCGTGGACGATTTTCATCGCGCCACGGTAGACACGGGTTTTTCGTGAGGCCAATAACGAAAGCACGGCCCGCGCGCCGTTCCGCATTTTTCCCATGACTCTTCGCGACCGCCTGCTCGCCCATTTGCGCGAGGCAAATTACTCCCCCGCTAACGAATTTGAACTCTCCCGCCGGCTCGGGCTCACCAAAAAGGAACGCCACTCGTTCGCCCATGAAGTGCGGCTCGCCCTGAAAAGCGGCGAGTTCACGCGCACGCCGAACGGCCGGATCTCCGCCCGCGCCGCCGCCGGCGACAATCCGCGCGCTTCGAACCAGCGGCCCATTTTCGTCCCCACCCGCCGCGGACCGGCCATGCCTCCGCCGACGGCGGAACTTCCCCTCCCGCCTCCGGCCGGCGGCCGCTCCCACAAGGAAGCACCGCAGCCCTCTCAGAAAAAATCGAAGGGCCGGCACGAGGAATCGCGTCCCTCCCGCGACGAGCGCCGGCGGACCGAAACGTCCCCCGCGCCGAAAGCCACGACCCGGCTCTCCCCCGGTGAATTGATGGGACGCATCCAGTTTCGCGGCGGCGGCTCGGCGTTTGTCGTGCTCGATCCCTCGCCCGGCGGCAAGGCGGGCGAACCGCCGATGCAGGTATTTTCCGAGGACACCGGTGTCGCCCTGCCCGGCGACCGCGTGGTCGTTCGCGCTTTTCCCGGCCGCAAGGGCCGCAACCCTGGCGAAAAAATCGGCGGCGTCGTGCGCGTCCTCGAGCGCGACCGCGACACCATCGTGGGCAATCTCGTGCGCGGCCGGCGCGAATTTGTCGTCCAGGCGGATGACCCGCGCTTCAGCTACGAAATTTTCGTCGGCGATCCGTCCAAGAGCGGCCTCATGCCCGTCCCGCAGGCCGGCGACAAGGTCGTCGTCAAACTCGACGAATGGAACAACCGCCGCGATTCCCTCACCGGCAAGCTTATCGGCCGCCTCGGCCGCACGCACGAGCCCCGCGCGGAACTGCTCGGCATTTTCACCAAGTACGAGTTCTCCACCAGCTTCCCGGCGGACGTCGAGCAGGAGGCCGCCGCGATTCCGGACCGCGTGCAGCCGCGCGAGCTCGCACACCGGCTCGACTATCGCGAAAAAATCGTCTTCACGATCGATCCCGACGACGCGAAGGATTTCGACGACGCGCTTTCCTACGAGTTGCTGGACGGCGGCGATGTTCGCGTCGGCATTCACATCGCGGATGTCTCCACCTACGTCCGTCCCGGCACCGCGCTCGACCGCGAGGCGCAGAAGCGCGGCAACTCCACGTATCTCGTCGGCGTGGTGATCCCCATGCTCCCGGAAAAACTTTCCAACGGCCTCTGCTCGCTCGTCGAAGCGCAGGACCGCTTGTGCAAGGCGGTGTTTCTCACCTTCGCGAAAAACGGGAAACTGAAGGAAACGACCTACGCGAACACCGTTATCCGCAGCCGCAAGCGTCTCACTTACAAGCAGGCTTATGCGCTGATGTTCGAGGACGACCTCGAACGCATCCGCAAACTGCCGCTGCCCGCCAAACACCAGACCGGCTCGACGGGACGCGCGTTGAATTCGCTGACCGATTCCGAGCTCACCGATTTGCAGACGTGGGTCCGTGCCCTCTGGAAAATTGCGGGCCGCCTGCGCAAGGATCGCATGGCGCACGGCAGCCTCGACCTCGACATGCCCGAGACAAAAATTTTCGTCGACGAGCAGGGCTACTCCGACCGCCTCGAAAAAATCGAGCACGACGAGAGCCACCAGCTCATCGAGGAATTCATGCTCGCGGCGAACGAGGCCGTGGCGCGCATCACGCGCACGCACTCCCTCCCCTCGCTCTACCGCGTGCACGACGACCCCGACGTCGAGAAACTCGAGGACTTCCGCGGGGTACTCGACACGTTCGGAATCCAGGTGGGCGACCTCACCGTGCGCGCCGAGCTGGTCAAACTGCTGAAAACGCTCAGCACGCATCCGCAGGGCTACACCCTCCGCACGCAGCTGCTGCGCAGCCTCAAGAAAGCCGCTTATCGCGCGACGCCCGACGGCCACTTCGGGCTCAACAAAAAGGACTACACCCACTTCACCTCGCCGATCCGCCGCTACGCGGACCTCGTGGTGCACCGCGTGTTTGAATTTTATCTCGTGAAACACGCCGGCTACCCCGCCCCCGCGAATCGCGAGGCGGGCTACGATCTGCCGCGCATCGAACGGATGGGCGAACACATCAGCCTCACCGAGATCAACAGCGCCGAAGCCGAGCGCGAGAGCGTGAAGATCAAGCTGCTGGAGTTTTTCGAACGCGAACTCGCCAAGCCGGTGAAGACGCGCTTCGCCGCCGTGATCACCGACGTGCGTCCCAACGGTTTCTTCATCGAGCTCGTCGAATCGATGACCTTCGGGTTCATCGCGGCCGGCGCGTTGCCGAACGACACCTGGTCGTTGACCGACGACGGCACCAAGTTCGTCGGCCGCCGCACCAAGAAACGTTACGAGCTCAACGCCCGGCTCGACGTCGTCGTGGAGAAGGTCGACCGCTTCAAGCGGCTGATCGACTTCCGCCCGGCGGATTAAGGGGCGTGGCAGCCGAGGTGACGAGGCTGAGGCAGACGGCTCGCGCCCTGTCAGCGGTTCGACCTCAGCCTCGTCACCTCGGCTGCCACGCGGAAGGCGGTTGCCTTTTCGTTTTCCGGCATAGGTTTTCCTTCATTCGATGAAAAACTACGACTTCGCCTCGAAATTCCACTCGCACTACGACCAGGCCGTCGCCCGCTTTGCCGACGGCAAACGCGGCGCGGACGGTTTCTTCAACGCCGACGAACTCGCTTTTCTCGCCGAAAACGGGATCACCGCCCAGCACCTCTACGACTACGCGGAAGATCACAACAACTACGACGAACCCGGCTTCGACATCGCCCTCGGCATCGAGCTGGTCCGCCGCGACTACTTTGTGAACGTCCAGGGCCGCCGTCCTTCCACCACGAAGCTGGATGAAACCAAGCTGCCCTCGAAAACCGACTCCGTCCGCGGCATCGCCTGGCTCCCGCGGCTGCTGCCGAAGGCGAAGGCAAAACTCCGGGGCGAGCTGCCGCCTTCGCTGATGTTTTGCTGCGGCGGCGATCGCGCTTTCTTCAAGCAGCACGACATTCAGCCCGCCGAATTCCTGGGCGTGCTTTGGCGGAGCAATGGCGACGACGCCGTCGTGATCGATTGGGTTTCGAGCCGGACGGCGGGGAAATAACCCGGGACAGCCCACCAGGATATACTCTGTCATTCCGAGCGGAGCGAAGAATCCATCTCGATATCCGCACCGCTCGGTGACATCGAAACTCCTGCTGGATTCTTCGCTCCGCTCAGAATGACAAACGGCTGAGTGCGCCCTGTCGGCGCAACGGGTGGCCTGAAGGTCAGATTCTCCCAAAACTTCTCCGAAACCCCTCCCGTTTCCCCGCGTCCAGCGTGCGCGGCTCAATCGGTTTCCTCCACCCCTCCGTCCCCCCCCGTTCTCTCATGAGCAAATTCACCTTGAACGTTAATGGTCAGACCCGTGCGGTCGACGTTGCCCCCGACACCCCTGTCCTCTGGGTGTTGCGCGATCAGCTCGATCTCGTCGGCACGAAGTACGGCTGCGGCGTCGGACAATGCGGCGCCTGCACCATCCATGTGAACGGCGTGCCGACGCGCTCCTGCCTCACGCCCGTTTCCACGGTCGGCCGGATGGCGATCACGACGATCGAGGGGCTCGATGCCTCCGCCTCGCATCCGCTTCAAAAAGCCTGGTGCGAACTCGACGTTCCCCAATGCGGTTACTGCCAGGCCGGCCAGATCATGACCGCCGCGGCGCTGCTCAAGAGCAACCCCACCCCGAACGACGAAGACATCGACGGCGCCATGGCCGGCAATCTCTGTCGTTGCGCCACCTACATGCGCATCCGCTCCGGCATCAAGCGCGCCGCGGAAATTGCGGGCGGCGGCCAGACCACCACCACCGGCGCGGCTCGTCCGCTCGCCGCAACCACGGAGGCCAAATAACATGAGCACCTCCTCCCTCTCCAGCCCGATGGACCGCCGCAGTTTTCTCCGCTCGTCCGCCATCGGCAGCGGCGGCCTCGTCCTCGGCTTCTATTTCGGTTCAAGCGCGCTCGCCAAAGCCGCCAACGTCTCGGGTGGCGCCGCCGCGACCGCGTTTCAGCCCAACGCTTTCATCCGCATCACCCCGGAAGGCGTGATCACGATTGTCTCCAAGCAGCCGGAAATCGGCCAGGGCATCAAAACCTCGCTGCCCATGGTCATCGCCGAAGAGCTCTCGGTGAACTGGAAAGACGTCGTCGTCGAACAAGGCGACCTCAACGCCGCGTATGGCAACCAAAGCGCCGGCGGCAGCACCTCGACGCCGAACAACTACGACAATTTCCTGAAAGTCGGCGCCACGGCGCGCACGATCCTCACCGAGGCGGCCGCGCAAACCTGGAGCGTCCCCGCTTCCGAGTGTAACGCCGAAGGGGGCGCCATTCATCACCGCAGCTCGGGCAAGTCCCTCAAATACGGCGAGCTCGTCGCCAAGGCCGCAACCCTTCCCGCGCCCGATCCCGCGAGCGTGAAGCTGAAGGATCCGAAGGATTACAAAATCCTCGGCCAGCGCATCAGCGGCGTCGACAATCCCAAGATCGTCTCCGGCCAGGGACTCTTCGGCATCGACATCAAACTTCCGGGCATGGTGTACGCGGTCTACGAAAAATGCCCCGCGTTCGCCGGCAAGGTCGTCAGCGCCAATCTCGACCAGATCAAACGCCTCCCGGGCGTGAAGGACGCCTTCGTCATCGAGGGCACGGCGAACCTCTCGGGCCTGAAGGCGGGCGTCGCCATTGTCGCCGACTCAACCTGGAACGCGATCAGCGCGCGCCGGCAACTCCGCGTGACCTGGGATGACGGCAAGGTCGCCGACACCAGTTGGAACAAGTTTGTCACGGAAGCGCGCGAGCTCTCGAAGAAACCCGGCCAGCGCGTCCTTAAAAAAGAAGGCGATGTCGAAACCGCCTTCGCTGCCAGCGGCGCCAAGGTGGTCGAGGCGGAATACCTCTATCCGTTCATCTCGCACTTCAGCATGGAGCCGCAGAACTGCACCGCCCACGTGAAGGACGGCGGGGTGGAAATCTGGGCGCCGTCGCAAAATCCCGGAGGCTCGGTCGGACAAATCAACCAGCTCTTCGGCATCCCGAACAACAAGGTCACGATTCACATCATCCGCAGTGGCGGCGGCTTTGGCCGGCGTCTCACGCCCGACTTCATTCTCGAATCCGTCGCGATCGCCCAAAAAGTTTCCGCTCCCGTGAAGCTCACGTGGACGCGCGAGGACGATCTGCACCACGACATGTTCCGTCCCGGCGGCCTTCACTTCCTGAAGGGCGCCGTCGACGCGAACGGCAAGCTCGTCGCCTGGAAAAACAACTTCTTCACCTTCGGAAATATGGGCGGTGGCCCGAACAACAGCGCGCCCCAGGTCAATCCGGGCAGCGGCGGCTCGCTCAGTCCCGACGAGTTTCCCAGCCGCTGGGTGCCCAACTACCTCGCCGAACAAACCACCTTCGACACCGGCTGGCCGATGGGCCCGTGGCGCGCACCGGGCAGCTGCGTCTTCTCGTGGGTAATCCATAGTTTCATCGACGAGCTCGCGCATGCCGCGGGCCGCGATCCGATTGAGTTCCGCCTCGAACTGCTGGGCGACAAGGACGTCATGCCCGCCAGCAACAACCCGAATGCGAACAACGGCTACAACGTTGCCCGCATGAAGGCCGTGCTCAAACTCGCCGCCGAAAAAGCCGGCTGGGGCAAAAAATTCGAGAAGGGCAAAGGCGCCGGCGTGGCGTTTCATTTCAGCCACCGGGGCTACTTCGCGCAGATCGCGGAGGTCACCGTTTCGAAGGAAGGCCAGCTCAAGGTTGATCGCGTGGTGTGCGTCGGCGATGTCGGCGCGCAGATCGTGAATCCGAGCGGCGCCGAAAACCAGGTCGAGGGCAGCATCATCGATGGCATGGGCGCACTGATGTTCCAGGAGATCACGATCGAACGCGGCCGGGTCATGCAGAGCAGTCTCAGCGACTACCCGATGATCCGGATCACGGACGCCCCGTCGAAAATCGAAACGCACTTCCTCCGGACCAACAATCCGACGACGGGCGTCGGCGAGCCCGCGATCCCGCCGATTGCTCCCGCGGTGTGCAACGCGATCTTCGCCGCCACCGGCAAACGCGTGCGCGAGTTTCCCCTCGCCCGCACCGATCTGCGCTGGAGTTAGTGTTCGTCAGAAAGTAGGGCGGGTCTGTGACCCGCCCTTTCCGTCGCCAGCGTCCCAAGCCAGGGCGGGTCAAAGACCCGCCCTGCTTTTTAGTCCGAATCCGGCGGGATATCCCGCGCGCACGTCGCAGAGTATTCGTTGCCGTCGCCGCCCCGCTCCGCTCAAAGTGCCGGCCGTCCCATGATCACCTCCCGCCGCGACTACCTGCTGCGCATCATCGACGAAGTTGGCCGCGTGCTCGCGCGCATCATGCTCCAACGCCAGAGCGGACGCGCGCAGGACGCCCTGCAATCCGCGGTGCAAGGCTGCGAACGGCTCTTCAACCTTGAGGCCGCGCAACTGTTCCAGTTCACGCCCGACCAGCACTTCCTGATGCTCACGCAAGGCGAGACCCCGGAGGACGCGCGGGCGAAAGTCCTCCTCTACGCCGCGCTCAACACCGAAGCCGCCCGCGCGTATCTCGCCCTTGGCAATCCCACCATGGCGCGCGCCTCGTTCCTGAACGCGCTGCGTTTCACGCTCCGCGCGAAACAATCCTTCGGCACCGAAAACCTCCCGCCCTACACGCCCGACGTCGCCGAACTTCTCACCGCGCTGAAAGACGCCCCGCTCGACCCGGACACGGCCGAACTGCTCAACGCATCGCAAACGTGATCGCCGCCGTCTTGAAACCCCTTGTCCGCGCCAGCCGCGGCTAACAACACTGTTGGGCAAAAAAGAAAATGCGCCTCGCACTAAGAATCCTTTTCCTCGCCAGCTTTCTGGGTTCTTTGCTGGGAATCTACAGCACCCCAAAAGACATTAAGCTTTATCTCGCTGCTATCGCCGCGGTCGCTGCGTTGCTCGGCACATTTCGCGAATCAGAAAAGAAGGAAGCTCGAATCGTTCCGCGTCTCATTCTACGGCCGCATTTACGCGATGGGAAGCCGTGGGATCTGCATTATCTCGTCATCCACAATAACGGTGACCACGAGATTCGAGATTTCATGATCAAGGTGGTTACACGGCCCGAACAAAGGAGTCCCTTTCTCGAGGATGAAAAAGAGGAAGGGGTGTTGAGATACTCCGTCATTCATCCCGATCAGAAGTTTGAATCGCCAATGTCGCTAGCGATGGACAATGGGGTGGAGTTTGATTTCGAGTGGAGTTGGACATCGGCTCGCGGGCGGAAAGAAGAAAGAAAAGGCATAGTGAAGCTTGAAGGATGATGCGCCGCCGTCCCAAAACGCCTAACCCGTCGTGGCTCATCTATAACGTCACGCAAAAAGCCCAGCTATGAGCAAAAAGAAAACCTGCGTTTACATCCAAGACGGACACGAAGAAGGTCCTTATCTGGAATCTCAAATCATAAGGATGGCAGACGCCGGGATCATTCGTGCGGATGCTGAGATACGCTGCGTGGAGGACGGTAGAAAAGGTTCACTCACTGATTTCCTTGGGGCGCTTGAGAAAGATTTAGATGGTGGCGTGACAGTGACGGATGTGCGGATGCCGTTTGGCTCCATGGTTGTGTTCATGGTCAAGTGGGCGATTGCGAGCATTCCAGCAGCAATGATTCTGTTCGCGCTCTTCGCCTTCATGACAGCCGTGTTGAGTCGCCTATGAAAAAGAACCTAACCAGCCGCCAGAGCCAACGTCTGCGCTGCGCCCCGCCGTGCCCCATCTGTAACGTCCGGCGAAAACCATGAAGCAGGAAACCTACGTCGAACTCCTTTTGCGCGAGTTTCAGCGGCTGAAGGCACTGGCCGATGGGGCCATCGTGCAATGTTCGGATGAGCAGTTTTTCGCGGCCCCTGCCCCGGACGACAACAGCGTTGCGGTGATCGCCAAGCACGTGACTGGGAATCTGGTGTCGCGATGGACCGACCTTCTCACCAGCGATGGCGAGAAGCCCAATCGCAATCGCGACGCCGAGTTCGAGATTCTGCCGGAGGACAGCCGGGAGCGGCTCACTGGTTTGTGGGAGCAAGGCTGGAGCGTACTTTTTGCCTCTCTCAGCGCGCTCACCGAGGCGGACATGCATCGCACGATTAAAATTCGGGGTGAGTCTCTGACCGTGCTGCAAGCCGTGAACCGGCAGCTCAGCCACTACAGCTACCACGTTGGCCAGATCGTCTATGTCGCGAAGCATTTCTGCGGTCCGTCGTGGAAGACACTCAGCATTCCCCGAGGAGGTTCTGCGCGATTTAATCAGCGGCCGACGTCGTATGTCCCAAACGCCTGACTCGCGGCGGAGCCAACGTCGGAGCCGCGCCGCGCCACCGCCCCTCTGTAACGTCTGTTAAAATAAAAAAACATGAGCGATCTGACAAACCACGAAACCCGGATGCTGGAAGCCCGCAAAATGCAGGTCGACGCGTTCAAGCAGCTTGTGACCATCAGCACCGGCTCAATCGTTCTCGCTTCCGCGTTTCTTCAGAGAGCCAGCGGCCACAAATGGATCTTTGCCGTGGCTCTCCTCGGTTTCCTTGCTTCGATTGTTGGCTGCATGGGGGTGATTTTTGACTGCGTGCTCGACCTGGAGCACAAAGGCGAGCGACCAACCACCGCATTTTACCTGGCCATGTGTGGTCTCGGCATCCTGGGTTTTTTGGTCGGCCTTTTGGGACTGTCGATCTTCGCGCTTCTTAATCTCGGGTAGAAACCGTCCCGCCGCGGCTCACCTTGAACGCCAAGCACCCACGCATGCCTCGCTTGCCCCGCATTCTATTCTTCGTGGTGGCGGTGGCCTTTTCGGGCTGCGTGACGTCACTGCCGAAAGTATCCGACCGGCTGTTTTTTGGGCGGACGATTCCGGGGGGTGGAGAAGTGACCGACGCACAGTGGAGTGCTTTTGTCGCCGAGGTGATTGTGCCGCGATTTCCCGAGGGCTTCACCGTGTGGCGTGGATCCGGTCACTGGAAAGGCGATGATGGCGCGCTCGTCTCGGAGCAGACCTGCGTGCTCGAAATCGTGCACGACAAGGACCCGGCCATAGACGCAAAGCTTGAGGAAATCGCACGGACCTACCGCCAGCGTTTCAACCAGGATGCTGTCATGTCCGTCCGCACGCCGGCCGGCATGACGCTTTGGCGCCGCTAGATTCATGTATTTTCAAGAGACGAACCAAATGCCGAACCCGCAGCCGCGCGAAATTAACGCACCGCGATGAGCGCGAAGCGTACACTTCTTGCCGCAACCGGGTTGGTTGCGGCTCTCCTGTTGGGATATTTGTCCCTCGGCATGGAGAGATATTGCCTCCTCTACCCTGGGATCGACACGCGCTACGCACCGGCGTTTTCCGAAACCGCATTCGCCAGGATCAAAGTCGGGATGACCAGGGAGGAAGTGACAGCGCTGCTCGGTCCTCCCTTGCATAGCTCGGCGCGGGGAACCGGTCTGCGTTGGGATTACACCCAGGATGGGAAGTGTGTCTGGGCCGATTGGGCGTGGCTGGGGAGAAGCGTTGTTTTCAAAGAGGAGCGGGTCGTCGAAAAGATTTCCTGTGTCTGGTATGACTGAGCCGAACCGGCCCAGAACCAGTCCCCTTGTTGAGTACGCCCGGATATAAAAACGACATGCTGCCTAAATTCCTCAAATTTCTTCTCACCTCGTCCGGGAAGACACCGTACACCTTTGACTGGCCTGAGGCCGCCAATCCTCCCGCCGTCGTGATTGATCTTTCCCGGAGTTCCTTCGGGCCGATTGCCATGGGAGGTTCCATTGACGACGCGCGCGTCCTCGGACGACCCGATGAATACCTGCGCTACGACAAAGGTTGCTGTGGTCTCGCCTACTACTCGCGCGGTTTCATGTTCGAATTCGACGGGAACCGGTGTCTTTCGTTCGCCGCTTTTTTCATTTCGCCGGATCCAAGTGAGAACCGAAGCATTCAGTGCCGCCCGGTGCGGTTCAAAGGCGGCGCGGTCCTGGATGCGAGCGCGGGCGAATCGTCTCTTCGTTCCGTGTTCGGAAACCCGGTCGATCAATCCTCGGATGCCGAGGGCCGGTCGCTCTCCTTCAACGTCGGAGGTCTCGAGGTCGACGCCACGAGCGCTGTCGACGGCAGATTGATGGAAATCACGATCGCTTCGACGCGGAAGCAGTCTGCGCGCTGAGCGATCGTGCGCTATATTTAGAACCGAAGCGCCTTTGTGGAGGATTCCGGCCTGCCCCATGCCGATGGCCGGCCGGTTCGGCCCTGCATATCTGCCCACGCTCCTCCCCTGGCAACCCCTTGCTTCGGAGCGCAGGCCGGAGCCGCAATCGACCACCCCAACCCCAATGAAACAAACAACGTTCGTTGTCTCCGCGCTTCGACGCGTTTGCCCACAAGCGCTCCTGCTTGCCGGCCTCGTCGTCGCCTCGGCCACTGCTCTGCAGGCTCAAACCATCACCAGCAATCAAACCGGCACCAACAGCGGTTACTATTATTCCTACTGGAAGGACACCGGGACGGCTTCCATGACTTTGGGATCCGGCGGCAACTACAGCGTTACTTGGAATCTGGGTTCCGGTAACTTTGTCGGCGGGAAAGGCTGGAGCACCGGTTCATCAACCCGGCGCATCGGCTACAACGCCGGCGTCTGGGCGCCGTCCGGCAACGCGTATCTGACTCTCTACGGTTGGAGCACAAGCCCGCTCATCGAATACTATGTCGTCGACAGCTGGGGAAGCTGGAGACCGCCGGGCGGAACGTCCGTCGGTACCGTAAACAGCGATGGCGGCACGTATGACCTGTACCGCATGCAGCGGGTCAACAAACCGTCCATTCAAGGCACGCAAACGTTTTATCAGTACTGGAGCGTCCGGACCTCGAAGCGAGCGACGGGAAGCAACGCCACCATCACGTTCAGCAACCACGTCAACGCGTGGAGAAACAAGGGCTGGAATCTGGGCACCCACAACTACCAGATCATGGCGACTGAGGGCTTCCAGAGCAGCGGGAGATCCAACGTGACGGTCTGGGCACAGTAGCGCAGCGAGGTCGCATCGGCGTTCACGTGAGCCAGCGCACTTCCTCGAGGTCCCTATGGCAGGCGCTGGCTCATTTCGCTCCTTCGTCTGAGCCAACTCGAAACTCTACAGCAAATCCCCCTGCACCCCACCGCGGGGGACCACGCGGACAAATTTTCCGTAGCGCTCGATCCAGTCGTCGAGTTTTTCCAGGTAGTAATTCGGGTCGTAGGGCGCGGTCGCGGCATCGTGGAGCGAAAGCGGACGGGCCCGCTGCCAGTCGCTGGTTTTTCCCTTGGCCTTCGCCGTGATGTAGTAACTCACCCGGTCGCCCATGCGCGGGCGCGGTGTCAGTTGCAGCGCCACTTCCGCGGCGGCGCGGCGCGGTTTCCCGCCTTCGGCAATCCAGCGTTCGTAAGCGTCGGGATTCTGGCTCAGGGCCTCGCTCTTCGCCAGTTCCTCGACGGGCATCTCGCGCATCGGAAGCCGCTGACGGTAGCGTCCCAGCAGGATCACCGGTGAATCGGGCGACGCTCCGACCAGGAACTGGATCAGCTGGTCGCTCAGTTTTTTGAGATAGGGTTCAATCCCCCGCGAACGCAGCGCACTGCCGCGGAGCGTGATCTTCCCGCCGTCGTAGAGCGCGTAGTTTTTCGCCTTGTAGCACCACATCCGCGTGTAGCGGCCGTCGTATTCCAGCTCGATGCCCGGCGGCATGATCGGCGCCACCAGCGCGAGCAACGCATCCGGATTTTCGAAATATTGCCCGGAGGAAAGGTAGATCCCGTCCGTGTCGGCCTCGAGGATCGTGCAGCCGTGCTTCGCGAATTCCTCGATGAGTTGCTGCAGGAGTTCGCGTCCGCGGCGCGTCACCTCCGCCGCGAGCTCGCCATCGCCGAAGCGCGCGCCGGAAAACCCCAGGTAACCGTAGAACGAGTTGATCAGGATCTTGAAATTCGTCTGCCGCGCCTGCGACTCCGCGCGCTCTTCCGCCGTCGGCGCGTGGCGCGCGAGGAGTTTGAACTTCAACCGGTACTCCTTCAGCCGGCGGAGCAGCGGAATGAAAATGCCGAGCGTGTCGTTGCGCGGGTTGCGCGCAATCGCGAGCAGCAGGCTCGGATAGAGCGACGCCACGTCGAAGTGGAGCACGTGCGAAAACACCCCTTCCTGAAAACTCTTCGTGAATCCGCCCTCGAAGGGCTGCACCTCGGGCGGGACCGGACACGCCTGCCGCGCGTGGTAGTATTCCTCGAGGAAAAGGAAATCGATCTTCACCGTCGCCCCGCGCAGCGTCGCTTCCTGCAGCAGAATCGGGAACGTCCGCGTCTGCTCGAAATAAGTCGGGAGCAACTGGTCGGCGAGCCCGTGGGTTTCGCGCAGGTCGTCCCCGAGGTTGGCGCGGAAACGGTCGCGGTCGGAAAGATAGGCTTCATGCACCTTGCCACCGGGCAGCGAGACGCGCGTCGCGTTATCCTCGTCGGTGATCCCGAAATAGACCGCCACGTCCTTCAGTTCATAGGACGTCAGCTCACGCGTCGTGATGTCGAAGAGCAGCGCGAGCAGATAGGTGTCGACGACCGCACGCCCCGGCAGATCGCAGCGCGGGAAATCGATCCAGCGCTCGGCGACCTTGAGCCGCGAGCTGCGGAAAACCGCCTTCTGCCCGAAGCGTCCCCACGCGCACGGCACCTTGTGCGCCTTGCAACGCAGCCGCAGGTAATCGAGGTCGAATTTGAAAATGTTATGGCCCTCGATCACATCGGGATCGAGTTCGCGGAGCGCGACGTTGAAATCCTCCAATAATTTTTTCTCCGCCGCCGCGGTCATTTCCTCGAGCACCATCAGCCGGTTGGTCCCGCCGCAGCGCAGTCCGACCGCCAGCACGCGATCATCGGGCTTGGCGGTCTCATCGACGCTTTCGCTGCCCGCCGTGGTCTTGATGTGCAGCTGACAGCGACGGAGCTGGGTAAAACCCAGGTCGGCGTAGAGCCGTTTCCGCTGCTGGAGCAGAAATTGATTTTCGATCGGACGAATCGCATCCACCTCCAGCGCCGAACCGCGGGAGGATTTCAGAAAGGCGTCGTACGCGCTCATCGAGTCCGCGTGCACGAGGTGACTGAACGGCCCATCCCCTTTGAGGGCCTCGACCTGCACGCCCGCGGGCAGCTCACCGGCGGGCGCCGCGCTCAGCCACGCAAACGGCCGGAGCATCTCGAGCTTTTCCTCCCGGCCGCCGTCCGGCGTCGAAAGGGAGACGTGAACGCGGCCGTCGTCATCCACCCAGACCCCGCAGAGCGAACCAGACATAACGCGACCGTCTTAGAACGGCCGGAGGTAGACCATGACCAGCGAGATCGCCGCGGCCAGGAGCGCCAGCATGATCCAGAGTCCGGCTTTTTCGCGGCGCTTGTAGGCAAGGCCCGCAAACGCCGAGAGGGCGAGCCAGCACACAATCTTCACGACAGGCCAGACGCCTTGGAATTGATACATCCCCTGCCACATCCGGATGCCGGTAAGCACGACCAGCAGGCTGACGACTCCGCTCCACCGCATCAGCGCCTTCTTTGTTTCCGGCCCCGCGGCGGCCGCATAAAACACCGACCCCACGAGGCCGATGGCTGAAAACACGTGAAGGATGTGCAGCGCGTTTACTTCTTGGATGGTCATGGAAATGGAGAGGGAAAACCGCGTGCTGGAAAAAAATAGGATGACACCCCGCCTGTGCCGTATGCCCAAAGGCTCAGGACCTTTTTAGGTTAAGGTGGGCGCCTCCTCCGCAGCGTCTGCTTTCCGGTTTACGGCCTAGCATCTTCCGCGACGGTTTCAGCTCCCGTAATAATTCTAAGGCAAAGAGCAGTTATTGAAAGCACCTCGAACACTGCAGGGTGTCGCCGGCAAGGGTAGGTCGCATGTCCAGTCCGTCAAATGCCAATCTGGTTTACCCTCCCCCGGCTGTAGGAGCGGCTTTACGCCGCGATGGGATAACGGGCCGTTCCAAGTCGCGGCGTAAAGCCGCTCCTACAAACGGCCTCACGAGCCCAGAATCGTCTCATCCAGATGATGGATGATGAGCTCCTGCACGGTCGCGAGAAAGAGGTAGCACATGAACGCCTTCCGCAACGGCTCCTCGAGGTCCTCGAGTTCCACCTCGCCACTCTCCAGCATCTCGTCCCCGACCGGTTTGAGAAAACGTTCGCGCAACCGGAGCCGGATCGCCGCGCAGGCACGCACAATCGCCTCCGCGTTGGTTTCATCGAACGCCACCACCCCCTCGGAGAAAAATTCCTCGTCAAACAGCGCGAGCAGCGTGTGCACGTCGTCATTCTGCGAACTCAAAAGCTCCCCCACCCACGCATCCCGGAAATCCGCATCGAGATCCGCCAGCGCATTCGGCGCCGCGAGATTTTTCCGCAGGCTGTCCGCCAGCTCCTTCACCACATCGAGCAGCGGCGCGACCACCGGCAGGCTGAGCTTCACCTCAATGCGTTTCATCGGGCTCCAGCACCGCGGTAAGATGCCATTGCTGCAAAGTGAAAACGTAGGCCTCGGCTTTTTCCCTCAACCCCGTCCACACCACCGAGCGGCCCAGCTCATGCACCTCGAGCATGTGCCGCCGCGCCTTCTCCTCGTTGAAGCCAAAGACTTTTTTGAAAACCATGACGACGTAGGACATCAGGTTGACGGGGTCGTTCAGGACCACGACACGCCAGACTCCTTCGAGCTGGAGTTCGGTCTCGGTGTGGGGGGCGGGCGATGGGATGGACTTGGTCTGGGCCACGGATCGATACGTCAGCTTTGCGCTTTTGCGTCGGCCACGGCACTCGCGATGCGCGCCTCGGCTTCGGCGAGGGGCACCTTTATCACATCTTTTTTGGAACGCCACTTCAGCTCCACAATCCCTTCCTTGAGGCCCTTGCCTCCGATCGTGAGCCGCAGCGGAATGCCAATCAGGTCGGCGTCCTTGAACTTCACCCCGGGCCGTTCCGCCCGGTCGTCGATGAGTGCATCGGCACCGGCGCGCTCCGCCGCCTCGGCGAGTTTCCGCGCCAGATCCATCGCCTCGGGCAGCTGGGGATCGAGCACGCAGACAAGGACGTGAAAGGGCGCGGCGTTCCAGGGCCAGACAATGCCGTCCGCATCGTGACTCTGCTCGATGATCGCCTGCATCGTGCGGCTGATGCCGATGCCGTAACAGCCCATCACCATCGGGTGCGACTGCTTCTGGTCGTCGGTGTAAACCGCGCCGAACTTCTCCGAGTACTTCGTGCCGAGTTTGAAAATGTGTCCGACCTCGATGCCGCGGCGCACCTTGAGCGGCTGGCCCGACTTCGGATCCGGTTCGCCCGGACGCACCCGGCGGAAATCGCCAAACTTCGTGATCGCGAGATCGCGGGTCACGTTGACGTTCCGCACGTGGAACCCGTCCTTGTTTGCGCCGGTGGTGCCGTTGCCAATCAGGCGGATCGCGTGATCGGCAAACACTCCGGCAAGCGCATCCGCATTCGCGATCGAACCTTTCACCGCGCCCAGGCTGCCCGGCTTCGCTCCCATGACCGGCGCGATCTCATCCGGCGTCGCGGGACGAAAGACGGTGAAGCCCAGCGAGCCCAGCTTCGCCTCCTCGAGCTCATCGCTGCCCCGGATGATAACGACAAAGGGCTTTCCATCGCCGATGTAGATGAGCGTCTTGAACTGCTTGTCCGCCGCCACCGAGTAAGGCGCCGCTTCAAGCGCTGCGATCGTCACGACTCCCGGAGTCGCGAATTCCTCGACCGCCCCCGCCGGCGCTGCGTCCGCCAGATCCGCCGGCACGAGCGCGCTGGTGGCCTTCTCGCGATTCGCCGCGTAACCGCTCTCTTCGTTGTAGATCACGTCATCGTCGCCGATTTCCGCCGGCACCATGAACTCGTGCGAAAAACTTCCGCCCATCACGCCGGTGTCGGCTTCCACCGCGATCGCGACGGCGCCGATGCGGCGGAAGAACTTCTGGTACGCGGTCTTCATCGCCATGTAGCTGGCGATCGCGCCCTCGTCGTTCGCATCGAAGGAATAGGCGTCCATCATCACGAACTCCCGCGCCCGCATCAGGCCGAAACGCGGACGGATCTCGTTCCGGAACTTGGTCGCGATCTGATAAAAATTTTTCGGCAGGTCGCGGTAGCTCGTGATCTCGGCCTTCACCAGCGGCGTGATGATCTCCTCGTGCGTCGGCCCGAGGACAAATTCCGGCTCGCGATTCCCGCGCTTGCCATCGCCCGCGCTGTCCGCCCGGAACATGATCTCGCGCGCCGCCGCCCAGCGCGGACCCTGCTGCCACAATTCCACCGGATGCACATGGGGCATCCACAGCTCAATGCCGCCCGCGGCCTCGATCTCCTCGCGACAGATCTGGGTGATCTTCTGCATCACGCGCAGGCCCAGCGGCAGGTAGGTGTAAAGGCCGCCGCCCAGCTTCCGGACAAGGCCCGCCCGCATCAGGAGCTTGTGGGAGGCGATTTCGGCGTCGGCCGGACTTTCCTTCAGCGTGGGAATAAAAAATTGCGACCAGAGTTTCATGAAGTCGGGCAACGAAGCAGCCCCCGCACCGCGGAGCAAATTTATTTGCGCCCCGTCCGCACGCCCACGCCTTCAAACCGCCAATCCCCGCCCATTCCTCCGTGCGCCCTCCCCACCCCTTCGTCCGAACCCCCGATCGGTTGTCATCTATTAGATGACAACCGATCGGGGCGGCCCGGAGGAGGAAACAGGAAAGTGTCATCTAATAGATGACATTTTAACCGGTCTCCTCGAGTTCCTGCCGCGGCGGGCTGTGACCGCGGAGGTTCGATCCGGGCCGTGAGAAACACCCGTGGTTTTCGCAGGGTTCCGGACGGCGGTCATGGGCCTCCGCTACAAGTTAAGGGCGGCTCGCCGCGGCTCACTACGCCGTTGCTCCCGGTTCGCGCGGTTCTTTTGCTTCCCGCTTCCATGCCTCAAACCCGCCAGCCCTGGCCGATGAAGTGGGTCGTCCTCGCGATCCTCCTCGTGATCATCCCGTACACGTTTCTCACGCTCCGTTATCGAAAACCGGAGAAGGCGTTTGAGCCCTATTCCGATCTCAAGGATCGCGCCAACACCATCCGCCTCCTGTCCTCCGGCTTTCAACGCATCACCCTCGCCGCCCAGCGCCCCGCCGATCCGATCAATACAATTGTCGCCGCTTCCGTCTCCAACGCGGCGGGCGGGCTTCCCGGAACGCTCCGCTCCTCGCTGATCGACCAACCGCGGCTGCCGGACGAAATCCTCAGCGTCGCCGCCGCGCCGAACACCGCGGTGACCCAGCCCTACTCGATCCAGTTCAGCTGCGCCCTGCCCGACGACAAGCAGCAGCTCGGCGGCGCCCACCTGTACCTGCGGGACGGGGAAATTTTCCTGGTCCCGAATTTCGAGCGGATCACCGGCGAACTCCTCGCACGCTCGCGAAAAAACGTCGTGCTGCTCACGGTGCCGGCCAACGCCCTGAAGCCCGGCAGTTATCACGCCACGATTCTCGGGCAGCGGTCGTCGAAGACCTGGACGCTGCAAGTGCATTGACGCGCCGCGCGCCATCGTCGAAAACTCCCGGCCAAGTTTGATGAATTCCGGCAGCGTTCAGCCCCCTCCTTCCTCCCTGTTCGTCGGCACGACGACCACGATCAAGCCGAATGACCTTCGCGGCATTCTGCAGTACGTGCCGCGTTTCCAGGGACAGATCTTCATCGTCGCCGTCGACGGCTCGATCATCGCGGATGAAAATTTCAGCAATCTCCTCGTCGACATTGCGGTGCTGCGGAGCCTCGGCATCAAGATCGTGCTCGTCCACGGCATCGGCCACCAGCTGCAGGAGCTTTCCACGCTGCGCGGGATTCCGATCACGAGCTGGGACGGCACCGGCGTGACCGACGCCGCCACGCTCGACCTGGCGGTGCGGGCGTCGTCGCGGGTCTCGCATTTGATTCTCGAGGGCCTCACGCAAAACGCGATGAAGTGCGCGATCACGAACGCGGTGCGCGCGCTGCCGACCGGCATCATCAAGGGCACCGACCAGCAGTTCACCGGCAAGGTGGAGCGCATCGACAAGGATTTTATCCGCGAATTGATCGACCGGCAGGTGGTGCCCGTGATTTCACCGGTGGCTTTTGCGCCGGATGGAAAATCGCTCCGCGTCAACTCGGACCTCCTGGCGTCGGAAGTCGCGGAGGCGTTGAGCGCGACGAAGATCATTTATCTCACGCCGTATCCCGGCCTCGAGATCGACGGCGATGTCCGCCGCGAAATCGCGGTCGAGGCGATCCGCAAGCTTCTCACCGAGGCGCCGGAACGCATCGCCGAGGGAACCCGCAGCAAGGCGACCTACGCGGTGAAAGCCATCGAAGGCGGCACGCCCCGCGTGCACATCGTGGACGGGCGGGTGTTCGACGGCCTGCTCAACGAAATTTTCTCCAACGAAGGCGTCGGCTCGCTGCTTTACGGCAACGAGTACCAGCAGATCCGCCGCGCGACGAAGCGCGACGTGCGCCTGATCTACAACCTCACGCGCGCCGCCGTAAAGCGCGAGGAGCTGATTCACCGCACGCAGCAGTCGATCGAAAAAAACATCGACCAGTTTTTCGTCTTCGAAATCGACGAGAACATCATCGCCTGCGTCACGCTGTATTTTTACCCCGACAAACCGCAGATGGCGGAGATCGGGTCGCTCTACGTGCTGCCGTTCTACCACAACCGCGGCATCGGAAAGAAGATGGTCGAGTACGCATGCCTGATGGCGAAGGAGCGCGGCGTGACCATCGTCATCGCGCTTTCGACCCAAAGCTTCGGCTTTTTCACGAAAGTCTGCGGCTTCGAGGAAACGACGAAGGAAACCCTGCCGGAGGCGCGGCTGAAGCTCTACGAGGAAAGCGGCCGCAACGCCAAGGTCCTGGTGAAACAACTGGGCTGAGGCCCGGTCGCAGGACCGCCATGCCGCACCCCGCGCCGCGAAACGTCGTTGCCTGGGTGCTGCTCGCTCTCGCGTCCGGCACGGCGGCGGCGCAATCAGCTCCCGAACGTCCGGCGCAGAGCATCGCGCGCCATGCCATTCGCGATTTCAAGTACCGGCCCCCGCCGGTGGTATCCGAGGAAGTGCCAGCCGTTTTGAAATCAAAGGCCGAGAAGCAGGACGCGCCGGTGGTGTTGCCTGTGTATGTGGTGCGAGGGGTCCCCGACCGGACGCTCAAGGATGTGAGTGACGCATTGGACACGCTCGATCGGATCGATTCGGGCGCCGTTTTCAAAACGCCCCGCCTCGAAGCACTCCTTCCGCCGACCCTGGAGACCTCGCGTCAAGGCGATCCCCGCGTCGAAATCAAGATCCTGAAATTCCGCTTCTAGGCGGATCGCGGAATGGGTCAGGGCTTCAGCTCCACCACGACCTGAACCTCCGTCGTCGAGCCACGCGGGAGGCCATTGACGGCGACAGCGGCGCGCGCGTGTTTGCCCGCCTCGCCGAAAATTTTCACGAAGAGATCGCTCGCGCCGTTGATCACCGCGGGGCTGTCGGCGAATCCGTCGATCGCGTTGACGAAACCATTCACCATCACGATGCGCGCGACCCGATCGAGCGAGCCCACCGCGGCCTTGATGTTCGCGAGCGTGTTGAGCGCCGCGATCTCCGCCGATTTTTTGCCGGTCTCGACCGTCTGCTCTTTTCCCACCTGCCCCGTGTGCGTCATTTTCCCGTCGAGCAGGCAGATCGTGCCGGCGCAGTAGAGCAGATTGCCGGTGCGCACCGTGGGCACATAGCTGCCGGCGGCGGCGGGCGGATTGGGGAGCGCAAGGCCAAGTTCGGCGAGTTTGGATTCGGGATTCATCAAGGGGAAGTTCGTGCGTTCCCCTTGGGACGCCAAGTTTTTATCGCCTGGTCCTAGTTGTAGCAGCGGCTTTACGCCGCGACCTTTGTGCGTCGTCCGCCAGCCGGTCGCGGCGTAAAGCCGCTCCTACAGCAAACGGAATCTCCGGTCGCGCAGTTGCATCGATCGCGCCCCGCACCAGATTTCACGCATGACTTTTCGGGACTGGCAGCAGCTCTCACCCGCCGATGCTGCAAAAGAATTAAGGACGCGAGCCCGGCAGCGGCTTTCCCCGGCGCAACAACGCGCGGTGATCGCGACCCTCGGAACCGAGGACGAGCTGCAGCGCCGCTTCGCGAGCGCGAAACGCGACACCCCGCTCGGCGGCGTCCCGTACTTCACCAAGGATCTTTTCGACGTCGCGAAGCTGCCCACCCTCGCCGGCTCGACCTTTCTTCCCGAGGTGCGACCCACGCCAAGCCAGGACGGCACTTTCACCCGCCACCTGACCGAAGCCGGCGCCGTGCTCGTGGGGAAAACCCACATGCACGAGTTCGCCTACGGCATCACGGGCGAAAACCCGCACTACGGTGACTGCGAACATCCGCATTTTCCCGGACGCACCACCGGCGGTTCGAGCAGCGGTTCGGCAGCGGCGGTGGCCGCGGGCATTGTGCCGTTTGCCACGGCCAGCGACACCGGCGGCTCCGCGCGGTTGCCGGCGGCGTTTTGCGGCTTGTTCGGCTATCGCGGCGTGCCGCGGGATCCGTGGATCAGCGATGCGTTTCCCCTCGCTCCAAGTTTCGACAGCGCCGGCTGGTTCACCGGCAGTGCCGGGGATATGCGCACGGTTCTCGCGAGTCTCACCGGCCTGCGCACGAGCGAGCGCGCGCCGCGCGGTTGTTATTTCGAACTTCCCGGGCTCGACGCCGAAGTTGCTTCAGCCTTCCGCACCGCCGGCGCCCGACTCGCATCCGCGGCGGACGCTGCGACCGGCAAAGACCTGCTCATGGGTTTTGCGCACGCCTCCGACACCTACAACACCACCGCGATCGTCGAAGCTTGGAACGTGCACCGCGGCTGGGCGGAACGTTACCGCGAACGCTACGATCCCGCGGTGTGGCAGCGGTTGATTCGCATTCGCTCGCTCACGCCCGATCAGATCGCGACCGCCGAGGCGCGGACGGTCGCGTTGCGGCTGCTCTGGACCAGTTTCTTTCTCACCTTCGATTTTCTGGTGCTGCCCGCTTCGCCGGCAGCCGCATTCACCAAGGCGGAATGCACCGCTGAAAACCGCGGCCGGATTCTCGCCCTCACCGCCCCGGCCAGCATCGGCGGTCTTCCCGTGCTGACCCTGCCGGTCAAACTGCCCTCCGGACTGACGACCGGTTTGCAGGTCATCGTGAACCACCCGCAGAGCCCCGTCCTAAACTGGGCCCTTAACGCCTGGAATTCCTAGGAGTCGCGCCGCGTTGGCGCCCATCACGGCAGCGGTCGCCCCCGCCTGGCCGGCCTCATCGAGAAAACGCTTCATCGCCGGCGCGGCGTCGCTGCGCGGATAGAGGTTCAGGGGAAAATCGGATCCGAAAATCACCCGGTCGAGCGAAGCCCGGCCCTGAAAGCGCGACCAGATCTCGGCGTCGTAGAGCAGCGGCGACGCGGCCGTGTCGTAGTAGATATTTCCGGGAATCGATTCCGGGGATGCAGCCAGCGGCAAAAGTCCGCCCCAGTGGGCGAGGATGAAATTCACGCCGGGAAAATCGGCGGCCAGCCGGACGAAATCGGCGAGCGGTGTTTCCACGCGGCCGGGATATGGCGCTCCTTTCGGATCGGTCACGTGCAGATTCACCGGCCAGTGCAGTTCCGTCGCGATCTCCAGCACGCGCCGAAACACCGGGTCATCGACGCGATATCCCTGGGAATGCGGCGAGAGTTCGCCGAGACCCGCGAGGCCGTCCGCGTGAGCGCGGCGCAGTTCCCCGACCGTGACTTCCCGGCCCGCCGCCGGGTTCAGCGTGGCGAATGCCGAAAGACGGTCGGGATGCGCGCGCACGCATTCCGCGTAAAACCGGTTCTGGACCGCGCAGGTCGCCGCATGATTCCAATACCACCCGAGCAACACCGCGCGCTCCACCCCGGCGAGGTCCATCTCGCGCAGCAATTCGCCGACGCCCGGAAACGCCTGCACCGGCTGGCCGTTTTTGCGCCGGCGCGCACACATCACCGCCCAATGCGGTTCGCTCATCCCCGCAGCCCAGGCCGCGGGATCGCGGTTCGCCTGCGGGGGGTAAAGATGCACGTGGGCATCGATGATGCTCATCTCGGGAGGGATCGGACTCGTTTTCGTTCTCTGACGCCCGAAGGAGAACGAGAACGAGTCGGAGAACGAGAACGATTTTCGGGCAGCCCCACCGCGGCCCGCATCCGTCCGCCTCGCGCCGGACCGGTTCACCTTGAATTCTCAAACGAACTCGCCTCCCTTCGACCGGTCGCCGTTTCCCATGCTGCAACGCTTCTTCAAACTCTCCGAGAACGGCACCACGGTCGGACGCGAGCTGCAGGCGGGGCTCACGACATTCGCGGCGATGGCCTACATCCTCGCGGTGAATCCGGGAATTCTTTCCGCGACGGGCATGGACAAGGGCGCGCTCGTCACCGTCACCGCGCTCACCGCCGCGATCGCGACAACGGTCATGGCACTCCTCACGAACTACCCGATCGCCCTCGCGCCGGGCATGGGCATCAACGCGTTTTTCACGTTTACGATCGTGCTGGGCAAAGGCGTGCCGTGGACGGAGGCCCTCGGCATGGTGTTCGTGAACGGCGTGATTTTCCTGCTCCTCTCCGTCACCGGCCTGCGGGAAAAAATCATCGCGGCCATCCCCCACTCGCTGAAGATCGCGGTGACGTGCGGCATCGGCCTCTTCATCGCCTTCATCGGGCTGAAGAACGGCGGCGTGATCGTGGCGAATCCGGCCACCTTCGTCTCGCACGGCGATTTCACCTCGGGCCCGGTCGCGCTCTGTCTCGCTGGCATCGCACTCACGGCGATTCTCGTCGCGCGCCGGGTGACCGGGGCAATCGTCATCGGCATCGTCGTGATCACCCTGGCCGGGCTGATGATCCCGGCCGGAGCAGGAGCGAAGGTGACACAACTGCCCGAAAGCTTCGTGGCCCTGCCCGCCTCGCCGGCGCCGGTCTTCCTGAAGCTGACGTTTCAGTTTCTCACCCACTCCGACGCGCTGCTTCTCGCGCTGCCGATCGTTCTCACACTCCTGCTGGTGGACATGTTCGACAACATCGGGACGCTGATCGGCGTCACCAAGCGGGCGGGGTTTCTCCAGCCCGACGGCACGCTGCCCAAAGCCGGCCGCGCGCTCGTCGCGGATTCGCTCGCGACCATGCTGAGCGCGCTTTTCGGCACCTCGACCGTCGTCAGCTACATCGAGTCTGCGTCGGGCGTGGAAGCCGGCGGACGCACGGGCCTCACCACGCTCACGACATCCGCGCTGTTCCTCCTCGCCCTGCTCTTTACGCCGATAATTTTGATCGTACCCGCGGCGGCAACGGCACCGGCGCTCGTGATCGTCGGTGTTTTCATGATGCAGTCCGTCGTCGAGATTGAGATGAAGGATTTCGCGATCGCCGCGCCCGCGGTGATCACGATCCTTGCGATTCCCCTCACCTTCAGCATCGCCGAAGGCATCGGGCTGGGTCTCATCTGCTCCGCCCTGCTGGCGATCGGGCTGGGCCGTCCGAAAACGCTGGCACCCGCCGGCTATGTGATCGCCGCGATTTTCTTCCTGCAGTTTTTCAAGATCTGGCCGTTTCGCGGCTGAACTCCGCCCGCGCAGCCCGCCTAGTCTTCGTCGTCCTTCACAAATTTAATCCGGCAGAGAAAAGTCATTTCCGCGCTCTGCGTCTGACCGAAGGTCTGCATCGCCCGAAACCGCCATTTCGCCACGGCCTGCAAAACCGACGCTTCGAATTCGATCTGGCTGCTCCGAACGATGGACGCGTTCTTCACCAGTCCGTCAGCTCCGACCCTCAACTTCACGTCCACCTCCCCCGTGATGCCGGCGCGGGCCATTTCGAACGGATAGTGCGGCAGAGGATAAACCTTCGACGGATAACCACCGGCGGGTGAATCGCTGCTTTCCTCGATGGACGCGATCACGACGGTCAACGCCTGCTGACCCGTGACGCCGCCATGATAGGTTCGATTGCGCGACATGCAGCCGTTCAACACGAGCAGGACCGGGAGTAGCCACGAAGCGAAACGCGCGATTTTCATCGAAGTTTTTGGAAGCGAGCTGCGCGGTGCGAAGCGCAGGGATCGCGGAACCCATGACAAAGCCCGGCCGGGGCACAATCCAGAAACCGATCAGGTCCCGGAAACCGGCGCATAGACGCGCGCCAGTTCCAGCAGCAGTTTTTCCAGCCGGCGATAATACTCCGCTTCGCCCAGTTTGGTCTTCGTGGCGCGCAGGTTTTCAATCGTGAGCTCGAGTTCGTCGCGACGCGCCCGCTGCTCGGGGCTGAGTTTTCGCTCGGCCTCGCTGCGGACGAGATGAAATTGCCGGGCGCGCGCGCCGTCGAGCGAAGCGCCGTTGCGGGCCTGCTTGGTCGCACGCGTGCCGCGAAACCAGTCTGCCGGCGTGCCGAGACCGTCGCCGTTGTCGTCGAGGAGCGCGTGCTCGGTCGCGAGACGTCCCTCGGTCTTGTAGAACTCCGAGACTTGCGCCGATGCGCTGAGAAACGCTTCCAGCAACGAGGTCTGCCCGTCCTGATCGAAATCCCCCCTCGGATCGGTCAGCGTCTCCGCGAAATACCGGCCGAAGCGCGCAAAATTCTGCTCATTGCCCGTGCGCGTCGCCGAGATGATCACGCGGTTCAGGCCCGAGAGTTTGTTGAGAAACGGCGCGCTCGCCGACGACGTGTTGATCACCGCGAGCGGGCGCTGGACCGGCTTGAGCCACTCGGCGAGCTCGGTGGCGGAAAGATCCGGACCGCGCAGGTTGAACTTGGCTTCCTTGCCGTCGAACGTCCCGTGCCCGATCAGCACGAGCCAGAGCTCGGCGATGCCTTCCTTCGGCTCGGCAGCAATCGCCTGCTTCAACTGCTCGTAGTCGCCCGCGGTGCCCGCCGCCGGTTCCGCGCCCAATCCGAGCGTGATGCGCTGGGCGCCCGCGAGCTGGCAGGCCTTTTCCCACTGCTCCGCCTGCTCCTTGAAATTCGGGCCGTAGTCCTCTTCACCCGCGGCACCGACCACGACGATGACCGTGGGTCGATCACCCGACGGCTCCGCGGCCCACGCAGGAGAAAGACAGACCAACCACAGATAACACAGATGGGCACAGATGCGGATCGCAGCACCGGATCGATTGGATCGAATTTTATCTGTGCCCCTCTGTGTCATCTGTGGTCGAGCTCCGTCGTTCATGGCATTCCTTTCCATCGCCGGAGGCCCCACTCCGTCAAAAGACAGCCGAGGGCAAAGGCGAACATCACGGGCGTGTGCCACACGGGGTTGAGCCAGGTTTCCATCACGGGAGCTTTTCGCGCGGGAAGTCCGCTCGCAAAATTATCCAGGTCACTTGCCGCGATGACTTCGCCTCCCGTCTTCTGGGCGATCGCCTCCAGCAACGAAACGTTCGGCGCCAGCGAGCGAAACTCCTCTGCGGCCAAGTCCGAACTCCAGCCTCCTTCGGCCCGCCCCGCTTCCGCTCCCGCGGCGTTGCTCACGACGGCCGTCGCCTTGAAGCCGCCGGTCTGGCGCGGAACGTAGGTCGCCTCATAGAGGCCCGCCTCGGCCGGGGACGCTTCCATCTGCAACCGCACGCGCGCCGGAACCGCATCCGCCACCTCGGGAAACGTCACGGGCTCGACGTCGAGGGCGATGGTTGCGTCGTCCAGCGGTTGAAATTTCGCGTCGCGCGCCCGGACGAGCAATCGCACGGCGCCACTCGCATCCTCCGGCTGCGGCTCGACGGTGAGTTCGACACGCTCGGGCACGTCCGCCACCAGCCAGCGCATCAGCTGGCGCCACGCCTTGTCCATGTCCTCGTGCGCCGCCGCATCCTTCATGCCCCAGCGCCAGACGTCGCCGACGAGCAGGGCCGCGCTGCGTCCGCGGCCAAACCGCTGCATCGCGAGCGCCGGAACCTCCGCGGCGTGTTCGTCCCGCATCGTGGCGATCACGCTCGCACCGGGCTTCAGCGAACGCACACGGTTCAACACTTGAAAGGGCGGCATCGCCTCGAGTCGCGTCCGCTCGTCGGCCTCGTTGTCGCGCAGCCGCGCCCAGGCCTGAAGCCAGCCTTCGCGCGCGAGGTTGAAGCGCAGCGGCCCGGTCGCGCTTTCCTCCTGGGCCGCGCGATCGAGATAGACCGGGAGCATGTCGCCGATTGGAGTCCGCGCGAAACTGCCTTCCTGAAACGATTCCATCCCGCCGAGCATCAGCAGACCGCCGCCGCGCTCGGACACGAATTTCTGCACCAGCGTCGCCTGCTCGGGCGCGAAGAACTCCGCCTCGAGGTCGTCGATGACGATCGCGTGATAACCGTAAAGATCCTCCGGCGTGCGCGGGAACCCGCTGCGCAGTTCGAGTTCGTCGCGGGTGTTGAGCCGCACGAGCACGGGCTGGTCGTAGCGCTGCACTTCCTCGGCCGACTGGTTGCCGAAACCGCGGTAGAGCGGATTGCTGGTCTCGCCGCTTCGTCCCCGGAAATCGAATTTCGGCTCGCGCTTCGCCACGCGAATCAAACCGACCATCTGCAGCTGGTCATCCGCCTCGATGGCGCGGTTGAGAAACTTGAACTCCCAGTTCGGGCGGCCCGCAACGTAGAGCACGCGGTACGGACCCTTGCCGCGATCGATGACGAGAACGCGGTGATTGTTGGCGAGCGTGGCCTCGTCCGGTTTTCCCTCGGACAACGGTCCCGCGCGCTCGGCGATTTCCACGCGGTAGAATCCGAGTCCTTTTTGCTCCGGCTTCAGCTGGAAGCGGAAAGCGAGCGTGTCGCTGTCCTTTCGCGCCTGGCTCGATTGCTCCTGCACCACCTTGCCCGAGCGGTCGATCAATCGCGCCACAACCGTTCCGTCGCGGTAGCCGGCCGCACTCACATCGGCCTGGATCGAAACGGGCGCGTCTTCGAACGCGGTCTGGCTGACGTTGATCTGCTGCACGGAAAGATCGCGCACCGGTTCGCGCCGGCCCAGCACCACGGGATAAATCGGCGGCAGGCCCGCGAGGTCCGGCAGCGGGCCGCGCAGATCCGTCGCGTTGCCATCGGTGAAGAGCAGCACGCCCGCAAGCGGACGGCCTTGAAAGCGTTCCTTCAGCGTCTTCAGCGAAGAGGCCAGCGCCGTCGACCGTCCGTCGAATGCCAGCTCATGAAAGTCCTCGGTCGACTGCAGCCGCGCGTCGAAAAAATATTTCCGGACGTCGAACGTGTCCACGAGCGTGGCCTGCCAGTGCGCCTTCGCCGGATCGAGGATCTCGCGCAGGACTTCGCCTCGGCTGCGCGTGTCGCCGCGATCCTTGATCTGCAGGCCCTGGCTGTTGTCCGCCACAATCGCGAAAAGATTGGAGCCCGGACGCGCGCGCTGCGTGGTCCACAGCGGTTCGAGCAGGCAGGCCGCGAGCGCCGCAATCCCGACGGCTTTCAGCAGAAGGCAAACCCAGCGCAACGCCCCGCCGTTTTTCGTGGCGCGATAGCTCCAGAAAAGCACGCCGGCCGAAACCACGAAAAACGCGGCCACCGGCCAGAGCCAGTTCGTGCCCGAAAAGGTAAGCGCAGCCAGCAACATCACGCTCACTTGTCCTTCCCCAGTTCCTCGTAGTAGCGGCGAACCGATTCCGCGAAGCGGTTCGGCACCGGGTCGCGGTCGATCGGGACCAGAGAGTCGTTCGATTCGCGACGCGCCAGCTCCTCGGCGATCCGGCTGCGCACTTCAACCAGCGGTTTCAACACCTGCAGTTGCACGACGGTCCAGTCGGGCTTCTTCAGGTCGCGACGATACTCCTGCCGCAGCAAACGCGCCCGCTCGCGCGCATTCGCGACCGCATCGCGCAACGCGGGTTGATCGAGCAGCTCTTCAACGTCGCGCAAGCGATCGGACCACGGCGCAAAATTTTCCCCGGTAAGCGGACCGCCGCCCACCCAATCTCCTCCGCCGCCGGCTCTGCCGTTACCCACCGTTCGCTCCGTGCCGGTCATGAGGGTCTCGAGCGAAAGACGGCCGGCGTCGCCGCCCGCTTCACCGCCCCCACCGCCGCCATTGTCATTGCCGGCAAGCCGCTGTGTTTCGCCATTTCGATTTTGTCCGCCGCGCTGGCCGCCGGGTTGCCGGCCGCCCGCCTGTTGGCCGCCTTGCTGGCCGCCCGGTTGCTGGCCGCCTTGCTGGCCTTCGCCTTGTTGGCCGCCGCCCTGCTGTCCGGGAGTATTGCTCGCCGTTTGACTGGGCGTTTCGCCCGGCGTCCGGCCACCCTGAGCCTGACCCGGTGTCTGCCCAGGCTGTCCATTGGGATCCGGTTGTTGGCCGGCTCCACTGCCGGGCTCATTTGCCTCCGTCGGCGAGGAAGAGGGTGAACGATTGCCAGCCTGCCGCGGGTCGGCCGGATTTCCGCCGGCGCCCGGGCGATCGCCCTGCTTTTGATTTTGTCCCTGGCCATCGCGCGACGGCTGGCTGGGCGAACCGCGCTGCCCCGGCTCACCGGCCTGCGCGAGTTCGCGTTCGAGTTGCCGGGTGATGTTGTCGAGTTCCGTCTGCGCGAGCTTCAACGCCTCGGCGTCGTCGCCCAGCACGCTTTCCGCGGCGCGCTCCACCCCGCGGCGCAATTCGTTGATGCCGGCTCCGGCCTTCTGCGAGAGCTGGTTCGCCTGCGGAAGATAACCTTCCTTCAGCATCTCGCTCGTGATTTCGAGCGATTTGCCCGCGCCTTCCTTTCCGGCGGTTTCCTGGAGGCGGTCGTTCAGGCGGTAAGTGAGCATGCGTTGATCGTTCAGCTCCTGCCGCAGGTCCTTCACGTTCTTCGTGTCGTCCTGCGACACCTTGCGCACGCTGTCGTAAAGTTCGCGCGAGAGCAGCGGCTCGGTGGTCTCCGCCTGTTCGGAGACCTGCGTCGCGCGATCGACGAGATCGCTCATGCGTTTCCGCTGCTGCTCGAGCTGGTCGAGCGCGGCCTTGCGCTCGGGCTCATCGTTCAAGGTCTTGCGCGCCGGATCGTCGAGCGCCGTGATTTTTTTCTGCACGTCCTCCTGCTGGCGCGCGAGGTCGCGGGCCTCGTTCCGCATGTCGCGCAGGTCGTCGGAGAACTCGCTCGAATTTTGTTTCCGCAACTCGTCGCGCATCTGCTGCAGCTGCCGCTGCGCGCGCGTGCCGGAGGCGAGCGCCTGAGCGACCGAACCCTGGCCCGCGGCATCGGCGGCGCGCTGCACGTCGTCGCGGGTCTGGTCAAGTTGCTGCCGCTGCTGCTGCATCGACGATTGGTTTTCGGGCCGGTCCATGCGCTGCCGCACCTCGTCCATGTCGGCCAGCATCTGCTGCTGCTCTTCCTGCAGGCGTTTCAATTCGCGACGCACCTCTTCCTTTTCCTGCTCCGTGTCGGCCGCCTGCAACGCGGTCTGGAGTTCCTTGAGGCGTTCGTTGACGTCCTGCTGGCGGCGCGCGAGCTCCTGCAGCCGGTTCAAAATTTGATTCTGTTCGCGGCGCTCGGGACTTTGCGGCGCGCGGGCCTGGCGCTGTGTCTCGTAGCGATTCTCCGACTGGGTGAGGTCGAGCTCGTCGATCTGACGCTGGCTCGCCTGGTCGCCGCCGCCCTGACCGCCGCGCTGGCGGCGCCGCGCCACCTCGGTCTCCCGCGCCTGGAGTTTCAAGAGAGCCTGGTAAGCCGCCTGCTCGGAGGTGAGCGCGGACGCGAGCGCGGCGGGTGATTTGCCCGCGGCATCGAGGTGCTTGATGGCCTCTTTCATCTCTTTCGTCGCCGCACTCCAGAGCGCCTGGGTGCGGGGATTGTTGGCCTGAGACTGGGTTTCCGTCGCCTGGCTCAGCGCCTGTTCCTGGGAATCGTGGACGACGGTGGTGTCCTCGGAATATTTCGGGGACTCCGGTTCACGCTGCAGCTTCCAAGTCGCGTTGATAATTTGTTTTTGCAGCTCGGTGAGCCGGCGGGCCTGGTTGCCCTGCTGACCCTGCTGTTGCTGCTGGTCCTGCTGCTGATCGCCGCCCTGCCCTTCGCGGAAGATTTCCTCGAACGGCCGCACCTCGGCGAAAAACATGTCGGTGCTGGTCCGGCGCACCTTGCCATCGGGTCCGACATCGTCGGCCCAGAGATACCATGAAACGAGATCGTCGGGCTTCACGCCGAGATCCTCGAGCCGCACGAGATGCGTGAACGCGCGCTTTTCCTTCGCGGGCACGGTGCGGCCAAGTTCGATGTTTTTCGTTTCCTGTCCGGCGACCGTGTAGGCGAGTCCGTAAACCGGCGCGCCGAAGTCGTCGAACACCGAGCCGTTGAACGTGATTTCCTCGAGGGCGGATGGACGCACATCGCCGCGCGGCGAAGCGAGTTTCAGCTCGGGGCGGCGGTTCGGCTGCACTTCGATCACGAAAGACGTGGCGGTCTTGTTTGCCCGGCCGTCGGCATCGACGAGCTTCAGCTCGTAGCTCTGGGTTTTCTCCAGCGGAAAGTCAGCGAGCGCCGCGACGGCCTTGCCGGCCGTGACCTTGAGCGGGATTTCCGTCTTCTCCTTGTTCTTCGCAATGAGAGTGGCGGACACGACCGGCTTGTTGAGCTGCAGCGTGAGGGCGAGCTGCGTGCCCTCGACGGCGCTCACCCGGCGCGTGTCTTCGATGCGTTTCGGCGGGAGCTGCGTGTAGGCGGGATATTTCAACTCCACGTCGGCGCGAGCCAGTCGCGGATGCTCGAAAACCTTCACCTTGAACTCGCGCGTCTGCTGGCCCGCGTAGTCGAGGCGGTAGGTGAAATCCGCCGCCACGTCCGGCACCGTGCCGCCGAACATCGGGTCGCCGAGACTTTTCACGAGCGGGACTTTGCGCGCCGGCGACGCGGCGTCATTGATCACCATGTCCACTCCGGGGGGGAGCGCTCCACCGAAACGCGCCAGCACGACCAGACTTTCGCCGCGCTCGATGCTGGTGTCGCCGGGCGTGACGTTGATGCCGCTCAATGCGAACAGCGGGCGCGACGGGCCTCCCTTGGTCCAGCGGCTCCGCCCCTCCATCACGGTCGCCGCAAAAACGGCCAGCGCCGCGAACTGCATCAGCGCCGCCAGCCGCACGCGCGATCTGGGTATCGCCCGGCTCCAGCCTTTCGTTTGCTGGCAGTGCTCCAGCGCCTGCTGCGTCACGCGAAACTGCAGGTAACTCTGCTCCCGGTCCGGAACGCCCAGTTGCTGGGCGGCCGTGAGCAGCAATCCGCGCAGCTCGGGATAAGCCGCTTCAATTTGCCGCGCGATCGCGGGTTCGTCGGGAGCCGATTTCAGACTGCGGATCCAGATGGCAAACGACGCCATCACCGCCGCAGCCACCAGCAGCGGAAAGGCAAAGGGCGAGGCCCAGCCCGTCTGCCGTTGCAACAGGATCAGCCCGGCGCCCGCGAGCGCGGCGAGCGCCCAGCAGACGGTGAGTTGACGCGAGCGACGCAGCGATTGGTGACGGCGGATCACCCGGCGAATGCGGGTTTGAAGAAAATGGTTCATGACGAAGTGGGTTGTTCGACAAGGGAAGGTTTGCGCGCGGTCCAGCCAGCGAGAAGGGACTCGCCGAGCAAAACCACGAGGGTGGCGATGATGAACCAGCGCCAAAGTTTCTGGCGGCTCTCGGCCGCGCTGCCTTGCAACGCAACCTCGCGCGCCGCCGCGGCCGGCTTGAGCGCCTGGCTCTTTTTCGCGAGCGGAGCGCCCAGCCGCTCAAGTTCATCGACGGCGATCGGAGCCGTGCGCGACTCCGCCGCATCGAGATTGACCGAAAACGCCTGCGCGCGCTGACCGGCCGTAAAGCGATAGATCCCCGGCTGGGCCGCTAGGGTGAAAACTGCGGCACCAGCGGTCAGAGGGAGGGAACTTCCGTCCGGCATCCGGACCGTCGCGGCGGTTTCACGAAACTCGGTGGGCAGCGGCACGGAATCGCCGATGAAGTATTGTCCGGGCTGCGTGGTCAGCGCGCCGCTGAATTCCAGAACGGAATAGATCAGCGGCACAAATTTCGAGGAAACCGCGAGCTGGCTGTCCTCGGGATTCCAGCCGGCGCTCAAGACCAGCACCCGGCCTTTGCCGGCGGGGATCTCGAGCAGCGCCGGATCGCCGTTGTCGAATTTCGCGAGCACCCGCGCGCCGGGCAGCGCCGACGCGTCGAGCTTCCGGTATTTCCAGAAATGAATTTTCGTGAAGTCGCTGTAACGCGGATCGGCGAATGCGGCGAAAAGCGGATGCTGAAAATCAATTTCCGCCAGCATGGCGTAACTCGCCGGCCGCCCCTCCTCCGCTGCCAGCGCGTCCATTCCGAGCAGGAAACCGAGCGTCGCCCCGGCAGCCGCGGACTTCGGGGAGAACAAAACCGTTTTCCCCGCAAGAGCCTGCTCGCGCAACACGACACCCTGCGCTTTCGGCAGTGCGTCCGTGACCACATACAGCGGCGCCGCCAGCAATTCGCCGGCGAGGGGCTGGGTTGCGGGAATCGCGGTCACGCGAACGGAGAGACGCGGCGTCTCGGGCAGCGCGCGTTTCAGGAAGAAGAGCGGCTGGCGGGTGTCGTCCGCCTTTTCCGCACCGAGATACACGAGATTTATTTTCTGCTGCGCCGGCGGGATCACATACACGGTGTTGTCGAAATCCTCGTCGTCGCCGAGCAGGGTGATCGATTCCGCGCCGCCCGCCGACGCGACCGGCAGCGAGACGACGCGACTCTGGCCGGGCGGCACGTAGGTCTCGACCGGCGCACCGGAAAATTCCCCGGCCGGCGTTTTCACCCAGCCGACCTTGAACTGTTCGCGGGTTGAATTTCCGGCGTTGCTCACGCGCACCCGTACCGACGTGGCCGATTGGCGGTCGGTGTCGGCCGCTTCGGCGAGCAACTGGATCCCCGCATTCGTCGGATTGCGCGGCTTCAACGGTTCGACCACGAGCTCCACGCCCTTCGGCCATTCGTAGGCCTGGATCGCTTCGAGCCGGCTGCCCAGCTGGAGGTCGCTCACCAGGACGATCTGGCGGGTCCCGATATTCTGGCTCCCCTCCGTGTCGACCAGCGCTTCCGCCGCCGTGATGAGCGCGGCGCCGGAGTTGGTGCCCGACCAGCCGGGCGACACCGCCGCGAGCCGTGCGGTCGCCAGCGCGACGCGTGCATCGGGAGCGGCGGCGTTCCATTCGCCGAAGTTAACCAGCGGCTGCGCATCACGACTGAAAATGAAAACCGCCGCCTGGTCCGCTGCGGACAAACTGCGCAGCGTCGATTCCACCTTCGACTGCGCCTCGACCCAGAGTCCGCTGCGGCGCATGCTTGCGCTCACGTCCACGAGCACGACGACACGTTTCGTCGAACCACCCGGGGCGTCATTGAGCGCCGATTCCTTGAGGAACGGCCGGGAAAATCCAAAGGCGAGCAACGCCAGTGCGAGGCAGCGCAGCAGCAACAGCAACCAGTGCTCAAGGCGGCTGCGGCGCGTGAGGCGCGGCGGTGTCGGCAACAAAAACATCAGCGAGCTGAACACCGTGCGATCGCGCGTCGTGCGCCGGATGAGGTGAAAAATCACCGGCGCCGCGATCGCCAGCGCCCCCAGCAGAAAGAATGGCGCGAGAAAACTCATGGCGCGTGCCCTTTGTTTCTCCTACGCCCGTGGTCCTCGTGGTCTCCACACATGTCACTTATTAAGTGACATGTACCGGAAAGCCCTCCGACCGAAGCGCGGGCAGACGTGTCACCCATTAATTGACAGGTGCCGGGTCGCCCCCGCCGCGAAGCGAAGACAAAAGTGTCACCTATTAAGTGACATGTCTGTTCGGCGCGGAGGGTCTTGCTGTAGCGGCGGTCTATGACCGCCGACGCATACTCAACGTCCTCGCACCCGCTTCGGCGGTCATGGACCGCCGCTACAGCAAACCGCGTTTCGACCGGTGCGCCGGGGCGCGATGGCGATTGGTGGAGCGTCATCATGTCCGGTTTGCCCCGGGGGCGCTCGTTCGCCGCGTGCTGCGGCCGCGACGCAGTCGGTCCTGCAGAAACTCGAACAGGGCGAGCTCGATCGGCTGGTCACTCGACAGGCGGTGGTGCGCGATGCCGAGTTTCTGGCTCATCGCCTTCACCGCCGCGCAGTGCGCCTCGAGTTTTTCGACGTAGCCGGTCCGGGCCGCATCGGGATCGATGTATATCTCGCGGTCGGATTCGATGTCCTGGAAAAGCCTGGCCTCGGTGAACTTCAAGGCGACCTCCGCCGGATCGAGGACTTGAAACACCACCGCTTCCTGTCCGCTCGCCGTGAGCGCGAGCAAACTCCGTTCGAGCCGGTCGAGCGGCGCGAGAAAATCCGAGACCAGCACCACCAGCCCGCGCCTGCGGACGAGCTGCGCGATGCGCTCGAGCGGCGCGACGAGATCGGTGGCGCGGCCGCCGGCCGGTTTCTCCAGTGCGAACATCAGCTGCCGCAAATGATCCGGACGGTGGCGCGCCGGCAGGAAGTCGCGCACGCGTTCGTCGAACGTCAGCAGCCCGATCGCGTCGCCCTGCAGGTGCAGGAAATACGCGAGCGTGGCCGCCAGCGTCGCCGCGTAGTGCGCCTTCGTGTAGCCGACCGAGCCGTAGTTCATCGACTGGCTCTGGTCGATCAGGAGGTGGCAGCGGAGATTGGTCTCATCCTCGAATTTCTTGATGAAGTAGCGGTCGCTGCGTGCGAAGACGCGCCAGTCGAGGTAGCGCAAATCGTCGCCCGAGGTGTATTGCCGGTATTCGGTGAACTCGACGGAGAAGCCGTGATAGGGACTGCGATGCAGCCCGCTCCAGAATCCCTCGACGACCGCGCGCGCCCGCAGCTCCAGGCTGCGAATGCTCATCAACGCCTTCGGCTCGATGAGCGAAGCGGAGGCGAGCGACGGGCGTGGCGTGGCGGCGGACATGAGATCCCAGGGTTTACGCAGCGGTGCGTTTTCCAACCGGCAGTTTCACCGCAGCGACGAGGCGCCGGACGATTTCCTCCACGCGGATGCCTTCGGCTTCGGCGCGGTAATTAAGCAGGATGCGGTGGCGCAGCACCGGCGCGGCGAGCGCCTGGATGTCCTCGACGGTGACGTGGGCGCGGCCCTGCAGAAGCGTGCGGGCCTTCGCTCCAAGCACGAGGAACTGGCCGGCGCGCGTGCCGGCTCCCCAGCTCACCCAGTCGTTGACGAATTCCGCGGTGCCCGTCTGGCGCGGACGCGAGGCGGCGGCGAGTTGCACGGCGTAGCGCACCATTTCCTCGGCGATCGGAACCGCGCGCACGAGCTGGTGAAACCGTTGCACGTCCTCGCCGGTGAAGAGCGCTTCGATCGCGGCGGGGGCGCCGGCCGTCGTCTGCGAGACCACGCGCACTTCGTCGTCCTCGGGCAGGTAGTCCATCACGACGTTGAACATGAAGCGGTCGAGCTGCGCCTCGGGCAGCGGATAAGTGCCTTCCATCTCGATCGGGTTTTGCGTCGCGAGCACGAAGAACGGCTCCTTCAGCGGGTGTCGGACACCCGCGGCCGTCACCTGGTGCTCCTGCATCGCCTCGAGGAGCGCGGCCTGCGTTTTCGGCGGGGTGCGGTTGATTTCGTCGGCCAGCAGCATGTTCGCGAAAACGGGGCCGGGCACGAAGGACAGCTTCCGTTCGCCGCTGCCACTGTCCTGGAGAATCTCGGTGCCGGTGATGTCGGCCGGCATCAGGTCGGGCGTGAACTGGATGCGCTGGAACTTCAGGTGGAAAATCTGCGCGATCGATTTCACGAGGAGCGTCTTCGCGAGACCTGGCGCGCCGGTGATGAGACAGTGTCCGCCCGCGAGGAGCGCCAGGAGGATTTGTTCAATGACCTCGCGCTGGCCGACGATCACTTTGCCGAGTTCGTTTTCGATCTGGGCGCGACCGGCGATGAGACGCTCGACGGCATCGCGCTCGGATTGAAAGGCGTTCGGGACAATAACGGGAGGTGTTGGGGAGCTCATTAAGGGAAAGTTTTGTTTGTCATTCTGAACGCAGCGAAGAATCCAGCAGGATGCCCGCCGGCGTGAGGCGGTGCGAAAGCCGAAGTGGATTCTTCGCTGCGCTCAGAATGACAGAGAGGGATGGTTTGCCGGGAGTGAACATGCGGGGCGCTTCGTCCCTCAGTGGGTCATGACGTAGAAGACGATGTTTATGCCCAGCGGATAGGCGATTTTCTCGGAAAAATTGTGGAAGTAGTAGTCGCTCTCGCCCTCGCGCTCCCAGCCGTCGCCGTTGTCGGTGTTGTGCGTGGCAAGCACCATGATGCGGCCCTTGTCGTCGGTGATCGCACGATGGTGAACGGTCCGCACATCGCCATCGTGCTGGTTCTCCCAAGTCTGGCCCTCGGGATCGTGCTGGTGATTGATGCCGGTGCCGACGTTGGGCACCTGTCCCTTGCTTTTGATTTCGAAGACGCAGTGATAAAGCGGGTGCTCGAGCGAGAGCTCGTTGAAGTTCCGCTCCGGGAAAACCTGCTTGAAGACGGCCTCGACGTTCTCCCAGGCGGAATCGCCCCAAAAGTCGTCGAGCATCAGGAAGCCGCCGTTGAGCAGGTATTTTCTCAGAGCGGCAACTTCCTTGTCGTCGAAGGAGAGCCGGCCGGGCTCCACGATGTAGATGAAGGGGTATTCGGCCATTTCCGGATCCGTGACCCGGATGATGCGGCCGTCCGGATCCACCTTCATCGAGGTCATCTGCTGCAGCCGGTAGGAAAGATTCAGATCGCTGTCCGGCAGGTCGGTCGTCCAACCCGCCCCACTCCGCCGGCGGAAACCGCCCGCGCCATAGCCGCCGGACGAATAGCGGATCCGCACGAAGGTAAACACGTCCTTCTCGAAGCCCTTGGGATTCGTCCACTCGGGAGTGCCGGTGCTGTGCGACGCGATTTCGCGGGCCGTCTTTGTGTCCTCACTCACATACCCGCCCTCGCCTCCGCCCCAGCGTTGGGCGAAGACCAGGACGCCGAGCACGAGGAACAGAGCGAAAGTTCGAAGCGTTTTCTTCACGGAGTGGCGGATGAGGGATTGGAAGGAGGAGACACCGGAGACGCCGGTAAATCAGCGGCGGTCGCAGGATTTGTTTCCATGGTCAGCAGCAGGTTCAGCGCCGCGCGATTCCGCGGTGCCTCCTCCAGTGCGAGCAACAACTGCCGCCGCGCCTCGGGGTCGCCGGTCTGGTGCAGCAACTGGGCGAGGTGAAAATGCACTTCCGCGGGATTGGCCGGATCGAGGCGGAGCAGCGTGCGGTCCGCCGAGATCGCCGCAGGCTTGTCGCCCAGCTCCGTGCTTGCCTGCGCCAGCGCCCGGTAGGGCGGCGCGACCAGCGGATTGATTTCGAGGAAACGACGCGCGTTTTGCGCAACGGCCGGCCAGTCCTTCGCCGCGGTCGCCAGCTCGACCAGCCGTAGACAGGCATCCGGCGCCTCCGCATCGAGCGCCACGAATTTCGTCAGGGCTTCGCGTTCCTGGTCGGTTTCATTGAGGGCGCGATGCACGAGCGCCAGCTGGCGCAGCGCGCTGTCGGAGTCGCGCTGATCGGGATAAAGCTCGAGCGAGCGCAGCAGCGGGACTTTTGCCTCGGTCCATTTTTTATCGGCGATGAGATTCCGCGCCTTCTGCTGGAGCGCCCAGTAATTGTCGGGGTGTTCCTTCGTCCATTCGGCGAGATCCTCTTCCGCGCCGGGCAGGAGAAGCTTCGGTCCGGGTTTTTCGAAATCCATTTTGGGCGCGAGCTGCTCCGCGTGTTCGCGGGCGTAAGCGGTGAAATCCTTTTCCACCTTGTCGAGCGGCGCGATCTGACGCGCCAGCGCACGATTGATGTCATCGCCCTCGCGCAGGTCGGTCAGCAAGGCCCGGACCTTCGGCAAGCCGTGCCGGCTCACCACAAACTCCACGACGAGCGACGCCTGGTAGTAGGCGAACTGAAGATGCTCCGGCGTCGGAGGCGTGAGAAACGCCGCGCTCATCTTGCCGACCGGCGTGAGTTCACCCTTGAGGATGAGCTCGCGGTAACGCGGCGTGAGATGCTGGCCCCAGGCGGGACTGGCCTGACGCTCCTCGTACACGGAAATTCCCTCGCTCAGCCAGCGCGGCATTTTGTTTTCCGTGAGCTGAAGCGTCACGACGTGACAAAACTCATGCCACAGCACCGACTGCCAGTTCGTGCCGTGGCCGGCGGTGGACGCCGGGCTGTTGGCAGTCACGACCCGTCCAAAACACACGCCCAGGAAACCCGAGACGTCGGGCAGCCCGAAGGTTCGCACGGCGAAATCCTTGGGGTCCGCAAAAATTTCGACGTACGTCGGCTTCGCGAGCTGCGCGCCGTACTTTTCGGTGAGCTGCTTTTTCGCGCGCGTGAGCAGATCCAGGACCTGCGGACCATAGATGGCGGCCTCGTTCCCGGTCATCCGCAGCGTGAAGTCGTCGTTCGAGAGCGTGGCATACTTCGCCATCGTGTCGTGCAAGGTCGCGAGATTGAACGCCTCCACATCGTAGCCGTCCTCTTCGTGCACCAGCTTGGCGAGCTTCCACCCTTCCGCCTCGTCGCCGAGACGCAGGAGGTTGTTCGCCAGTTCGGCCTTGGCCGGGAGGTAGTTTGGAGCGAACCGCAGCGCCTGCCGCTGCCGCTCGGCGCCCTCGGCGAAACGGTATTTCGCCGAGAGTTTTTTGCCGATCAGCCAGTCGACGCGCGGGTTCTCCGACCAGCTGCGCAAGGCGGCCGAGCGCGACGCTTCCTCCGTGCCGGAGTCGCTGCGGAGATGAGCCATCACCGACCGCAACGCCCAGGCATCGGGCTGCTGTGGGTTCACCTCGATCGCTTCGCTCAAAAGTTTTTCGGCCTCGCTGTAATTTTCCTCGTCGATCCGGTGATCCGCCAGCAACAGCAGGGTCGGCACATGGCGCGGATTCTGTTTCAACGCTGCCTGGATGGCGGCGAGCATGGTCTTGCTGTCACCCTCGGCGTGCGCGCGGGCGAGGCCGTAGTGGAAGTCGGGATCGTCGGGCAGCTGCTTCAACCCTTCTTCGTAAACCGTCGCGGCCAGCGCAAAGTCGTGTTTTTCGAGCGCGAGGTCGCCGCGGGCGAGATAAACGTCGCGCACTTTCGGTTCCGCTTTCTGCGCCACGGCATAGATGCGCTCGAGGACCTCCTTCGGGCTGGCCCCGAGGGCGAGTTGGGCGCGTCCCAACACCACGATGCTCGTGGCCGTGCGATAGAGCCGGGGCTGGGTAAAGAAGAGTCGGGTAATATCCTGGGCGAAGGTGTTGGCTTCGAGCGGCCGGCCGCTGGCCAGCGCCACCTCCCTTGCAGCCCAGCGCAGCCGAATGCTTTGCGGGAGACGGGAGGTGCCCGTGGTGATGGCGACATCGGCGTCGCGATAGCGGCCGACCTCCAGCAGTGCGCGGGTCAAAAGCAAATGCCACTCCTCATTGCCCGGGGAGGTTTTCGCGCCGGCTTCCGCAGCCTCGATCACCTTGGCGTAATTACCGGCGAGGAACTCGCGCTCGACGTCCGGGACCTCGGCGGCCCGGAGGCCGGCCGATGTAACCCCGATCAGGATCAACGCGAAGAACCAGCGGCCGCCGCCTGCGAACACGCGACTGCCATCAAATGATTTCCTGCTCGCCGTCATTATTTACAGGTAGTGAGGGAGGTGCACAGCGCAAGGGATCGATTCCCCTTTAAAAAGACGCACGCCGTTCTGAACGGTTGCCCGCGCCCGAGAAATCGCCGCGGACAATCCAAAAAGGCGCCGTTCGCGGCCTAGACTCCCGGCGTTCCCACCGAGGGATGCTTCGGCACGTGACGCCGACCCGCGTTCAGCAGGCCGTGCTTCGGAGCGAAAACCAGCGCCACCAAAAACAGGAACGCCTGGGTCAGCACAATGCACGCGCCCGTTGAGGCGTTCAGGAAAAAGCTGACGTACACGCCAAAAAAACTGGAAAACACCGCGACCGACACCGCGATCGCGAGCATCCGGTTGAAACGGTCCGTGAGCAGATAGCCGATGCTCCCGGGCGTCACCAGCATCGCGATCACCAGGATGATCCCAACCGCCTTGAGCGAAACGACGATCGTCACCGCCAGCAGGGAAAGCAGCAGATAGTAGAGCACGTCCGTGCGCAGCCCGATCGTGCGCGCATGCGCCGGGTCGAAACAAAACAGCAGCAGATCGCGACGCAGCGTGAGGATCACCGCGAGCGTTACGCCCGCGACAATCAGCGTGTCGCGCAAATCCCCGCTCTCGAGCCCGAGGATGTTGCCAAAAAGGATGTGATCGAGGTGCAGGTCGCTCTTGATCTTGGTGAAGATCACGAGGCCGAACGCGAACAGGCCCGTGAAAACGACGCCCATGACCGTGTCCTCCTTCACCCGGCTGTTGGCTTTGATATAGCCGGTCGCGACCGCGCAAAACAAACCCGACCCAAACGCCCCGATCGCCAGCGGCACGCCGGCCGCATACGCGATCACAATGCCCGGCAGCACCGCGTGCGAAATCGCATCGCCCATCAGCGACCAGCCCTTGAGCACCAGATAACAGGAAAGCACCGCGCACACCGCGCCAACCGCGACGCCGACGATCATGGCCTCCACCATGAACCGGTACTGAAAGGGATCGAGAAGCGCGTGCATGCTAAATGGGCATCAGGTCGGCAGACCCGCGGCCTGGCGCCGGGCCCGCGCGGCGATCAGCCCGTGTTTCGGTCCGAAGACGAGCGCGACCACGAAGAGCGCGCTTTGCAAAGTGACAATGCAGCCGCCGGTCGAGCCGTCGAAAAAGTAGCTGACATACGCCCCGACGAGCGACGTGCCCACGCCCATCGCGGTGGCGATCCCGATCATCCGGCCGAACCGGTCGGTGAGCAGATAAGCCGTCGCTCCCGGTGTCACGAGCATCGCGACCACGAGGCACGCGCCCACCGTCTGGAGCGCGGCGACCGCCGTGGCCGAGAGAAGCGTGAGCAGCGTGTAGTGAAGCGCCTTGGTGTTCATCCCCAGCGCGCGCGCCTGGTTCGCGTCGAAACAAAACAGGAGGAGATCGCGCCATTTCAACCCGAGCACGAGGAGCGTTATCCCGGAGATGATCACCACCTGCACGATGTCGGGATCGGAAATGCCTAGGATGTTTCCGAAAACGATGGAGCGCAGATCGACGCTGCTGGGAAAAAGCGAAATCAAGAGCAGGCCGAGCGCAAAGAAGGCGGTGAACACGACGCCGATCACCGCGTCCTCACGCAGCCGGGTCTTGGTTTTCACGAAGGCCATGCCCACGGCGGCGAGCAAGCCGGTGACAAACGCCCCTGCCGCAAACGGCCACCCGAGGTAATACGCGACCGCGACGCCCGGTACCACCGAGTGCGAAAGCGCGTCGCCCATCAGCGACCAGCCTTTCAGCGTGATGAAACACGAGAGAAACGCGCACACCCCGCCGATCAGGCCGCTGACCAGAATGGCCTTCACCATGTAATCGTACCGCAGCGGCGTGAGCAGCAGGTCGATCATTGGTCGTCTTCCTTTTCAGTGCGCTGCTCCACGACTTTCTCGTGGCCCTGGCGCTTGCTGTACTCGAGGTGTCCGTCCTTGCCGAAGACCAGCGGGCGCTCGTCGTCGGTGAGCAGCGTGACGGCTTTCCCGTCGTGTTTCTGCACCGTGGACTCGTCGAAACGAAAATGCCGGAGCACGCCGCCAAACGCCTTCGAAAGATTTGCCTCGGTGAACACCTCCGCCGTCGGCCCGGCGGCCAGCACCGTGCGGTTGATTAAAACCACTTGGTCGCAGAATTCCGGCACCGAGCCGAGATTGTGGGTCGACACCAGCATGATGTGTCCCTCCGCGCGCAGCTCGCGCAGCAGCGCGATGATCGCGGTCTCGGTGTTCACATCGACGCCCGTGAACGGCTCGTCGAGCAGGATGACGCGTCCGCGCTGCGCCAGCGCCCGCGCGAGGAAAACCCGCTTCCGCTGTCCGCCGGAAAGCTCGCCGATCTGTCGCTCGCGAAAATCCATCATGCCCACGCGCGCCAGGCTTTCCTCGGCGATGCGACGGTCCTCCGCCCGCGGCAGCCGCATGAAATTCATGTAGCCGTAGCGCCCCATCAACACCACGTCCCACACGCTCACGGGAAAACTCCAGTCGACTTCCTCCGACTGCGGCACGTAGGCCACGAGGTTTTGTTTCAACGCCTCCTTGACGGGCCGCCCGCCGATCAACACTTCCCCCGCCACCGGCCGCACCAATCCCATGATCGCCTTGAACAGCGTGGATTTGCCGCTGCCGTTCACCCCGACGAGCGCGCAGATGCAGCCGCCATCGAGCACGAACGATGCGTCGCGCAACGCGACATGCCCGTTCGGATAACTCACGGTCACGGCGTTGACGCTGAGGCCCAGCACGGCCCCGGCTCCGGAGACAGCTCGTTCGGCGGTGATGCTCATCGGGAGAGAAAGCCCTTCACGATCGTTTTCGCGTTGTACTCCATCAGCTGAAGGTAGGTCGGCGCCGGACCGCGTGCGTCGGTCAGCGAGTCGACATACAGCACGCCACCGTAGCGCGCTCCCGTTTCCTTCGCCACCTGGCGGGCGGGTTTGTCGCTGATGGTGCTTTCGCTGAACACCACGGGGATTTTGTGCTGGCGCACACCGTCGATGACCTTCTGGACCTGCTGCGGCGTGCCCTGCTGGTCCGCGTTCACGGCCCAGAGAAAGAGTTCCTGCATCCCAAAATTCCGCGCGAGGTAGGGAAACGCGCCCTCGCTCGTGACGAGCCAGCGCTGGTTGGCGGGAATCCTGGCAAGCTCGGCGCGGACCGTCTCCTCGATGGCGACGAACTTCGCCGAGTAGGCCTTCGCGTTCGCGTTGTAGATGGCCGCGTTCTCCGGATCGAGTTTCACGAGCGCCTCCCGGATGTTTTCAACATAGATCCGCGCATTCCGCGGCGACATCCACGCGTGGGGGTTCGGTTTTCCCGTGTAAGGCCCTTCTTCGATTCCTACCGGCTCGACGCCCTTCGTGAGCACCGCGCTCGGCACGTGTTTCAAATTGCCGAAAAACTTTTCGAACCAGCGTTCGAGGTTCAGCCCGTTCCAAAGCACGAGGTCGGCCTTCTGCGTCTTGACGATGTCCTGCGGCGTCGGCTCGTAGCCGTGAATTTCCGCGCCGGGCTTCGTGATCGATTCGACGATGGCGGCGTCGCCCGCGACGTTTTGCGCCATGTCCTGGATGATCGTGAACGTGGTGATCACGCGCTTCTTCGCGACAGCAGCCATCGCATCAACCGCCGCGAAGGCGATGCAGAGCGGAAGCACCAAACGAAAACCGGAAAGGACGAAGCGGAGCGTGGGCATGTGAGTCAGAGGTTAAGAAGGAATGAAATTTTAGAATCTCGGGGAAATTCCGACGAACGGCTGGAAATCCGGCGCGGATTTGGTGACCCCGAAATTGCAGCCGAAATCGAGCTGGATGTCCTCGCGCAGCGCGTAGGTGAAACCGAGATCGAACTGGCCCTGCCACTTGAATCCGGGCGCCCGGCTGGTGACCGCGAAAAATTCCACGTAGCCGCCAAGCTTCGCAGTGAGGTCGTGCGCGAACGTGATCGAGTTCACCCACTCCGTGTCGTAGCCACCGCCGCCGTCGCTGACGAAATCGAATTCGGTCATCAGGCCCATTCCCCAGCCACCCGGCAGCTCCACGGCCAGCGGGAAGATCACTCCGCCCTCGGTCTCGCCGTTGCGGATGTCCGAAGCCGAGAGCGGCCACTTGACGAAGGGCATGATCGCGAAGGCGGTCTTGCCGCCGTCGTTCCCCCAGAAATTGATTTTCAAACGCGTGGTTACGTCGCCGAAGCCGGACGCGCGCATCACCGTGCCTGCCACCCGGTCCTCCACGCGAACCTCGACCCGCGGATCCACCATGAGCTGCAGGTCGACATGGTTCAGCAGGCCCATCTTCAGGTTGACGGGCGCGATCGCCAGCACCCGCGTGCGCAAATCGCCGCCGGCCGTCCGGTCGCGATCCGTGGTGAAGTTCACGAAATCCATTTCCAGCTGAAAATGCCCCGCGTCGACCGTGTAGGCGCTTTCGGTCTGGTCGGGCCGGTCCGTCGAGAGTTCCCGCATGGCGGCGACCGGCGTCGGGTTAACGAGGGAATAGCCGCGCTTGTCGACCGGCACTCCCGCCGCAAACGCTCCGGTGACAGCCAGCAGGCCGAACTGAAGAGCGGCGGGGAAGAGGCGTGACGCGGAGAAGAAACGGAAGGGATTCATCGAAGATCGCAGGGGTTTATGCCCCCTTATTTTGATTAGTCAAAATAAAACTTTGGTTGCTTCAAAGAGGAAGTCTCCTTTCGGTTGCGCGATGGCCACGAGCACGGTCGAGAACTACCTCAAGCACATCCTCCTGCTGTCGGAGGACGCGGGCGCCCTCGTGCCCATGGGCGTGCTGGCGGAATCGCTCGCCGTGGTGCCGGGCACCGTCACGACCATGGTCAAGGCCCTGGCCGATTCCGGTCTGGTCGATCACCGTCCGCGCCAGGGGGTCCGCCTCACCGAGGCGGGCAGCCGCGTGGCGTTGAGCGTCCTGCGCAAACACCGGCTGGTGGAAACGTTTCTCGTCAACGTGCTCAAGATGGACTGGTCCGCCGTTCACGCCGAGGCCGAGCAGCTCGAGCACGCGATCTCCGACGATGTGCTCGACCGGCTCGACGCTTTGCTGGGCCATCCCGCGGTCGATCCCCACGGCGATCCCATCCCGAGCCGGCAGGGAAAACTCAGCTCGCAGGTCTACGCGACGCTGGCGACGTGCGCAGTCGCGAAACCGCTGCGCATCGTCCGGATCACCGAGCAGTCGGCGGAATTCCTGCAGTTTGCCGAACAGAATGGTTTGCTCCCCGGCACGACCGTCCGCGTCGGCGATCGCAATCTCGCGGCCGGACTCGTCTCGTTGAAAAAGGCCGGTGCAAAAACGCTCGCACTCAGTCTCGCCGCCGCCGGGAAAATTCTCGTCGAACCGGTGAAGTCGTAAGAGAGAGCGGGTCACAGACCAGCCCTCCTCCGCCCGCATCGGTCTCTCAAAAACCCCAGGTCAGCCGCACCACGTGGATCCAGTCGGTCCCGCGGGAGCCGAGTCCGCGGCTGATGCCGTAGTCCCAGAAAAGATTTTTCGACGCCGTGAGCGTGACGCCGCCACCGATCGTGCCGGCGAAACTGGAGGCGCTCTCCGAGGAAACGGCCACGGTCGTTTCGCCATAGAACCCGAGAAAACGCGTGAAACTCCGGTGCGCGTAGGCGCTCGCGAACCAGCGCGAGTCGTAGCCGTCGTCCGAGGGGTTGCGCAAAACATCCCAGCGGAACATCGCCCCCGTCACCACGCCGCCGGGCAGCGTCATTCCCCAGGGCACGATGATTCCACCTTCGACCGAGCCGTTGCCCACGTCGCCGGTGTTGCTCGGGATTTTCACGAAAGGAATCACCGCCGCCGCGGCCGCGAGCTGGTCGTCACGCCAGAATGTCCACTTGGTGCGAAACGTGAGGTCGCCCAGCCCCGAGCGGGTGTCGCGAAAATTCCGATTCTCGAAGCGGGAGCGCACGAAAAGCTGAAACCCCGCCTGGATGTCCAGGTTGCGCGTCAACCCCGCCGACACGATCGTGGTCGCCAGGCCGAGCGCATCGTACTCCGTCTCGCCCGTGCGATCGAAGTTCAGCGAAACCGCATCCATCTCGAGGAGAAACCGGCCCGGCTCGACGGTGTGCGGTGTCTCCGTGACCTGGGCGCCGAGCGGAAGGCACGCACCTGCAAGAAGCGCTGGCCATAGTAACAAACGCGTCCAGCGCTCGCGGACGAAGGGGGTAGTCATGTCGCCGCATGTCGCCAGAACCCCCGCGACCCTTCGAGAAAAAACCGCGCGCTGGCGGCGGCGGGATTCAGCAGAAGCGGAGGACCACCGATGGCACAGAACACAGAGATGGATCGGAAAATGCCGGTCATTCTGAGCGGAGCGAAGAATCCACGGGGGCGCGCGCCTGCTAACCTCCGGTTGGATTCTTCGCTCCGCTCAGAATGACAGCTTCTGTATCTGCGCTCTCTGTTCCATCCGCGGTCCTCCCCCTTCCTTCCCCCACTTCCGCCTTGCCGCGCGCGCGGGCCGCTCGCCAAGCTCCGCTTCCGATGTCGAAAACTTTCGCGCGTTTCGTCTTCGGGATTACCGCCGCGTTTTTCGCCGCGTTCTTCCTCTGGCCGATCTTCCAGATCCTCAAGGGGGGATTCATCGACGCGGACGACCGGCTGACGTTCGCCTATCTGACGACGATCCTGTCCGACCCGACTTACCTCGGGGGTCTGCGCAATTCCTTCCTGCTCGCCTGCGCCACAACATCCTTCGCGCTCGCGATCGCCCTGCCCCTCGCGTTCGTCAGCGACCGGTTTCTCTTCCCGCTCAAGGGAGCGTTGAGCTCCGTCGTGCTCATCCCGATGATCCTGCCGCCGTTTGTCGGTGCGATCGGGATCAAACAGATCTTCGGACAATACGGCGCGCTCAACGCCCTGATCATCGAGCTCGGCCTGCGCCCGCACGGCTGGACGTTCGACTGGTTTGCCGCGAACCAGTTCTGGGGCATCGCGGTCGTCGAGGCGCTTTCCCTTTACCCGATCATCTATCTCAACGCCGTTGCCGCGCTCGCCAACGTCGACCCCGCGATGGAGGAGGCCGCGCAGAATCTCGGCTGCACCGGTCTCCGCCGCATCTGGAAAATCACGCTGCCGCTGATCAAGCCCGGCCTGTTCGCGGGCGGCACGATCGTTTTCATCTGGTCGTTCACCGAGCTCGGGACGCCGCTGATCTTCGACTATGCGCAGGTAACGAGCGTGCAAATTTACTACGGGCTGAAGGACATCGGTGGAAACCCGTTCCCCTATGCGCTCGTGGCCGTGATGCTCGTGAGCTCGATCGCGCTCTACGCGGTGGGCAAGGGGCTCTTCGGCCGCGGCGCCCACGCGATGATGGCGAAGGCCACAAGTTCCGGCGGTCCCCGCTCGCTTCCGCGGGCGCGCGCTTGGTTGTGCACGGCGCTGTTTGCCGGCGTGACGTTTCTCGCCGTGCTGCCGCACCTGGGCGTGATCCTCGTCGCGTTTTCGCAGGACTGGTACCGGACGGTGATCCCGGAGAATTTCACGACGGAAAATTTCCGCATCGCCCTTGGCCACGACCTCACGGTGCCGGCGATCGCGAACAGCCTGAAGTTCGCCAGCATCTCGACCGTCATCGATATCTTCCTCGGGATCGCGATCGCCTACGTCGTCGTGCGCACAAAACTCGCCGGCCGGCAGATCCTCGATTTCCTCGCGATGCTGCCGCTCGCGGTGCCGGGACTCGTGCTGGCGTTCGGTTATCTGGCGATGGCGCAGGACGGAAAACTTTTCGGTTTCCTCAATCCCACGCGCGATCCGACCATTCTGCTCATCATCGCCTACTCGGTGCGCCGGCTCCCCTACGTGGTGCGCGCGGCGTCGGCGGGATTCCAGCAGACCAGCGAGACCCTGGAGGAAGCCGCGCAAAACCTCGGGTGCCCGCCGCTGAAATCCATGATCAGGGTCACGCTCCCGCTCATCGCGGCGAACCTGATTGCCGGAGGGCTGCTCGCGTTTGCCTTCGCGATGCTCGAAGTGAGCGACTCGCTCATCCTCGCGCAGAAGCAGGTGTTTTATCCGATCACGAAAGCGATCATGGAGCTCTTCCAACTGCTCGGTGACGGCAAATTCATCGCCAGCGCCCTCGGCGTGTGGGCGATGGTCTTCCTCGGCGTGACGATCGTCGGCATGAGCCTGCTGCTCGGGAAAAAGCTCGGCGCGATTTTCCGGGTGTGAGCCTGTTGCCCGCATGATCTCCAAACTTCCCCGGTGGGTCTTGATTGGCGGCGGCGCCCTGGCGTTCATCGCCGGGATCATCAATGCCGTGGGCTTTCTTAGCGTCTACCGTCAGGGCATCACCCACCTCACGGGGACCACCACGCTGCTCGGCATCTCGGTCGCTGAGGGCAATCTTGCCGTTTCGCTCCATCTGCTCGCCTTCATCGGCTCGTTTCTGGCCGGTGCGATCGCGAGCGGTTTCATCATTCAAGACAGCACGCTCAGCCTGGGCCGGCGCTACGGCGTCGCGCTGATGCTTGAGTCCCTGTTGCTGTTCCTCGCGGTGCCGTTTCTTCACCGCGGTTACTTCGCCGGCGACTGCCTCGCCTCCTGCGCGTGCGGGCTGCAAAACGCGATGGTGAGCACTTACAGCGGCGCGGTGTTGCGCACGACGCACGTTTCCGGGGTGTTTACCGACATCGGCATTTTCATCGGCCACTGGCTGCGCCGTCTTCCGGTTGATTTTCGCCGGTTAAGGCTGTGGCTCGTCCTGATTTTTTCGTTCGGCGCCGGCGGGACGGTGGGCGCCGCCAGTTTTGCGCGCCTGGCCTACGGCACGCTGTATCTGCCGGCGGCACTCACCGGCCTCACCGGACTGGCCTACGGAATTTACCGCCACAAGCTCCGGGCCAAAAATCAGCCCGCCATTTCCCTCGAGTGAAGTTTCGGTGCGCCGGACTTACTCGATTATCCCTTCCTTCTTCAGGACCTGCTCGAAGTTTTCCCGCGTGATGAAGATGCCCACCGTGCGCGTGTCGAGCGGCGGCTCCACGCCGTCCTTGATCCACTTGTAGAGCATTTCCGCGGTCCGGAATCCCTCCTGCGGCGCGGAGACTAGCATCGAGCCGAAGAAACCCGTCGGTTTCGATTTCCGCAGCTCGTCGATGCAATCCGTTCCGTTGATGCCGATACCCATCACATTGTCCGCGGTGAAACCACGGCCTTCGGTGGCGCGGATCGCGCCGAGGACGGCGTTGTCGTTCATCCCGCAGACGAGCCAGCGTTTCACGTCGCCCTTCTGGGTGAGCAGAATGTTCGCGGCGTCGAAGCTGCCGGGGATGTCGGTCGTCTTCTGCGGAGCTTTATAAATGCGGTCCGCGGGAAAACCCGCCGCCTTCAACGCGCTGATCGCCCCGTCGGTGCGGGCGCGCGCCGTGTCGAGTTCCTCGAACGTCACCACGCAAACTCCGGTTTCATTCGCCGCCCAGCCGCGGCGCTTCATTTCGGCCGCGAGTTCCGTGCCGACGGATTCGCCGATCTTCGTCGCCGACATGCCGAGGTAGTGAACGTCGGTCATGAACTTGCCGCCGGCCGCGACGAACTGGTCGTCCACGGTGAAAACCTTCAGGCCGTTCTGCTTCGCCTTCGTCATGATCGCCGGCCCGAGACGGACATCCGGCGCGCAAATCACGAAGCCCTTCGCTCCCACCGTCGCGAGGGTGTCGATCGCCGCCATGACCTTCTCGCCGTCCGGGACGCCAAGCTGCACCACTTCGAAGCCGTGCTGCCTGGCCGCGGCGTTGGCGCCCTTCCATTCAAACTGAAACCACGGCTCCTCCGGCTGCTTCACGAGAAAACCGATTTTGATTTTCCCGGAGGCCGCGCCGCCCGCGGCGGCGGAGGACGGCTCGGATTTTTTACCGCAACCGGCCAGCAGGCCGAGCGCGACACCAAGGAACATTGAGACGAAAAGGCGGGGATTCATTTTCATAAGAGAGCGAAAAACTCGGACGGAAACGCGACTATCCGACATTCGATTCGGAAATCCAGTTTGTTTCGACCCGCGCAATCTTCTGTTTGTGCCAGGCCGTCCGGCATGCTGCGCTCCGCTCCCTCCCCCTCCCGCTTCCCGATGCCACTGCTGTTTTTCGTTTCACTCCTCTGGGCTTTTTCCTTCGGGCTCATCAAACACCTGACGGGCGGTTTCGATGGGGCGTTCATCTCAGCGGCGCGGCTCGGCCTGGCGCTCCTGGTCTTTCTGCCGTTCCTGCGGCTGCGCGGACTGGGCGCGAAGACGACCCTCACCCTCGCCGGCATCGGCGCCGTGCAGTTCGGGCTCATGTATCTCGCCTACAACGAGAGCTTCCGGTTTCTGAAAAGTCACGAGGTCGCGCTCTTCACCCTGACGACTCCCATCCTCGTCACGCTTCTCGCCGATGCGTTCGAACGCACCCTTCGCGGACGGGCGCTCGCGGCGGCGCTTCTCGCGGTGGCCGGAGCTGCCGTGATCGTCGTGAAAAAAACCCCGACCGCGGACACCCTGCTCGGCGTCGCCCTGGTGCAACTTTCAAATCTCGCCTTCGCGCTCGGCCAGGTGCTTTACCGGCGGCTGCGTTCGCGTCCCCAACACGCGGCCCTCCGCGATCGCGATGTTTTCGGGCTGCTCTATGCGGGGGCGCTGGTCCTCACCCTCCCAGTCTGCCTTGTCCGCTCAAATTTTTCCGCGCTGTCGTTCACTCCCACGAATCTCGGCATCCTGCTTTATCTCGGCGTGGTTGCATCCGGCCTCGGGTTTTTCCTCTGGAACAAGGGCGCGACACGCGTGGGGTCCGGCACGCTCGCCGCCATGAACAACGCCAAAATCCCGCTCGCCGTCGCGGTTTCCCTGCTCGTTTTCGGCGAACAGGCCGATCTGCCGCGCCTGCTGGTCGGCGGCGCGGTTTTGCTCGGCGCCGTCTGGCTCGCCGAACGCAACACCGCGTGAAGTTCAGCAGGAGTGTCCGGCCTTTTTCCGCTTTGACGAAAGGTCGGTTTCGCGGCGTTATTCCCGCCCGTGCAGCGCGCCCTACCCCTCAGGCTCATCCCTTGCCTCGCGGCTACTTTGCTCACTGTCGCCACCAGTCGGGCAGGCGACCCGAACGTGATCATCACCGCCACGGCCAGCCCCGACTACACGCATCGCAAATTCAACGGCTCGGCGATGCTGCCGGAAAGCTACGTCGTGATGCAGGGGAAATATTTCGAAGGTACCACCATCGACAAATCGATTGACCGCATGCCGTTCAAACGGGTGGTCGACTACTTCGTTCCCGAACTGGCCCGGCGCGAATACTGGCCGGCGAAAACCGCCCAGAATGCCGACCTGGTCATCGTCGTGCACTGGGGCACGACCGTGCCTCGCGTCGCGTCGCGGGAAATGATGGCCCGAACGTCGCCCACATCCGACACCGCCGGGGCGGACGTAACGAAACAAGTGAACCTCGATGCCGCGATGAACCCGACCAGCGGTGGCCCCCCCGAAGATGTCGTGGGCGGCTTGCTCGCCGAGCAGCTGAATGAGGGCGACCGCCTGCGCTCGATGGACGTCCAGGAGGCGCTCAGCGAGCAGTTCTCCCAGGAAACGACCAACGCCAACCTCGCCCAGATTCTGGGATATTCGAGGACGTTGCATAAGTTCACGGGCGGAATGAGCACCACCGAGGAGGAGAAAACGCTGCGCTTCGATCTCACCCAGGAGCGATACTTCATCATTCTGAAAGCCTACGACCTGAAGAAACTGACCAAGCGCGGCTTCGCCACCACCCGCGAACCGGAATGGGTCATGCACATCAACGTGCAATCGCCCGGGACCAATTTCCGCCTCGCGCTCGATCGCATGAGCGCCGCCGCCGTGAATTTCTTCGGCCGCACGACCGACGCCGTGGAAACGGTGCGCCCCGGCGAACGCCAGGGCAAGGTCATCGTCGGCGAGCCGATCATCGTCCGGGAAAAGTAAGCGGATTCGGTCCGCAGCCGGTCCGGTTGGCCAGCCAGCCGCCCTTTTCCCTCCGAACGGGGAGCAATTGCTTTTGACCGTGCCCCCTCGCTTCCCTTAGTTGGCACGCTCCCGTTTTCGGTCCCGGTCGTTTTTCCATTTCCCACTCTCCCACCCTTCCCTTTTTCCTCCGTTCGCCCGGCTCGCCTGTTTCAAACGTTTCACCGTTTCAGGCGTTTCCCCATTTCCCACTCTCCCGCCTTCCCAATTTTCCAAATCCACATGTCCGCCAAGCCGACCATCCTCTACACCAAAACCGACGAAGCGCCCGCGCTCGCCACTTATTCGTTCCTGCCGATCGTGCAGGCCTTCACGAAGCACGCGGGGATCTCGGTTGAGCTGCGCGACATCTCCCTCGCCGGCCGGATCCTCGCCCAGTTCCCGGACCAGCTTTCCGAAGCCCAGCGCGTCCCCGACGCCCTCGCCGAACTCGGCGCCCTCACGCTCAAGCCTGAAGCCAACATCATCAAGCTGCCCAACATCAGCGCCTCGGTCCCGCAGCTCAAAGCCGCGATCGCCGAGTTGAAAGCGAAGGGCTACCCCCTCCCCGACCTCCCGGAAAATCCCACGACCGACGCCGAGAAAGACGCCAAGGCCCGCTACGCAAAAGTCATGGGCTCCGCCGTGAATCCCGTGCTGCGCGAGGGCAACTCCGACCGACGCGCCCCGAAAGCCGTCAAGGAATACGCCCGCAAACACCCGCACTCGATGGGCGCATGGTCGCCGACGTCGAAGACCAGCGTCGGCACCATGGGCAAGGACGACTTCTTCTCGAACGAGAAATCCGTCACCGTCCCCGCCGCGACCACGGTGAAGATCGAATTCGTTCCCGCCCCCGCTCCCGCCGGCGCTTCACCCGAAGCCGTCGCCAAGGCCGCGCAGATCGTGGTGTTGAAGGAAAAGACCACGCTGAAGGCCGGCGAAATCCTCGACGCCACCTTCATGAACCGGAAGGCGCTCGGTTCTTTCTTCGCCCAGCAGATCATGAAGGCGAAAAAGGAGGACGTCCTCTTCTCGCTCCATCTCAAGGCGACGATGATGAAGGTCTCCGACCCGATCATCTTCGGCCTCGCCGTCCGCGTCTTCTTCAAAGACCTCTTCGCGAAACACGCCGCGACGCTCACATCGATCGGCGTCGATCTGAACAACGGCTTCGGCGACCTTCTCGGCAAAATCGAGAAACTCCCCGCCGACCAGAAGGCCGCAATCCAAGCCGACATCGCCGCCGCCTACGCGTCGCGCCCGGCCGTTGCGATGGTCAACTCCGACAAAGGCATCACCAACCTCCACGTCCCGAGCGACGTGATCGTCGACGCCTCGATGCCCGCGATGATCCGCACGTCCGGACAAATGTGGAACGCGCAAGGCAAAGGCCAGGACACCCTCTGCGTGATTCCCGACAGCAGCTACGCGGGCGTCTACCAGACGACGATCGACTTCTGCAAAAAGAACGGCGCCTTCGATCCGAAGACGATGGGCAGCGTGCCGAACGTCGGCCTCATGGCCCAGGCCGCCGAGGAATACGGCTCGCACAACAAAACCTTCCAGGCTCCCGGCAATGGTATCATTCGCGTCGTCGACGACACCGGCAAAGTTCTCCTCGAGCACCAGGTCGAGACCGGCGACATCTGGCGCGCCTGCCAGACCAAGGACGCCCCGGTGCAGGACTGGGTGAAACTCGCCGTCAACCGCGCGCGCCTCAGCAACACGCCCGCGATTTTCTGGCTCGACGAAAAACGCGCCCACGACCGCGAGATCATCGTGAAGGTAAAAAAATACCTCGCGCAGCACGACACCGCCGGACTCGACATCAAGATCCTCGCACCCGCGGCGGCGTGTCAGGCGACGCTCGAGCGCATCGTCAAAGGCCAGGACACGATCAGCGTCACCGGCAACGTCCTCCGCGATTACCTCACCGATCTCTTCCCTATCCTCGAAGTCGGCACGAGCGCGAAGATGCTTTCGATTGTCCCGCTTATGAACGGCGGCGGCCTCTTTGAAACGGGAGCCGGCGGTTCCGCCCCGAAGCACGTCGAGCAGTTCACGAACGAAAACTTCCTCCGCTGGGACAGCCTCGGCGAATTCTTCGCCCTCGCCGCGAGCCTCGAACACCTGGGCATCACGCAAAACCACGCGAAGGCCAAGGTCCTCGCCGACACCCTCGACGAAGCCAACGGCAGGTTCCTCGAGAACGACAAGAGCCCCGCCCGCAAAGTCGGCGCCGGCATCGACAACCGCGGCAGCCATTTCTACCTCGCTCTCTACTGGGCCCAGGCGCTGGCCGCGCAGAGCAAAGACGCCGAGCTGCAGAAAATCTTCGCGCCCGTCGCCGAAAAACTCAGCGCCTCCGAAAAGCAAATCGTCGCCGAGCTCGTCGCCATCCAGGGCAAACCCGCCGACATCGGCGGCTACTACCAGCCGGTCGAGGCGAAGGCGTCAGCAGCGCTGCGCCCGAGCGCTACGCTAAACGCCATCCTGGCCGCAGTCTGAAGTTTTAGTTCAGACCATAGGTCTTATAAGTCCCACAGGACCTATAGGCCCTATCTCTGATTTCTTCTGCTCTCAATCCTCGTTCCTTCGACGTCCCCGAAGCCTTCGAACCTTCAATGATGTTCTGCTTCCCCGACCGCGCCGCCTGCACCATCTGGTCGATCGTCCGATCACCACGGCGGAGAAGCCGTTCACAAAAACGATAGGTGAAATCATAAACGATCTCCGCCTTCTGAAACGACCGCAGCTCGCGATAGTTCCCATGGGCCGGCAGCAACCCACTCCGCCTCCCGTGCTCACTCATTCCCGCAACCTAGAAACGGTTCGGAGTCACACGATCCATTTGTGAGGATATGTCACACTTTGCGCCCGGCGTTGTTGCGACCGCTTCCATCAAGGCACCGCGTGGCATCGTCGCAACATTTGCGGCGGCGACTCGAAAACGGAAAACATCGGGCTATCGATACGGCATGCACCGCTCTTACCTGTCGTCTCGTTGCGCTCCCTGGCTGGGGATCGCCGCCGCTCTGTTGGCTGTTCCTCCCGTGCTGGCCTGCTCGTGTGTACCGCCGCCTCTGCCGCTCGAGGCGGCCGCGCGCGCCACGGTTGTGTTCGTGGGGAAACCCGTCGCTGAACTGCCGGGCAGCAAAAACATCTCGTACGCCCGGAAATTCGAGTTCGCGGTCGAGGAGATTTTGGCCGGGACGAGCAAGGCGACGCTCATGGTCAGCACCGGACGGGATAGCGCCGCCTGCGGCTGCCATTTTGAAATCGGCGTCAGTTATCTGGTGTACGCCCACGGCGAAGTGACCGCCCTGCAGACCAATCTCTGCACGCGCACCAAGCGGCTCGATGCAAAAGGTGCCGCAGACGAAGTCGCCCTCCTGCGCGAGGCGAAGACCGGGAAAACTCCGGCAAAGTAGGTCGGACAGAAGAGCCCTGTTGTGACTCCTGAATGGCCGGGAAACCGCCCAGCATCGGCTAGGCCAGCTGTCAAAGTCGCGCCATGACCTCATTCGATCACGCCGTTCCCGAATGAAACGTCCTCTCATTCTCGGACTCGTCCTGCTGGTCATCGCCTGTTTCGCCACGAACAGCGTGATCACGCGGTATTTGGTGTCCCGCGGCCTGATGGATCCTGCGGCGGTGACGATCGCGCGCTTCGCGGCGGGCGCGGTGATGTTGACGCTCGTGCTCGCCACCCAAGGTCAGGCGCGGGACGCCTGGCCCCGGCGCTCCGATGTGCCGATGGTTTTGTTTCTCGGCGGCTACGCGCTCGCGATCGCCTACGGCTACAACCATATCACGGCCGCCGCCGGTACATTTGTGTTCTACGCCTTTGTGATCGTGGTGATGGCCGCGGGAGGAACACGTCCCACCTGGCGCGCGGGTGCGGGAGCGGTCACCGCACTCGCAGGCGTGGCCGTGCTGGCTTTGGGACGGGTAAAAGGAACCACCCCGCTCGGGGTGTTTCTCCTCGCGCTGACGGGTGCAACGTGGGGCGCGTATTCGCTGGGACTGAGAAAGCGGGGCGCGACCCTGCTCACCAATGCGCGGGCTTTTGTCGGGGTGGCGTTGTTGCTCCCGTTGCTCGCGTGGTTCGAGCGTGATGCGCTCGCCTGGTCGCCGGCCGGCCTGGGCATCGGCCTCGGCATGGGAGCGATCACCACCGCGCTGGCCTACGCACTCTGGGCTCGCGTCCTGCCCGCGCTCACGCCGATCGAAGCGGGAACCTACCAGCTCCTCGTGCCGATCCTGACGGCCACTGCAGGAACCTTTCTTCTCGCCGAGCCGTTCACCTGGCGGCTCGGAATCGCGGGCACCCTGGTTCTGCTCGGCATGAAGCTGACGACTGTCCGCCGCCCTCCTCCGCCCAAACCAGGCGGCTGAGAAAGATCCGCCGGTCGACTTGTTCGCTGGCCCGGACCGTTTCCGCAGTCCGGTCTTTAATTTTTTCTCGCGGCGCGGGCCTGCCCGAAAATTCGTAGTGTCCTAATTTGAAATTGTCATCGCGAGTCCCGCTCTGCGGGACGTGGCGATCCAGCTGGATTGCTTCGTCGTCCCGCTTCGCGGGACTCCTCGCAATGACAAATTAGGACACTACCAAAAATTCGGGCGCTCGTTGCCGGCGGATGATTTTTAACTAGCGATGCGTGATGTCGTCCTCCGCCTCAGCATCGCCTGCCGGATGCACCGCCAGCATGGCGGAGACGCGACGCTATCTGCCGTGGCTCGTCGCCGTCGCGTTGTTCATGGAAAATCTCGACGTGACGATCGTGAACACCGCGGTCCCCACGATGGCTGCCAGCCTTCAGGTGGCGCCGCTCAGTCTCAAGGGCGTGCTCACGAGCTACACGTTGAGTCTCGCCGTTTTTATTCCGATCAGCGGCTGGCTGGCGGACCGGTTTGGCACGTGTCGGGTGTTCAAGCTCGCGATCTGGCTTTTCCTGCTCGGCTCGCTCGCCTGTGGCTTCGCGCCCAATGTCCCGCTGCTCGTCGCCGCGCGGGTCCTCCAGGGAATCGGCGGCGCGATGATGACGCCCGTCGCGCGGCTCGCCCTGGTGCGCACGTTTCCCCGCTCGGAAATGCTGCGCACCATTAACTACGTGATCATTCCGGCGTTGCTCGGCCCGCTGCTGGGCCCGTTCACCGGCGGGATGATCGTGCACCTCACTTCGTGGCGCGTGATTTTTTTCGTGAACATCCCGCTCGCGCTCGCCGGGCTTTGGCTGACGCGCCGGCACATGCCCGACTACCGCGACGAACACGTGGCTCCGCTCGACCGCATCGGCTTCGTGCTTTTTTGCGCGGGGATTGCGCTGCTTTCCTACGTGCTGGAGGTCTTCGGCGAACACAATCATGCACCGGAGCCATTGATCGCGATGGCCCTCTGTTCGCTGCTTTTGCTCGCGGCGTATGGCTGGCATGCGCGACGGAAGACGACGCCGCTCCTCGATCTCACGTTGCTTCGGCGGCGCACGTTTCGCGTTTCGGTGTTGGGCGGCTTCGTCACGCGGCTTGGGTTCGGCGGCATGCCTTTCCTGTTGCCCCTGCTCTATCAGCTCGGACTCGGCTATCCGGCCTGGCAGGCCGGGTTGCTGACGATGCCACAGGCGCTCGCCGCGATGGGCATGAAACTCATCAGCCGCCCGATCCTGAAACGGTTCGGCCATCGCACCGTGCTGCTCGGAAATACCGTGCTGCTTGGACTCACGATGATAACTTTTACCCAGATCGATCGCGGCACCCCGCTGACCGCGATCCTGGCGCTCAGTCTCGCGCAGGGTTTCTTCGCGTCGCTCCAATTTACCGCGGTGAATTCGCTCGTCTACTCCGACATCGACGATCGCGACGCGAGCAAGGCGGGAAGCATCGCCAGCACGGCGCAACAACTCTCCCTGAGCTTCGGCGTCGCGATCGGCTCGCTCACGGCCGCTTGGTTTCTCGGCCATGTCGACCAGACGGTTGCCGTGCAGACCATCCCGGCATTGCACAAGGCATTCTTCACCCTGGGGGCGATCACGATTGCGTCTTCGGTGACGTTTCTCGGGCTCCATCCCCATGATGGAAACAACATCAGCAACCGACACCCGCTGCCGCCGCCGCGCGGACAGGTCCGCGCCGAGAGCCGCGCCGAACTCGGTGTCCCGACTGCGTCAGCGAGCGCAGAGCCGACGACTTCAAGGGACTGATGCCTGGGAATCCCTGGTTTCTTCCGCCGCCGGCCCGCCGGACCGGGGCCGGCCGGACTTACGCCGTGTTCAGGAAGATTTCGGGCGGGCGAGGCAGGTCACAAAAATCCACCAGATCACCAGCGGCTGAAGCGGAAGACGCAGCCACAGGACCCAGGGCGGCAGATCCACGCCGGACCAGCCATGCAGGGCCACTTCCAGATTGGCAGGAAACACCGCGACCAGGAGCGCGATCAAACCCCACGCCGCGAACGCTCTCAGCGGGCGAATAAGGACGCCCACGCCGCCGAGGATTTCTGCCACGCCACTCGCGAAAACCAATTCGCGATGCCAGGGCAGATAGTCCGGCATCATGGCCAGATACGGCGCGGGATTCAGAAAATGATTCGCCCCGGCTGCGATGAACAGCACGCCAATCGTCCACCGCCAAAAGGTCTTCGCGAGGGGGCGCATCATTTGAAGCGGACTTCGTTTTAAAACTACTCCACCGCGCGGTAGCACAGGCGCTCCGCGCGCGGGATGCGGCGCAACCGCCAGCGCTGGTCCTTCCCCACGATGAAGCCGGCGCAACGCACCGCGCCGCAGCGACAGGGATGCCGTCGCCACTCTTTCAGGCCGAAACCGTAGTCGAATGTGAGCTCTTCGCCCGCGGTGATGTCCCGGCGCGCGACGATCCAGATCCGGCCACGGATCAACTCGGAGCGGCAATTCGGCGTGCAGGAGTGATTGATGAATCGCGCGACGCTCCGGCCCTTGCGGCCGTCCAGGTCGTGGCGGCGATTCAGCACGAAAATATACACGGAATCGTCGCCACCCCGGCGTTGCCGTTTGAGTCGCCGGGCCTCGCGTCGCGCGGCCTCCGCTTTCGTGATGCGTTCGCCGGTATATTCGAGAATCCGCGTGCCGTCCGGAATCGCACACCGGGCAAACACGCCGCGACCGTGAATCGCGGAGCGGCGATGAATCGCCCAGCCCGGCGCGGGTGCGGGCTGCGCTGCGGTCTTGCGACCAACGCCGGAGGACGGAAGAAGTGAAGAGCGGGAGGACAAGAGGTTCATAGGAATCGTTTTTCCCGGCGAGTCCACTCGAACGAAAAATTCCATCCGCCTGTCCGGATTCCGGGGCGCCGAGCGTTGAGTAGGTGTTCGCGTCACTCACCTCACCCTTAATCTCGATCCCTCGCCCGTCATGGCTCGCGTTACCTCTTATCTCAACTTCGCTGGAAACACCGAGGAAGCCTTCCTCTTCTACCAATCGGTTTTCAAAACCGAGTTCGTCGGCCCCATCGTGCGCTTCGGCGACGGCCCGCCCTGCCCCGGCCAGCCACCGTTGTCCGCCGGCCAAACAAAGATGGTGATGCACGTCGCGCTGCCGATTCTGGGCGGCCACGTGATCATGGGCACCGATGCTCCCGAATCGATGGGCTTCAAGCTGAACCAGGGAAACAACGTCTACCTCAACCTCGAGCCCGACACGCGCGCCGAGACAGACCGGCTCTTCGCTGCACTGAAGCAAGGAGGCAAGGTTGAGTCGGAGCTGCAGGAAATGTTCTGGGGCGCCTATTGGGGCAGCCTCGCCGACCGCTTCGGTGTGCAGTGGATGTTGAACTGCACGGCGAAATAATTCTCGCGGGAGTCAGCGGCATCGCAGCCCGGGTTGACTCCCCGGGATGGTCAGGTCCGACGCTCGCGAGGCTCGCAACCAGAGCGCGCTCGAACCGCCTCGGCTGTCGACATTCACGGCCCGATCCCTTCTTTGCTGGTCAGCCAAATGCGATATGCGATCCTCCTCGCTGCCCTGATCGTCACCCACCCAGTGAGCGCCCAACCCACGGACAGGAGTATCCCGCTGAGTTACAAACTCAGAATGGAATGGGTTTCCGGACTCTTCGGCCAGGCATCGAACGAGAAGGTTTTAACCATGGCGGACGGCCAGACGATCCTGCGAATCGTCGAGTTCCCGCCCCAGAAGGCCAACGGGCAAAACCGGGAGCACTGGACCTATGTGACGAACGGAATGGCGGAGCGGAAAATGCCCGGGCTGACGGGACCAAAGGTGAATCCGCGAATGCGCACCGAGCTGATGGTGTACAGCTCCGTCCGGTACGAGTACGCCTTCGAATTGTTGCGGCAGCTCGCCGAGTTCCCCTTCACCTACAACACAACCCTGGGCCACAACCACACGCTCCCGTTTTCCCACCCTGATCTTCCGTGGACAGGGCTGATCCTCACCGAGCCGCTCGCAGAGCCGGAGGGATCGGATTGGCTGAAAAAAAGTCCGGTGAGCAACCCGGAGGAGATGAACGTCACCTACCTCGTCCAAGTCTGCGGGCTCCACCAAACGGAACTGGACTACGCGATCGCCAAGGGCGGAAAGGTTTTCATCGGGAAAACATTTTCCCTGGTGCGGAAAAAAAAGGGCTTTTGGTCCCTTCTCGTTTTCGATCTTCCCCGCGAAGAAATTTCCATCCCCGAAGGCCGCTAACCAAGCGCGCAGAATCGAGGAGGCGACGTGTTGGAAATTTGCGACTGTGTTCCATGCGAGTTCTTCTCGCCATGAGCGCGCGCAGGTGTTGATTCCACTGCGTTCTTAAACGAATCACGCGAAAGTCACTCCACCCCGCGCGATGCTGCCGAGCAGCCGCGCAAGATCCGGTTTCCCGCAACGTCCCGTCTTCTCACCAACCCACATGAATCAACCAGTCATCAACGATCCCCGCGCTCGTTTTTGGGGAAACATCGCAAAATACGGAGCCTTGCTCGTCGCAGGCTTTTTGGTCGCCCCCTACATCTGGATCGCGATCGGCGGCATCCTCGGCCTCATCGTCGCCATCGTTGTGATCCTCGCCGCCTGGATGGTCCGGCCGGTGGTATTTTCCATGGCGGCCAACCTGCGCCTTAAACTGATCAAGGCCGAGGCCTCGAAGAATCCCGTCGAGACGCTCCAGAACGACCTCAAGGAAAAAGCCCAGGCCCTGGGCAACCGCAAGGAGGCGATCGAAACCCTGAACAGCCAGATCCGCACGTTCAGCGACAAGGTCGACGAGATCAAAGCCAGCTATGGCGCCGAGGATGCCGGCTATCTGAAACTCAGCCGAGACCTCGCCGATCTGCGCCGGGTCTACGCGCACCGCTGCGACAAATGGCGGGAGGCGCGGGACCAGCTCAAGCTCTACGAAGAGGAAATCAAACGCGCCAACATGATCTGGGAAGCCGCGCAAGCCGCCGCCGCCGCCCGCGAAACCTCCGGCCTCACCGAGGACGAATTCTACGCGAAGCTCCGGACGGAAACCGCCTTCGAAGCGATCAAGAAAAGCTACAACGACGCCCTCGCGTCGCTCGACACGGCCCTCCTCGAGGGTCCCTCGACCGCCACCATCACCCTCCCCGCCGGCGCGGCAAAAACCCGTTCACTCAACTGATTCTCCCATGACCATGAAACGATTCACGCTCCCTCTTCTCGTTCTCGGTTGCACCACGCTCGCCCTCGCGCAGCCGCCGGCGGCGCCCGCCGCGCCCGAGGTTTTCATCAAGGGCGAACTGGCGATCAAGTTCAACACGCGCACCAACCTCGCCGCCGACGGCAAGGTGAAGGAAGGCGTCTCCGACAAGTACACGCTTTCGGTGAACGTCGCCAACAGCGCGCTCTTCCGCGGCACGATCCAGCATACGCCCGCGATCAGCAGCATGATCGGCTCCGCCCAGCAGGCGAAGCTCGAGTACGCGGTGGAATGCGACGTCGTGAATCCGAAGAATCCCAGCCAGACCCGCAACGTCGGCCGCCTCTTCGGCACGGTGCCGGTCGACGACAAGAACGTCAGCCGTTTCACCGATGGAAACCTGAAGCTCGTGGTTTTCCCCGTCGGCACGGCGAAGGGTTTTGAAAGCACCTTCAAGGGACTCGCCCTCGGCAAGCCGCCGGCTTCCTCGGAAGGCTTCATGTCGAAGCTCAAGAAGGAAGCGCTGAGCATCACGAAATCCATCAACGGAAAGTCCGTCGCCATCGCGGTGACAAAATACGACAAGATGGAATTCCAATCGCACGTCCTCGCCGCCGGTCCGGTGCAGATCTATCCCGAGGCGACGGTCAACGGCAGCATGATTTACGACTACGGCCGCACGGCCTGGTACTTCGACAACGTCACGATCACCTACTCCGTCGATGGCCGGCAGTTCCAGGACAAGCTCACCGGCAACATTCGCTGGATCGAGGCAGCCAATCGCGCCGCCTCGGGCGAAGGCGAGTACCAGTTCGACGTTCGCGTGAATGAACCCGCGCAGACGGAAGCTTCGGTGTTCTCGGGTCCGGCGGACGAATCCGCGTTTTTCTCCACCGACGAAACCATCCCCGCCCTGACCGGCGTGATGAAGTACAAGGATGCTCTCAGCGGGGAAAAGGTCACGTCGTCGGCCGTCACCGTGGACCTCAAGGGCAACAAACTCTCCAAACAACAGGCGATGTATCTCGCCAAACTGCTCCTGCTCTCGGCTGTCGTTCCGCTCAACGCCGAGTAACACAACTTCGCTCCGATCGACACAAAGGCCCGGCCACCGCCGGGCCTTTTGCTTTTATTCCTTCGCGCGGTCGTCTGGCACCGCGGCCGCTCGCTTGAGTCTGGCGAGTTCGGCGTTTGAGCGGGTGTAGATTTTTTCGACGAGCGAGCAGTTTCGCCAGTTCCTCGTCGCCCTGCGTCGCCAGTTCATCCGCCAGCTCCAATCCCTCCAATCCCGCCACCTGCTTCAGGCGGATGGCAGAATCGGTGCTCCCGGGTCGGACCAAGCTCGGTTGCAGGCGCACGGACTGCCGCGTCTCGCTCAGCGTCTCCGACCGTGGGTCGAATCCCACGCGTTTCGCGCCGTCAAAACTCTGGCCAGGCTGAACCCATTTCCTCGTCTGCTGCCCGGTGGAATACAACGAAAACGCCGGCTCGTCATTCGCGACCATCACTCCCTTGAAAACCAGCTCGGCCCGTCCCACGACGACCCCGATTGCCAGAACGGCGGCAGCCATCCCGCGGGAGCAAATCATGCCAGTGCGGGACGCTAGCCCGCGCCCTCATTGCGACACGTCGGAACGGAAGCCCCAGCGAAGCGAAGGAACTCCCCCCTCGGACCGGACGATTCCAGCCTGCGACTCCAGACACATGGAGAGGGAACCTCACTCTTTCATCGGCGCGATCGTCTTAGGACTCGTCTGGGCGCTCGCCGAGGCCCCATTGCGTGGCGTCGAAACTCGTGAATAAAACCCGTCCACCTGCTCCCGATGCGTGAGATACTGAAAACCGACATCATGGGGGCGCGGATCGTGGAGATTCACGAGACGTTTGAAATAACCGAGGGCGGACTCGATTGCCGGCAGATCTACTTCACGACCGACCGCGGCTTCACATTTGTGACCCCATTCGCGGGAGTTCGCTGGACGGAGGTCGCGTTGCCGCCAAACGCCACCCTCCTGCCGGACGAAGTCGTGAGCGATGAGTTCGCCGTGAGCAAAGGCTGGTTTGGCCTTTCCCGGTTTACCCGACTCCCTTCAACCCGGACGGAGGTCGTCCGACAGATAAAACAGCGGCTGATTGCCGGCGTATACTGCGGACCCTTCGACGTGAACTTGGGTTTTCACTATCCGACCGACGGCACGATTGTTTTCAGTGACGGTGCCCAGCTTTCCAACAACGTGGTCGCGCCGCACGGGACCGGCGGCGCCGGACTTTATTTCGCCTTGGCCGGATCCGATCAAGCGACGCCGGCGGAGTGCATGGTGGACTTCTTCACTATTCCGGTGACAGACGAACCTGCGTAAGAACAACCGCAGAAAGATTCAACCGATGGTCGAATCTGCCTCCCCGATGAAATCCTCGCGACTGCAACTCTCCGTGGTGTTTGTCCTGCTTCTCGCGCTTCCGGCGGGTTTGCCTTCATCCCTCGGCGCTGAAGCCGCAGCAGCTGCTCCGGGCGCGCCGTCCAGGGAACCACCCCCTCCCTCGTCAGCCGCGGTGGTGCGACTCGCTTATCTCGCCCTTGTCAAAGACAGCATCGTTCCCGCGCAACCGCGGGTGATCGCGACTGCCGCGCTCGACACCGTCGCCTCGATCGTGCCGGAACAAGTGCCTGCGCTTCCCGCCTGGTTCGGCGCCAATCCGGAGCGCGATGCGGCCTGGCTCATGGAACGCGTGACCAATCTTCAGCCCGCGTGGCCCGTGATCGACGCGATGGTTCGCTCCGCCGATACGGCGCACGTGGGATTCCGCAGCCCGGAGCGGAGCCAGGGCTTCGCCGCACTCGGGCGGGGCGAGCCTCTCTCCTCACCCGGTTTCAATCTCTACCCTCTCGCCGATGGACGCTTTGTCGTTTTCGACCTCGTCAACGGAGCGTCCGCACACGCGAGCGGCCTGCGCGCCGGCGACGTCCTGCTGCGCCTCGACGGCAAACGTGCCGTGGTCGCGGACGTGTTTTTGCTTCACGCGCTTCCCGCCGGAACCGAAGTGACACTCGCGATCGAACGCGCGAACCGATCCGAGACCATCACGCTGCGACTGAAACAGGCCGAGGTCTCTCCCGTTGAAAGTCGCCGGCTCGACGACGGCACCGGCTACATTTTTATCCGGCGTTTTTCCCGATCGACCAATCCCGCCCGCGACACCGCGGCCTTGGTTCGGCGTGCGATTGCGGAGTTCGCGGCGCAAGACGCCCGTGCGGTGATCGTGGATTTGCGATCGACGCTGGGCGGCGTGGGCGAAGTCGCCATCGCGTCCGCGTGCTGCGACGCCGATGTCATCTATTCGATTCAGAAACCTCTCTCGGCGCCGGCGCAGCCGACGAAGCGGCAGGGAGAACGGCTGTGGCCCGACCGTCCCATCGTGGTGCTGGTCAACCAGCACACCGTCTCGGCTCCCGAGGGACTTGCCCTCGCGCTCCGCGAACTCACGCACGCCACGATCATCGGCCAGACCACCCGGGGAGGGCTCACGGAATTCTCCGGCGTTCCGCTCGCCCCTGGCTACACGATGACAATTCCAACCGGAGCGGTGCGCGGGCCACTGACCGGAACAACTCCACATGGCTACGCAATCGTGCCCGACCTCGTGGTCGCGAACCCGGGGATCGACGACCTTTTGCGCGGACGCGACGGACAGCTGGATGCGGCCCGCGCCGCGCTGCCGCGCATTTCCACAGTACGGTAACACGCGAGGGCGCTTGTCGCCGTTTGTGAGCGGGCCTACTTGGACATCGTTAGCGGTTCAGGAATTCAACCCCATCGGACTCCATGAAACCCCACACCCGTTCGAGTTCGGAAGAGCTGCTCGATTTCAATCGGGCGCAAATTGAAACCAATCGCCGGGAGGCCGAGCAAGTGCGCGGCTGCTTCACGACCCACGTCCACCAGACCTTTATCGCCGCCGGCATCATCCTCACCTTCGGCGTCAATTTGCTGAAGTCGGACGGAGGCTGGTATGGGCTCGGTGTGGCGGTCCTCACCATTGTTTTGCTCTGTCTCGCGACGATGGATGTCGGCTGCCACAAATTCAACACGGCCAACCGGACCATCGCCTACCAAATCCACCTGGCCCGCACCATCGACTACGGCGAGGCCTCCGGTTCGCGCAGCGCCGCGTTGAACACGGAGTTGCGCCGGATCGACTGGGAGGAGGCCATGTTCGCGTGGCGCGTGGTCCAGCCCGTCATCTTCAATTTTTTCCATGTGAAGAAGCGCATCATCGGCGTGTGGCGAAACCGCTTCAACCGGCCGCCGAACACCGCGAAACTAAAAAGAGCGGCCGGGGAGGCGGGGGCGTTTAGTGCGGAATCGATCCGATTTCTCTGGGCTGAACTGCTGGGCCGCTGGCAGGAACGGTTCGGCCACAAAAACGAAGTGGAGAATCTGGCAAAGGAGGTGAAAGCCAAGGATCCCGCCGCCTTCGCGAAGGCCTTCAAGGAATACCCCTGGCATTCCTCCGAGGAAATTCTTCTCACCGATGAATTCCAGGGATTGGACGGCGCCGCTTCCGCGGAGTTCTATCCCGGCACATACCTGCAGAAAATGCTGACCAACCTGATCATCCTGCTCAGCGGGTGCATCGCGATCCTGTGGCTCTGCTGGTATAAAATCACGGTCGCCTCGCTCGGCTACGGGCTGGTGGCGGGCCTCGTCGCCCTCGCAGTCACCTACGTCGCCACGATCCGGGTCATCAACAACTGTTCGCGGGCTCGCATCCTCGAGTCCGGTTTATGTTCGATCCAGACCAGCGCCTTCGTCTGGCGCATGGTTTGTCTGGCGCATGTTTGGTCACGCCTTCAAACCACCAAAAAAAATGCCAGATCCGGGGACAACCTGACCCAACCCTTCGAAGGGTACACCCACACGCTCGCGAAACTGGCCTGCGGCGATCTGCGGTCGAATCTTCACCGCGTGCATGCATGGATGCAAAAAATGGAATTGGAAATTCTGGCCGAGCTGCCTCCGGCCACGCTCACGCCCGTTTCAGCGGGTCCCTTCCAAGCTGTGATCATCCCGCCGCAAAACGGCGTGCCGATTGCCACCACGTCGACGTCACTCTCCAGCTGATTCCACCTGCCCGTTTTTGCCGCCGGCGGCCTCACGGAGTCATTGCTGTCGCCGCTTTCATCGCCACGCTCTCCCGCCGTGAATTCGGACACGCTCTCGGATGTTCTGCAGGGAGTGCGCCTCACCGGCGCGATTTTTTTTGAACTGCGTGCCCGCGCGCCCTGGGTCGAGACATCGGCGGAGGGATCCACGGTTGCGCCCCAGCTTCTGCCCGGCGTGCAACACTCGATCTCATATCACGTCATCGCCGAGGGCCGCTGCTGGGTGACGGCCAAGGACATCGCGCCGATCCAGCTCGAAGCCGGCGACATCATTATTTTCCCGCACGGCGACGCGCACACGCTTTCGAGTGCGCCGGGGCTCACCGCCAAGGCGAATCCCGCCATTTATAAGGAAGCCGCCGCCTCCTCCTCGCTTCCGGTGTCATACGCCTTTGGCGGCAGCGGGGAATCCACCCTCATTGTCTGCGGGATTCTCGGGTGCGACGTGCGGCCTTTCAATCCGCTCATCGCCACGCTGCCTCGCGTGCTGCACATCCGCGATCGCGCCGGCTCCACGCGGGGATGGCTCAACCAATTTGTCCACGTCGCGGTCGCCGAATCCCGGGACCGCCGGCCGGGCGCCCAGTCGATTCTCGCGCGGTTGAGCGAGCTCATGTTTGTCGAGGCGGTGCGGCGGCATTTGGAAACGTTGCCGGTGGAGGAGACGGGCTGGCTGGCGGGCGTGCGCGACCCGGCCGTGGGCCGCGCGCTGGCGGCAATTCACCGTCAGCCTGCCCACGGATGGTCGTTGGAAGATCTGGCGCGCGAAGCGGGAGCGTCGCGCTCCGCGCTTGCGGATCGTTTTGCGCTCCTGGTGGGCCGGCCGCCCATGCAGTACCTCATGCAATGGCGCATGCAGCTGGCGGCGGGATTGCTGGCGCGCGGAGCGAAAGTAACGCACGTCGCCTTCGACGTCGGATATGAATCGGAGGCCGCCTTCAGCCGCGCGTTCAAGAAACTGACCGGGCACTCCCCCGGCACGTGGCGCGACCGCAATGATCGTTCGACCCTGCGATCGCGCCCGCGTGGGGATGAGGGGGTGCGCGTCAGCGCGCGGTGGACTAAGGTTGCGCGACCAGCGTAAACACCGGCTTCTCCCCGAGCGGGCGGAGAATGGTGCCCGCCGCCCAGCCGCCGATCTCCATGCCCTGGCGGTAGCCCGCCTGCACGGCCGTGGTGAAGTGGATTCCCGCGAAGACCCGCGAGGCTCCATTCTCCTGCGCCGCCTGCGACAGCGACCAGAACCGGCGTGAGATGTTTGGATAAGGCTGACCGCTGGTCATCGTGAACGAGACGTAGTCGGTGCCTAAGCAGCGCGCCATCGCCGTGGCGGCCGCAGCGCCGAGCACCGTGTGACCCGAAGGGTAGTCCGGGACCGGCGGGGTCGGCAGGAAACTCAGCCATCCGCTTTCACCTCGCTCGCGAATCGCCGTGGCGGGGCGCCAGTAATTGTAGTGGTACTTCGCCTCCATCACGCCGACATAGCCGTCGGCCATCGCCACGTTCACCAGCGCGAGGAGCCGGGCGTTTTCCCACAAGTCGAGGCCGCGCGTCGTGCCCACTTCCCGGGCGATGCGATTCCATCCCTGCGTCGAAGCTTCATACCAGTAACAGGCGATTTCGCTTTGCTCGAATGTGCGTCGCGCGCTCGTGGCACCGCCCACCGTCCGGACTTCCTCAATGTCCGCAATCGCCTGGGCGCTGCCGATCGATGGCGGCGCGATGGGACGGAATTGTTTCGAGGAGCTCAGGGCGAACGGACGAACCGAGCCCCAGTGACTGAACACCGCCGGCGTCAAATCGGGAGGTGTCGGGCGATATTGACCGGGGAGTTTTCCCGCGGGCCACGAAACCGCGTTGGCGGCACCGTCATTCTTGCGCAGGGCGAGAATCTGGTTCGCGGCGCGCCGGCCGGCGGCGATGCCGCGATCGCGCTCCGCCGCGTCCGCGACGAGATGCGTACGGGTTTCAAACTCCGTTTCGAGACCGGCCGTGTGTTCCGGCATCAGTTCGCGCAATGCCGTGTACGCCGCCGACGCGACCGAGGCATCCGCCGAGCCGCCGAGTTTCTCCGCCGGCGCCGGAGCATACGTGGCAAAACGGGGAGCGACGGAATTGGCCGCGTCGTGCATCGCCAGATGGACGACCGCAAGGATGCGGGACTCGTCGAATGGATTGAGCGGGTGCACGCGTCCGGTGGTGGCGGTCGCGATGCGATTCCAGTGAAGCGCTTCGTTGTCGGAAGCGGAAACAATCGAGACGACGGAAAGGACCGCCGCGACGATGAATGAGTGTCGGAGTGACAGGAGTGAGGTTTTCATGAGGGACATCACGGCGGCAGGAGGAGCGGAAAAGTTGATGGCCTCTCCCGCCGCTGCGAATGAGGCATGACTTTACCGGGTCGCAGCATTTCCCTCCATGACTGCACATCCGCGATATCCTGCGGAACCGGCGAAGAAGATGACCTTTCGTCCGAAAACCCAACCCGAGCGTCCAAACCTCCCGCAAGCATCAGGCCCGCGCCATGATTTTCTCCCGCGCCGCTATTCCCGGTCCTCGACCGCGTGAAGCCGACTCAGTCGAACCACTCGTCTTCCGGATCGAATGCGGGTACGGGGATGTTGACGATTTTCATCCGGCCCACGGCGCGGTGACGACAGCCGGGTTTGATCAGGATGCTCGTCAGCGGCTTGACGGGCACGCGCGCGCCATCGAGTTCCATGAAGCACTCGCCGTCGGTTTCGAGAATCAGGTAAATCTCCGTCAGCTTTTTGTGATAGTGCGTGCGCGCGTCGACGCTGATGTCGACATAGTGAATCGTGGCGACGGGGTTGTCGGGCGTGGCGAACGCGCGCCGCGTCTGTCCACAGGGACAGGTTTGCGGCGGGATCGAGGTGAGGTCGGCGACCGCGTAGTTCATGGCCGCGTTCTGCGCCGGCGACCGCCGCTTCGCAACCCCGTTTGAACCATACCGCTGTTCACCGGGCGGGTTTGGCGGTCAACGCGATGCTATAGGGAAACCACGATCGGGGCTAAAATGCTGTCCGGTGTGGCTCCTGGAAAATCAACACTCCGGTTAATCCGGAATGTACCGATGGGAAAGCATGCAACCGTTCTATCGCCCCTCCGTAAAAGAGGTTCAACTGGCAATCTCGGAAGTCAGTCGGATCCGTCTACGGCACGCCAAGGTTCACGCCATTCACAGCATCGCCTCCTGTTTTATTGGGTATGAGAGTCTGATAAAAGAAGGCACGTGGTCGCAGAATCTTCAGCGGGGTTTCGACGAACAGCTTTTGCGCGCCCGTTTGATCGACAAAACCGGAGTCGATACGCCAGTTCTGTTTGCGATCGCCAGTTGATCCCGCTCCAAAGCGAGATTGCGCCAGCCCCCAGCCAGCGCGACGGACTCCGCTATCCCGCCGCACGACACGACTGGCTGAGTCCCCGCGTGTAGATGTCGGCGGCGCACGCTTCCTGGCATTCGCAGAGATCGCGACCCATCGATATCGGTCAGAACTCGTCTCCTTGAGAGACCGCCCCTCGCGCTGATTTCT
>DATAKE010000018.1:0-12520 GCA_036261745.1 Opitutaceae bacterium
CAAACATCTCGTCGAAGATTCCCCCACCTGCACCGCCCTGTTGACCGAAGACTTCGCGGAAAATGTCGAACGGGTCGTGAAACCCGCCTCCCATGCCGCCCCCGGCCCGCGGCATCCCGGCCCCTTCAAACGCCGCGGCGCCGTACCGATCGTACGCCGCCCGCTTGTCCGCATCGCTCAGGACTTCGTAGGCGTGCGACACCTTCTTGAACATCTCCTCGGCCTCCTTGTTGCCGGGGTTTTTGTCCGGGTGATACTGAACCGCTTTTTTGCGGTAGGCCTTTTTGAGCTCTTCAGGAGTGACCGTCTTGGTGACGCCGAGCAGTTCGTAATAGTCTTCTTTGGCCATGGGAGTTGAAGAATGGAAAGTCGCGGGCGCCGGAAGCGCGCACGGCAAGCGACGGCTGAATTACTTTTTGGCCTCCTTGCCAGAGCCGCTCGAGACCACCACCGACGCGGGCCGCAGCAGACGGCCGTTCAGCGAAAATCCGGCGCGAACCACGGTCAGGACATTTCCCTCCGGCACCTCGGCACTCGGCTGGGCGGAAATCGATTCGTGGAGATTGGCGTCGAACGGCTGGCCGGCAGGATTGATTTCCTTGAGGCCGTGACTGGCCAGGGCGGACTTGAGTTGGGACAGCACCATTTCGATGCCGCCGGTCAGCTTCGACAAATCGGCGCCGGGTTGTTTCGCGGCCGCCAAGCCAAGCCCGAGATTGTCGAGCACGGGCAGCAGATCTTCGAGGACGCGGGAAGCGGCAAACTGCCGGAGTTCGTCTTTCTCGCGGACGGTGCGGCGGCGGAAGTTCTCCAAATCGGCCACCGAACGAAGGTAGCGGTCATGGTTCGCGGCGGCCTCTTTCCGGGCTGCCGCCAGTTCCGTCGCAACCGCAGGTTGCGAAGCGTTTTCGGCTGAGCCGGTGGCGTCGTTGACGGGAGCGGGCGTGGCGTCGGCGACGGTCGGGTTGTTCAAAGGGTCGGTGTTTTCGGAACGGTCCATGGATGCAAAGAGGGCGGACATAACTACGCCTTGCGGCAATCTTCAAGTTTCTCGTGTGCCGTCTCAGAACCGCGGGACAGAGATGGGAGTCGTCTCCAACTGTAGGAGCGGCTTTGCGCCGCGACCGCAGCGCGTCCCGGGTCTGGTCGCGGCGTGAAGCCGCTCCTACAGCAGAGGAACCCAACCGCCTCAGGTGAAATTCTCCGTCACCAGGAGGATGGCTGTCGTCTCCGCGGTGAAGGTGAAGGCGCCGGCGTACGGCAGCAGGACGTTTTCCCCCCGCGCCATTTTTTGCGGCATGGGCGAACGCGTGCCAGAAACGGCATCGGCGCTGACCAGCAGCGATCCGCTGACGAGGCTGACCAGCCGCGGCTGCTCGCCAGCGCGCAAATGGACGCGTTCGCCGGCGCCGAGCACCACGCGGCGAATCTGAAATTCGGGGCAGTCCGCAATGACCCCCGAGGTCGGCGCGGCCCGCACCGGCGCGGGCTCGAAGTCATTCCAATCGATCGAGCGCAGCGATTGCTGGACGTGCATCTGGCGGGGCTTGCCATCGAGTCCGACGCGACCCCAGTCGTAGACGCGATAAGTCGTGTCGGAGTTCTGCTGGATTTCCAGGATGAGATTCCCCGCGTCGATCGCGTGCACCTGACCGCTGTGCACCAGAATGGAATCGCCCGTCGCGACGCTGAAATGGTGCACGCATTCCTCGAGTTTGTTCTCGGTGATCGCCTGCTCGAATTTCGCGCGCGTCACGCCCCGCCGCAGCCCGACAATCAACTCGGCCCCCGGCGCGGTGTGCGCGATATACCAGTTTTCCGTTTTCGGTTCCCCGCTGAGCGAAGCGGCGATCTTCGCCGGGGGATGAACCTGCAAACTCAGACGCTCGCGGCAGTCGAGCCACTTCACGAGAATGGGAAACGGTTTTTCGATCGGCCACTTCGGCCCCATCAAGTCAGCGCCGGCCAGCGCAAACAATTCGCGGAGCGTGCGGCCTCCAAATGCTCCGCCGCGAACGATCGATTGCGCCTCTGGCCGGTCGACGATTTCCCAACTTTCGCCAATCGGCTGGTTGGCGGGAAGTTTGCGGCCCAAGGCGGACTCCAGTGCGCGACCACCCCACACGCGCTCCTGATAAAGCGGGTGAAATCGAAGCAGTTCGCGCATGGAGGAATTCACGAGTTTTTAGAAAACGCCGAGGGGGGTTTACGTTTGACGGCTCGAAGCGTTAGCATGGGATTGGGCCAATTCCCCGCCGGCCCACACAAATGCCCAAGTCCGAGACTTCAAACCCAATCGATGGCCCGTCCTACAAGGCGCCGCGCTATCGGCCGAATTGGTTCGCGGCGGTCATCTGTTTTGTTCTGGCCGCCTATCTGACGATGGCGCTGGTGACGTACGACCCTTCGCAAAGCACATTTCGGTCGACGGAACCCAGCATGCGACACCCGGTGGGCTGGATCGGTGCTGACGCGGTCTGGGTGTTGCTCTACACGATCGGGGCGAGCACCTGGCTGCTGCCGGTTTTTCTGTTTTGGATGCTGATCGTCGCCGTGCGCAACGCCCGCCATCTCGCTGCGGCGCGCATCACCTCGATCTTCCTGGCAACGGTGACCCTGTCCGGCCTCTGGGCGATGCTCGAAAACATCAAGCCCAGCGATTACTTCCCGAACGGGCCGGGTGGCTGGGTGGGCGCATTTATCTATCAGGATCTCATGGCCAAGCCCTTTGGCCCGTTCGGCACGGCGCTGCTTCTCGGCACCCTCTATTTTTTCTCCCTGCTGTTCATTTTCACGAAGGACATCGGAACCGAGATCGAAAAGATCTTCGCCGGGATCAGCGCCTGGCGCGCGGAACGCCGCGCGGAAAACGAAGCCCGCAAGGCAGCCCGCCAAAAACAAAAGGAGGAAAAGGCCAAACAAACGGCCGCCGTCGCCCGCGCGGCCCAAACCGCGCCGCCGATGCCAATCGGGCCCAGCGGAAAAAAACTGTTCGTCCCCAAGGCCAGCGAGGAACCTCTCTCCAAGGGGACTCAGGGCACACCCACGCCGATTCCAAGCGCGACCGCGGCGAGCCCCGCCTCCGGTGCCGCCTCCAAAGCCGAGACGAAACCCAGCGCCCCCACCCGCCTGTCGAAGCCGCCCATGGGCGCGCCCGCCACAGACACGAAGCCGCTCCAAGTCGCGGCTGGCAAAGTGGAGCTCAACATCGTCAAGCCGGAGGAAACCAAGAAAGCGAAAATCACGCTTCCGCAGACCAAGGACGAAAATTACCAGTTCCCTCCCCTCTCGCTCCTCAAGGAGCAGGTCCAGCCCGCCGCGGGAAACAGCGAGGAAGAACACCGCCAGAACGCGGAAAACCTCCTGCGCATCCTCGGCGAATTCGGCGTCGAGGTGACGCTCGGCGAAATTCATGTCGGACCGGTGATCACACGCTACGAAGTGGTGCCGGCCGCCGGTGTCCGCGTGGAGAAAATCGCCGGACTCGATAAAAACATCGCCTTGGGCATGCGCGCCCAGTCCGTCCGCATTCTCGCGCCGATCCCGGGCAAGGCCGCCGTCGGCGTCGAAGTCCCGAATCAACATCCCACCCCGGTGGGCATGCGCGAATTGCTCGAGGCGGAAGATTGGGCGAGCGCCAAAGCCGAGATCCCGATCGCGCTCGGCAAAGATGTCTCGGGCATTCCGCTCATTTCCGATCTCGCGAAGATGCCGCACTTGCTGATCGCCGGCGCGACCGGTTCCGGAAAATCGGTCTGCATCAACTCCATCGTCGCCTCGATCCTCTACTCGAAAAGCCCCAAGGATCTCCGCCTCATCATGGTGGATCCGAAGGTGGTGGAGTTGAAAATCTTCAACTCCCTTCCGCACATGCTCATTCCCGTGGTGACGGAGCCGAAGAAAGTGCCCGCCGCCTTGAAGTGGCTGCTCGCCGAAATGGAGCAGCGCTACCAAATTTTTGCGAAGGCCAACGTCCGCAACATCGTCGGCTTCAATTCACGCAAGAAAACCCCCAAGGCCGACACTCCCCCGCCCCCGGAAACCCAGGGAGCACTGGAGGGGGTCGATCCGCTGGCCGCCGACGACGGCATCGAGATTCCCGAACGCCTGCCCTACATCGTCGCCATCATCGACGAGCTCGCCGACCTCATGATGGTCGCCCCCGCCGAGATCGAGACCAGCATCGCCCGCCTGGCCCAGCTGGCCCGCGCCGCCGGCATTCATTTGATCATCGCGACCCAGCGTCCGTCGGTGAACGTGATCACCGGCGTCATCAAAGCGAATCTGCCCTCGCGCATCGCCTTCCAAGTCGCATCGCAGGTCGACTCCCGGACCATTCTCGACGTCAAGGGCGCCGACACGCTGATCGGCCGCGGCGACATGCTTTTCTCCCCTCCCGGCACCTCGCGGCTGGTCCGCGCACAGGGCGCGTTCGTTTCCGACGAGGAAGTCCAGGCGCTGGTCGAATTCCTGAAGGTCAACGGACCGCCGCAATACGCGACGTCGGTCCAGCAGCAGATCGACCGTGCCGCCCGTGAGGAAGAGGAAGGCGCCGACGGCGAAGGCGAAAACGGCGACCTGGGTGACGACGAAGAGTTGTACAACCAGGCGCTCGACGTCCTCAAGTCCACCAAACGCGCCAGCACCTCCATGCTCCAGCGCCGCCTCCGCATCGGCTACAACCGCGCCGCGCGCATCATGGAAATCATGGAGGAAAAGGGCATCGTCGGACCGGAAAACGGATCGAGTCCGCGCGAAATCCTCACGGATTTGGACGCACTGTAATTTTCCGCGCGGGAAAAGGGTCGCGATTCGCGGCCGATTTTTCCTTCCCATCTCGCGGCTTCTTAATTGCTTCTTCCCTCCGTTCGTTTTTATCCATAACCCACCCTGATGCAGACAATCGGCGAACGGCTCGAGGAAGCGCGCAAGAAAAAGGGCATCTCCATCCGTGAAGCCGCCGAGGCGACGAAAATCCGCGGCGACTATCTGCAGAAATTCGAGAGCAACCATTTCGACATCGGGCTCACGGAAATCTACACGCGGGGATTTCTCCGCACGTACGCAAATTTCCTGAAGCTCCCGGGCGACCGCATCCTCAGCGATTACGCGGCCTTGGGTCGCGGCGACACCCGCCCACGCGCGCCAAGCCGCGAAGTCTACGGTCGCATGGACATCTCGGTCGCCTCCGCGGCGGAGGCCGCTGACCGCGCTGCCTCTCCCGGTGAAAGCTCGGTGAGCAGCGATACCTCCCCGCCGCAGCCGCGTTTTCCGCGCGGGGGAAGCAGTCTTCCTTCAGGTCCGGATCCGGCCCTCCTTTTCAAATACGGCAAATGGGCCGGCGCGGTCGTGCTGCTGATTCTGCTCATTCTGATCGGAAAATCTTTTTTCAGCGGCCGCGACTCCAACCCGGTCCAGGCGGGCAACACTCCCTCCCCAGGACCGCAGGCGGCGGCGGAACGCACGATCACCCTTGTCGCGTTGGATGCGGTCACGGTCACCGTCCTGCGCCGCAACGCGGACGAGAGCGAAGGCGAAGAACTGTTCAAGGCCACACTCTCGCGCGGGCAGACTCGCACCGTGCCATGGCCGGGCCCGATCTATATCCGGGCAAATCTCGGGGAAAACCTGGAGATCGAATACAAGGGCAAGCGTTATCCGACCAAGTTCGTGGGCGACAATCGCGCCAAGATGTAATCGCGCGCTTGCGCGACGGGTTTAACGCAGTCCGACCGGCGCGCCGAGAATCTCGCGCAAAACAAAAGCGCGGCGAAGCCCCCGCGGATCGCGCAGCTCGGTCAGCAGGCTCCCTCGCGACGCCGTGAGCATGCCGCGTTCGGAAGCGGATTCGTTCGTCACCGCGGCGCGCGCCTGGGCGGCGCGACGCTGCACCAGCACGCGGCTCTCCTCCAAAACGCGCATTTGCTCGGCGAGTTGTTCCTGACGCTCCAGCTGGGCCGTCTGGGACGGTCGCGATTCCGGCACGACCGGGGGGGCGGGCGGCTGCATCCGCCGCTCGAGTTCCGCCAAAACTTTTTTCATCGGGCTCTCGAACGGGTCGGGCACCGGCGTGTGCGTCGGCACAAGGACTGGCGGGTTTTCCGCCGGAGTCCCGAAAGGCGCGCGCGTCGTCGGTTGGGCACCGCCGCGGCGCTCCGCGATTTTCCGGCGGATCTCCTCCTGGATTTCCCGCACCCGCCTGGCTTCCTCCGGATCGTAGTTCGCAGCCGGCCGCGAACCCGCGCGACGTTGGGTTTCGCTTTCAACCCGGCGCAGAAACGCCCGGACCTTCCGGACGATCACAAACGCCATCACCCAGAAGATGACGGTGCCGAGGTGATCGAAAATCCAACTCATGTCGGAGCAGGACCGCCCTTGCCTTCAGGATGCGCGATGCTCGATCGCATCGCAGTGTCGGACTGGATGTTTTCCATCTTGTAGTAATCCATGACGCCGAGCCGTCCGGAGCGAAACGCCTCGGCCAGCGCGAGCGGCACCTGCGCCTGCGCCTCGACGACTTTCGCCTGCATCTCCTGGACGCGCGCCTTCATTTCCTGTTCGAGCGCGACGGCCGCCGCGCGGCGGATTTCCGCCTGAGCCTGCGCCATGTTCTTGTTCGCCTCGGCCTGGGCTTCCTGGAGTTTTGCGCCCACGTTCTCGCCCACATCCACGTCGGCGATGTCGATCGAGAGGATTTCGTAGGCGGTGCCGACGTCGAGGCCGCGCGCGAGTACGGTTTTTGAAATGCTGTCCGGCGATTCGAGCACCCGCTTGTAGCTCTCCGCGGAACCGATGGTCGTAACGATGCCCTCGCCCACGCGCGCGATGATCGTTTCCTCCTTCGCTCCACCCACGAAGCGGTCCAGGTGGGTGCGCACCGTGACGCGCGCCTTGACCTTCACTTGAATGCCGTCCTTCGCCACGCCGTCGATCGTCGTGCGGCCGCTTTCGGGATTGGGACAGTCGATCACGCGGGGATCGACGGAGGTGCGCACGGCCTCGACGACGGATTTGCCCGAGCCCTTGGTCGCGAGGTCGATGGCGCAGGCGCGATTCCAGTTGAGCTCGATGCCGGCTTTCTGGGCCGCGATCAGCGCCTGGACCGTGGGGACCACGTTGCCGCCCGCGAGATAGTGGGCTTCGATGTCGTCGATCGGAATTTCGATGCCGGCTTTTTTCGCCGTGACGCGGGCGTCGACGATCAAGCTGAACGGCACCTGCCGGAGCTTCATCGCCACGAGATTAATAATCCCGACCGGCGCGCCCGCCAGCCAGGCGCGCAACCAAACGCTGAAAAACGAAAGGACAATCGCGATTAAAACGACGACGATTACCGTCGGGATGAGCCAGGCCAGGGTCGTAGCATTCATAGTTTGGTAACTGTCAGGGAAAAGTTTTGGAAGCCGGTCACCTTGACGCGTCCGCCCCGCTCCACTTGTCCGTCGAGCGAAAGCGCCTCGTGTCGGCGGCCGTCAATTTCAATCTGGCCGGTGGGAACGAGCGGTGTGATCGCCACGCCTTCGCGACCTGTCAGCGCATTCCCTTCAGAGACGGGCTGGCTCACACCCTGAACCGACGCGTGCAGGAACAGTTTTTTCCCCAAGCGCGTCTTCGGCAGAACCACGTACTCGAGATAAATCGCGATTGTCGAAAGCACCGCGGCGATCGCAAACGCGATGAGTCCGCCGCTGATGCCGTATTGTTCAAACGCTTGGGCGGTGCCGACCAGCATGGCGCAGGCGCCCAGAATGCTCAGCACCAGACCCGGCATGAAGAAGTCCAGCGCGAGCAAAACAATTCCAAGCACGAAGAACAAAAGGATCGTAGTCATGGGGGCTGGAGATTCGAAACCGGGGCGACCCTCACAGCTTTGCCGCAGCCCCACAAGCGTGAAGCCCATGGAAAAGCTAAAGAACGTTTCCAGCCAGGGGCGAAAGCGACTCACACGAAAACCTTTGCGCGGATCGCGCGCAAAGATTTGCTCAGGCTCCTATGGAAAAAATCCTGTTCCAAGGCCAGACGCTGACCCGCTGGCGGGTGGGCAACTCCACCTACCTTGCGCTGCCGGAAAAAGGGGCCCGGCTGATGAATTGGAATTTCACCCTCGGGGACGGCTCGGTGCGGGACGTCCTCTACTGGCCCGAAAACGCCGACTTCTCGGACATCGCCAAAGTTCGCGGTGGAAACCCGATTCTCTTTCCGTTTAACGGGCGCTGCTTCGACAAGGGTGAAATCTTCTTCTGGCGCGCCGCCGATGGCGTGAAGCGCGCCATCCCGATCCACGGGATTGCACGGCAGGGGGACTTCAAGGTGACCCGGCTCGACTCGCGCGGCTTCGCGGCGCAATTCGTGCCCGGTGCCGAGGCACGCGCCGCCTATCCTTTCGAATACGAGTTCACGGTCACCTACCGTTTCGACGCCTTCGGCCTCTCGTGTGAATTCGCGCTCGCGAACCTGGGGTCCGTCCCGCTGCCGTGGAGCGCGGGCCATCATTTCTATTTCACCCTTCCGTGGACCGAGGGCACCGCCCGCAGCGACTACGTGATTCGCATTCCGGCCAAAAAACGGCTGAAGCAGGACGCGACCGGCAACCTCATCGCCGGACCGCAACTCGAGCCGGAGGAGAACATGTCCAACAAGGCGCTGATCGACACCTTTCACACCGCGCTGCGCCACAACGAAGTGGTGTTCGGTGAAAAGGGGCGGACGGGCGAGGTCATCGTGCGTCTCGGCGCGGACAAAGTCCCCCCGCCGGATGCAACGTTTGTGACCTGGACACTCGCTGACGACTCACCCTTCTACTGTGTCGAACCCTGGATGGGGCCGGCCAACGCCGCCGAGCACAAAGTCGGCCTTCAATTTGTCGCGCCGGGCGATACGCAGAGATTTGAAGTCAGCGTGAATGTCCGTTGAACCGAGGACCGAGCGCCGGGCGATGATTTCACCGTTACATTTTTTCAAACCGGGCGTCAGTGTCATCCCATGACGGCGTTTTACCCATCGCTCGCTTTCATGGAAGGGCTCGGAGGTCCCGAGATGGTGATGATCTTCGTGATCATCCTCGTGCTTTTTGGCGGGCAGAAGCTGCCGGAGTTCGCGCGTGGCGCGGGCAAACTCATCCGCGAATTCAAAAAGGCGAGCAGCGGCGTGGAGGAGGAGTTTAAACGCGCGCTCGACGAAGATGAGCAGGCGAAAAAAATCCAACCTCCCGCCTTGCCGGCGGCCCCAGCCGCGCCGAATCCGTCCGCCACCTCCACTCCGGCCACCGCGGCAGACCCTGCCGCGCCGCCCTCCCCTCCGGCCCCGCCAAAGATGATGCCGCGCGAAGACGGTGACTGGCCAAGCTAGAACCGCTGACCTCCATGGAGACGGAAAATTCCGATGACGCATCGGTGCCGCTCCCGACCACGGGCGAGCTCGATCTCCACACGTTTCGACCGGGTGACCTCGGCGAACTTATTCCCGCCTATCTGGCGGAGTGCGCGGCGCGGAAAATTCGCGACGTGCGGATCATCCACGGCAAGGGAATCGGCACGCTCCGCACCACCGTGCATGCCCTTTTGAAACGTTCGCCCCTGGTGCAGTCGTTCCGCCTTGGCGATGAACACACAGGCTCATGGGGCGCGACCCTCGTCACCCTTCGCCGGTGAAGAAAATTTTCATTTCCGCGGTCGCGGTTGTCGCTGCCTTGCTGGCCGGCTGCGCCCACATCGGTCACCAGAAATCGGTTCCTCCGCTGCTCGTACTTGTTTCGCTCGATGCGTTTCGCTGGGACTATTGCGCGCTGCATCCGAACGAAACCCCCCATCTTCACCGGTTGATGCGCGAAGGCTCCACCGCCCGGCAGCTCATTCCCACCTATCCCTCGAACACCTTTTCCAATCACTACACGATCGTGACCGGGCTCTACCCCTCGCATCACGGCATCATTAACAACGAGTTTTTCGACCCGGCCCTCGGAGAGTTTTTCCGCTACACCCGGGAGGAGTCGGCGCAAAAATCGCAGTGGTGGGGCGGCGAACCCATTTGGGTCACCGCACGCAAACAAGGGCTGGCTAGCGCCTGTTCGTTCTGGCCGGGTTCGAACGCGGTGATTGCCGGTCTGCGACCCAATTTCTGGCGGTCCTATCAGGGGGATCTCCCGTTCGAAAAGCGCCTCGAAGAATTCCGCCAGTGGCTTCAGCTTCCACCCAAGGATCGGCCGAGCGTTGTTACCTTCTATTTCGAAGAGGGAAATTCAGTCGGCCACAAATACGGGCCCGGTTCACCCGAGTTGCTTGCGACCATCAAAACCCTCGATGAACGCATTGGCGCCATTGTGGACCAACTGAGGGGGGCCGGTCTCGAGGCCAATCTGGTGGTCGTGTCGGACCACGGCCTGACTCCCATCAGCAAGGAGCGGATAATTCTTCTGAACGATTTTATCGATCCCACCAGCGTGCAGGTGGACTTCGACGGTCCGGTTGCGGGCCTGCGTCCGCGGGACGGCGACAGCGCCGCGCTTCTCCGCAAACTTTCCGGGCTCCAAAATGCGAAGGCCTATGCGTGGGAGGAATTGCCGGCGCGTTTCCAGATCACCCGCAACCCGCGCAATCCGCCGGTGTGGATCGTGCCCGACGAAGGCTGGGAGATTTATTTCCGCGCCCGGTTCGAGCAATTTCGGGACAAGTTCAACCGGGCCGACCACGGCTACGACACCGCGCTCGATTCGATGCGCGGGATTCTCATCGCGCAGGGACCGGCCTTCAAAGCTGGCGGGACCATTGGCCCGGTGGAAAATATCCACGTCTACAATCTGCTGTGCGCCACCCTTGCGATAAAGCCCGCGCCGAACGATGGCGACGACCGCCTGGTTCGCGCGTTTTTAAAGAAGTGATTGCGCGGTGGGGTTGACCGCGTGAAGTGGCTCCGACGGTCAATTCTGCAACTTTCCCGGGATCGATGTGTAATGGCTACGAACACAAAAACAGAGTCCCATGAAAATTAACTTATTCCTCCTGCGCAGCACCGCCCTTGCGGTGGGTGCTTTGCTCCTCGGTGTCACTTTTGATGCGATGGCGCTTTCCCTCTTCAGCTTTACGGCGGGGTGCTTCGTTCTCCTCACTGTGACCGGTGACTACGCCTCGCGACGCACAGCGCCCGTGCCCACGGGTTCGCCGCGGCCGGCGGTTCGTCGCAGTCCCTCTTCGCTCCCGCTTGCGGCTTGAAGCGCCGTTGATCTAAAACAGCACCTTCATTTCAACCGCCCTCCGCACCCAACGCCCCACCTGCTGATTTTTCCCCTCCAATGAGCACCATGCACGAGATCGACTACAAGATTCACGGCGACGACATGCAGTTCGTCGAAATTGAGCTGGACCCACAGGAGGCCGTTGTGGCCGAAGCCGGCGGCATGATGTTCATGGATCAGGATATCGCGATGGAGACCATCTTCGGTGATGGCTCCCAAAAAAATTCAGGATTCATGGGCGCGCTCCTCGGAGCGGGGAAACGCCTGCTCACGGGCGAATCGCTGTTCATGACGGTGTTTCAAAACCAAGGGTCCGGAAAAAAACGCGTCGCCTTCGGCGCTCCCTATCCGGGTAAAATCATCCCCGTTCACCTCCGGGAGCTCGGGGGCGAGCTGATCACCCAGAAAGATTCATTCCTCTGCGCGGCGAAAGGCGTGAGCATCAGCATCGCGTTTCAGAAAAAACTCGGAGCCGGTCTTTTCGGTGGCGAAGGCTTCATCATGCAACGGCTCACGGGCGATGGCTGGGCGTTCATCCACGCGGGCGGAACCCTTTTTGAGCGGACGCTGGCGCCGGGCGAAGTGCTTCGCGTCGACACCGGCTGCATCGTGGGTTTCCAACCGACGGTCGACTACGACATCCAGCTCGTCGGCGGGGTAAAAACGGCTCTGTTTGGCGGCGAAGGTCTTTTCTTCGCCACCCTGCGGGGACCGGGAAAAATCTGGCTGCAGTCATTGCCGTTTTCACGACTGGCAGGGCGTATCGTCGCTGCCGCACCGCGAACCGGTCGGGGCGGACGCGACGAAGGCTCCGTTCTTGGGGGCTTGGGCAGGCTGCTGGACGGCGACAATAGCTAAGCCCCAGGATCGCTCGCATACCGCGGGCGGCCATTTATCCCGCGCGGCAGCCGCCGATCACGCCGGGATTGTATTCACGAGCGGGGGTGCACACGTTCGGCCCGTATGAAAATCCCCCTCCTCTATGGCATCGGCATTACGTTCGTGATGAGTGCGATCACCCTCGTCACTCATCTGATGGGTTATTGGACCAACCCGGAAAAGTTCATGACTGGAGCAGTGATCAACATGATCGCGTGGTTCATCGTTTTTACGATGGGTATCATCCTCGGCACCCGACGAGTTCGCGCGGAACGAGGTGCAGCAGAATTCACCTACGGACAGGCGTACATGAGCGGACTGATGGTCGCCGTTTTTTCAGGCCTGGCAGGAGTAATTTTTAATTTCATCTTCTTCAAGTTTCTGGTGCCGGAGTTTGCCGAAACCCAGGCG
>DATAKE010000027.1:0-27451 GCA_036261745.1 Opitutaceae bacterium
TTCCATACGCGTGGCGATAACGTCCAGATACTTGGCTTGCGCATTGAAGCCTAACTTGAAGTGCACGAAGCGAACTTCGCCGACTGAGAAGCGCTCCCATGGAGCAAGAAACCGAGAACCTCTGACCTGATAGATCCGGTCAGGGCTGATCGCGGGAGAGGTATCTTCCCAGCCGATCCACGACAAAGCGCGTACGTCGTGGTAAGCTACTCTTTGGATCGGCGTGCGGAAATTCGTGAACGAAAGCTCCAACCGATCGCCAGAGAAATTGATCGACACCGGGCCTTCGGTGTCGGCGGTCGTAAAATCCGTAGATAACTCTGTGTAGGCTTCGGTCATCTTTTCTTTGCCCAACGTTTGAGATCAGCCACGGCCCAGCAGGGCCGTTGGCTGTAGCGCCTGGTTGGGCGTTTTCATTTTTTCCGGTTCGCGAAGTAATCGTCGAAAGCTTTTGGGAGCTCGGTCAGCGGATGCGCCCTCTCAAAATACTTCGAATCTCTCGCCTGGAACTCGATCGCGCCGAGCTTCATCTCGACGTCATACTCACCCAGCGCCTCGTCGAGAAATAAATAACCCATCTGACCAAAGACTGACCTCTCCGCTTCGCGATAACCGTCCATGAAAATCATAATGCCAACTTTCCCGGGGCTATCGTCGCGGAAAAGAAGGTAATGAACATCTTTGGCTCGGATCTTTTTTCCGGAAAACTCCAGATCGTTGATTGGAACCCGACGTGATCGAAACTGCACAAAAATCCACTTCTCCATCTTCGGAGCCGCGGCTTGGAGCGCTTCGACGGCGGGGAATGCGCTCTTAATCCCACCAGCGCTGATAACAAACTCCCGCCGTCCATCGGGAAGCACGGGACCAAACTCGAATGTGAGATCGCGATGAACTGCCTTCAACGCACCCGCGAGGTCGTCGAAGGTCCGCTCGCGATCCTTCTCAAACGCGAACAGCCGGCCTTCGTTCTTTTGAAACCAGCGCCAGAAGGTAACTTCCTTCGTGTCACTCGCGAATAATGGAAGACTGAAAAAGCCCATAAGCAATAAGAGGAGGACGCGCTTCATCTTTCTTTGCCCAACAGTGTTATTGGGACCAACTGGGTTTCGGTTTCGGGGGCATTGGGAAGCGGGGAATTGCCTCGCGGGAGGGAGTGAAGCGGATCGTGGAAGGATTTGAATCTAATTATGTCCCGAAAGAAGGCCCTAGAATTAGGGTGTCCGGAGTTTGGCTTTTGCCGGAGGAAAAAGCCTCACTGGAACGCATGTCCACAGACCTCGAACGACGTCCGGTTTCCTTTCCAGATTGGGCGACGGCATTGGACCGGTTGGATCTGGTTTCCACGCTCGCCGCGGAATTTCACCGCGAGATCATTAGATTTCTGGGCTACGCCGCCAAAGTCCGCGCTCCGGTCAGTGTCGCTCTCGCCCGTCAGTATTTGGAAACACATCGCTCGGTCATCACCCGCGACGCCTTGCGCTGGTTCGTGACGCAGGGTCGGACAGGTCCGTTCGAAAATCGTGTCGGGCAACCGGACGAGCCGGCCGCTGCCCGCGCGAATCGTCCGCCAACGGCGTCTCCCGGTCGTGTCTCGCGTTCGCCGGAGCCTCCGCCGGCGGCAGGGGATCTCGGGCGGGCTGAGTGGGAGCATCAGCTGATCGCGGCATTGCGCAACCGGGGTTTCCTTTGGCGGACGGAGCAAACTTACCGGGAATGGGCCGCGCGTTTCGTGCGTTTCATCAAGCCACGTTCCCCCTTCACCGCCGACGTGCGGGAAGTGGGAGCGTTCCTCTCGTCGCTGGCGGTGGAGCACCGCGTGAGCCAGAGCACGCAGAAGCAAGCGCTCAATGCGCTCGTGTTTTTCCTGCAGGAAGCGTTGCAGCGACAGCTCGGCGACATCCCGTTCCAGCGGGCGGAAGCGGGAAGAAAAGTGCCGACGGTCCTCACGCGCTCCGAAATCTCCGCGCTGACCACTCATCTGACGGGCACAAACCGGCTCATGGGGGAACTGGCCTATGGCTCCGGTCTGCGCCTGCTCGAATTGCTGCGACTGCGCGTGCACCACCTCGATCTTCCGCGTCAACGCCTCCAAATCTACGATGGCAAGGGCGCGAAGCACCGCGTCACGGTTTTGCCTGCGGTGCTCGTGCCTGCCCTCGAGGGGCAGATCGAACGATTGAAACAACTCCACCTCGCGGACCGGGCCGTCGGCCTGCCCGGCGTCTGGCTTCCGGAAGGACTGGCCGCCAAATACACGCGGGCCGGGGAGAGCTTTGAATGGCAGTGGTTGTTTCCTTCGCGCGAGACGGCGATCGATCCGGGCACCGGGTTGCGACGGCGGCATCATGTCACGGACAGTGCTTTTCAACGGGCGATTCACCGGGCGGCGGAGGCAGCCGGGCTAACGAAACGCGTCACGCCGCATGTGCTGCGGCACTCGTTTGCGACGCATCTGCTCGAGGGCGGGGCGGATATCCGCACGGTGCAGGAGTTGCTCGGTCATGAGAGCGTCGAGACCACGCAGATTTACACGCATGTGATGGTGAAGCCGGGGATCGGGGTGCGATCGCCGCTGGATGCGCTCGCGGGATGAGAAAGGAAAACCACGGCGGGAACAGTCGACCAGGGTGATGAGGCGCAGTCATCGACACCGGCGCATGGCAGTCGGAGTGATCCCGCTGGCAGCTGGATTGCTTCGTCGTCCGCGATGCGGGAGTCCTCGCAATGACAAAACGACAGTCACGTCGTTGCGAAGCGGCGAAGTTGCCGACTTGGGAATGCTTCGCCCCGTGACTTCCGCGGCCGTTTCTTGTTTCGCCATCGGGGGGTGCCTTCAACGGTGGGTCGTGTCATATGAGCGCGTCCTCCCCTGCCCTCAAGGGAATCGCGGGGGTACGATTGCTCTCTGGGCGGAGCGAAAGGCGGAGCTGAGAGCTGGGAGCTGAGAGCCGGGAGCGGGAGGCTGAAGCCGGAAAGCGGAGGCTTGCGACGGGCGGTAACCACTCGCTCACGCTCGTGGCTACGCGGCGCGCGGGATCGATTGCCCGGAAAGGGCGGGTCACAGATCCGCCCTACCGCCCGGCTGGTCACAAACGGCTCAGCGCGAGTTGGGCGGCGAGGTTGTCGGGGGCTTCGGTCAGTGTGGCGGTGAGTTCATCGCGCGCCTGGTCTTTTTCGCCGAGACCGGCGTGACCCAAACCGGCGGCGAAGTGACGCGCCGCAGTGGCGCCGGCCGCGGGGCCCGCTTCTTCGGTGGCAGGTGCGGATGCGCTGCCGGAGGTCACGAGCTCCTGCAGGATCTCCGTGGCTTTTTCTTTTTCGCCGAGTTTCTGCCAGGCGAGCGCCTGGTGATAGCGTTGATTCGTGCGGCGAAAGCTTTCGCCGGTGAGCGCGATGTCGCCGCCGCCGCGACGCGGGACATTGCTGCGGGCGTTCGCGGCGCGGGTCCAGGCTTCGGCTGCCTTGGCGGAATCGCCGAGATCCTCATGCGCGCGCCCGAGCCAGTAGGAAACTTCGGCGAGGCGGGAGTTGTTGTCGCTGGCGCGGAGGTTGGCGGGAAATTTCGTGGCGGCCTCGAAATCGACCAGGGCTTCGGCGGGCTGCTTGGCGGCGAGGCGGGCGATGCCGCGGGCCAGGTGGGCGTCGATCCAGGAATCGGCGGTGTTAAAGCGCGTGCCCCCCTCCCAGATGTTGAATGTGTGGCCGGTCATCATCGCGATCGCTTCGTCGGTTTTACCGGCGAAGGTTTTCAGGCCGACGAGGCGCGCAAGGCTTTCGTCGTGGGTGCCGAGCGTGGACTGGTGCGTTTCGAGCAACGCGAGACGTTTCTCCGGCGGGGTTTTCGTGGCGGCGTAAAGACTGTCGAGTTCGGCGAGGTGCGTCGGATGCGGCTTGGGCAGCGCGACGGCTTGCTCGAGGGCGGCGACGGCCCTCGCGTTGCGCTCCGCGGCGGTTCCCGTTTTCGCGTGCGCGTAGGCCTGCGCGAGATTCCGCCACACGATCGCGAACGACGGATCGAGGGCGGCGGATTTTTCCCAGAGCGCGATTGCTTCGTCGGGCTGCCAGTCGAAGAGCAGGTTGCCGAGATAGTAATGCGCGCGGGCGTCCGAGGGGTTTGCCTCGATGGCGCGGCGCAGGATCGGGATCAGCTCGGCTTGAAACGGAAAAACGTAGTCGGGCGATTTCTGGGCGGCGAGGCGCCGAAAATCCGCGGCTTTGCGGGTCTGACCCAGTTTCTCCACGAAGTGCGCGCGATAGTAGTGGAGCATCGGCGAATCTTTCACGGCGTCGCGGCGCGAGACGATCTGCGTGAGGAGCGCGGCCCCGTCTTCCCAGAGCCCGGCGTTCGCGTATTCCGCGGCGAGCTCCTCCGCGGTGGCCGGATGCTCGTTCAGCACCGCGAACAACGGCTGGGCCGTTTTGTTGCCAGGACTGAGCATCCAGCGCTCGGCCATGATCGCGGGATCGAGCGGATCGGTCTTGCGCGTGGCGGCATCGAGGACCGCGAAGACTTCATCGGGGCGCCGGAGGTGGCGCAGCACGGCGGCCTTCAAGACATAGGCGCGGCCGTTGAGCGCATTCGCGTCGAGCGAACGGTTGACGCTGGCGAGCGCCGAAACGAAATCGCCGCGGGTCGACGCGATTTCGGCGAGCGCGAAGTAAGCGGGTGCGGTCCACTCCTGGCTCCACGTCGCCTTGTAGAAGGCGTCGCGGGCTTCGTCGTCCCTCCCCTGCCCGCGCAAGGCGACGCCGAGATAATAAAACGGCTCGGCGTTTTTTGGCGTGGTATGTTTCGCCGTGAGACGGGCGATGGCGGTGCGGAAATGAGCCTCCGCGCCGGCGTAGCGGGCGCGGCGAAGATCGATCACGCCGAGGCCGACATGCGCGGCGGTGTTGCCCGGATCGCGCTTGAGCGCCTCCTCCCACCACGGTTCGGGATCGCGGTCGGGATCGTGGAATTGATCGATGCGCTGGCCGGCAAGCGTCAGTTCCTCCTCGCTCTTGAACTCGGCGGGGGCGGGCGGGGCCTTCCAAGGCTCGGGTTGCGGCGTGGGGCTGAGCTTGACCGGCGAATAGGCGACGAGCTCGCGATCGCCGTCGAGCAACGCCGCGCGGACGTCGTGCTCCGTGGCTCCGGCGGGCAGCGCGATTTTTTTCACGTAGGGTTTGGCGGGATCGATCGCGATGGTTTCCTCGGAAACGGTTTTTCCCGCGACCGTGAGCCGCGCGGTCACCTTGGGACGCGCGGTTGTGGAGTAGAAGCCGTAGAGGATCGCGCCGTCTTTCACCTCGACGTTCACGGCGGCATCGAGGTTGGCGTTTTTCACGCCGCCGATGTCGCGGAAGGGATACCAGTACATCTCGAACGAGCGCGCCGCGTAAGGCTGGAGCCACGAGTAGTCGGGCTGGTTGTCCGAGTAGGCGCCGACCATAAGCTCGATGTAGGGACCGTCAGTGTCGGTGAGGATGTCGTCCCACATTTTTCCGCGCGGGCCGTTGCCCCAGGTCCAGAATTTTTTGCCAGGCACGAGATGGTGGTCGGCGATGCTCATCGTGCCGGCCTGTTTGCCGTGGTCGTAGCCGGCGTAGAAGTCGTCCCAGTAATTCCAGGCGAACATCGAATTCGCGGCCTGGTGGTTTTTGTACCAGCTGACGTCGACGTTGTCCCAGTTGACGCCGCCGTACGGCTGCTTCGCGACGGGCCACTGCGTGAACTCGCGCTTGAAGTGGTGCGTCACCCACTGGGTGCTCGGCGGGAAAATGATCTGGTAGTTCTCGTTCGAGTTCACGGCGACGTTCGCGAAGCAGAGCATCGTGTTCGGGAGCGGCGTGCGGTTCAGGATGCGGAGGGAGCATTCGAGCACGCTGCTGCCGGGGCGGAGCGTGTAGCCGACGGCCCAGCGCATGCGGTGGCGGATTTCGAGTTCGCCGACCCACACGGTTTTGCCGCCGTCGGGGTTTTCCTCGGTGCGATATTGCACGGGGAGAAACGTGCTCGCGCGATGGTGGTGCGGGATATTCCACTCGATGCCGCCGGAGATCCACGCGCCGATGAGACCGATGAGCGCGGGTTTGATCACGTGCTGCCGGTAGACGAAGTCGTAGTTGTTCGTCTTGTCCAAGGCGGAGAAAAGGCGTCCGCCGATTTCCGGCGCGATGCCGATCTTCACGTACTCGTTCTCGAGATAGACGAGGCGGTAGGTCTGGTCGGCCTTGCGGTTCGTGAGATTGCTGTAGAGCGGATAGGGATAGGTGCGGCCCTCGGCGCCCTGCGACATGCGACCGAAATAAAACATCGGGTTCGGATCGGGCGGACCGGAGAGGTAGGTCGGAATGACCTCGTTTACCTCGGTCAGGGTGACCGGTGCGGCGGCGTGCAGGACCGTCCATGATGAAGGGAGCACGGCGACGACCAAGGCGAGCGTCGCGAAGCGAATCGAGGGGGAGAGCATGGCAGGGGAAGATTGAACTGTAGGAGCGGCTTTATGCCGCGACTTCTGCGCGGATCTGTGGTGTCGATCAAATCGCGGCGTAAAGCCGCTCCTACAGCTAATGAATCATTGGACGCCGACGCGGCCGAGCTGCGAGGAATCGAGCGTCGTGCCGACATCGGAAGTCTTCGGGTTGCGATTGGTCGGGGGGACTTTTCCGGAGTGGAGATCGAGCAGGCGGGCGTGGGTGATCTTGGCGGCGTCCACCAATTCGGCGTACGGACGGTCGGTGACGTCGATCCAGCCGATGTTGTAATTTTCGCCGTCGTTGCGACCGGTGGCGGGCTGATCGATCCATTGAAACCAGTGCGTGCCGACGACCGCGGGATGCGCCGCGGCGTGCTCGACGTAGTAACGATAGGCGAGCCCGCGCTCCTCCTGGTTCATCGCCTGCACGAGGCCGGGGGCGAGACCGCGGCCCGGGACGCCGATGTGGAATTCGCCGATGAGCAGCGGCAGGTCCACGAGGGTGTGGACATGGTTGAGCATTTCCGTGGGCACGGCGTAGCGGTATTTGTTGAGGCTGTAGACGTCGAAGCCGCGCGCGAGTTTGATCACGTCGTCGGGGGGAGTGCCGCCGAAACGAATCCCGAGGTTGAGGTGGTTGGGATCATGTTTCTTCACGGCGGCATTGATCGTCGCGAGGTAGCGCTCGAACGCGGCGAGCACGAGTTGCTTCCGGCGCTCGGGCGTGTCGCCCTTCGCGAGCTCGGTGCGGAAATGCTTCGCGGTCTCCGACGGACCCTTCGCCAGAAACTCGTCGACGAGCTGGCTCTCGCGGCCGGGCCACGGCGGCTCGTTGCCAATAAAATAGCCGACCATGAGCGGATCCTCCTTGCGCGGTGCGAGCAGGCGCTCGGCGGCGGCGTCGACGCGTTTGCTGAATTCCTCCGAATAAACATCGGGCATGCCCATGACGGTCTGGTCGGTCTGCCAGCCGCGCAGCGTGAAGACGTAGGGCTTGTTGCTTGGATGGGTGCCGAGCGCCTCGTTCAACGCGGGACCATAGGAAGTGTTGATGCCCCACGAGCTGAGCCGCCGGGCGGTGAGCTCGGCCCAGGGCTTGCGCCAGTCGGCGCCATAGCGGTTCTGCACGTTGGCGGTGTAGAACGAAGCCTGCGGTGCACCGCGTTGCGGAGGCGCCCCGCCCGCCGCGGGAGCCGGCGGCGGAATTTTCGCGAAATAGTCCTCGCGGCCCGCCGTGCGCGTGCCGGAGCCGGGTCCGATGCCGTTCACGCCGGTGGAATAAAACTGGTGGCCGTCGGGACAAATGAACCACCAGCGGCCGGCGATTTTCTCGACGCGGAAGAAGCCGGTGGCGTTTGCCTTCGTGTTGAGGAAACCGCCGTAGGGGCAGTGCCCGGGAAACGTGCCGGCTTTCTCCAGACCGGCCGCTTCGTCGGCCCACGCTTTTTTCAGGTCCGCATCCGAGTGGGCCTTGCCCGGCCACTCGACGTGCGCGTACTGGCCGAATTCGTCGAGCACCGGTTTTCCCCCGAGCACGGCGTCGCCCGGATCGGTTTTGGCGAGCGTGATCGAGCGGATCTCCAGCGTGGGATAGCCGACCGGATAACGCATCACGACCGTCATGCCGCGCACCGCGGTCGTCGGGCCGTGGCCGCCCGACTCGATGTTGATCCAGTAGGAATCCCGCGGCTGGTTCACCGTCGCAGCGAGATCGTGCGCGTCGCCCAGGCCCTGGCGGAAAAAGCGCAACGGGATCGACGCCCGCACCCACACGCCGGCGAGCGGATGAATCCGCTTCGAAACGTGCTGGTCCGCGGTTTTCAGCCCGAGCTCGAAGCGCTGGCTCGACGACGCCTTGAATTCCACGACGAGAAAATCGAAGCCCGTCCAATCCGCGGGCAGGTCCGGGTTAATTTCCGCGAGCGTCCACTCGAAGCTCGATACCGGCCGGTCGAAGGTGAGCGCTTTCGCCGTCGTGACGGCCCGGGCAATCGGAGAGGCCAAATAAAACAGCGCGAGGGAAATGGAAACGATTCCAGGAAAAAGAGCGGAGAGAGGACGCGAACCAGCAGGGAGTTTGCTCATGGAGGGGAGGATTGGGGAAAGAAAACGCGAAGCCCGGAAGAGAGGGAACGGGGTGGAGACAGCGAAACAGGGGCAACGATCTAGACGGACCATTTCAGACGGAGTTCCCCAACGGAAATCCCGGGCTTTCGAACCGTCGGAGGTTTCGGTCGCAGCCAAGGGTGGCTTGCGAGGAACCCGCGAAGCAGGCGGCGAAGTAATCCCTCTGGAAATTCTTCAAAATTGTCTGTGTCTGTCATTCCGAGCGGAGCGAAGAATCCACTTCGATTTCCACCCCGCTGAAGCGTCTCGAATCTTCCTGCTGGATTCTTCGCTTCGCTCAGAATGACAGGCATAAACCCCTCCATGCGCCGGCGGCGCGGCCGCAGGCGGGCCTAGCGCCAGTCGAGTACCTGCCGCCACAGTTCGGTTTCGCCGGGTATTCCGTGGGCGCGCAGCCCCGCGGCGATTTCCCCGTGGGTCGGTTCCGCGATCGCGTGCCTGGGATCGCCGGGGAGGTGAGGGAGCTCGGCGCGGGCGAGGGCCCAGCAGGCCCACGCGCGCCAGCGGCGTTGTTCGCGGCGCGGCTCGTTCATGCGGCCGGCATAGTGTTGAAAATGCACGCGCGCGTTTCCCGAAAAAATCCCCGGCGGGGTTTCGCGGAGCAGCCAGCGCATCGCCGCATAAGGCAGCGGCCACTCGCGAAGCACCGGTTCGCCGCCGCGCAGATCCGCTCCGAACGCGCGGTCGAGGCAGAGAATCGCCCGCGCCGCGAGGCCGCGCTGCCAGAGCGCGTTTCCGTACTCGAGGCAGTCGTGATAAAATTCCGGGCCGCGCACATCCTCGCGGTGCACGTGAAGCGCACGCCAGTCCAGGGCCGCGCGCGGCGGCGGCAGGTGTGGGCAGGGAGGAAGCACGGGCGACACGCGCGCGTTGCTGCCGACGAATCCGCGTCGCGTCAACCCGGTCCCGCGCCCGGTCGGTGGCCGCGGGCGCTCGCGGGTGTTGCCGGGTGATCCCTCCACCCGCCCACGCTCGCAGCGACCACCGCCTCCCCCGCGAATTTGTCACGTAATACGTGACAAACTCGCGGGAGTCGCGGCGGCCGTTCAACGTTTTGCTTGGCGCGGTTGCAGGCTTCGCCGAGAAACTTCGCCGTGTCGGAGTCCTCTTCCCCTCCCCTTGTGCACGGTATCGCCGGCTGGCGCCGCGCCGTGCTCTGGCCCTTCGGTTTTTTGCTCCGGCTGTGGGGCCGCACCCTGCGCATGGAGGCCGCGCCGGACGATCTCCGCAACTACCAGAAGCGCGACCAGCCCGTCGCGATCGTGCTTTGGCACAACCGGCTTTTTCTCTCGCCGGAGATCGTGCGCCGCTACCGGCAGGGCCGGCCGGCCTATGCCCTCGTCAGCGCGAGCAAGGACGGCGCGTGGCTCTCGGCGTTTTTCTCGCTCGCCGGGATGCGCATCGTGCGCGGCTCCAGCAGCCGGCTGGGACGCGAAGCGGCGATGGCGCTCGTCGACGTTTTGCGCGCGGGACACGACATCGGCGTGACGCCGGACGGACCGCGGGGCCCGTGTTACGACCTGAAGCCCGGCGCGGTCATCGTCGCCCGCCGGACGCAGGCAGCGCTGCTGCTCGTGGGCGCGCAGTTTCACTCCGCCTGGCGCATGAAAAGCTGGGACCAGTTTTATCTGCCGAAGCCATTTTCGCGCGTGACGATGCGCTGCATCGTCGTGATGCCCGATGAACTCGCCGACCGCGACGCCGCGTCGGAAAAAATCCGCGCGCATCTGATGGCGATCAATCCCGACTGAACGGGAGCGATGCCTGGAAACCAAACCTTGTCATTGCGAGGAGCCCGCAATGCGGGCGACGAAGCAATCCATCCAGCTGGATCGCCGCGGCCGGCTTCGCCGTCCTCGCGATGACAAAGAAAAGGCGCCGATCCTTTAGCCTTAGAAAACCGGCGTGACGGTGATGCTCGTGCCCGGCGCGACGGTGTAGTCCTCGCCAGCGCTCCACGAAATATCGTTGAGCAGGAATTTGAAAATGACCGGGCGGGCCGACTCCGTGAACGTGATCGCCCATTTGTCGGACGACAGACTGTCGAGCGGGACGCCTTTCTCCCAGCTCAGTCCCGGACCTTCGCCGCGGAGGTAAAGCGTGTTGCCGAAACCCACGTCAACGAGCGCGGTGATCGTGGTGACCGGGCGCTTCGGCGCCACGGGAGCGAAAGGCGGCACGGTGGCGGCCGGGGCAAGCGTCGCCTTCGAGGCGAACGGAGCTTTGGTCTTCGGTGCGGACGCCGTGTTGGCGAGTTTTGCTTTCTCCGCAGGTTTCACGGTCGTGACCGGCTTGGCGGAAGGAACGGACTTCGTCGCTGGGGCGGGCGACTTGATGCTCTTGGTTGTCGATTTTTTCATAGCAGGCTTGGTTGGACGGAGAGGTTTACTACCCCGGATTCAATCGCAACCTTAGCAAATGCGAGGCCAAAGCAATCAAGCCCGGAAATATTCCTCTTCCGCCACCACTCCATCGGGCGTTTGGCAGCCAGCTTCAGCAAATTTTTGCGAAACCAGCTCCCGAGGCCGCAAAACCCAGCTTCAGGCCCTGTCCATCGATTCCGACCGCTCCCGCTCCTTAGAATAAGAGCCATGGCGCGCGGCCGAATTGCAGGCCGCCCGGTGATGCAGCGCCTGTTGCGCGGCGGGGACATTCGCGCTTTTGCCCGCCCAGGCTTTCAACGCCGGCGCCTGCAATGCCCGGCCGTACGAAAAACTCAGCTCCCACGGTGCGCCGCCGGTTTGGTTCATGGCATTGAGATGCTCCGTCGCGCGAATGTCACTCTGGCCACCCGAAAGAAACACGATGCCCGGCACCGCCGCGGGCACATGGCGCCGAAGGCAGCGCAAGGTCGCCTCGGCCACTTCGCTCACCGACGCCTGCCGGGCACACTCCTTGCCGGAGACAACCATGTTCGGCTTGAGCAACATTCCCTCCAGCCGCACGCGTTGCGCGATCAACTCGCGAAACACGCGTGGCAGCACCGCGGCCGTCACCTCCTCCTGCCGCTCGATCGGATGATCGCCGTCCATCAGCACCTCCGGTTCGACGATCGGCACGAGGTCCGCCTCCTGGCTCAGCGCGGCGAAACGCGCCAGCGCATGCGCATTCGCATCGAGCGCGTCAGGCGTTGGGATTCCGGATGTGATCGCGATCACCGCGCGCCATTTCGTGAAACGCGCGCCGAGTTTCGCGTAGCCGGCGAGACGCTCGCGCAAGCCATCCAGGCCCTCGGTGATCTTCTCGCCGGGAAATCCCGCCAGGTCTTTCGCACCGAGGTCGACCTTGATGCCGGGAATAATTCCCAGACGCTGCAACAACGCGACAAAGGGCGCGCCGTCCGCGGATTTCTGGCGGATCGTCTCATCGTACAAAATTACGCCGCTGATGAATTCGCCGAGCCCCGGCGTCGAAAACAACAGCTCCCGGTAGGCGCGGCGATTTTCCTCGGTCGGCGCGACGTCCACGCTGCGCAGGCGTTTTTCGATCGTCGATGTGCTCTCGTCGGCGGCGAGAATCCCCTTCCCTGCCTGCACCAGCTCGCGAGCGGTGGACTCAATTTTTGCGATGTTCATATGCGCCTTGGACCCCGATTTCGCCCACGCGTTGTCCGGAGTAGGTGCAGTGGTACACTTTGCTTTGTCAGCGCGAGGTGCGCCGTGGCCGCCGACGCAACGCAGTCGGCGCTATCCAGCGGGATTGCTTCGTCGTCCGCAGAGTGGGACTCCTCGCAATGACGAACTGTACCACTGCCGGAGTACGCAATCTCCGCCGCATTAACGGCGACCGCGCGAGAGGTTCCTGCCGGACGCCAGCCAGCCCTCGTCAGCCGTCTTTCCCTTCCCCGGTCGCGAGTTGCACAAGCGAAGCTCCCCGGCGCCCCTTCCGGCAGGGCTCCCTCGCTCCCGGGTGGGATTTTATTCCAGTTCTCCAGCGGAGGCTTGGCCGCGTCGATAGAGAGGAAAGGTTTTCCATGACGACCGACGCCCCTTTTGAACCCGCCATCACGGAAGCGGCGGACGTGCGCGCCCCGCGACCGATGGTCCAAGCGCCGGCCGGCGGCTCGTGTCGCTACCCGGGTCTGCCGCGCTCGAGGAAGTTTGTGAGCGTCGGGGTCGGAATTTCAGCGGCGCTGCACATCGCTATTTTCTTCGGAATCCGTCCCGAGCCGAAAAAAGCGGCGGCGCTCAGGAACGAACACGTCATCGAGCTCTCGTTGACGATGCCCGACCTCAAGGAACTCGAGGAGCCGGATCCGGAACCAAGCGAAGCGGCGGACACGACCGACCTGCGCGTCTGGGTGCCGATGCAGATGGATCTCCCGCAACTCCCCCAGCTCCACGATTTCGTCCAGCAGCTCGACTTCTCCTCGTTCGTCGACCGCACCGATCTCAACAAGGACAAAATGTGGAGCATCCCCGAGAACATGCGCGGCGGAAAACTCGGCGGGAACGTCGGAAATATTTTCAACCTCCGCGACGTGGAGCGCGCGCCCTCCCCGATCTTCCAGCCCCCGCCGGATTATCCCTCGGCCATGCGGCGCGAGGCGATCGACGCGCAGGTGGTCGTCGAGTTCATCGTGAGCTCGCGCGGCGAGGTGGTGAACGCATTCGTCATCTCCAGCACGCACCACGCTTTTGAGGACGCCGCGCTCGCGGGTGTCGGAAAATGGAAATTCCGGCCCGGCCTGCGCGGCGGCCGAAAAGTGAACACCCGTCTCCGCGTGCCGATCCTGTTCCGCATCGTCGAAGGCTGAGTCCTCGACATCGGCAGTGTCACCCGCATCTGTTTCGGGATGCCGGTAACGTCTCCCGCTTCCGAAATCCCCGCCGATCCCCGCGCCGGCTTTTGGGACCGGCGTGGCGCGATCCTCCTCGGTGCGCTGCTGCTGGCGGCCGGCTTGCTCCTGGCCTACTCCAATAGTTTCCGGGTGCCGTTTCTCCTCGATGACGACGACTCGATCTCGAAGAACCCCACGATCCGCAGCTTCAGCACCGCGCTGTTCCCTCCGACGAACAGCGGAATCACGGTCAGCGGCCGGCCGTTGCTCAACCTCTCGTTCGCCATCAACCACCGGCTCGGCGGCAAGGAGGTCTTCGGGTATCACGCGGGCAATCTCCTGATTCATTTCGCGGCCGCGCTCTGCCTTTTCGGCATCGTCCGCCGCACGCTGAAATTTCCGGCGCTCGCCCCGCGCTTCGGGCCCCACGCCACGCCGCTGGCCTGGTGCGTGAGCGCACTGTGGGCGGTTCATCCCCTCCAGACGGAATCGGTGACGTACATCGTGCAGCGCGCGGAATCCCTCGTGGGGCTTTTTTATCTGCTCACGCTCTACGCGTTCATCCGCAGCGTGGAAAAACCGTCGCGGGCTTGGACCGCCGCGGCTGTGATCGCCTGTGTGCTCGGCATGGCCGCGAAGGAAGTCATGGCCTCCGCGCCCCTCGTGATTTTCCTCTACGACCGCACGTTCGTGAGCGGCTCGTTTCGCGAAAGCTGGCGCCGGCACGGGAAACGTCATCTCGCGTTCGCCGCGACGTGGCTGGTGTTGCTGACGCTCGTGATCTCGAGCGGCGGCCGCGGCGCCACCGTGGGATTCGGCGTGGTTTCGTGGAACGACTACGTGCTGACCCAGGGGCCGGGCATCGCGACTTACCTCTGGCACGCGATCTTCCCGTCCAACCTCGTCTTCGACTACGGCGCGATCGTGGAAAAACGCCCGCTGGTCGTGGCCGGGGGCGTGTCCCTCATCCTCGCCCTGCTCGCCCTCGTGATCGTGCTGCTCCGGAAACGCCCCGTCGCCGGTTTCGTCGGCGCGTGGTTTTTCCTGATCCTCGCACCCACCTCGAGCGTGATTCCCGTCGCAACGCAGACGCTCGCGGAACACCGGATGTATCTGCCGCTGGCGGCGATCGTCGTGGCGGTCGCGTTTCTCCTCCATCATTTCCGCCGGCAGCTCGCGTGGACGCTGCTGCCGCTGCTCGTGATCGGGGCGATCGCGGGGACGTTCGACCGCAATCGCGACTACCGCAGCAACCTCGCGATCTGGGAGGACACCGTTCGCAAAGTCCCGGACAACGTGCGCGCGCTGAACAACGTCAGCCTTTGCTATCGCGACCTGGATCGTTTCGAAGACGCGCGCCGCAACCTGAAAGAGGCCATCGCGCTCGCGCCCGGTTACGCGAACGCGTACTCGAATCTCGGCCTGCTGCTGATGCGCAAAGGACTCGGCCGGCCGGCGGACGGAAAAGGCTCCGTCGAACGCCCGGAAGCTTTCATCGCCGTTTCGACCGCCCCGCGCGACGAGACTCTGGTCGTTCAGGCGCTCGGCATTCTCCAGCGGGCCGTGGAGCTCGAACCCACGAATGCGCTCTACAATTCGGTTTTCGGCACCGCCCTGCTCGATGCGGGGGACATCCCGGCTTCGCTCGATCCCCTGGCCAAAGCCGTGTCGTATGCGCCGAACGAATCGATCCATCGCTTCAACTACGCGAACGCCCTCGCCCAGCTCGATCGCAACGAGGAGGCCGCCGTCCAGTACGTCGCCGCCCTGCGCCTCGAGCCGGGCGAAGTGGATTACCTGACAAACTACGGCCTGCTTCTGCGCCGGATGAGACAGCTGCCTGAGTCCCTGGAGAAACTGCAGGCCGCGGCGAAACTGAAACCCGACTCCGCGCGCGTGCACAGCAATCTGGGCATTTCGCTGCTCGCCAGCGGACGCGCCGATGAAGGCATCCGCGAACTGCAGGAAGCGCTCCGCCTGAATCCCGACCTCCCACAAGCGCGGTACAATCTCGGCGCCGCGCTCGCCGAGAGCGGACGCGCCGAGGAGGCGATCGGTCACTTCGAGGCACTGCTCAAAGTCGCCGCACCGACCGCGGAGCTCTGCAGCAATCTCGGCGTTTTATACGCCCGCGCGGGACGGATCGAGGAAGCCATCGCGCAAATGCGCCGGGCCCTCACGCTGGATCCAAACCACGCCGGCGCGAAGGAGAACCTGGCCAAGCTCACGGCCTACCTGCGCAACCAGCCGAAGAGGTAGCACGCCCATTGTAGGAACGGCTTTATGCCGCGACTTTCGATCTCTTTCAGCGTTCGCACCAGTCGCGGCGTAAAGCCGCTCCTACAGCTGGATTCTCTTCACGGCGCGGCGAAGTGATAGGCCCCGCTGCCGATCCGGAAAACCGCATGGCCGTTTTCCTCGCGGAGAAACGTCACGCCCTCGGCCTTCGCCGCCGGCTTTCCGCCTTCGGTCACGCGCGCAGCTGACACAGCGGGGACGAAGACCGTCGCCGTCGTGTTCGGCGGAATCGAAAGGCGCCAGTCGAAATTCCCCTGTTCCCGAGACCAATGGCTCGTGATCCGTCCGCGCAGCGAACCGTAGCTCGCGCGGACGAATTTCAAATCGCCCACGGGATGCGGCTTCATGACGACGTGCTTGAAGCCGGGAACGGCCGCGTCGGACTTGATTCCGCCCAGACATTCGTAGAGCCAGACGACAAAGTCGCCGGCGAGCATCACGTGATTGCCCGAGTTCATCCAGGGATCGGCCGTGTCGCCGTTCCACAGTTCCCAGAGCGTCGTCGCGCCTTTTGAAACCATGTAGCCGAAGCCGGGATAATCCGTTTGCGTCGCGATCGTGTAGGCCAGGTCCGCCCGTCCGTTGTCGGAGAGCACGCGATAGAGATACTGCCCGCCAACGAGACCGGTGCCGATGTGCCCCCGGGTGACCTCGTTGATGTTTTTCACGAGGTGGCCGAACACCCGGGCGCGCTGATCTTCCGGCACCATGCCGAACGCCAGCGGCAGCACGGACGAAGTTTGGGTGCCGTTGTCGTACTGCCCGAGCTCACGGTTGTAGAATTTTTCGTTGAACGCTTTTTTCAGGGTTTCGGCCAGCGCGTTGAAATGCGCCGCGTCGCCAGGTTTTCCGAGCATCGTGGCGAACCGCTCCATCAGGCGCGCGTCGTGATAGAAAAAAGTCGTGGCCAGCACGGCGTCGCGCGTGATGCGGGCGGGATCCTTGGTGTGAATGAGAATGGGATCCTCGGGCGGCACGCACCAGTCGGTCCACTTGTCACGCGCGATGATGCCGTCGGTCACGAACTGGCTCATGTGGTCCATCCACTTCTTCGCGGCGTCGTAATTGCGCGCGATGACTTCGCGGTCGGCGTAGTGCTCGAGCAGCATGTTCGGAATGATGATCGCGCTGCTCGGCCAGGTGACGTTGTCGGTGTAACTGGGCCAGTGGGCGGGCGCGACGTCGGGGAGGCTGCCGTTGTCCTTCTGCGAGTCGCGGATGTCCTGCAGCCACTTCGCGTAGAAGGCGGCGTTGTCGAACAGGTAGGCCTCGCCGCGCGATTCCTCCAGACGGTCGCCCAGCCAGCCCTGGCGCTCATCGCGCTGCGGGCAGTCCATCGGAATGCTTTTATTGTTTCCGCGCACGCCCCAGGAAACGTTGCGGTGAATCTGGTCCAGCAGCGGATTCGACGACGCAAATTCGCCGGTCACCCGCAGGTCGTCGTTGACGACGAGTCCCTCAATCGCGTCCAGCCCGGGCTTTCCCGGAAAACCGCGGACCTCGACATAACGGAAGCCCTGGGTCGAAAAACACGGTTCCCACGTTTCAGGACCGCCGCCTTTCAACGTGTAGACATTCGTCGCCTGCACGCCGCGCAGATTCGCGAGCGCGGGCGTGCCATCCGGCAGCAGCGTCTCAGCGTGGCGCAGCATCACCACGGTGCCCGCCGGACCGACGACTTTCAGCCGGACCCAGCCCACCATGTTCTGCCCCAGATCGAAAATGAAGATGCCCGGCTTCGGCTCGGTGATCGCGACCGGCTTCAACGCACCGGTCACGCGGATGGGATCGATCATCTGCGCGACAATTTTTTCCGAGGGCGCACCGACGATTTCCGCGGGCCGCCACTTGGAATCGTCGTAGCCCGCGGTCGACCACGCGCCGAGTTCGCGACGGGCGTCGTATTCCTCGCCGTCGAAATCGTTGTTGGCGGCGATCGGGCCGTCCGTGGTGAGTTTCCAGGACTCATCGCTCACGACCTCCGAGACCGAATGGTCGTCATGCTCGATCCGCAAATGCAGCCGCAGCTTGGGAAAGCCGAACGTCGGCATCGACGCATACACGACGCTGCGCGGACCAAAATAGCGGCCGTTGCCCAGCACGGTGCCGATGGCATTGCGTCCAGCGCGCAGCAGGTCCGTCACTTCGTGGGTAACGTAGAAGGAGCGTTTCGTATATTCCGTCAGCCCGGGCGAGAGCGCGTGATCGCCGACTTTCCTGCCGTTGAGATAAAGCTCAGACCAGCCGAGCCCCGAGTAGAAGACGGTCGCGCGCCGGATTTTTTTCGCGACGTCGAATTCCTTCCGCAGCGTGCGCGCCGGCTGGCGGCGGTCCTCGGCGATGCGCACATAGCCCCACGGCTCCATGCCGACCGGGCCGAGATTTTTGGCGGCGAGCCAGCGGGAGTCGTCAAAATCGTTTTCATTCCAGCCAGGCGTTTCCACATCGGAAACCTTCCAGCTTTCGTCCGTCACGATCCGCATCGGCTCGCCCTGCATGAACTCGATCTCGATCGCCGCCACGACGCCGCCGGCCGCGACGGTTTTTCCCGGAGCCGTGCCGGTGAGCGCGACCACGTTGGGCCCCGGGCTCATGCGAAACGTGAGATCCTGATCCTTGATGCGATGGTGATCGTCGCGCTCACCCATTTCGCGGCCGTTAATCCAGCCGTTCGCGCTGCGATCGCCGGTGTAGAGGAAGCGGGCGCGTTTCACCTCCCGACCCGCCGGAAGCTGAATCACCCGCCGGTAGTAGCGCGATCCGGTGGCCGCGGCGGATGGAGCGCTGTCGGCGGGAAAACCAATCCATCGCGTGTCCTTGAGGTGGTTAGGCACGATTTTGCCGTCGAGACCGATCCACTTCGCGCGCCAGTCGCTTTCCTGCAGCAAGCCCATGGTCCAGCGGGCCACGGGACTCCACGCGGAGGCGACGTCAGCCTGATCGTAAACGCGTACCTTCCAAAAAACCGGCTGCGCGGATTTCAGGGGCGCGCCCGCATAGCGGATGTGCGCCGTTTCGTCGGAGGAAACTTTCCCGCTGCTCCAGAGATCGGCGCGACCTTCCTCGAGCAAGTCAGGAGAAGAAGCGGCCAGGATTTGGTAGGCGGTCTGGCGCTGGTTGCGGCCGTCGCTCTGGAGTTCCCACGAGAGGCGCGGCTGAAGCACGTCGATACCTTCCGGGGAGCCGAGGTACTCGCAGCGTAAATTCGCGAGCGTGAGTTCCGACGCGGCGCGCAAGCTGGTGATGAGCGATCCGGAGAGCAGGAGAAACAACAGGCAAAATCGGGAAATGGTTTTCACGGCGAAGGGAGTTTGGGGTTGGCGACGCGGATTACCGCGCCGGCCTCGGTGGCGATAATCGCACCGCCTTGGAGATCGAGTTTGACCGGTTCACGTGCGTGGGCGTTCGGCGCGAACGAAAACACCAGCGTCTTGCCGCCGCTGCCGGAAAGATAGCGGGCGTCCGGCCCGCTGACGAAGACCAGGGAGGGCGAACCTTTCACCGTGACGTCTTCGCTGAATTCCACCTCCACCGCGCCCGGGAGCACACGCACCGCCGCAACGCGCGGAGCATCGGTCCGCTCCGGATCCCAGGTGCCGGCGAACGTCCATTTCGCCGTGATCTGTTCCGGCTTTGGCGCGCCGGGAGCGGCAGCGAGATTGTCCTTGTGCCACGCGTAGTCGCCGCCCGTGCGGTGGCTGCCGTGGTAGTAGCTCCGTTCGCCAAAAACATTGGTGCGGTTCAGCTCCTGGTTTCGCTGCGTGTCGGCCGGCGTGGGCGTGCCGCCGTTGAGCGGATAGATCACGCGATAGGGCGCCTGGTCGCGCATCGCCGCGGAGAACGTGCAGTCGATAAAATAAAAATGCGCGTCGTGATGGTGCCGCGCGAGGTACCAGCCGGGCGGTCCGTCGAAGCGACAGTTGCGGAGCACGAATTTTTTATCCGGGTCGCTCCGTCCGTCATGCCACATCGCCGCCGTGGCCGCCGGGTTCATCTCCGTGATCGTGGAGTCGGCCAGGTAGCACCAGCCGCGCGGGCAGATGAAATCGACCGAACCCTGGACACGCAGCCGCGCGTGATAGTAACGCCCTCCGTCCTGGAGGACGGGCCGGCTGCTTACCGCCACCGACGCGGCGACCTCGGCGGCGTTTTCCACGCGCCCGCGCCAGAGGGAGAGCGTGTCGTTCCCGTGGCTGAGCACGTCGCAGTCCTGAATCACCACGCGATCGGCGCGCCCGAGGATCGTGAACGCGTGGACGCCGACGACGCCATGGGTGTTTTCGACGGTAAAATTTCCGAGCACGAAGTCGTTCGCCGTCGCGCTGAGCTCGAGCACGGAACGGCCGAGCTCATCCACCGGATCGTCCGCCGGACGCGAAAATTCGAGCCGCGTGCCCGCGCGGCTTTCGCCGCGGATGGTCACGCACGGTGCGTCCACGCGCACGCGTTCGCGGTAGACGCCATTCTTCACGAAAATAATCCGGCGCTCGCGATTGTCCTTCGGGATCGACTGCACCGCGGCATGCAGCGTCTTGAAATTTCCCGAGCCATCCGCTGCGACGACAAGATCCGGTTTGACGGGCGCCGGTTCCCGATCGGCTCCTAAAATTGCAACCGCCAGCGAACCGAGACCGATCGCAAGCACCGCACGTAAAATCCGGGGAGCACGGGAAGTTTTCATGACGATAACACCTGTTGCACCGCAGCCTGCCATCCCCTGAAGAGCGCCTGGGTCCGCTCGGGATCGAGCGAAGGCGAATAGACGACGTCGTCGCGCGGCACCTGCGCGAGCTCCGCGATACTGTGGCGCACGCCGAGACCGAGCTGCCCGGCCAGCACCGCCCCGAGAGGCGAGCAGTCCGGCATCGTTGCAACCCGCAATTCCGTGCCGGTGACATCCGCGGTAAATTGCATCAGAAACCGGCTCGCGGTCGGGCCGCCGTCGCCATGCAGGACGCCGAGCGCGACACCGGCGTCGGCGCGCATCGCGTCCAGCGCATCGCGGATCTGGTAGGCGATGGATTCGAACGCGGCGCGGGCGACATGCCGCCGGTCACTGTGACTGCTCAGTCCGGAAATCGCCGCCCGGGCGGCGGGTTTCCAATGCGGCAGGCCGAGGCCGGTGAACGCGGGCACCAGATAAACGCCGCCATTGTCGGGCACCTCGCGCGCGAGTTTTTCCAGCGCCGGCACATCCGCTGCCAGCCCGAGCTGGTCGCGCAGCCACGTCAGCGTCGATGCCGAGGAAATGATGATGCCCTCGAACGCATAGGTCGCGGCGCCCGCGTGCGTCCAGGCGAGCGCGGTGAGCACGCCCTTTGTCGAGAAACGCGGCTGCTCGCCGATGTTCAACAGCACCGACGAACCCGTGCCGAAGGTCACCTTGGCCGAGCCGGGCGTGAAGCAGCGTTGCGCAAACAGCGACGCCTGCGAATCGCCCATCACGCCGCGGATCGGCAGCGGCTGCGATAAAAGCCCCTCGAGCGTCGTGTCGCCGAAGCGGGCGGAGCATTCGCGAACCTCCGGCAGGGCCCGGATGGGGATTTCCCACATCGCGCACAGCTCCTCGTCCCAACGCAGATGCGTGATGTCGAAGAGGAGCGTGCGGCTGGCGTTGGTGGCGTCGGTCGCGAAAACCCGGCCCGCGGTCAGCCGGTGGATGAGATAGGTGTCGATCGTGCCGATGAGCGCACTGCCGTCCGCGAGTTTGGCGCGGAGCTCGGGCCGGTGGCGCACGAGCCACTGGAGTTTCGAGGCGGAGAAATAGGCGTCGAGCTTCAGGCCGGTTTTCCGATGCAGGAGCGGCTCGCGGCCGGCGGCGGCATGCTCGGAGCAAAACGCGTCGCCGCGCCGGCACTGCCAGACGATGGCCGGATGCAGCGGGCGGCCCGTGGTGCGTTCGAAGACGACGATGGTTTCGCGCTGGTTCGTGATGCTGAGCGATGCGATTTCCGGGATGCGGGCGGATTGGCGCGCGAGGAGCGAACGCAGGACCCCGATCGTGTTGAGCCAGATTTCCTCGGCGTCGTGCTCAACCCAGCCGGGTTGCGGGTAGTGCTGCCGGTGGTCGAGCGACTCGCGATCTAGCGCGCGGCCCCCGGCATCGAAGAGCAGCGCCTTCGTCGCGGAGGTGCTTTGGTCGAGAGCGAGGAAGAGCATGGTGAGAGATCCTATGAGTCCGGAGTCCTATAGGTCTTAGTCCTCTGGGACCTATGAACCGGCCAGCAAACCCCTCGCGGTTTCAGCCAGCCCTTCCATCGACAATCCATAGTGCCGGAAAATATCCGCCTGGCTGCCGGTGGCGGTGTATTCGTCGGGAATTCCGGCGATTTTGAAACGGGTCGCGAGCCCGGCCTGCGCGATCACGCCTGCCACCGCCTCCCCCAGCCCGCCGTTGATCATGTGCTCCTCGGCGGTGATCACCGCGCGGCATTCCCGCACGGCGGTGAGCACGGCCTCGGTGTCGAGCGGTTTGATCGTCGGGAGGCTCAGCACGCGGCACTGCAACCCGGCCGTCTCAGCGAGATGCGCGGCGGCGAGCAGGGCGTGGATCACCGTCTCGCCCGAAGCGAGGAACGCGACGTCGTTGCCCGCGCGGAGCTGCCGGGCTTTCCCAAAGGCGAACGGCGCGGTGTCGGCGGCGGGCAAGTGGTAGAGCGGCGCTTTTCCGAAGCGCAGGTAAACCGGCTTGTCGTGCGCCGCGCTGGCGCGCACGGCTTCGCGGGCCTCGTGGTTGTCGGCGGGCGCGACGATCGTGATGTTGTTGATCGCGCGGAGAACCGCGAAGTCGTGGAGCGAATGATGCGTCGTGCCGAGCGCGCCATAGCTCACGCCGGCGCTGATGCCGACGACCGTCACCGGATGATCCGAGTAACAAATGTCGTTCTTGATCTGCTCCAGCGACCGCGCGGTGAGAAAACACGCCGGCGAAACCGCGAAAACTTTTTTCCCGCACGAACCGAGCCCGGCGGCAATGCCGACGAGATTCTGCTCGGCGATGCCGACCTCAACGATCTGCTTCGGCAACGCCTGGCCGAACGGCCCGAGCTTGCCGGAGCCGCGCGAGTCGCTCGTGACGGCAACGATGTTCCGGTCGGTTCGCCCCAGCGCGAGCAGCGTGTCGGCGAATTCCTCGAGATTGGCGCGGCCCATTTTCAGGCCGAGTTTTTCCGCGACGGCCTTCGCCGCCGGCGAATACATGGAGGGAGCGGGCGCACTCATCGGGCACCCCCGCTCAGTTTCACGATCGCCGCATCGAGTTCGCCGAGCGCTTTCGCGTACTCGTCGTCGCTGGGCACGCCGTGGTGCCACTTGCCGACGTCCTCCATGAAGCTGACGCCCTTGCCCTTGGTCGTGCGCGCGATGACGCAGGACGGCTTGCCCGCCTCGAGCGGTTTTTCGAGCGCCTCGGTGAGCGCCGCATAGTCGTGACCGTCGATGGTGCGCACCGCCCAGCCGAAGGCGGACCATTTCTCGGCGAGCGGCTCGTGGTTCATCACGTCGCGCGTGCGTCCGGTGATCTGAAGCGTGTTGCAGTCGATGATCACGGTGAGGTTGTCCAATTTGTAGTGCGCACCCGCGAGCGCGCCCTCCCAGTTCGAGCCCTCGGCAAGCTCGCCGTCACCGAGCAGCGTGAAAACGCGAAAGCCGGCGTCGTCCATCCTGCTTGCGAGCGCGCTGCCGATCGCGATCGGGAGACCGTGACCGAGCGCGCCGGTGTTCTGCTCGATGCCGTTCACGTGCCGCGTCGGGTGGCCGACGTAGTCGGACTGGTAGCCGCAAAGCGTTTCGAGATCCGACTCCGGGAAGAAACCGCAATCGGCCAGCACGACGAAGAGCGCCTCGACGCTGTGGCCCTTGCTCTGGATGTAGCGGTCACGCTTCGGATCGGCGAACGTCGCGGGCGACACGCGCAGCACGCGATTGTAGAGAACGTTCAGGATATCCAGGCACGACAGGCTGCCGCCGGTGTGCCCGGCGCCGGCGTGCTTGATCCAGCGCAGCACGCTGCGGCGGTAGCGAAGGGATTTGAGCGCGAGCTCGCGGTCGGTGGGCATGATTTTTGTTAGGCGCAATGACGCGAAGGCGCGAAAGGCAGGAACGAATTTTTCATTCTGGATGCAGGGATTCTTAAGTTTCGGCTTAGCGACTTCGCGTCTTTGCGCTTAATCGGTTCAATTTATTCGGCGGGGGCTTCGTGGTGGTAAACTTCCCAGCCAAGATAACGGCTGAAGGCCTCGGCGAGAATGGCGGCGCTGTGGGAGGAGTTCATGACCACGTGGTGCTCGAAGCCCTCGCGGCAGACGTGGCGGAGAAGTCCCTGCAGTTTCGGCACGCGGGCCACGGCGCGGTTGCCGAAGGTTTTCAGCTCGTCGTTGGTGAGTTCGCCCTGGCCGACGTAGGTGCGGATGACGCCGGCGGTGTCGTCGGTCGTGATGCGACCGTAGGTGAGCGGCGACGCCGGAGTGCGGCCATCGAGGGCGCCCCAGGTGTTTTCGACCCCAAGCGTCGAACCGAGGATGGGCGCGTTGAGGATCTTGATGTCGGGGAGAAAGGATTTCGCCCAGTTGCCGCAGTGGAAGAGCACGCACTTGTTTTCGTCGGTGCCATAGTTGTTGTTCCAGTCGACGAGCGCGCTGGGCGAACTCGAGGCGAGCTGCATGGCGTACATCGTGAGCACGCCGGTAACGTCGACCTCGCAGGCGCTGGGCATGAAATTTTCGCTCATCATGCTCATCGAGGTGCAGACGTTGCAGCCGTGGTTGGCCTGCACGGACGTCCAGCACTGGATCGCGGTCGCATCGAGGTGATTGGCCGCGACGAAATCGTCGAGGACGATGCCAAGTCGCGCCATCTGGGCGAGTTTCGGCGGCGGCACGGCGGTGGCGTTGGCGTAGGCCTTGATCTCGTCGATTTTCGAGGTGAGCCGCTTGTCGGCCTCGCCGATTTTCGCAGCGGCGCCGAGAATTTCCGAGAGATCGACGGTCGTGACGCTGATGCCGTTGCGCTCGAGAATTTTTTCGGAGTAGCGGACGGTGTTGAACGCACCCGGACGCGCGCCCACGGCGCCGATGCGCACCTTGCGGAGGCCCTGCACGACGCGGCACACGGCGAGGAAGTCCTGCAGGTCGGCGCGAAACGACGCGTCGCCCGGATGGACGACGTGTTTGCGCGTGAGCGTGTAGGCGATGTTCGCCTGGCGGAGATTGTTGCAGACGGAAATTTTTCCGCAGAACGCGTCGCGGCGGCGGATGACGTCGAGGCGGTCGAGGTCGTCGGGATAGCCCTGCACCAGGACCGGCACGTTCAGGCCGGCGATCTTGAGCGTGTCGGCCACGCCTTTTTCGTCGCCGAAGTTCGGCAGGCAGACCAGCACGCCGGAGATGCGGTCGCGATTGCGGCGGAAAAGGTCGGCGCACTTGCGCGCGTCGTTGTGGGTCTCGACGCCGCCGAGTTTCGTCTCAGCCGGATCGAGCATGACCGCGTCGATGCCGAGTTCGACGAACAGTTTTGTGATGTCGGCGCGGGCTTCGGCGACGAGCTTGTCGGGAAAGAAATCGCGGTTGCCGAAGATAACACCGAGGACGCTGCGGGGAGGGTTCATGGTAGGAAATTAAGGGGTGACGTTGACGACGACGCGCTGATAGCGGGTGAGCGCAGGCGTGCCGCTGTCGGTCACGGCGAGGATGATGTGCATGGTGCCATTCCTGAAAACGCGATTGGTCGGAACGTTGAACCACGCGTCCGGCTTGTCGGCATCCTCGATTTTCAGCGGCTGGCCGGCGCGGGCGATCGACACGGTGAATGTGCCCACCTCCGGATAATAAAACCAATCGTAGGAAAGGGCGTTGCCATCGGGATCGGTGGACCCGGCGGCGCTGAGGTTGACGCGTTCGCCGGGTTTGGCGGCGAGTTCGCTGGCGTGGGCGAGCTTGGGCACGGGCGGATGATTGGCCTCGGCGTAAGGCTTGATCGTCCAGTCGATGCGCGCGCGGAAATCGTTTTGATATGCGCTGCGCCAGCGCCAGAGCGTCGCCTTGTTGCTCGTGTGCCAGTTGCCATCGACCCCGAGGACTTCGTCTTCGGCGTCCGCCCAGAACGGGCGCGTTTCCGGCTCGGCAAACCACTTTTGCAGGCGCGGCGTGTAGAACTCGTAGCGACCGCCCCACCCGCCCCAGTTGGGCTGCTCGGGGGAATTGAGCCCGTTGTTGACGAGGAAAAGAAAACTCGGGGTGTCGCCCTCCATCAGAAACGTCGTCTTCGGATGCTGCGCGCCGAGCGGACCCTTGCGGATGTGTTCATCGAGCCAGGGGTTGTCGACGATGCTGAAATCGGCGCCGACGAAGCGTCCGTGGAATTTATCCCCGCTGATCCCGCTCCAGATCGCGTGATGATACGCGCCGCCGGCGTGGAAGCCCGGACTCGCGATGTAGAAGAGCTTCGGGAAGTTTTTCCGAATCCACGGTCCGCTGTCGTCCTGGTCGGAGATCGTGTAGACGCGCAGCTTCGCGACGAATTTGTCGAGCGCTTCCGCCGAACGCGTCGCGCGAACTTTCCACAACGCCTGCGCAAGACAGTTGGGGCCGCCCCACACGGGAACCCACACCGGCCGCGGATCGTCGCGATCAACCACCTGGATGATGCGGTCGGAACCGGGGGAATCCATTCCCTCGCCGACCGCGGTCATGCCGTAAGCCGGGCGTCCCTGCGTGACCACCGAGAGGAGATGTTCGGCGGTGGGATAACCCGCCTCGTGTTTCTCGAGGTTATCCCGGACTTTGCCGTACGCCTCGACGATCGTGCGGATGCGCTGCGGCGCGACGCGGTCTTTCAGGTGGATGGACGTGGTCGCGACCAAACCTTCGACGTCCCATTGATTCGTGTAGGTGAGAAACCGCACCAGCGACATCGCGTCGTCCGGCTCGTTTTCGATGTCGGTCAGCACGAGCACGCGGAGCTTTTCCCCGGCAGCCGCGAGGCTGGCGCCGCCCAATGCGATTGCGGCGGTGAGAAGGAGAAAGCGCGGGAGGGAGAATCTCATGGGTGGGAAACGGATTTCGGGGCGGCGGGGGTTTTGCACCGCTCCATGCGGACGGCGAAGTCACGGAGAAACTCCTCGCGCCAGCGGCTCACGGTCTTTGCTCCGTCCGCGGTGCCTTCGCGCCAGCGCGGATCGGGATCGTCGACCCACCAGTTCGGGTAACGCGACGACGGCTGCTGCGCGCGTTCCGGCGGCGGATTCTTCGAGGTGAAACCGCCGGTCTGGCCATCGAGACCCGGGTGGTTGCTGGCGATGCGGTAGGACCAGGTCTTCGGTTCCTTCGGGGAGAAAATGAAACGCCACGCGCCGTCCGCGCCGGGAAAACCCGGGAACTGCTGGTTGTCCACGACCAGCGCCGCGCGGGCATCCGCCGGCGACTGACCGGTCGGTCGGTAAATCAATTCCATGATCGCATAGGTTTCGACGAGATCCGTCGCAGCCGGCGCGTGCTCGAACGCATAACGCGGACGATCCCACGCGCGGACAAAGTGGCCGCCCCATCCATCCGCCGCGGGATTTTCCGGCGTCGCACCGAAGAGATAAGTGAGTGACGGCGTGTCCCCCATTTTGACCTTGGGATTGATGGACACGAAATAGTCGCCGAGCGCGCCGCGGCCTTTGATGTGGGTCGAAACGAATGCCGCGTTGTCGAAATCGCCGGTTTGGTTTCCGCCGGCAAACCAGCCGCGGTAGGTGGCGTTGTTCTCGATGATCCAAAGATCGGGATGTTCGCGCGCAAGGTAG
>DATAKE010000031.1:0-10503 GCA_036261745.1 Opitutaceae bacterium
GGCCTAAAAATGACGGTGGTCCAAGCCGATGGCCAGCACGTGAAGCCGGTTGAGGTCGAAGAATTCCGGATGGGTGCGGCTGAAACCTACGACGTGATTGTCGAGCCCACGGACGATCGTGCTTACGCACTGTTTGCCGAGACGACCGACCGCAGTGGATATGCTCTCGGCACGCTCGCGCCGCGTGAGGGTATGATGCCGCAAATTCCCGAACGTAGAATACGTCCGCTACGCACCATGGCGGACATGGGAATGGGCAAATCGGACGCCGGGAACATGACTGCCGGCGCGAAGGAAATGCCCGCAACGAGTTCCACGGACCATTCGGCTATGGTGGGTGCCAAGGCGGCCTCCCCGTCAGTCGATGAAATGGCTGGTATGGCCGGGATGGCGGGAACGAACACGGCAGCGAAGAACACGCCCTCCTCAACTGCGCCGGGCGGCGATCCGCATGCCGGCATGGCCGGGATGAGTGGCCAAGTTTCGCCTCCAGCCCCCACGAGCGGTCATGAGGGTATGGCCGGAATGTCCGGCGCAAGCGGCCGCTCGGGCATGGGTGCGATGAAAAACAATTTCGGTCCCGGCAACAGTATGGTGGCGATGTCACCGATGAGTCGCGCGAACGAACCGGGCACGGGGCTCGGTGAAGACGGAAGGCGTGTTTTAGTTTACCGCGATCTCGTGGCGCTCGACGCGCGACCGATGCCTGCGCCTGAGCGCGAGATCGTGATGAACGTCACGGGCAACATGGAACGGTTCATCTGGGGATTCGACGGCAAGAAGTTTTCCGAATCCGAACCGATTTCGCTCCGGTTCGGCGAGCGTGTGCGAATCACATTTATCAACCACACGATGATGGAGCATCCGCTGCACTTGCACGGCATGTTCATGGAATTGGAGAACGGAGCCGAGGGACTCGCGCCGCTGAAGCATACCGTGAACGTGAAGCCCGGTGAAAAAATTTCCGTGCTGGTCACCGCCGACGCGCCGGGAGACTGGGCGTTTCACTGCCATCTTTTCTATCACATGGAGGCGGGAATGTTCCGCGTGTTCAGCGTCGCCTGAGAAAGAGCCTCCATGAACACAAAAAAACTCTTCTTTCTCCTCGTCGCATTCGCTCTCGGCACGTCCACCTCCGCACTGGCGGCGGACTCCATGTCGATGCCATCAATGCAGACTCACGCTCTCGGCAAATCGCTCCCGCCGGGCTGGGAACCCGCAGTGCATGACGCGTCGGTAAACACCTTCACGGCATTTCAGAAAGCCGAATTTCGCACCGGCGATCAGCCCGATGCTGCCGTGATCGATGCCGAGGGCTGGATCGGCGGAGATTTCCAACGGTTTTGGTGGAAGGCGGAAGGCGAACAGGAAATTAAGAACGCAAAGGCCGGCGAAATCGAACTTCAGGGTCTCTACAGCCGCCTCATCAGTCCGTTTTGGGATTTTCAAACCGGCGTGCGTGTGGACCGCCACTACCGCGGGGCCGGGCAGCGCACCACGGGTTACTTTGTCATCGGGCTCGAAGGCCTCGCGCCCTATTGGTTCGAGGTCGAGCCGGCGCTCTTCGTCAGTGAAAAGGGCAAGGTCTCGGCGCGCATCACGGCAAGCTACGATCAACTCATCACGCAACGTTGGGTCATTCAACCGCGCGTTGACCTCAACGCGGCGTTTCAGGACGACGCCAAGCGAAGCATCGCCACCGGACTCAACGATGTCGAAATCGGGGTTCGGCTCCGCTACGACATTCAACGGCAATTCTCGCCCTACGTTGGTGTGACGTGGCGTCGCGTCCTCGGTGGCACTGCCGGTTTGGTGCGGCGCTCAAGCGAGGACATTTCAACGACCTCATTCGTGTTCGGCGTTCGAGCGTGGTTTTAGGAACGAGCGCTCCTCGAAATGATCGATTCACAAATAACTTCCTCCGCAGTCTCCCTTAAATCGAGGGGAAATGGTGCGCTCGTGCGTTTAAGGAGTCGAAGCATGTCTCCGACTCCCGTTACTCCGATCTACGCCGCGCTGTCCGAATCTGCGATGTTTCGGGACTACCAGGACGCATTCGAGAAATCGACCGGGCTTTCGCTGAACCTGCACGAACCTGGGGACGATCAAGGATGCGGAGCACAGGCGAAACCGTCGGGCGGTTCCGCCAGTCCTTTTTGTGCGCTGATGGCTCGGACTAATCGTTCGTGCGATGCGTGCTTCGCCTTGCAAAAGGAACTCGAAGCGAAAGCGCAGCTTCAGCCAAAAACCTTAAAATGTTTTGCCGGCTTGTGCGAAACAGCTGTGCCCGTTCGCGTGGGGGAGAAGCTCATCGCTTTTTTGCAGACCGGGCGAATTTTGGTGGAGAGTCCAAATCCGCAACACTTCGGGAAGATCACGCGCGAGCTGTTACGACTCGGCACCCACATCGACTTGAAGCAAGCCGAGGAAGCCTACTTCGCCTCGCGGGTACTTACGCCTGAACAATACCAGGCCATGGTGAAGCTGCTCACCATTTTTGCCACCCATCTCGCCGCCTGCGGCAACCAACTCGCATTGGAGCGTGCAAGTGGAGAGAACACGGCGGTAACACGTGGGCGCAAAATCATCGATCAAGGTTTTCGTGAAGAGCTGTCCCTTGGCGAGGTGGCCCGACAGGTAAACGTCAGCGCCGGCTATTTCAGCCTGCTTTTCAAGAAAGCGACCGGCCTAAATTTTGTTGAATATGTGGCGAGGCTCCGAGTCGAGAAAGCGAAGAACCTCCTGCACAATCCCAAGTTTCAGGTCAGTGCCATCGCCTACGAAGTCGGCTATCAGTCCCTATCCCAGTTCAATCGGGATTTCCTGCGGTTCGCAGGGGAGTCCCCGCGGTCCTATCGCTCATCGCAGGCCGGGGCCGCCATGAGTGCGACCTGAGAATATGCGGAGTTATTCCGCCGAGGTGCGGAGTAACTGAGGGGCGGGATGTGCGAGAATGGCGGCGTCAAAATGGCTGCCGCGAAAAAAAAGCTCTCCGTTTCTTTGCCGTCTGACGCCGTTGTTGGCGGTGGTGGCATTCGCATTTCGATCACCAACCAATTCGGCCAGCGTTATCGTTACCGCGCGAGCGCCGTGAGGCTCAACATGAGGAAGGGCGAGCTGCAGGTCGTCGAGAACGACGGCCGCTGCTTCGTATGGTTCGACCACTGCGAGCTCGAAGTCCGCGACGCTCAAAAGACGGTGCTCTTCCGGCTCAAGGCGGGGGCCGCCTCAAAGGAGCCAGGGGCTGAAATTGTGATTCTCGCTGAACTCGCCACGGCCGCGCCGAAAGCAAAGGCGCGTCGGTCAATCTCGCCACCGGCCGCGGCCCGGCTGGCGGTCTAATCGCATCCCTCGTCTGACATTAAAACCACAATACAGTGAAAACAAAACTCAACACCGTCCGTCTCCTGTTCGCCACCGCCTTCTTGGGCGCGCTCGCTTCGTTCGCTTATGCAGGCCCCGGCCCGCAAGCCTGGGAAACTCAGACAAAAGAAGCTCAGTTCAAGGCTCTGAAGGCGGGCGAGAAAATCGCCTACATCTGCAACGTGTGCAAAACCATCTCGGAAATCCCGATCGCGTCGCATGAGCACGCTATGGAGCTGTGTAAAGAAGGCGCCACTGTCACGTGCCCCTCGTGCAAGAAAGTTTCCCGAGTCGTCAGGAAAGAGAAGCGCAATGATCCCTCCTCTTACACGGAAGTGATTTATGTAAACGAGAAGAATGCAGAGTGCGCCTTCATCGCAAAGGTTGTCGAAAAAACCTGAGCCCCTACGCGTACAAAATTCTCCAACCCGCTTTGAAGCGACCGGTCCCTTTCAATCCCCAGCCTATAAAATCATGAAAACAAAACTAAGCCTCATTCGAGTTCTTCTCGCGACTGTCACGATCAGTGCAATCGCTTCAATCGTCTACGCGGGCCCCGGCCCGGAATTTTGGCGCCAAACCAAACCGATCACGACGTTCTCCGAGGCGAAAGCCGTAGGACCCGACGACATGGTGGCCATGCAGTGCAAGACCTGCAAAACGGTTTTGATTCTCGATTCGAAACACGTCGGCCCTGCGGGCAAAGGGCACGAAGAATGGTTCGCCGTCGGCTCAAAGCACACCTGCGACGAATGCAAAGGTGAGATCACTGTCGTCAAAGGCAAAACCACCGACGCGATGCAGCACAACTGTAGCAAGTGCGGCGAAGGTAACGTCGTCTGCTCTGTAGCCATGGGTTCGAAAAAGTAACGGCGGTATATCCTCCGTCCTTTCGCCTGTCCTGCCCGCCGCGCAAGCGGCGGGCTTTCCCTTTTGAACACTCTTTTGAATCCGCTCATGCATATGTTTCCCTCAAATCCCCCCATCCGCCGCCCAGCGGGTCTTCTCACCGCTGGCGCTATTGCGATGCTCGCGTTTGCACTCCTTCCCGCGATGCGGGCCGATACGCCGATGGCACCGATGCCGGCAGCCGCAGGCGATCCTGCACTCGGCCAACAGGTGGCTCAACTCCAGGCAAAAGTGGCGCAACTGGAAGCCTCGCTCGCGAAACATGGCGCTCCGCCGTCCGCCGCTCCAGCAAGTGCCGCCATGCCGGGAATGCCCGGGGCCGCTGCACCCGCCACTCCACCGATGGCGGGGATGAGTCCGGCGGCGGCTCCGCCAGCCGGAGCCATGGGTATGATGGGCATGATGGATAAGATGATGGGGATGATGGATAAAATGATGCCGATGGCCCCGGCGGCTCCGATGCCCGCTGGCGGGATGGCGATGGACAAAATGAAGCCGGGCGCGATGCCAGCCGCGGCGCCAGCGGCAGGCATGGGCGGCGGTGGAATGATGAGCATGATGGGAATGATGGATATGGACATGATGGGTATGAGTGGAGGCGGCAGCATGGCTGCGATGCCGCAGTCCGCGCTGCCCGGTTTCCCCGGCGCTTCGCATCTCTACCACATCGGTGGAACGGGCTTCTTCCTCGATCACCCCCAGCACATCACGCTCACGACTGAACAGCAGGCCGCGCTCAACAAGGCGAAAGAACAGGCTCTGCTCGCGAAGAGCACCGCCGACCGTGCGGTCGAGCAATCCGAGCAAGGCTTATGGGCGTTGACGGCCGCCGATCAGCCTGACGCCACAAAGATCGAAGCGAAGATTCGCGAGATAGAGAAATTACGCGGAGACGAGCGCCTCGCTTTCATCCGCGCCGTGGGCGAAGCGAGCAAACTGCTCACGGATGAACAGCGGAAGATTCTCACTGGTTTCGCCCCGATCCCAGCGGCCGCCCCTGCGACAGCGCCGATGGCTCCAATGAAAGGCATGTGATCAACGACGCCAATTATCAGACATGAAATTTCAATCCTTTGAATTCTTCCGCCAAACCTCGAAAACTGGCACGGATGGACGGAAAGAATCTACCACTCCATGGATAGCCGTCGCAGCGGCGATCGGACTGACGGCGGGGATGTTCTTCGTTCAATCTTGCTCCGCGAGCGCCAAGGCAGGTCCGAACGGCGGTGACGTGATCGCCTTGAACGATGGCAAGACCACCGCGGAAGTGCTGGCCAATGCCGAGACCGGCGAAGTCATGGTTCACACCTGGGGCAATGACCTGAAGTCAACCCGTCCGCTCGAAGCCACGCCACTGACAATCGGTGCGGATGAAAAGCAGATTCAATTGGAGCCACGACCCTTGCCGAGCGATCCCGCAGGCTATTGCAGCCGGTTTTATGGACGCGCGGATTGGCTGCGTGGGGGCTCCATTCGCCACGGCTGGCTAAGTCACTCCGGTGCGAAAACGGAACATCGGGATTTCGAGTGGAATCGCGGTTGGCTGGCCGGGAAAAGCCACGGCCCCATGTGGTCTGAAATGCAGGGCCACGGTCCCGGAATGCCACGAGGCGGACCCGGAGGAATGCACCGTGAATGAACCTCGAATTCAGCGGTCGAAAAAGGGAAGAATCCAAACTGCGGCGAAGCATTTTGAAACAGACGGTGCAAAGCCCCAATCCGTCGACTTTTCCTGCCACGCGCCGGAGGCACAGGCCGTGTGCGTGGCAGGCAGTTTCAACGACTGGAGCGTCGATAAGTTCCCGTTGGCGCGTCAACCTGACGGTCATTGGCGCGCCGCCACACCACTCCCGCCGGGGCATCACGAATTTAAGTTCGTCGTCGATGGCCAGTGGTGTTGCGAGGCTGATCGCGAGCCGGAATATCGGGGCTGTCCCGAATGTGTGCCGAACGGATTCGGCACAATGAACCGCGTGCTGGAAGTGAGGTGAACATGCCTCCCGCCGCAGGCAGACGTGTGGGCGGACGCTTCAGGGCTGTGCAGAGTGGTCTCTGCTTGCTGGTCGGACCCCTGTGCATGCCGGCTCTGCGGGCGCAGACGCCAGAGGAGCACGCCAGCCATCATCCTGCCCAGGCACCGGGCGCTGCTCCGGCCGCAGGTGCCGTGACCGGTGCACCCGGAACGACGGCCGCAGGAATGGGCGGCATGATGGAAGGGATGGGCGAAATGATGAAGGGGATGATGGGCGCCCCGCCATCGAAGGAACTTTATCCGACCCTGATGGCTTTGCCGTCGCTCACGCCCGAGCAACGCCAGCAAGTAGAGCAACAGGCCGGTGAACGAATGCACGCGGGCACGGTGCTGATGGGACAGGCGCTCGACGCGCTGAACGCGGGAGCAACCTCCGGCAACTATGCCGCGATGCATGAAGCGATGACCAGCTTGCGCGAAGGTGCGGCGCAACTCGAGAGTGGCATCGCCGCTCGACGTGCTCTGACCGATGGCCGAGCCCCTAGCGCGGTGGCTCTCGCGTGGTTCAAGACCGAGATGAACCTCGCGACGCCCGCTTCCGGCGAAGGCTCACATGGCGCTCGCGGCCTCTCGCCCCTGCACCTCTTCACCATGGCGCTGCTCGTCGCCTTCGCGTTCGCGATGCTCGCCATGTATTTTTTCAAGATGCGCCGTGCCGCCGCTCTTTTCGGACGCATTGAACCCGGCTCAGGAAAATCCCCGCCCGGATCGTCGCCGCCTTTGGGGGGTAAGCCCGGCCCGTCTGCGCCCGCTGGGGGAAATCTTCCGCGAGCCCGAGAGCCATCGCCACCTTCGCCACAAACGGGAACGCCGGGCACACCGATTCAACCCCCGGATACTTCTTCCGTTGTTGTTCCGCCATCGAACGAAGCAACTCCCTTGAAAGCCAATTGGGCGGGGCGGCTTCGCGTCGAAAGCATCCTAGACGAAACGCCTTCAGTCCGCACGTTTCGCCTCCGTTCGCCGAATGGTGACGCACTGCCGTTTTCGTTTACGCCCGGTCAGTTTCTCAATGTCGCGTTCGGAATCGGTGGCGCGAGGATGAGTCGTTCGTATTCCATCTCTTCGTCGCCCAACGAGCGCGCCTACGTCGATCTGACGGTGAAGCGCGAGGAGCGCGGAGCTGTTTCCCGCCACGTTTTCGATCTGCTCAGGGTGGGGGATGAAGTCGAAGCGGGTGGCCCCGTCGGCAAGTTCACGTTCACGGGTACCGAGGCGGAGAGCGTCGTCCTGGTCGGGGCCGGCGTCGGCATCACTCCGATGATGAGCGTCGCTCGGTATCTCACGGAGCAGGCGTGGCCCGGCGAAATTTTTTTCATCTACGGCTGCCGTTCGCCGTCCGATTTAATTTTCGGGAAAGCGATTGCCGACCTGGAGCATCGCAATCCAAAGCTGCACGTCGGGATCACGATGTCGAAACCGACGCCGGACTGGAAGGGCCCGCGCGGGCGGATCTCGAAAGAATTCCTCCTCCAAGCCGTGCCCGATCTCGCTTTGCGGCGGGTGCAACTTTGCGGACCACCGACTATGATGGAGGAAATCAAGGCGCTGCTCATCGAAATCGGCGTCTCGCCTGAGAATCTGAAGACCGAGGCATTCGGTGCCGTAAAGCCTCCGCCGCCCGTGCCGGGGACTTCGGCGAAGCCAACGGCCGCTGCGACGGGCCCGTTTGTCACTTTTGCGCAGAACAACAAAACCGCGAAAATTCACACGGATCAGACTATCCTCGAACTCTCGGAAGAACTCGGCATCGGCATCCAGTATTCCTGCCGCATCGGCACCTGCGGGCTCTGCAAGGTTAAGATGACGGCCGGCGAAGTTGACATGGAAATCGAGGACGCGCTCGACGAAGACGACAAGAGAAACGGCGTCATCCTCGCTTGTCAGGCGAAGCCCAAAACGGAAGTGACCGTCGAGGCTTAACGATGAAAAACCGCGAACGGTTCATCGTCATCAGTGCCTTCACCGTGCTGGTATTTGCCTGGCTCGGCTTTCTGCTGCACGCCGCGCTACGCTTTGCGGGCAGTGGCGCCGGAGCGGTGTTTGGAATTTCCGGTGCCGTGCTGATGCTCGTCCCGCTGGTTTATGTTTTCGTGAAGCGCATCCCTTTTTTCAAGCGCGTCACCTCGTTCTTCTCGTTGCAGACGTGGCTCTCGGTTCACATCTACACCGGGATTTTTGGAGCACTGCTCGCGCTCATCCATACCGGCCATAAGTATGTCAGCCCGCTCGGCATCGCGCTCACCGCGTCCATGCTGCTCGTGGTCGTGAGTGGGATTGTCCTGCGCTACCTGGCTCCCTTCGTGAACCTCGACATGAAGGACAAGCTCCTGCTTTTGCAGACGGTGCGGGGCGATCTCGACCACGCGTGGGGCCTGTTGGAGATGTCCCATGCGAAAATGGAAGAGGGAGTAGAAACGCCGGAACTCGCCGTCGGCATGGCTTCGCTCGGATTGTCATTCCCTCGTGGGAACTCCTCCGGCCAAGTCACGATCCTCGCCCAAGGGGTCGCCGATCTCGAATATTCCATCCGGACGGACGAACTGCTGCGGCGCTGGTTTTCGGCCGCGTTGAAGGTTCACATCTTCGTTTCGGTTGCTTTCTACGCGTTGCTCGCCGCGCACGTCGCTGCGGGCATTTATTTCGGACTGAGGTGGCTACCATGACGAAGTTTCTCCTCATCCTCGCGCTTATTGTGGTCGGGGCCGCAGCGGCGACTCTCTCGATCCTCCATTTTCCCCGCGCGCAGCGGGTCGTCCAGCATGCGGTCAAGCCCGGCGCGTTGTCGCAGCCGCACGCCTTTCTCGAAAACAACTGTGCGGCCTGTCACACGGCGGTGAAAGGCGTCGAGGCGAAAAGCTGCGTCGTCTGCCATGCCGATAACAAGTCGCTCCTCCAACGCCAGCCGAGCGCCTTCCATGCCGACATCGCCTCCTGCACCGCCTGCCATGTCGAACATCAGGGCCGGGTACCGGGCACGACCAAGATGGACCATGTTGCTCTGGCAAAAATCGGTCTGCGGCAAATGCCCCCCGAGCCACCCGCGCCGGACAAAACGCGCGGTGATTTCGTTGCGTGGCTGGTGAAGGGCGCGAGTGGCCCTCCGCCTTCGTCCACGCCGCAACTGCAACGTGAAGAGGCGTTGCTGAATTGCGCGACGTGCCACCAGACCAAGGATCGGCACGTCGGCATGCTCGGCAACGACTGCGCGCAATGCCATGCCACGGTAAAGTGGACGATTCCCGAATTCCGCCACCCGTCGCCGATTTCGCAATCATGCGCCCAGTGCCACCGAGCCCCGCCAAGCCACTACATGATGCACTTCAAGATGGTTTCGATGACCGTGGCGAAAATGGAAAAAGCCGAGGTCAGCCAATGCTTCCTCTGCCATCAAACGACTTCGTGGAACGACATTCAAGGCGTCGGCTTCTACAAACACCATTGAGGTCGAACCAACGATGAGAACCAACACCGCACGCGGTCGATCAGTGAATTTGCGAACACGCCGTTCGCTGCCGCGAAAACAAACGAAACGAAATTAACGCAATATCACGTGAACAACATGAATCATACCGACGGATGGATGAATGGATGGGGCGGTGGAGGGATGTGGGTCTGGACGGTGGTCGGCACTCTGGTGGTGGTCCTGCTCGTCGTCGTCATCAGCAAACTGTTCAAGAAATAACTCAGCCCTAACAACACGCTGAACCCAATAAGGATTCCGAATGAATAACGCTTGGTTTTCAATTATCCCTGCGACCATCACCATAGCTGCGGCGATCTGGTCCAAGAAGGTTTTACCTTCGCTCCTATTGGGTTTGCTGGTGGGCAGCTACCTGCTGAACCATTCGATCATCGGAGGGCTCGAAACCGCCCTCGATCATGTGGTGGGCATTTTGTCGGAGAAGGAAAATCTGCAGGTGCTGCTGTTTCTGTATTTGTTCAGCGGCCTAATAGCGCTGGTGAGAAAGGCTGGCGGCATCAATGCATTTTCAACCTGGCTCGGCCAATTTATTAAAAGTGATAAAGGCGTCTTTTATACTTTGTGGGCCCTAATCCCTGTAACCTTTATCGACTGCGCGTTCAGGATAATAGGAACCGGTTCGATCATACGTTCGCTGGCTGCTAAAAACAAAGTCGTGAAGGAACGTCTTGCTTTCATGATAAATAATACCGCCAGTCCAGTTATTGAGCTTGTT
>DATAKE010000041.1:0-62931 GCA_036261745.1 Opitutaceae bacterium
CGTTTCCAAGTCCTATGGCACCCGCGAACTTTTCGCGGAGGTCTCCCTCTTCATTGCCCGCACCGACCGCCTCGGACTCATCGGGCCCAACGGTGCCGGCAAATCCACTCTTTTTGGCCTGATCCTCGGCGAGGAAAAACCCGACACCGGCACGATCGAGTGGGAACGCGGGGCGGATTTCGGCTACCTCCCGCAGGAAAGCGCCCCCGCCGGCGACGAAACCATCCTCCACATCGCGACCAGCGGCAAGAAACTCGAGCCCGACGAGGACGACTACGACATCGACTACACCCTCGAACCCCGCGCGAAGAAAATTCTCGCCGGCCTGGGTTTCAAGGAAGGCGATGCCCTCAAGCTCGCGAAAACGTTCTCCGGCGGCTGGGTCATGCGCGCCCACCTCGCCCGGCTCCTCGTCGCCGAACCCGCCCTCCTCCTTCTCGACGAGCCGACCAACCATCTCGACCTCGAGGCGCTGCTCTGGTTTCAGGATTACCTCATCCGCTATCCCGGCGGCCTCGTCGTCATCTCGCACGACCGTGCCTTCCTCAACGCCCTCTGCACCGGCATGCTCGAGCTGCGCTCCGGCCGGCTGAATTACTACCACGGCAACTACGACAACTACCTGACCGAGAAAGAAGCGCGCAAAGCCCAGCAAGTGGCCGCCTTCAAAACGCAGCAGCGCGAAATCGCCCACCTTCAGGTTTTCGTCGACCGCTTCGGCGCAAAGGCCTCGATGGCCTCGCGCGCGAAATCGAAGGAGAAACAAATCGAGCGCCTGAAGGAAGTCGCCGTAGAGGAGCCGACGGAAGAGTTGCGGAAGATGAACTTCAAATTCCCGCAGCCGCCGCGCTCCGGCTTGAAGGTCATGACCCTCGAGCATGTGCAGCAGGCCTACGGCACCCACGTCGTCTACAAGGACCTTAATTTTTCCTGCGAACGCGGCCAGCGCATCGTCCTCGTCGGGCCCAACGGCGCCGGCAAATCCACGCTCCTGAAAATCATCGCGGGCGTCATTCCCATCCAGGGCGGCGAACGCGAACTCGGCAGCAACGTCGTCCCGGGCTATTTCGCGCAAAACCGTCTGGATAACCTCGAGGCGGGCATGACGGTGTTCGAGAACGTCATGTCGCTGCGCACAAACGAAAATCAGCTCAGCGAGCAGCAGGCGCGCGCGATTCTCGGTGCCTTTCTTTTCCGCAAAGACGACGTCCACAAGCCGGTCTCCGTCCTGTCCGGCGGCGAAAAATCACGTCTCGCCCTCGCCCGCATCCTCGTGAAGCCGCCGAATCTCCTCCTGATGGACGAGCCGACGACCCACCTGGACATCCAGTCGATCGACGCCCTTGTCGGCGCGCTGAAGAACTACGAAGGCACGCTCATCTTCATCAGCCACGACGTGCATTTCATCAAGGCACTCGCGCAAAACGTCCTCCACGTCCACAGCGGCCGCCTCACGCCGTACGCCGGCAACTACGAATATTATCTGGAGAAATCCAAATCCACGGATGCCCGCGCCGCACTGACCGCCGGTTTCACCGACGCGCGTCCCGTGCAGCAAAAAGCCGCCGCAAAAAATCAACCCGTCGCTGCCGCGGCGCCGGCAAAGGTGAAACCGAGCGCGAACGAGATCCGGAAATTCCGCGAGGAAGTCGGCCGGCTCGAGCAAAAGGTGGTTCAGCTGGAAGCGAAGCAGGCCGAGATCACCGGCGCGCTCGAGGATCCCGCCTCCTACGCCGACAAGGGAAAATTCCACCACCTCAATCTCGAGCTCAGCACGATCGTCGATCAGGTCACCGCCGCCACCGCCGCCTGGGAAACCGCCGCGACGAAACTGGCGGAGATGGAAGCGCCTTGAACTGAGCTTTCCGACTGTAGGAGCGGCTTTACGCCGCGACTGATGCGGGAGCGGGATGCGAATTGAGAATCGGAGGTCGCGGCATAAAGCCGCTCCTACAGCGTCCGCTGTCTCTTCGACAGCTCTAGCCGATCAATTCATCGATCAGCTTTGTCGGCGTGCCCGGCTTGTCTCCAATCGAAATCGCTTTCGCCAGCATCGCCGTCGCTTCGGCGAGCGCTTTCGCGTCGTTCGCATGGATGATGCACAGCGCCGCGCCCGCTTCGACCGGCTCGCCGATCTTGACGAGGTCACTGATTCCCACCGCCGGATCGACCTTGTCCTCCGTCCGCGCACGGCCGGCTCCGAGCTGCAGCGCGGCCAGCGCCACGCCCATGGGATCGACGTCCGTCACAAAACCGCTGCGCCCGGCGGGGAGCGGTTGTCGCAGTTTCGCCTGCGGCAACCTCAATGGTTCCTCGATCACGTGCGCGTCTCCGCCCTGCGCCGCGACCAACTCCGCAAATTTGTCCAGCGCCGCTCCGCTCGCGACGGCGTTTTCGAGCTGTTTCTGCGCGTCCTTCGCATCGGACGCCACTCCGGCGAGCATCAACATGTGTTCTCCGAGGGCGTAGGTAACTTCCATGGTGTCCGCCGGACCGCTGCCCCTGAGGCAATCGATTGCCTCGGCCACCTCGAGCGCGTTGCCGACCGCGCGACCCAGCGGTTCGTCCATCGCCGTGAGCAGCGCGCGGGTGGGTTTTCCCAATTTCGTGGCCACCGAAACAATCGTCTGAGCGAGTTCACGCGCCCGCGCCTTGTCCTTCATGAAGGCTCCGCGTCCGAACTTCACATCGAGCACGAGCACGTCGATTCCCTCCGCAAGTTTTTTGGCGAGGATGCTGGCGCAGATCAGCGGGATGCTCTCCACCGTGCCGGTCACGTCGCGCAGCGCGTAAAGTTTGCGATCGGCCGGCGCGAGCTCCGCGGTCTGGCCAATCAGGGCCACGCCGATTTTGTCGAGCTGCGCGCGATATTCCGCAAGCGACAGGGCCGTGCGAAAACCGGGAATCGCCTCCAGTTTGTCGAGCGTGCCGCCGGTGTGCCCGAGTCCGCGGCCGCTGATCATCGGCACCGCAACGCCACATGCCGCCACCATCGGTGCGAGATGGAGTGAAATTTTATCGCCGACGCCACCGGTGGAATGCTTGTCCGCCTTCGGCAGCCGGAGGGACGAGAGGTCGGCGACCGTGCCCGAGCGCATCATGGCTTCGGTCAGCGCGGCGGTTTCGTCGATGTTCATCCCGCGGAGGAAAACCGCCATGGCCATCGCGCTGAGCTGGTAATCCGCCCACGAGCCATCGGTGGCGCCGCGGATGAAGGCCGCGATTTCGTCGCGGGTCAGGGTGTGGCCGTCACGTTTGCGCGCGATGATGTGTTGCGGAAAGGACATGCGGGTTGCGCCCACTCAACGCCGACCGCGCACCAGCGCAACGTCGCAAATGCATCTCCGCGCCCGCCCGCCAGGAAATGAAAGTGTCATCGATTAGATGACACTTTCGCGGGGTGGCCGTAGGCGCGTTCGACTTTGGCAATGCGCATTTCGTAGTCGGCGTACCAGGTGTGCTGGCCGCCCTGCTGGGCTTTTTGATGCTCGCCGTGGCGCTTCCACGCGAGGATCGCCGCTTCATCGCGCCAATAGCTGACGGTGATGCCGGCTCCGCTGGCGTCACGCACGCTGTCGACACCGAGAAAACCGTCCTGCTGCGCGGCAAGTTCCATCATGCGATCGGCCATCGCGCCATAGCCGCGGTCGTCGTTTGTGCGCAGCGAACTGAAGATCACCGCGTGATACGGCGGCTCGGGCGTGCGGGCGAGGCGCGCGGGCGCGTTCATGACTTGCCCTTCCGCAGCACGAGCATGGTACCCGTGCCGGCGAAGAATTCGTAGTCGACGTTCACCAGCTCGCTCGTGATGCCGTGGTTCAGCAATTCCGTGCGCAACCGCGGCAGCTCCGGATAACGCCGGCCGCCGGGGCCGCAGATCGGATGAATGCGAACTTCACCGGCGCTTACCCGCGCGAGTTCGCGACACGCCTCGAGGTGCCAGTTGAAATCGAACTTCCTCGCATAGACGAAGAGCAGGTGCGCACACAGCACGAGATCGAAGGCGCCGTCGAGGAACGGCAGCAGCGGCAGCGAGGCACCGACGTACCGGCCGTGCACGAAATGCGCGGAGTAGTCCGTGAGAAACCGCTGCGCCGCGGTGCGCCGGTCGATTTCCGCCGCGTCGATTGACGGAAACGTACGGAACCGCAGGAGGTGCGGCTTTTCCCGGAGTTGCGCGAACATCCGCCCGTAGTCGAGCTGCACATGCACGCCAAGCGCCTCGGCGGTGCAGCCGTAGAGCGGATCGACGGCCACCGCATCGACGCCATGACGGCATGCCTCCGCGGTGAACGACGAAGGGCCGGCCGCGACATCGAGCACGGCACGCCCCCGCAGCTCCGGGAGCTTGAGGGAAAAAAACTGGGAGTATTCGGCCAGGGTGCGGCCGAAGAATGAGACCGAGGGCAGTTCTAGTTCTGAGCGGGAGGCGATGGCAGGCATGATGGGAATCGGACGAGGGTTGCGGGAAAAACGGGAAATAAAAAACCCGACTCGGTGAAGAGTCGGGCTCGGCGTTGTGATCAGGCGGCTCGCGGCCGCATTGTGCGCATTTCGCGCGATCACCATCGTCGCCGAGCCGACCCGCGCCATGCGCGTTTATTCGCCGTCATGACGACGGTGACGAGGGCGGGATGCTTTGCGGCGGTAATCACTGCGGAACGGAATGGGAGACAGCAAAGCGGGCGGCAAGCCGATTTTTTCCGGCCTTCACCGCCCGCGGGTACCCCCAAAACAAATTTTATTCGCCGGTCTTGGTCTCTTCCCTGTTTTTTCCGCGAAGCGATTCCGCAATCAGGAACGGAGCGCGGGTCAGGCGGGTGAACGCCGAGATTGTCTGCTGTCCGGCCATCGGCTCGCGTTTGGTGCGCGGTGCCGCGGCCAGCAATTCCTCCTGCTCGGCCACGCGGGCTTCGCGCGCGGCGACGGCGGCCTCGCGTTGCTTCAGTTCCACTTCAAACGCGTGCATCGTCAGCCGGTCATCCCGCAGGTGGGCCTGCTCGGCCTCGGAGAGTTCACGCGCGCGATGAAGCTTCTGCCAGGCTGCTTCCAGGCTCGCATCGTCGTGCGCGAAAGGCGGCAGGCTGCGGCTGGGAAACGGGGTGCCCGTGTGCGGCTGTCCGCCACGCAGCGCGTCCATTTCACTCTGCAGCGCGCGCAGGTGCGCCTCGTACTCGCGGAGGTTTGCCTCGCGAAGCCGGAGCGCATCCGCGTCTTCGTCGAGACGGCGGCGTTCGGCTTCGAGCGCAGCGGCGTTGGCCGCCAGCTCCGCAGGATCCAAAGGGGAAACGGAAGAAGGAGAGTCGACGCGTCGGTTGACTTGCAGCTCAGCCGCGCGTGCAGGAAACGGAACAACAGTGGTTACTTTCATAAAGGTAGGGCGGGTTGAATTGCGGTGACTACGCATAGCATAGCCCCAATGCGCTACCTCATACCATAGCATCGGCCGGCTTTTACCGCGGCTTTACTGCGATCTTCCGGATTTGGAAAAAATTTTACCGAAACCGCCGGATCCTTGCGCGTACCGCGCCGGCCTCACGAGCGGAAGATCACGCTCTCGCGATTGAACATCTTCACCGCGAACGCGAGCGCCACGGCCGCATAGACGCACGAAGAGCCGAAAATCAGCGCGATGTAGTGCCAGTGCCACACGCCGGAAACGAGCTCCTTGCTCACGAGCGAAACATTCAAAATCGGCACCAGCGCGAGGCTCGGGTTGAGTTCAACCCCGGGCAGCATGCCGATCACCGCGGGCATCACGATGACCATGATCAGCGGTGAGACGTAGCTCTGCGCCTCCTTGAAACTTTTCGCGAAGAGCGAAATCGCGAGCAAGGTCGCGGCAAACAGGACCGCCATCGGCAGAACCATGATCACCACACCGAGCATTCCTGTCGGGTCGAGCGAGGGGAGCGTGGGCATCCGCGAAGCGCCTTTCGCGGCGCCGCCGATCGCTCCGCCAGCCCCGGAGCCGGAGGCGAGCAAGATTCCGCCGATCACGAAAGTGGCGCCCATCGACAGGAGCGAAAACACCACCGTGCTCAGTGAAGCCGTCAGCACCATGAAAAATTTCCCCAGCACCAGGTCGAGGCGCGACAACGGGCTGCACAGGATCGTCTCGAGCGTGCCCCGTTCCTTTTCTCCGGCGGTCAGGTCCATCGCGGGATACATCGCGCCGGTGAAAGCCAGGATGAGCAAAAAATAAGGAATGATGCCGCCCACGGCGTTGCCCCCGACCTTCTCCGGTGGAGCGACGTTTTCCGATTTGATCTCGATGGGCTTGATGAACGACGCCTGGAGCCCGCGTTGCGCGAGCCGCGCCGCGATTTCTTTCCCGCTGTAGCCGTCCAGGAAACGCCGCAGTTCGTCCGCCGCCATTTTGGAGCGCATCTCACCCCCGTAGTTGAAGATCTTCACGACCATCGATTCATGCCGGTCGAGCGCCGCCTCAAATCCCGCGGGGATTTCCACCGCCGCGCGCACCTTCTTGTCCGAAATCCGGTTCTTCCAGTCCTCGGTGGTTGGAACGATTTTGAATTTGGGATGCGCCGAGAGCTCGGCGACCAGCTTCGGCGAATCCCCGCCGCCCAGAATCATGATCGACGGCACCGCGGCCTGCGCCTGCTTCATGACCTTCACCGAGATGAACCCGATGCCGAACATCAGGACCGGCATCAGCAGCGTGGGGATCACGATCATCGAGATCACCGTCCGCCGGTCGCGCAGCATGTCGCGAAGTTCTTTGCGATAAACCGTGAAGATGTTTTTCCAGTTCATGGGTCAGGGGGGAAGGCCGGGCTCGCGCGTCAGGTTTTGTCGCCGCCGACGGTTTTCACGAAAATCTCCTCCATGTCCTGCTCGCCCGTTTGCGCGCGCAGTTCGGGCAGCGTTCCCTCGGCGAGGAGCCGGCCGCCATGGATGATGCCGACGACATCGCAGAGCTTTTCCACCTCGCTCATCACATGGGTGGAATAGATCACGGTTTTCCCGCGGGCCCGGCAATCGCGCACGAAACGCACGATGGTCCGCGCCGCCATCACATCGAGCCCGAGCGTGGGTTCGTCGAAGATCATCACCGCCGGATCGTGGATCAACGTGCGCGCGATCGACGTCTTCTGCTTCATGCCGGTCGAAAACGTGTCGCAGCGCCGGTCGAGGAACTCGTGCATGTCGAGTTCGGTGGCGATCTGCTGCAGGCGGGCGCGAATGGCGGAATCGTCCATGCCGTTCAACCTCCCGAAATAGGCGATCATCTCGCGGGCGGTCAGCCGCCCGTAAAGGGCGGTGCTCGCCGCGAGGAAACCGACATTGGCGCGAACCTTCTCCGGCTGGGTCGCGATGTCGAATCCCGCGAGGGTGGCGCTTCCACTCGTGGGTTTGAGCAACGTGGCGAGCAGGCGGAGTGTCGTGGTCTTGCCCGCGCCGTTGGCGCCGAGCAGCCCGTAGATCTGGCCCGGTTGCACGCGGAACGAAACGTCGCCGGCCGCGTGAATCTCCCCGCGCTTCTTGTCGCGGAAAATTTTGGTGAGGTTGCGGGCTTCGATCATGGGGCGGAGGAAAAGTGGAAGGGATGAATGTGGAAAATTGGAAAACCAGAAACGGAAACAGCAGCGGTCGTGTTTCCCACTTTCCCAATTTCCCGCTTTTCCGATTTTCTCACAGGCTCATCTTGTCGCGGAAATCCTGGGCCTGGCGGCGGCTGAGCTCCACCTTGGCGCCCCCCTTGAGATGCACGAGCAGGCCGCCGCTGAACCAGGGCTCAAGCTTGTCGATCCACGCGAGGTTGATGATCTGCCGGCGGTTCGCGCGGAAGAAATATTTCGGGTCCAGCCGCTCCTCCATCGCGTTCAGCGAGCGGAAAAGCTGCGGCTGGGCATTGTCGAAATGCACGCGGGTGTAGTTCCCCTCGCTCTCCAGCAGCCGGATGGCTTTCACCTCGACGAACCAGCAGCGGTCGCCTTCGCGCACGAAAACCTTGTCCTCGGCGGCGAGGCGGTCGCGCGGGACGGATTTGGCGGGGGAGGTGTCGGCCGTCCCATTGACCTTGCCCCGCAATTTCTCGACGGCGGCGGCCAGGCGCGCCGGATCGACGGGTTTCAACAGATAATCCAGCGCGTTCAATTCGAACGCCTTCACCGCAAACTCGTCGTACGCGGTCGTGAAAATCACGTGGGGCACCGGCGCCTCCAGCGACTCGAGCAACTCCATGCCGGTCTCGCCCGGCATCTGCACGTCGAGGAAAAGCAGGTCGGGCTTGAGCGCGTCGAGTTTCTCGCGGGCTTCCTTGGCGTTGGCCGCCTCCCCCGCGATCTCGATGTCGGGAAATGCCTTCAAGAGCCGGCGCAGCTCGTTGCGGGCGAGACGCTCGTCGTCGATCACCAGCGCTTTCATGCGATGCGAAGGGGGATCACAGCCTCGGCCACCACGCTGTCGGGGGTCGCGGACCGGAGGTTGAGCGTGGCTTTTTCGCCGAAGAGGAGCCGGAGGCGGTCGCTGGCATTCTTGAGTCCCACTCCGGTGGACGCGCTCGCCTTGGCGCGGCGCACCGCCTCGGGCAGCGAGCCGGGATTCGTCACCTGCAAACGCAGCGCGCCGCCCTCCTGCCGGGCGACGATCGCGATCTCGCCGCCCTCGCGTTGCGTCGAGATCCCGTACTTGACCGCGTTCTCCACGAGGGTTTGCAGCAGCATCGGAGGAATGGGCAGTTGCAAGGTGTCCGGCGAAATATCGAGGCGCACGCGCAGCCGCTCCTCATGACGCACCTGCTCGAGCGCGAGATAGTCATTCACCACCCGCAGTTCGTCTTCGAAGGGCACGGTCTCGAGCTGGCCGCTTTGGAGCGAGTAGCGCAGCAGGTTGGCCAGCTGGGTGACCGATTGCCGCGCGCGCGCAGGATCCTCGTCGATCAGCGCCCGGAGCGAATTCAGGGAGTTGAAAATAAAATGGGGATTTACCTGCGATTTCAGCGACCGCAGTTCGGCCTCCTTGGCGCTGGCCGCGAGCTGGGCGCGCTCGAGTTCGGAACGGTTAAAACGTTCGAAGAGGTGATAGAAAAAATAGACGCAGAACCAGACGCCGAAAAGGACGATGTCATTCACCCAGGTGAGCGCGACCGACAGCCAGATCGAGTGTTTCGCCGGCCAGGGGTATTGCAGGAAGAAGAAAGGGTAGGCGAAAACGACCGCGACCAGAAGGGTCGATTGCACGAGCGTCATGCCGAAGATCCGCGGGACGAGTGCGCGCCAGCCGAGATTTTTCCAGCCCCAGCGTGCAAACAACGGCCGCAAATAATGCGTCATCAGCAACCCGACCAGCACCATGATTGCGATCAGCGAGGTGTTGAAGATCCGGAGCTGGATCATGTACGGGTCTTTCCCGGGATCCATGACGAAGAGCGTCACATGCAACCCGAGGAAGAAGAGCCATCCACAGAGCTGACAGATGACGTACAAGCGCTGTTTGCCGCGGGTGCGACGGGCGGTGTCTTCGAGCAAAAGACTGTGGGAGGTGGCGGCGGTTGCTTCCATGAACGGGACGAAAAATCGTGAACCAAAAAGAATCCCGCCGGGTGGCGGCAAGGAGAATGGGGTTTAAGTGGCCGCACCCTAGGTCGTTTTTCGAACGACGCCATGCTTTCGTGATGAGTGGAGTTGACGTGGGATGAGCGGCGGGCGCTTGTCAGCGACACGCACTCCCGCCTAGCCTCCGCCCATGGAACCCCAAGTCGTGGTGGTGGGAAGTTTTGTGCAGGATCTTACCTGGAAATGCGCCGGGTTCCCCCAAGTCGGCGAAACGGTGATCGGCACCTTTGTCACCGGTCCCGGCGGCAAGGGCTCAAATCAAGCCGTCGCCGCGGGCCGGGCCGGCGCCCCCACCCTGTTTATCGGTGCCGTCGGACGCGACGTCTTCGCCGCCGCCGCCAAAAAATTCTACCAGGCCGAGGGCATCGGCGCCCGCTGGGTGGTCAAACCGAAGCACGCCACCGGCGCCGCCGCGATTCTCGTGAGCGCGTCCGGCCAGAACGAAATCGTCGTCGCGCTCGGAGCCAGCGCCGAACTGCAGCCGCGCGATGTCGAAGCCGCGCTGTTTCGCGGCGCGAAAGTCGTCGTCTGCCAGCACGAGGCCAACCTGCCGGTCAACACCCACGTCTTCCGCCTCGCGCGAAAAGCCGGGGCCACCACCGTGCTGAACCCGGCACCGATGCGCCCGGACTTCGACCCCGCGGTGCTTCCGTTCGTCGATGTGCTGATCCCGAACGAAACCGAATTCACCGCCCTGATGCAGGTGCTGCCAGCCGCGAAGCACCACGGATTCTCAGGCCGGCCGCTGCATTCGCTCGCTCCCGACGAGGTGCACGCGCTTTGCCGGATTTTCGGCGTGCCCACGGTAATCGTCACTCTCGGCGAACGCGGTTGCTTCATCTCGCAGGCCGGGGGACACGCCTCGATCCCCGCGCACACGGGAATCAAGGTCATCGACACCACGGGCGCAGGCGACGCGTTCGTCGGCGGGTTTGCCGCGGGACTCGTCACCTTCAAGGGCGACGTGATCGCCGCCGCCCGCCACGGCAACACCGTGGCGGCCCTCTCCGTCACCAAGTTCGGCACCGCACCGTCGATGCCGACGAAACGGGAGATCCTCCGCTTTCAGAAGGCGCGGGGGATTTAGCTGCAGCCGCGCTTGGCGCAGCGAGCTAGGAAGAGCGAAGCCCGTGCGCGTTGGAGGCCGGGGTTTGGACAAACCGCCGGGCAAACAGCGGCATCCATTGCACCACGCCAAGCACGCCCAGCACGGTAAGTTGGTCGCGGTATTCTCCACCCAGAAAGGTGCCGAGAAATCCACACGCTTCCGCCATCGCCAGCCCGACAATGAAAACGACGAAGCCCTTACCGAACTCGGTTTGTTTGGGAAGTACCAGCCAGCGCAATCCGCAGCTCAGAAGCAGCGGCGCAATGCTCGCGTAGATTCCCACTACCGCCCATTTTTCCGGAGGGCGTCCCCCGGAACGGAAGCCGAAACTGGCCGCGAAAATCCCTCCAAGAATCGAGGCCCATATCACCCACCAGACGAACAGCCGGTTCTGATTCGCGTGGTTTTCCACGGCGTCAAGCCCCGATCGGGTGCCAGGTCGTCTTGAACTCGAGCGTGTCGCGGATCGCGTAGAGATGCTGCGCGGTGTCGGACAGCCAGTTGGTTTCCGGCTCGACGAAATGCGTCCGCTTCACGCTGTCCGCCGCGCCGAGCGCGAGGGCCTTGCGGTCCTCCGCGCCCACGACCGCGCTGATCGCCCGCAGGTGCGTGTGCGTCGCGAACGTGGGCACGAGCTCCTTGCGGAAACCGGTGAGGAGGTTCACCACGCCGCCGGGGAGGTCGCTTGTCGCGAGCATTTCGCCCAGGAGAATCGCGGGATACGGGACTTTTTCGGACGCGAGCGCGACCACCGTGTTGCCGCTCACGATCGCGGGCGCGATCAGCGAGATCAGCGGCAGCAGCGGCGGCAGGTCCGGAGCGATGATGCCGACGACACCCATCGGCTCGGTCACGGTGAAGTTGAAATGGGGCGACGCGACGGGATTCACGTTGCCGAGCAGCTGCTCGTATTTGTCGGCCCAGCCCGCGTAATAGATCAGCCGGTCGACGGCGGTGTCGACGGCCTTGGTCGCGGGCTCGCGCGGACCGCCAAGCTGCACATGTACGTCGATCATCTCCTGCCGGCGCGCCTCGATCATCTCGCCGAGCCGGTAAAGAATCTGCCCGCGGTTGTAGGCGGTGCGCTTCGCCCAGCCGGGGCCGGCCTTGGCGGCGGCTTCGACGGCGTTGCGCAGATCCTTGCGCGTGCATTGGGGAATGTTGGCGAAAAATTTCCCGTCGGCGTCGTTGACCGGAAACACCCGCGCGCTCTCCGAGCGAATGAACGCACCGCCGACGTAAACCTTCGGAGTCTTGGTGATGGGAAGTCGGGACATGTTTAGGTGAACCACAGAGGCACGGAGAACAGGGAGGATACTTTGGCTGTTCTCTGTGTCCTCCGTGCCTCTGTGGTTAAATTATTTTTGTATAATCCAGGAGCCCCTGGCGGCCGCCTTCTCGGCCGAAGCCGCTTTCCTTGTAGCCGCCGAAGGGCGAGGTGGGGTCGAATTTGTTGTAGGTGTTGGCCCAGACGACGCCCGCCTTCAGCTCCGTGCTCATCTTCAGGATGCGCGAGCCTTTGTCGGTCCATACGCCGGCACTCAGGCCATAGGCGGTGTTGTTCGCCTTCTCGACCGCTTCGTCGACCGTGCGGAACGTGAGAATACTCAAGACCGGCCCGAAGATCTCCTCGCGCGCGATGCGGTGGCTCATCGTCACCTCGGAGAAAAGCGTCGGCCGGAAATAAAATCCCTTCGTCGGCAGACGACACGGCGGCTGGTACAGCTCGGCTCCCTCCTTCACGCCCGCGTCGACCAGCTCGCGGATTTTCTCGAGCTGGGCCTTCGAGTTGATCGCACCGATGTCGGTGTTCTTGTCGAGCGGATCGCCGACGCGCAGCACGCGCACCCGGTTCTTGAGTTTCGCGAGGATTTTTTCCGCGACGGGCTCGTGCACGAGCAAACGCGAACCGGCGCAGCATACGTGGCCCTGGTTGAAGAAGATGCCGTTGACGATGCCTTCCACCGCCTGGTCGATCGGCGCGTCGTCGAAGACGATGTTCGCCGCCTTGCCGCCGAGCTCCATCGTCATTTTTTTCGGGGTGCCCGCGAGGGAGCGCATGATCGCCTTGCCGACCTCGGTCGAACCGGTGAAGGCAACCTTGGCCGCGATCGGATGCGCCATCACGGCGGCGCCAACCTCACCCGCGCCCGTGACGAAATTCACCACGCCGGGCGGCAGGCCGGCGTCCTGCAGAATTTCCGCGAACTTGATCGCGGTGATCGAAGTCGTCTCGGCGGGCTTGAGCACCACGCAATTTCCCATCGCGAGCGCCGGTGCAATTTTCCACGCGAGCATCAGCAGCGGGAAATTCCACGGGATCACCTGCCCCACCACGCCGAGCGGCGCCACGCGATGGCCGGGGGCGACGTACTCCAGTTTGTCCGCCCAGCCGGCATGATAGAAAAAGTGCGCCGCGGCCATCGGCACGTCGAAATCGCGCGATTCCTTGATCGGCTTGCCGCCATCGAGCGTCTCGGCGACGGCAAATTCCCGCGCGCGGTCCTGCAGCAGGCGCGCGATGCGGAAAAGATATTTGCCGCGTTCGCGTCCCGGCATTTTCCCCCACGTCGTGTCGAAGGCCCGCTGCGCCGCCTGAAAAGCCGCGTCCACGTCCGCCGCGCCCGCGAGCGCGATGTCCGCCAGCTTCTGTTCGTTGGCCGGGTTGATGGACGTGAAATATTTCCCGCTCTTCGGGGCGACGAACTCGCCGTTGATGAAGAGGTCGTAGCGCGGCTTGAGCTTCGGATCGGCGCTCTCGGGCGCGGGATCGTATTCCCAGAGATCGCCGAAAATCAGCTCGGGCGCGGAACGGCCGTTCCGGCCATTCCGGCCGGCAACCCGGGATGATTTTTTCTCGGAGGTTAGAGTGGGCATCGGGAAATTTTTGACCACAGATTACACAGATGGGCACAGATGGACTGAGATCGAATCTGTGTTCATCTGTGACATCTGTGGTTCCAATCAGTAGCTTTCGGCTGCGTCGCTGAAGTAATAGGGCGCCTGGTAGGCGCCGGTCTTTTCCTTTTCGATCTGGCGGAGCAGGTCGTTGAGCAGCGAGCTCGCGCCGAAACGGTAGCGTTTGTTCGTGAGCCACGCGTCGCCGAGCGTTTCCTTCACCGCGATCAAAAAGGCGAGCGACTGTTTCGCGGTGCGGATGCCGCCAGCGGGTTTCATTCCGATGGCGACACCGGTATCGAGGTAGAAATCGCGGATCGCCTCGATCATCACCTGGTTGTTGCCGAGCGTGGCGTTGAGCGAGGTCTTGCCCGTGCTCGTCTTGATGAAGTCGCCCTCGCGGATCACCTCCATCGCGAGAAACGAGGCGGCGCGGATGTTATCGAACGTCTCCAGCTCGCTGACTTCGAGAATCACCTTCAGCGCGGATGCGCCGCAGGCTTCGACCACCGCCGAAATCTCATCCTGCACCACGGCGAAGTTGCCTTCGAGAAACGCGCCGCGGTTGATCACCATGTCAATCTCGTCGGCGCCGTCGCCGACCGCGGCGCGCACTTCCGCCAGCCGGGTTTTCAACGGTGACTGGCCCGAGGGAAAAGCGGTCGCCACCGATGCGACTTTCACGGTCGACCCCGCGACGTGTTTCACCGCGTGCCGCACCATCGAGGGATAAACACAGACCGCCGCCGTGCTGGGGACCGAGGCATCTCCGGCGGGGCGCAGGGCCTTTTGGCAAAGTGAAGCGACCTTTCCGGGAGTGTCTTTTCCCTCGAGCGTCGTGAGATCGAGCATGGAGGCGGCGGTGCGCAGGCCCCACAGCTTCGCAGACTTCTTGATGCTACGCGTGGTGAATTTCGCGACGCGTTCCTCCACGCCGACCTGGTCGACCGGGCCAATTTCATCGAACAGGCGCTCAAATGCCGGGTGGGGCGCACGTGCCAACATGCGCGCACTATCCTCAGCGCCCGCAGTGAAGCCAATGGAAAATTCGTTTTCCCGCCGTCCGGCCCGGAATTTTTCCGTTCGTCCCAACCCGCTCGCGAAGCAGGCGCACCTCGTGTCCCTTAACGCCATGAGCCCGAAGAAATTTCTGCGCAAACTCTGGACGGAATGGGTCCGTCCCCTCGCCTTGCCGCTGGTGGTGATCGCCGCCGCCAAGTCTTCGTTCGCCGACATCAACTACGTGCCGTCGGGTTCGATGCAGCCGACGATCCTCTGCGGCGATGTCGTTTTCATCAACAAGCTGGCTTACGACCTGAAAATTCCCTTCACGCGCTCGCGCCTCGCGCAGTGGAGCGATCCGGCCCGCGGCGATATCGTCGTCTGCTTCTCGCCCGCCGATGACACCCGTCTCGTGAAACGGGTCGTCGGGCTTCCCGGCGATACGGTCGAGTTGCGGCGCAACACGCTTTTTCTAAACGGCACACCGCTGCGCTACTCGTCGCTCTCCGCCACGGCGCGGGGTCCACGCGATCTCGAGCCGGTTGAACGCAACGCGTCGGTTTTCGCCCGCGAGCAACTCGGCGCGCACACGCACGCGGTGATGGGCTCTCCAGCACTGGTCGCACTTCGCGACTTCGGCCCGGTGCGGATTCCGGCCGGAAAGTATTTCGTGATGGGTGACAACCGCGACAACAGCAACGATTCGCGCTATTTCGGAGTCGTTCCGCGCCGGGAAATCATCGGCGAAGCCAAAGGCGTTTTCGTCTCGGGCGATCTCGCGCACTGGCTGCGCCCGCGGTTCGACCGGTTTTTTTCCGGCCTGGAGTAGGTCGATTTTTGTTCTGCAACCGTAGCGGCGGTCAGTGACCGCCGTCTGGGTGCTGGCGAAGCCGGCGGTCACCGACCGCTACAAAAAAACCGGTCGCCAAGGAAGCCGACGCGAGCATCGTGCGCGTTGGCATCGCATCTTTCGAATCATGAAACGCTGCTTTCTTCTCACCCTCCTCTGTCTCTGCGCGCTCACCGGACCGCTGCGCGCCGCGGACGATGTGCTCGCCGCCGTGAAACGCGCCGACGCCGCCCGCGTCCAGGCCACGATCTCCGGCGATGCGACGCGACTGCGCGAACTCCTCACCGACGACCTGAGCTACGGCCACAACGACGGCCGCATTCAAACGAAGGCCGAGTTCATCAACGCCGTCGCGTCGAAGCAGGTGCGCTATGAGGCGGTCGACTATGTCGAAACCAATTTCAAGGAAACCGCACCGGGTGTCGTGACGATGACGGGACGCGTCCGGCTCAAAGTCGGTCGCGGCGATGTGCGGGTGGAATTCGCCCTCCGCTTCCTCGCCGTGTGGCGCGAGGAGGCGGGCCAGTGGCGCCTGCACGCCTACCAGTCGACGCGTTTGCCGGACGCTCCCGCCGCGACTCCGTCCCCAGCGAAATCCCCATGAGCCTGTTGATCATCTCCGCCAGCCTGAACCCCGACAGCAACAGCCGCCTCCTCGCGCGCGAAGCCGAGCGCGTGCTGCGCGAGGACGGACAGGCCGTGACGTTTCTCGACCTGCGCGATCTGCCGCTTCCGCTGTGCGACGGCGACAAGGCGTACGCCGATCCGAACGTGCTGCGCCTCGACAAGCTCATGGCCGAAACGGACGGCGTGATTCTCGCGACACCGATCTACAACTACGACGGCAACGCCGCCGCGAAGAACCTGATCGAGCTCACCGGCGATGCCTGGGAAAACAAGGTCGTCGCCTTCCTCTGTTCCGCCGGCGGGATGAGCAGCTACATGTCGATCATGGGTCTCGCGAACAGCCTCATGCTGGATTTCCGCTGCGTGATCGTGCCGCGATTCGTCTACGCGACCGGCAAGGCTTTTTCGGGCGATAAAATCACGGACTCAGAGGTGGCGGCCCGCGTGGCCGAATGCGCCCGCGCGACAGCGAAACTCGCGGCGGCCATGAAGTGACGGCGTGTCCGACGAATTTCCGCCCCGGAAAGCTTTGAAACTTTAGCGGCGGGACTTCGTCCTGTCTTGCCTCGTCGACTCCCGGCTTTTCCGCGGCACCCCCACCCCACTCAGTTTCCCATGATCAACCCCGATTCCTCCCCCTCGCCCACTTCCACCCCGGCCGCGATGAACCGCCGGCAATTTGTCGGCACCCTCTCCGCCGCCGGACTCGGCCTCGCGCTGACGCCTTCGCTCCTTTCCGCGCAATCGGCCGGGAGCGCCGGCACGCCCGCGGCCTCCACCGGCGCGCGGCGCCGTCGCTACGCGATCGTCGGCACCGGTTCGCGTTATAAAATGTATCAGGACGCGATCGAGAAGGACTACCCGCAGCACGCGGAGCTGGTCGCGTTCTGCGATACCAATCCCGGCCGCGTCGAACTCGCACGCGAGCGTTCCAGGAAAAACGGCGCCGCCGTTCCCGCCGGTTATCCCGCCGCCGACTTCGCCAGGATGATCGCGGAAACGAAACCCGACGTCGTGATCGTCACGACCATCGATGCCACGCACCACACCTACCTGGTGCGCGCGATGGAGCTCGGCTGCGACGTCCTCACCGAAAAACCGATGACCACGACGGCCAAAAGCTGCCAGCAGATCATCGACGCCCGCAAACGCTCCGGCCGCCAGTGCCGCGTGGCGATGAACTACCGCTACTCACCGATGCGGTCGCAGGTGAAGGAAATCCTGATGAGCGGCGAGATTGGCGAGATCCGCTCGGTCGATTTCCACTGGATGCTCAACACGCACCACGGCGCCGACTATTTCCGCCGCTGGCACGCCCACAAAAAATTTTCCGGCGGCCTCATGCTCCACAAGGCGAGCCATCACTTCGACCTCGTGAACTGGTGGCTGGGCGCGATGCCCGCGACCGTGACCGCGACGGGCAAGCGCGAGTTCTACACGCCCGCCATGGCGAAACGTTTCGGGCTCACGAGCCACCATGAGCGCTGCCACACCTGCCCCGAACAGCAGAAGTGCACCTTCCGCATGGTTCTCGCGACCAACCCTGAATATAAATCCATCTACCTCGATCAGGAACACCACGACGGCTATTTCCGCGACCGCTGCGTTTTCCGTCCGGACATCGACATCGAGGACACGATGAACGTCATCGTGGGCTACGACAACGGCGCGACACTGAGCTACTCGCTGAATGCGTTCAATGCGTGGGAAGGCTACACCATCGCCTTCAACGGCACGCTCGGGCGCATCGAGCACAGCACGGTCGAGAAAGTCTACGAACCCGAGGCCGCCAAGGCCGGCGGACTGGAAAAGGGCATCACGATCCGCGTGATCCCGCTCCGCGGCCCGGCCCGCTCGATCACTCCCTGGGTCAGCGAGGGCGGACACGACGGCGGCGACAAGCCGATGCTCGACGACATTTTCCTTCCGTCGATGCCCCCCGACAAATTCCGCCGCGCAGCCGATGAACGCGGTGGCGCGGCTTCCGTGCTGATCGGAATCGCGGCGAACAAATGTTTCGAAACCGGCAAACCCGTGCAGGTCGCCGATCTGATCAAAGGACTCGCGCGCCCGGAATTCGCCCAGATGCCCCCCCGCGACGGCCCGCTGCCGATGCCCGCCGACATCCCGGATCGCTGAGCCGTTTCAGCCAGCGGAACATGTCACTTAATAAGTGACATGTTCCGAAGCGCCCGCTCCCGGTTTAGATCACCTGGGTTTTGGCGGCGACGCCGCCAAAGAGTTCCTTCAGCACGCTCCACGCTTTGCGGAGGCCGGCATCCCGCACGCCCCCGCCCATCTGGTAGGCGTTCGCCACGGCCTCCTCATGGCCGTGGTAACGCGGCGGCAGGAGAAAAAGCGTGTCGCGCTCGCCCGCGACGACACTCGAGAAAAACAATCCGCGGCCGACCGCCAGGGTTTCCTTCTCCGCCGTCACCACCGCCATTTTCGCCGTCAGGAACAGCCACGGCCGGTACGCAAATTCCAGCCCGCCGTCCGTTCGCTTCGTCAGCCGGCCGTAAGTCCGCGGCGGAACGCCGGGCAAATTGCCGCCGGCGAACAAGGCGTTGTTGTCCTCCTTTGGTTCGAAACGCGCGCGGCGCAGGGTGAAAAAATCCCAGCAGAACACCGTGCCGAAATGCGTCAGCCGGAAGGCCCAGCCGGAAATTCGCCACGCCACCAGGACCACGATCAGCGAAAGCACGGCGCCGACCCAGGGATTGATCGCGGAGGTCAGCGTGAGCAGTCCCAGCAAACCGGTGCGGGCGGACTTCAACGCGGCGTCGATCGCGCCCCACGGACTGAGCAGGATGAGGACATTGATCGCATGCGCCGCCATCCACACCACGACGAACATCGCGATGCCGAAGGGAACCGTGAGCAGGTTCAAACCCCACGAAAGATCGATCGCTCCCAGCGGAATCATCGCGAGTCCGTCCGGAGCGAACGCCGCGGCCGCTGCCGGCTTGCCGCTGCCGATGACCATTTTTGAAAGAGCCGCCATGGTGAACGGCACCACGGCCCCCGCGGCCACGAGACCGCTCGCCTTGTTCTCGATCGTTTCGAGCACATCGAGCGGCTTCTTGAGTCCCGGGGGGACGACTGTGCCAAAGGCATCCTTCGCCGCGCACAACGCCACGATGAGCAAAGCCGGCAGCCAGAATTTCACCTGGGCGAACCACGGCAGCGCGGGGCGGGCGGCGGTGTCGGCATTGTAGTATTGCCACGCCCCATAGACCCCGGTGCCGAGCAGCGGCGAGATCGCGATGCCCGTGACCGTCGAAATCGCCACCGCGATGGGAGCGACCGGCGACTTGTCGCCGGGCGCGGCTGCCGGTGTCGCCGCAGTTGCAGTCGAGGTCGCGGCATAAGCGAACGGCGCCAGCACCACGGCCAGCGCGAGCATCAATGCCACCAGCATCGCCGGGCGTCGTTTCATGGCGCGGGTTCCTAGCGCGGAGTTTTCGCAATGGAAAGCCAAACGTCACTTCACCCCCGGGACAAAGTAACCTATTGGGTTACTTTGTCCGCGGGACCGCAGCTCACTCGAAACCGGCGCACCCAACACCCCGGGCAATCTCCCCGTCCCGCGCGCACAGCTTGCCACCTTTGCAAACCCTCTCTGGATTCACGCGCACGGCCGGCAATGTTGACCAAAGCTGAAATCCAACGCCTGCGCTCGCTGCGGGAAAAAAAGCAGCGCGAAGCGCTCGGGCTCTTCGTGATCGAGGGGGAAAAGGTCGTGGCCGAATTGCTGGCGGGCGGATTTCCCTTCGCCGAGATCTACGCGACGGGCGACTGGAAGGCGCCCCGTCCGTCCGCGGAAATCAAAACCGTTCTCATTTCCGACGATGAGATGGCCCGCGCCAGCCACTTCCCCACGCCTTCGCGTGTTCTCGCGGTGGGAAAAATCGCCCGCCCCTCGCTCGAACCCGACACGCTCAACCGCGGGCTCACGCTCGCGCTCGATGGCGTGCAGGATGCGGGCAATGTCGGCACGCTGTTGCGCGTGGCCGACTGGTACGGGCTCGACCGTGTCATGCTCTCGCCGGACTGCGCGGATATTTTCAACCAGAAGGTGATCAACGCCAGCATGGGTTCGTTTGCACGGGTACCGGTGCACACCGCTGATCTCGCGGCCGCTTTCGCCAGAATCAAAACGCCTGTGCTCGGCTGCGACCTTGCAGGGAAAAACGTCCACGCCCTCCCCGCGCTGCGCGATGCGATCATCGTGATCGGCAGCGAAGGCCAGGGCCTTTCACCGGTGGTCAAAAAATTTGTCACGCATTACGTGACCGTCCCGAAATACGGCCGGGCCGAGTCGCTCAACGCCGGTGTGGCGGCGGCGATTGTCTGCGACAATCTCCGGCGCAATCAGGCGTCGGACTGACAACCTGCAATCGCCAGCGGCTTGGCGGCCTACTTGTCCTTGCCGCCGCTGCTCTTCTTTCCCGCCTTGCCGCTGTGGAGCATCGTGCCCGCCAGCACGCCGACGGCAAAAACGCCGAAGTAGATGAGGGCGGCCGAGGCGTGAACGGGATTTTTCACCGTCGTGCCGGCAATCGGAAAATTAAAATCGATCGGCTTCGGATTGTTCATCCCGACATAAAGCATCACGAAAAGGATGCCGAGAAACACGATGGACTTAAGAACCGCGGAGAAGCTCATAGGCGAGGCTTAGGCGGCGCTCCGTTCGCCGGCAAACGGAAAGACGCCATTCACCGCGTTCCGCCGAAGCCGCCGATTCCCTTGCGGGCTCAGACTTTCTTTTCGGTCAACTCGTCGTAAGCCACGCTCAGGTTTCCCTGCAGACGGTTGGGCAGCGGGAGGTGGAAATCCGGGAAGCCCGGCAGATTGTCGAGCGCCACGATTTTTTCCTTCGGTTCGCCGGCCGCGATTTTCCTCTGGGTGTACTCCAGCAGTCCCGTGAGATAGTCGCGAAACACGAGCAGGTCGTCCTTCGTGCCTGTCACGCCGAACTTGGGATTGCCGTGACCGAAAATGTACATCGCGTCCGCCGGATAGGTCTTCGCGACCTCCTCGAGCACCACGATCCAGTGCTGGATGCTCGCACCGCCCGGGCGGTCGATCACGGGGTAAAGCCGGTTGAACATCAGGTCCCCCATGTGCACGACGTTCGCCTTCTCGAAGGTGACAATCGCGTCGCCGTTCGTGTGCCCCGCGCCGTGATATTGCGCGACGACACTCTCGTCACCGAGATCGCTGCGCCAGACGCTCGGGAAAATGGTGTCGGCGTAGACCTGTTTCGTCACCGTGCCGTCTTTCTCGGCGCGAGCCGCCTGCAGGCGCGGCACATTCGCATGGGCGACGATCGTCGCGGACATGGGCCCGAAGACGCTGTTGCCGCCCGTGTGGTCGGGGTGGTGGTGGGTGTTGATGACCACGTCGAGTTTCCGGTTGTTGCGTTCCGGAAGCCCATTCAGGCAGGTCAGCGCGGTGTCGGGAAACTGGGTGTCCACAACCGCCAGCGCATCCTTGTTCACCAGCCAGCCGATGCTGCCACCGCGGCCGGTGAAGAGGCCGACATTTCGGCGCAAGGGGCGGAATTCCGTGACCGCCGGTGCGGCCTTCGCGGCGGCGGCAGGGGTTGCGGCCGCGGGGGTTTGGGCAAAAAGCGGGCGGGTCAGAAGTCCCGCGGAAGCCAACACGGATGAACGAACAAGGAAATCACGGCGGTTCATGGGCGCGACGTTGCAACGGGAACGACCGATGATAAACCCTAAATTTCTCCCGGGCCCCCGGGCGGAAATCGGGCGAAATTTCCGGTAACTTTCCCCCCTGAAGCCGGTTTGATTCGCAACACCATGTTCCGCCACTGCCGCCGTGACTTCCGTGCTCGACAAAATCCGCATTCATTCGCCCGCTTCCGTGGTTAGTCGCCCGGTTATTTTCACCCCCGTGGACACCGCCACCGATTCCCTTTCGGATCACGAACTCATGCTCGCGGTGCGCGAAGGCGATTTCGACGCCCTCGGCGAGTTGTTTGAGCGGCATCACCGGCCGCTTTTCGGTTTCCTGGTGAAGTTTACCGGGCAGCGCACCGCCGCCGAGGACATCGCCCAAACCGTGTTTCAACGGATGCTGAAATACCGCCACACCTATCGCGACGACGGCAGCTTCACCGCCTGGATGTATCACCTCGCCCGCCGCTGCGCCGCCGACCATTTCCGCAAAGCTTCGAGCGCCCCGGTCGCCACCGATCCCAGTCACCTCCACGAACACGCCGACGACCAGCCGCACGCCGGCGAACGGGAATCCCGTCGCGACGACCACGCGCTGCTCAAAACCGCGCTGACCCAGCTCGACCGCGACGACCGCGAAGTCCTTTTGCTCGCGCGGTTCCAGGAACTCTCCTTCGCCGAGATCGCCGCCATTTTGGAATGCTCCGTGGGCGCCGCCAAGGTGCGCGCCCACCGCGCCCTGCGTGAACTCCGCGACATCTATCTCCGTCTGCAAAAGGAACCTCTCTCATGAACGACCAACGCGCCCGCGAACTTTTTCTGGATCTCCACCGCGGTTTTCTTTCACCGGCCGAGGCGGAAAAACTGCACTCCCACCTCGCCGCCAATCCCGAACTCCAGCGCGAGTTCGATGAACTCACCCGCACCCTCAATGCCCTCGACGCCATGCCTCTTCCCACGCCCGGCCCACGTCTGCGCGCAGGCGTCTTTGCCGCGATCGAAGCGGAAAAGCGCGCCGCCAGTGCGCCTGCGCCCACCGCGGTCCGCCGCCGCGACCCGGGTGGGCAAACCTCCCGCCGCTCCGTCTGGTTTTGGCTCATTCAGCCTCTCGCCGCCTGCGCCCTGCTCGCCCTCGGCTTCCTCGCCGGCACGCGCCACACGGGTGCCCCGGGCGTTGCACCCGCGGCACCCGTGACAAATACGGAAACCCAGCGCGAGCTCGCCGATCTCCGCCAGCAGGTGGAAAGCATCAAGACGCTCGTCGTTTATCCGCTGCTTCAAGAACAACAGCGCCCGACGAACGATCGCCTCAAGGCCGTGCTCGCCTCCGCGCGGCTCGAAAACCCGAACGACAAAGTCATCAACGAGCTGATCGGTTCACTCGCACTTGATCCGAGCACCAATGTGCGCCTCATGGCCCTCGATGCTCTTTATTCGCATTCGCAGCTCGAAGTCGTTCGCGCCGGCGTGCTCGCCTCGCTCCCCCGCGAGCAAAGCCCGCTCGTCCAGGTCGCCATGATCGACTTCCTCGTCGCCGCCCGCGAACGCGAGGCGGGGCCCGCTCTCGACAAAATTTCGCGCAGCGACTCCGCCGACATCAGCGTCCGCAATGCCGCGACCCGAGCGCTCACCCAGCTTTAATCCTTTCACAACCAAGCCCGCACCGCTGGCGATCACGAACCAACGATCCGCCAACCCTCATCCAAAATTCCGCCATGAATCATCGACCGCTGTCTTCTTCATTCCTGCTCGCCGCCACTTTGACCCTGGTCCTGCTCACCGCCGCGCGCGCCGACCAGACCACGAGCGAGATCAAATTCACCGATTCCACCAAGCCCGGCACCCTCAAGGTCTCGCTCTCGCGCGGCGATCTGCGCATTCGCGGGATCGACGGCGATGCGATCACCGTCCGATCCGAAGCGAAAGCCGTGACCGCGGCGCCCCGCAAGGACGGCCTCCGCGTGCTCACCGCGTCCTCGAGTTTCAACCTCAGCGAAAAGGAGAACGTCGTCACCCTCGACGCGATGTCCGAGGGCTGGGGCAAAGGGGGCAGTTCCTCCGATTTCGAAGTCTCCGTGCCACGGACAACCTCGGTGATCATTTCCAACTCCTGGGGCGGCGATATTTCCTGCACGAATGTGGCCGGCGACATCGAGATCAAGAGCATGAACGGCGAAATCAAACTCGATGGCGTCGCCAGCGCGGTGCTCGTCGAAACGATGAACGGAGAAATCACCGCCAACGTTCGCGAAATTCGGGAAGGCAAGCCGCTGTCCTTCACTTCGATGAACGGAGAGATCGTCATCCGTGTTCCCCAGGAATCGAAAGCGAACGTGCGCCTGCGCTCCCAAAACGGATCCATTCTCACCGATTTCGACGAGAAGGTCCTCGTGACGAAAACGGAGTCGTTCGGCGTCACCCGCGGCCGCCGCTCCAACGGCCGGCTCACCACGGCGAAAATTCAGAATCGTTCCGACTCCGAATTCGGTCAGGAAATCCACGCCGTGGTGAAGGAAGCCGTCCAAATCGGACTGGAAGCCGCCCGCGAAGCGACCAACGCCGCGCGGGAGGCGGTTAACGAAGCGCGTGAGGCGGTCAATGAATCGGCGATGGAAGCGGGGACGACTGTCACCATCCCGCCCCGGCCGCCGCTCCCGCCGATGACCGGGGGAAAGATCGTTTCCGGCACGCTTAACGGCGGCGGCCCCGACATCCAAGTCGCCACGATGAACGGCGACGTGATCCTGCGAAAAATTTCCGAAGGAAAAGACGCGCGCGGAAAATAAACCGCAACCGCCGGTTCCCCGGGACGATCCGCCTTCTGGTAGGGGATTGTCCCGGACACGTATGAGGGTTTAAAGGACCGGCAGCCTGGGTTAATGGTCGGCGTAAGCCGGGATTATTTCGGGAAAACGCGCTCGCGTACCCCTGATCGAACAGAGTTTGATGAAACCTTTTCGTCGATTTGGGAGTATTACCGCTGACCATCCACACACCACTACGAGCCTTACCAGCCCGTCTGACTACACACCTATCCATGCTGCCTGTTGCCATCGTTCTCCTTTTGCTAATTGCCCTCGTGGCGTCCGATTCGGACTCCCCGGGAGCCAGCCGTCCGCCGGAATAACCGGCCGAGCTCAATCTCTGAAAATTTGAAGGGGCGCCCCGGTGAAAGGGCGCCCCTTGTTGTTTACTAGTTCATCGCATAACGGGCTCCCGCCGGCACCTCATCAACGATCTTCACCGGGAGGACGACTTTCGTCGCCACCGGCGCTCCGTTAACAAACGCAGGCGTGAACCGCCACTGTTTCACTGCTTCCACGACGGCCGTCGAGAGCGTGCTGTCCGGCGAGGACTTTACGCTGAGCTCGGTCGGTTTGCCCGCCGTGTCCACCGTGAACACGAGTTCCACCGTCGAGCCCGCGTATTCCGGGGAGACGCTGGGGCTGACCACAGCGACTGGCACCGGAATACCCGGACCTTTCTGGCAGGTCTCGAGGTAGGAGCTCTCGAGCGACTTCGCCGAAGCGAAGGGCGCGAGTGCACCCAGACTGAACAGGAGGACGAGTTTATTGACTGCTTTCATGTGTATAAACTCCGCGGATAAGGCGGAGAGTTTAGTTTCCTAACTATCTGGTTGAACACCCTCGCGCCGTCCGCGCGTTAACGCGGCCGGCATCCGGGCGGTTTCGCCCGCGTGACGGTGAAGCCACGCAGGCAAAGTCCGTCTTGGGGCAACCCACGGCCGGCGCGAAACTCGTCCACGCGCCGTCCGAAACTCGCAGCGCCCGGCTGGAACTCTCTCCCAGCCAGGCGAAAATCAAAGAACTTCAGGGTGTCCTATGAAAGCAAACGGCATCGCTGCCGCACGCGGAGGGAGCAGGTGCCGTGCCGCGGAGTCAAAGCGCATCCGCCGGCGTCACTGAGACGTAACTTTGGAAACCGCATCCGCGCATTCCTCGCCAGGCAAGTTGCGCGATCCCATCGCCCACGCTGTATGCCTCCGCTTCATCCATGTCTTCCTCCGCTTCCCAAAAATCCACGCCGTCACACGGACGCCGCCTCGCCACGATCGTGCAGTGGTTCGATTCCGACCATGTACCGGAAGGCGCCGACAAGATGCGCGCCGAACCCGATCGCGTGGATTGGGTGCGCGTGCTGCCCTTCGTTTTTCTCCACCTTGGCTGTCTTGGAGTGATCTGGGTCGGCGCAAGCAGCTTCGCGGTTTGGACCGCCGTGGCGTTGTACTTCATCCGCATGTTCGCCGTCACCGGCGTTCACCACCGGTATTTTTCCCACAAGACCTACAGCACTTCCCGCGTCGGCCAGTTTCTGCTCGCGGTGTTCGCAGGCACGACGGTGCAACGCGGTTCGCTCTGGTGGGCCTATCACCACCGGCACCACCACCAGCATTCCGATGAAGCAGAGGATGCGCATTCGCCGCACGTGCATGGCTTCTGGTGGTCGCACATCGGATGGATCACGAGCCGACGAAATTTTCCGACCGACTACTCGAAGATCCGGGACCTCGCGAAATTTCCCGAGCTGGTTTTCCTGAATCGCTTCGATCTCATCGTGCCGGCGCTCTTCGCCGCGGCATTGTTTTTCGCGGGTGCGATGCTCGAGGACTTCGCCCCCGGATTGAATACCACCGGCCCGCAACTTCTCGTCTGGGGCTTCTTCGTCAGCACCACCGTGCTTTTCCACGGCACCGCATGCATCAATTCCATGGCTCACCTCATGGGCAAACGCCGGTTCAAGACCGACGACGATTCCCGCAACAGTTTCATCCTCGCACTCATCACGCTCGGCGAAGGCTGGCACAACAACCACCACCGCTACCAAAGCGCCACGCGCAACGGTTTCTACTGGTGGGAAATCGATCCGACCTACTACGGCCTGAAACTGCTTTCGTGGACCGGCCTCATCTGGGGACTCAAACCGGTGCCCGTTTCCATCCTCGAGGAAGGTACCCGCGCCGAACACGACGCGTCCGTCGCGGCCGCCCAGCGCGCCGCGCTCGTGCCTCCGGAATATTCCTCGCTGCGACGTGTTGTCCCCGCCGCCGCGGCCATGGCGGTCGCCACGGTCAATGCGGCCCAAGCCCCCGCTCCGCGGCGCGCGGAAGAGGCGCAGCTTCCTGCAGCCGTCTCCGAGCTCGCAGCGAAAAAGCCCGCACCCACTCCGGCGCTGTAGGAGCGGCTTTACGCCGCGACTTCAACAAACCCGCAACGCCATCGCGGCGTGAAGCCGCTCCTACAGTGGCCCAAGATGCCGGCGCGAAAATTTTCCCGCTGAACTCCGTGCGTCCGCCAACGCCGCCCGCCCGTAGTCATGGCATCCCGTTTCAACCATGGCCAAACTCGCGATCATCGGCACCGGCATCGCCGGACTCGGCTGCGCCCACTTCCTGCACCGGGACTTCGACCTGACGCTCTTCGAGCAAAACCACTACGCGGGCGGTCACACCAATACCGTCTCCGCCTCGGAACCGGGCACCAACCGCACCGTGCCGATCGACACGGGTTTCATGGTCTTCAACCAGGTCACCTACCCGCTGCTCACGCGCCTCTTCACCGAGCTGAACGTGCCGATCAAGAAAACCGCGATGTCGTTCAGCGTGCGGCACGCCGCCACCGGGCTCGAGTTCTGCGGTTCATCGCTGAACCACCTGTTCGCCCAGCGGCGAAATCTTTTCCGCCCGCGGTTTTATCGCATGCTGGCCGCGATCAACCGTTTCAACCGCGAGGCGATCGCCGCCCTCGATGATCCCTCCACCCAAAACGAAACCCTCGGTGACTACGTGAAGCGCCGCGGCTACGGCGAGGATTTTTTCCACCTCTATCTGGTGCCGATGAGCTCCGCGGTCTGGAGCACACCGCCGGAACTGATGCTCGCGTTTCCGGCCGCATCGCTGCTGCGGTTTTTCCACAACCACGGTTTTCTCGGCCTCGACACCCAGCACCCGTGGTGGACGGTCGACGGCGGGGCGAAAACCTACGTTGAAAAAATCACCGCTCCCTGGCGCGACCGACTGCGTCTCGGGCAGCCCGCCGTCTGCATCGAGCGCTCTCCGCGCGGCATCGAGATCACGACGGGCGATGGCAACCTCCACCATTTCGATCACGTGATTCTCGCGTGCCACGGCGACCAGGCGCTGCGGCTCCTCGGCAATCCGAATCCCACGGAGGCGCGCCTGCTCGGCGAATTCAAATACCAGCCCAACATCGCCACGCTGCACACCGACGCGTCCGTGATGCCCCGCACCGGCCTCGCATGGTCGAGCTGGAACTACGAAATCGCCCGCGACCACCTCGGCCGGGTGTCGACCGCGACGCACTACTGGATGAACTCGCTCCAGGGTGTCTCCGATGTCGAAAACTATTTCGTGACGATCAACCGCCCCGAGGCGGTCGATCCCAAAAAAGTTCTCCGGCGCATCAACTACGAGCATCCCCTCTTCAGCCTCGGTGCGGTGCGGGCGCAGCAGGAAATTCCCGGGCTCAACGCCGCCGCGCGCCGCACCACCGAAACGTATTTCGCAGGCGCGTGGCAGCGCCACGGTTTTCACGAGGACGGCCTGCTCAGCGCCTACCGCGTCAGCGAACAGCTCCTCGGCCGCGATCCCTGGCCGGAATCACCCACCCTCCCGAATTCCACAATGTCACTTATTAAGTGACATTGTGGAATTCGACGCGGGCGCGGTTTCCGCAAGGACGGAGCTTTTCGGTTGCTTGCGCCGCGCTTCTCCACGCGACTCGCCGCCCGTGTGAGCAACGGAGCGCAGCCCACCACCGCAGGTCTCGCGAGCACCACGCGTGGGTTCAGCCGCGCGTGCCATGTCGCCGCGGTCGCGATCACGGTTCTCTGGTTCTGCGTCTACTCCCATTTCCGGAAGGACGGTCTCTGCGACGAGGCCGGACACATGGGCATCCTCTATCACTACGCGGAAGCGAAAGCCGGCCTGCCCGACAACCTCACGACTCCTCCGGGCTATCATTTTGTCGTCCTCGCGCTGTCCCGCGGCCATCCCAACGACACGTGGGCACGCTTCACCACGCTGCTTTTCGCGCTGCTTGGGCTGGTCGCCTTCTCGGGCGCATGGCGGGAATTTCATCGCCGGCCCGCAGGCGCGGCCACGCTGCTTTTCGCCCTGCTGCCCATCATGCAACCGTTCGCGGGAATGGCGTATTCCGACGTGCCGGGTCTCGCGATCCTCCTCTGGGCCTGGTGGGCGCAACTGCGCGGTCAATTTTTCGCGGCCGGGGCGCTCCTCACGATCTCCTGTCTGATTCGGCAAACGAATGTGGTCTGGGGCGCCTTCTTCGTCGCCGCGGAAATCACGCGCGCCTCCGCCGCGAATCCGGATTGGCGCGCCTCCCTTTCCACCGGCTGGCAGCGCGGTCGCTGGTTGTTGCTGGTGATTGCGAGCGCTGTGCTCGTGGTGGTGGTCACCGGACGCTTCACCCCGAGTGCGAATCACGGCAACGAATTCAAACCCAACATCGCCACGCTCTATCTCGGAGGTTTGTTGGTGCTCTTTCTCGGCGCGCCCGTCTGGGCCAGCCACGTTCGTGGGGCGCTCGGTGAGTTTCGTCAGTCGCTCGCGAAGCACCGGCTGCGGACGGGAGGCGCGGTGGTCGCCGCCATCGGTTTGGTCGCCCTTCTCACCGCGGCGTTCGCGAATCCCCATCCTTGGAATCAAGCGCTCTCCTGGCCCGAGACCACCTTCACGCTGCTCCGCAACTGGCCTCTGGTTTACGCCGGGAATCATTTTGGGTTCCGGGTGTTCCTGGCGCTCGGCGTAGTGCTTGCGAGCGTTGCCCTCGCCCGGCTCTTTTCCCGTCAAACCCACGCGCGCTTGCTGTGGCTGATGGCGCCCTTCGCCGTGCTGCTGCTCGCGACCAATTCCCTCGTCGATCCGCGCTACTTCATCACGCCGGCGGTCTTCCTGCTTTTCTTTCTGGAGGTCGACCGGCGTTCCTTCGGAACGCTCGCCGTCTGGTTCGGCGTGATCTGCGCGGTGCACGCGCCGTTCATCGTGCTCGGACGCGCGCTCTGGTGAAGCTTGCTCCCTTTCCGCCGAACTGAGTTTGTGGCCGCGATGTCCGCCGCATCCACTTCCGCCCCCGCCCCCTTGCCACGCTGGCTGGCGGTGCTCCCGCTGCTGGCGGCGGCGGCGGTTTTTCTCCCGACGCTCGGCGGCGGTTTTCTCGCGGACGATTTTGTCTACGTCGCGCGCTTCCACGCCCTGCCGTGGTCCGACTGGCCCCGGCTTTTTCTCCGGGAGTGGTCGGAGGGGATCTGGGGATTTCAACTCAAGGAACTGCGCCCGTTCGCCGCGCTTTCCTTCATGGTCGACGCGAAGCTCTGGGGTGGAAACGCGCTCGGCTTCCGGCTGACCAATCTCGCCCTGCACGTCGCCGCCACCGCCCTCGTGCTCCGGCTCGCGTGGCGTCACGGCCGGGGAAGTGTAACGGCCGCGTGCATCGCCGCGTTTGGTTTTGCGCTCCATCCCGCGCATGGCGAGCCCGTGGCATGGATCACCGGACGCGTGGATTTGCTCGGGACCGTCTGCGCGCTCGGTTTCTGGATCGCGGCCGAACGCTGGACTTCGCAGGGCAACCGCTCACAGCTCGCTCTCGCGGGCGCGGCGTTTTTCACCGGCGTGTTCGCGAAGGAGCTGTGTTTGTTCGCGCCGCCCCTGTTGCTCCTGCACTGGCTGCTCGTGGATCCGCGGGTCGATCGCGAAATTTGGAAACGCCGGCTGTCGGTGCTGATCGTCGTCGCGTGCGTGATCGGAGCCTACGCCCTCTGCCGGCGCGCCGCTTTCGGGACGGACGCCACCACGGCCGCGGGAGGCTGGGCCGACGACGATGCGTGGCGGCGCCAGGCCAGTTACCTCGGCTGGCTCGCGCCCGTGCTCCCGTTTCACGAACAGAAGGAATGGACCGCTCCCCTCGCGCCCGCGGTGATGCGGACGCTCTGGCTCGCCTTCGCCGGAGTGACGATCGGGGGGATCGCCGTCGCACTGAAACGCCGCGCCACGGCGGCCGCTGAGGTGCTGTTTTTCACCGGCGTCTGGTATCTTGTCACCGTGGGCGGTTTTCTGCTGGTGAGTTATTTTACGCCGCGACACCTCTATTTTCCCACCGCGGGTCTCGCGATCGGCGCCGGGCTGGTGGTTGCCGCGTGTTGCCGCACGAAGCAGCTGCGCACTGCAATTGGAATACTCGTCGTAGGCTGGTGTGCCGCGGCGCATGTGTTCGCGGTTCGTTCGTGGCGGGAGGCTGGAATTCTTTCGCGAGAAATCACCATCGGGCTTGATCGCAGTTTCGAGTCCGCCCCGGTGGGCACGCTGGCGCTGGTTTCGGTGCCGGAGGTAATCGGCGTGGCGTATGTCTGGGCGTGGGGCAGTCCGCACGCCCTCGCCCGGCCCTTTGTTCAACGGCCCGTGCCGGCGACCGATGTCGTGGAACGCGCCGGCAATTATTATCGCCCCGATCACTGGGGCGCGGATCGGCAACCGGTCGAACGCGTCCGCACCGCTCCCGCCGCCGTGGTCCTCGTCGTCGATCGTGAGCGGGGTGTCCGCCAGCGCACCGTGCCGCCGGGGGAACTGCAGGCGAAAGCGGGCGCGCTCGCCGCGGTCGCGCAGGACGGAATCACCCCCGAGGAATGGACCGCCTGGATCACCACCTTGCTCGAGCCATGAGCCGGCCCGCTCCCACTCTCTCGGTCATCATCCCTTTTTTTAACGAAGGGCCGAATGTCGCGCCGCTCCTCCAGGAACTCCGCCAGACCCTGAGCGGACTCGGCGTCGAAGCCGAAGTGTTGTGCATCGATGACGGCAGCCGCGACGACACGCCCGCTGAACTCACGCTCGCCGCCAGAGCTTGGGAAACGCTGCGGGTCGAACGCTTCGCGGCGAATCGCGGCCAGGCCTCCGCGCTGTGGTGGGGGTTTCAAAACGCCCGCGGCACATGGATCGCGATGCTCGATGGCGACGGACAAAATCCGCCGGCCGAACTCGCGCGGCTTTGGGCGCTCCGGGATACCGCCGACATGATCGTCGGCGCGCGGATGGGCCGGCGCGACTCGTGGCTGCGTCGCACGATGTCGCGGATCGCCAACCGCACCCGGCGCCTGCTTCTCCGCGACGGCGTCAGCGACACGGGCTGCTCGTTGAAACTGTTTCGCCGCGAAGTAGCACGCAGCTTCCTGCCCATCCGGACGCTCTATTCATTTCTGCCGGCTTTTGCCGTGGCCGGCGGGTGGAAGGTCGCCGAAGTGCCCGTCGCACATCGTCCGCGACTGGCCGGCACGTCGAAGTACGGGCTGCGCGTCATGGCGGTCCACCCGCTGCTCGATCTGCTCGCGCTGAGCTGGACCCTCCGGCGAAGCATCCGCCTGAAATAGCTGGCGGGACTGGAGGATTTTCGCGTCCGGGCGTGGCCGTGGCGCGTAGGAAGAGTCCACCGGCTCCCGCCATGCACTCCTGTCTCTACGAATGCCGCATTTTCCACGAGCGCTTCTCGCCGAGACAGCACCGCTTTCTCTATCGCATTTTCCTTTTCGCGATCGATCTCGACGAACTCGGCCAGCTCGACCGAAAGCTCCCTTTCTTCTCCCTCAACCGCTCCAACCTCTACGCCTTTCGCGAAAACGATTTCCTCCCCACCGGAAAAACCGCCGCGGACGCGGCCCCGGAGTCTTGTCATCTAATAGATGACAAGACTCCGGGACGGCTGAAGGCACGCGTGGTGGATTTTCTCGCGGAGCGCGGGATCGATCTCAGCGGCGGACGCGTGATGCTGGTCACGCTGCCGCGCGTCGCGGGCTATCTGTTCAATCCCGTTTCATTTTATTTCTGCCACGACCGCCATGGCGTCGCGGTCGCCGCGATCCCGGAGGTGACAAACACCTTCAAGGAAATGAAACCCTATTTCCTCGGCCCCGAAACCAGGACCGGCGCCGGTGCCGGCGAGTTCTGTCATCGTGTGACGAAACATTTTTATGTCTCACCCTACTCCGACGTGGATGTGGCCTTCGATTTCACCCTGCGCACCCCGGGCGAGAAGCTTTCCGTCCAGATCGACGACTACTCCGGGTCCGACCGCACGCTCACAAGCGTGCTCTCCGGGCAGCGCCGCGAGCTGACCGGGGCGCGGCTCGCGTGGTACACGCTGAAATATCCGCTGCTCACCCTGCGGATCATTTTCCTGATCCACTGGCATGCGCTGCTCCTCTGGTTGAAACGCGTGCCGTGGTTCGCCAAGGCCGCCCGCGTCGGCGACCAGCGCGACGTCTATCGTCCGCACGCCTCCCTCCTTCCCGCTAAAACTCCCGATCTCGCATGAACTCCCTCCCCGTCCTCACTTCCGTGCCGGCGCTCACCGGCGCGTTCCGGCCTTCCGCGTTTCGCAATCCGATGCTCAGCGCCTTCACCGACATGAAGCGCGGACATCTCCGCCTCGAGCTGCCCGACGGCACGGTGCGGGATTTCGGCGACCACGCCGAGGCATTGAACTGCCACCTGCCCCTCGGCATTCCGGCCGTCGCGCATCTTCGCGTGCGGCGTGAGGTCTTTTTCAAAAAATGCGTGCTCTCCGGCGACATCGGTTTCGGCGAGTCGTTCGTCGATGGCGACTGGGAGACGCCCGATCTCACCGCCCTGATTGCCTGGTTTCTGCTCAACATCGAACACGCGCCAACGCTGTCCGGCTCGCAGCGCGCGCGCGGTCTCGCGCTTAACTTCCTGCGCTTTGCCAATCGTGTCGGTCATCTCCTCCGCCCGAATTCCCGAGCAACCGCCCGGCGCAACATCAGCGAGCACTACGATCTGTCGAACGAGTTTTTCGCCCTCTTCCTCGATCCCTCGATGATGTATTCCGGCGCGAAATGGACGCACCCGCATTTCTCCCTCCAGGATGCGCAGCGCGAAAAGAACGACGCGCTCTGCCGGAAACTCCGCCTCACGTCGGACGACCACGTGCTCGAGATCGGCAGCGGCTGGGGCGGCTGGTCGCTCCATGCCGCAAAAACCTACGGCTGCCGCGTAACGACCGTGACGATCTCGCAACAGCAGCTCGAACTGGCCCGGGCGCGCATCGCCGCCGCCGGGCTCTCCGGTCGCGTGGAGGTCCAATTTTGCGACTACCGCGATCTGAAAGGCAGCTACGACAAAGTCGTCTCGATCGAGATGATGGAGGCGATCGGACACCGCTATCAGCCGGCCTTCGCGGCCACGATTGACCGGGTTCTGAAACGCGACGGCCTTCTCGCGCTGCAATTCATCACCTGTCCCGACTCGCGCTATGACCAATTCCGTCGGGGGGTGGATTTCATCCAGAAGCACGTTTTCCCCGGCTCGCTCCTGCTTTCGACCAATCGCGTGAACGACCTGCTCGCGGAGAAAGGCGGCTTCGTTCTCCACGCGATCGAGGACATGGGTCACGACTACGTGCACACGCTGCGTGCCTGGCGGAAAAATTTTCACGCGGAGCTCGCGCGGGTTCGTGCGCTCGGTTTCGACGAACGCTTCATCCGCAAGTGGGACTACTACCTTTCCTACTGCGAAGCGGCCTTCGCGATGCGGAACATCTCCGTCGTACAAACCCTGCACACGCGGGCGAACAACGTCTCGTTCTGAGCGCATGATTCTTTTTCTCCGCGGACTTTTCCTCGTCGTCATCGTCTCGATGCTCGGGGTGACGAGTTGGGCCACACTGCATCAGTCGCTCGGTGAATTCGCGCGCGGACCGGTCATCCGCGATCCCTGGGTCGTCGCCACGCTGTTCGACGCCTACTGGGCGTTCATCACGTTCTACGTGTGGCTCGCCTGGAAGGAGCAATCGCTCGCGGCCCGCGTGCTTTGGTTTCCCGCGATCGTGTTGCTCGGCAACCTGGCGATGTCGGCGTACCTGCTCGTCCAACTTTTCTCGGTTCCGCAAACCGGTCTGCTCGCTGACGTGTTCACCCGGCGACGAACGGGCGGAGTGGCCCTGCCGGCGGCGCTCAGCGCGCTCGCCGTGGGAATCTATCTGCTCGCATGACCACACTCCCGCTCGCTCTCTCCGCCCTGGCGGGGCTCTGCCTGGCGTTCGCGGCGCTCTATTTCGTCGCCCGGCGGATGGACAACTACGGGATCGTCGACATCGCGTGGTCGTATGCGTTCGGCGTTGTTGCGGCGCTGTATGGTTTGCTCGCCACGGGCTGGCCGCTGCGGCGCGCTTTGATCGCCGGCATGGCGATGGTATGGAGCGCGCGTCTCGGGACTCATCTTTTTATCCGGGTGATGAAGCATCATCCGGCCGAGGACGGCCGCTACCGGCAGCTGCGGCAGGACTGGGAGGCGAATTTCGCCGCAAAGATGTTCGGCTTTTTCCAGATGCAGGCGGTGTCGGTGGTGATCCTGGGCGCGGGTTTTCTCCTCCCGGCGACCAACCCGGCTCCCGCGCTGCAATTCTTCGAAATCGCGGGAATCGTGCTCTGGTTCGTGGCCGTCGGCGGCGAGGCGGTCGCGGATGCGCAACTCGCGGCGTTCAAGCGCAAGCCGGCGAACCCAGGCGCGGTGTGCGATGCCGGCCTGTGGCGTTACAGCCGGCATCCCAACTATTTTTTCGAATGGCTGGTGTGGGTCGCCTACTTCGTTTTCGCGCTCGGTTCGCCTGGGGGCTGGGTCGCGATTGTGGGTCCGGCGAGCATCCTCTGGCTGCTGTTGCGCGTAACAGGAATACCCATGACCGAAGCACAGAGCCTCCGCAGCCGCGGTGACGCGTACCGGCGCTATCAAGCGACCACGAGTGCGTTCGTACCGTGGTTTCCGAAACGACCCTCCCCATGATCGACCAGCTGCTCGAAAAAAATCTCCTGCCCGACTGGCTCATTCGCATCGGCATCCGCCGGCTTCTCGCCGAACGGATTCGCGAGGAGTCGGCTCGCTACGACCGCGCGACCTACGTCGCCGATTTGAAAACGCGTTCGCTCGCCGAGCAGACGGCCGCGGCGAACGAGCAGCACTACGAGGTGCCGACGCCTTTCTATCAGCGCTGTCTGGGGAAACGCCTGAAATACTCCGGCTGCCTCTACGCCACCGGGACGGAGACCCTGGACCAGGCGGAGGAGGCGATGCTGGCGCTTTACGCGGAGCGCGCGCAGCTCGCCGACGGCCAGCAGATTCTCGAACTCGGCTGCGGCTGGGGCTCGCTCGCGCTCTACAACGCGGAAAAATTTCCCGGCGCCCGGATCACCGCCGTCTCGAACTCGCGCACGCAAAAGGAATTCATCGATGGCGAGGCGCGGAAACGCGGGCTGATCAACCTCCGGGTCATCACCTGCGACATCAACCAATTCGACCTCCCCCCGGCGCAGTTCGACCGCGTGGTTTCGGTGGAGATGTTCGAACACCTGAAAAACTACCAGCTGCTCTTCGCGAACATTGCGCGCTGGCTCAAACCCGGCGGCCTGCTCTTCACCCATATTTTCACCCACCGGCGTTTCTCGTATCATTTCGTTTCGCGCGGGCCGGGCGACTGGATGAGCCGCCATTTTTTCACCGGCGGCCAGATGCCGTCGCACGATCTGCTCCTGCAGTTTCAGGACCACCTCAAGCTGGTGTCGGACTGGCGCGTCGAGGGCACCCACTACCAGCGCACGGCAGAACACTGGCTGAAAAACATGGACGCTCACCGCGCCGAGATTCTCCCGCTGTTTCAGGACACCTACGGCCGCGAGCACGCCACGAAATGGTGGGCCTACTGGCGCGTGTTCTACATGAGCTGCGCCGAACTGTGGGGCTACCGCGGCGGCGAGGAATGGCTCGTGAGCCACTATCTTTTCCGCAAGGCGTGACGGGACAGGCCGGCCATGCGGCGCATTTTCGGCTTCCTGACTGGCCTTCTGGCGGGCGCTCACGCCGGGGCAGCGGATTTCGACGCGTTGATCCAAAACGCACGGGCCGCCGAAGCGGCGCTCAACTCGGCGCGCGCACTGGAACTTTATCTCGAAGCCGACGGCGCCCGGCCCAACAACCCCGTCGTGCTGCAAAAAATCGCGCAGCAATATTCCGACCTGGTTGTTGAGCAGAGTGACGTCCGCATCGGAAAACAATTCGCTCAAACCGCCCTCGACTACGCCCAGCGGGCCGCGGCGCTCGATCCGGCCAACGCGGTCAATGTTCTCTCGCTCGCCGTCTGCCACGGCCGGCTCGCGCTCCACAGCGACACCCGCACGAAGCTGGAATACTCCCGCCTCGTGAAAGCGGAGGCGGAGCGCGCACTCGCGTTGGATCCTCGCTATGCGTGGGCGCACCACGTGCTCGGACGCTGGCATCTCGAACTCGCCTCGCTGGGCGGCACCAAACGATTTTTTGTGCGATTGATTTATGGCGACCTGCCCCCGGCGTCCGTCGAGCAAGGCATCGCCGCCCTTCGACGAGCCGTCGACCTCGAGCCGGACGAAGCGGCGCACCAGCTTGAACTGGGCTTCGCCTATCTCGCCGGCGGTCAGGAGGCGAAAGCCCGGACTCAGTTTCACACCGGGCTGGCGATGCCCTCGCGAAAAAAGCATGACGACGCGGCCAAGGGACGCGCACGCGCCGCATTGAAGGAGCTGGGCGGACCCTGAGTCGCGTCCGGATTGCCGTCTTAAAAAATAAAAACCCGCACGAATGCGGGTTTGGCTGTCGCTGTCGTAGAAATTTTTGTGCGGCTCAGGTGCGGCTGGCGACGAGGACCGGCTTGGACTTGGAGGCGAGGAGCTTCGTGACCTCGAGGCGGAAAACACTGTCGGAAGCGGCGAACGCTTTGACGATGACGCCGACCAGATTCTTTTTCGTGACGAGATCGTTGTCCTCGTAGTCGTTGTTCACACCCTGAGCGATCCAGCCCTTGGGCATGTCGCTCTTCAGCGAGTGGGCCACCATCCGGCCGAGGCTGTTAACGTAGACGACCGTCATGCCTTTTTTCAGTTCGGAAAATTTGACCGGGGCGACGATGACCGCGGTGTTTGAAGCGTAGAGGGGCTCCATCGAAGCGCCCACGCCCCAGAACATTTCGGCGCCGGGGATCTGCGCGGCGGCTTTCTCGGCCTCGACCGCCTGGCGGCCTTGGGCGACGATCTGGGCCGCGGGAGTCTGGGCGAGGATCGCGGAGAGAAATTTCTCGGACTTGATACCAGCCTGGGCGCTCAGCGCGCCGCACAGCGCGATCACCACCGCAGCGACCCGCACGAGGGAGGAGGTCCGGTGGAGCGTGGCGGCGTTTTGCATGCCGTCACAGTACCAGCGTCCCCCATTTCCCGGTATTCGGGTACCAACGTAATCTCATCTACGGAAACTCACTGGGGTGATTCCCCAAGGCCCGCCGGGAGATTCCGATGGGGAAACGAACCCGCTCACAAAGAGCGAGTTGCGAATCAACGGCGACCCGGGGAGAACTTCCGCAGGTGCCTCAACGCGACTTCGAATTCCCGTGGCAACGGAGCGGTGAGCACGAAGGCCTCGCGGGTGGTGGGATGACGCAAACCCAGTTCGCCCGCGTGGAGCGCCAGCCGGGGGAGCAGGGGTTTCTCCTGGTCGCGGCCCTTGTAGCCGCGCTTCAAGTCGGAGAGCCGCAGCTCAATGGTCGGATCACCGTAAAGAGCATCGTTGAGGATCGGCGCGCCGGCGGCGGCGAGATGCACGCGCACTTGATGCGAACGGCCCGTGATCGGGCGGCATTCCAGCCAGGCGAAGCGGCCGAAGCGCTCGAGCATCCGGAATTCCGTGACACTTTCTTTTCCTCCCCGGCCCGAGTACACGCGCATGCGCCCCTTCTGGTGTTCGTCCTCGTCGAGCGGCGCGTCCACGGTGAAGGTCTCCGGCAGCGCGGCCGACGCATCGCGCAACGCCGCGAGCGATTTCAACGCCCGCTCGGCCGGGAGCACCGCGACGAGCGCAAAATATTTTTTTATCACCGTCTTCGATTGAAACTGGCCGCTCAGGAAATCGAGCGCCGGTTTTGTTTTCGCGCAAAGGACCAGGCCGCTCGTTTCGGGATCGACGCGGTGGACGTTGGCGACGGCCTCGCCGAATTTCGCGCGAACCTGCGGCATGAGGCTTTCCGCTTTCGGCACCGTGCGGTCGGGCACGATGGGCATGCCGGCCGGTTTATCGAATGCGACCATCGTGTCGTCTTCGAAAATCACAGGGGGAAGTGGCATCAGTGTAGTGTGAGAACGGCAAAGCGGCCGAAAGTCACGCCCGTGTTTCAGAACAGGCCGGTTTCGGCGTGGTCCCCGGCTAAAATCGAGTAACTTGGGGGCAGGAATTTGAATTCGCTTGCGGCATCCCGGGACGCAAGCTGGCTGGAGCTTGCGTAGCGTCCAATGCCGGCCTGGCCAAAAAGTTTTCTCACCTTCGGAACAAGCCTGCTGACCACGCGCACCGCGCGTCGCCTGCGAATCAAATCCAGCGCGGTCCCCGCTCAGCAGCGGACTTGGAAGGAGCTGACTGAAAAGCTTCGCACCGCGACATTTTGGCGGAGCGCCGGGGTGGAAGCCGGGATGAGCTACGCGCAGTTCAAGTCGCGCGTGGTTCCGCGCAAATACGAGGACGTGGCGGCCGCGATCGAGAAAATGAAACGCGGCGAAGCAGGGGTGCTCTGGCCGGGGCAGTGTGTGTTTTACGCGGTGTCAGCCGGCACGAGTGGCGGGCCGCCCAAGAGCCTCCCCGTCACCGCGGAGATGCTGGTCCATTTCCGCCGGGCGGGAATGCAGGCGTTGCTCTACTACACCGCGCGGACGGGCAATGCCGGCGTTTTTCGCGGCCGGCATCTTTTTCTGGGCGGTTCAACCGCCCTCACGCTGATCGGAGGCACGAAACGTTTCACCGCGTACGCGGGAAATCTGAGCGGCATCACGGAGTTGAATCTGCCGCGCACGATGGAAAAACACCTTTACGAGCCCGGTTCCCAAATCGGGGCGATCTCCGACTGGCCAACGCAGATCCAGGCGATCGCCGACCGGACAATCCCGCTCGATATCAGCTTGATTGCAGGCCTGCCGAACTGGGTGGCGATGCTGGCCGAAGCGATGAAGGAGCGGAAAATTCCCGGCAAGGCGTCGGTCGCCAACCTGAAAGACATCTGGCCGAACCTGGAATGCTTTGTTCACTGCGGCATTCCCGTCGGACCGTTTTTCGAGGATCTGCACACCCTCCTGGGACCCGGCGTTAATTTTCAGGAAGTCTATCCGGCGTCAGAAGGATTCATCGCCGCCCAGGACGGCGAAGCGAGCGCGGGCATGCGCTTGATCGCGGACGCGGGGATATTTTATGAGTTCCTCCCCCTCGAGGGATTTGATGAAGCGCGCCTGTCCCAGCTGGCGGACAAAGTCATCCCGCTCGAAGGGGTCGCGACCGGCGTCGATTATGTGCTGCTGGTCACCACGCCGGGAGGACTTTGCCGCCACATCATAGGCGACGTCGTGCGGTTCACGTCGATCGAACCTTTCCGTCTCCAGTATGTGGGGCGGACGAAGCTCCAGCTTAATACTTTTGGCGAGCGCGTGATCGAAAAGGATATCACCGATGCGCTGCTGTTAATTTCCCAGCGCAACGGCTGGACGATCGTGAACTTTCATGTGGCGCCGCTGTTCACCAACCCCCTGTTGGGCACGAGTCGCGGCCGGCACGAATGGTGGGTGGAGTTGCGACCCGGCACGGTGATCACCCCCACCGGCCCGCAGATGGCGATCGAGCTCGATGCCGAGCTGCAACGGCTGAATGGATTCTACGACTCCAAGCGGAAAAATGGCGGGCTCGAAGCGCCGTTGGTCCGGCTCGTGATGCCGGGCCTGTTCGAACACTGGATGCGCCATCAGAACAAATGGGGCGGCCAAAACAAAATGCCGCGCTGTCGGAATGACCGGCTGGTGGCCGATGAGCTGGCCCAACTCGCCAACTTCGCAAAGGACTAAAAATCCCCTCCGGCTGGCATACGGGCTGCTTAAATCAACCATCCTGCCCAAGCAGGGTTTGGGTAGCGTGAAATGGCCCCTAAAAAGGCCTGGAATAGAAAAAGTGGGGCCGGCGTTAAGGGGTTATCGCCGGCCCCTTCTTCCTTTGAAAAACCAGCGGGCAGCCCGGTTACTTTAACAAGGCGACGATGCGCTTCTCGTAGTCGGCGGTGGGCTCGGCGCCCACCTTGCGGTCCCGGATTTTGCCGGTGCGATCGATGATGAATGTGGTGGGGATGGCTTCGATGCCTCCAAACGCCTCCACGATTTTATTGTCCGCCATGACCATCTGATAGCTGACCCCCAGTTTCGCGGCGAAGTCCTTCACCACCTTGGGGCCCTTCTCATCGAGCGAAATGCCGATGATCACCAGTCCGTCCTTGGCGTATTTTTTCTGGAGCTCCACGTAGCCGGGAATCTCCATCCGGCAGGGACCGCACCACGTCGCCCAAAAATCGATCACCACCACCTTGCCTTTGAACTGCTCGAAACTGACGGCCTTGCCGTCGAGGTCTTTAAGCGTCCAGGCCGGCGCCGCCACCGGAGACACGGGATCGGCGCGAACGACAAGGGATGCGGCGATCAAAACAAATGCAGCCAGGAAGAGGTGAAGTTTTTTCATAAAAAAGCGGTCGGCATGAAAGACGCGCTGAAACTGGGAGGGATTCGCCGGGTTTCTTGTTCCCGGCTTTCTCACGCGCCAGGCGGCGCTCAGGTGTCGCGTGCTTCCGGGAGATCGAGGCCGAGGGTCTCGATGAATTTTTTCATGGCAGGCGTCAGCACCCGGCCCTTGCGGTGCAAAATGGCCAGCGGCCGCGTGAAACCCCTGCCCTTGAAATGCAACACGGCCAGGGTCCCCTGCTTGGCCTCCTGGGCCACCGTCGCTTGCGGCACGATCGCGATGCCGTGATCGATTTCGACGGCCCGTTTCACGGTCTCGATGTTGTCGAACTCCATCACCGGCTCGATTTCCAGTTTATGCTCCCGGAAAATCTGATCGACCGCCTTGCGCGTCGGAATGTCCGGGTCGAATCCGATGAACTTCAAGCCCGCGAGTTCCTTCACCTCGACATCGACCCGCTTGGCGATCGGATGCTGCGGATGCGCGATCAACACAAGGTGGTCGTTCCGAAACGGGAGCACCTCGATCTGGCGTTGCTTGATCGGGAACGCGACCAGGCCGAAGTCCACGGAGTTGTGCAGGATGTCCTCGTAAACGAGGTTGGACCGGCGGTACTCGACCCGCACGTTGACCGAGGGGAAGTCGTGCAGGAATTTTTTGATGTACGGCGGAAGCTCGTGCAGTCCGATCGAATAGATCGTGGAAATTCGAATGGTGCCGCTGATCACCTTTTTCATCTCCTGGAGGTCGGAGAGCAGCTTCTCGTAGGTGTGCAGCATTTCCTTCGCCGCCTCGTAAACCCCGTGCCCCTCGCGCGTGAGCTGGAATTGTTTCTGGCTCCGGTCGATCAACAGCGTTTTGAAATGCCGCTCCATCGCGCGCGCCTGCTGGCTCACCGCCGACTGCGTGATGCCGTTTAATTTCGCCGACTTGGAGAAGCTCTTGGTCTCCACGAGATCGGCGAAGATTTTGAAGTTTTCAATTTGCATGATTAGCGCACGTTTTCGTTTCCCAGACATAAACGGCACGACTATCGCGTAAACCTCTAAGTAGTTTGTCTAAACTCATTCCTTCCGATGATCACCTATGAGGAGTTCGCGCGTCGCGCCGATGCGGTGCGGGCGGAAATTGCCGCCGCCTGCGTGAAATGCGGACGCGCGCCGGGCGACGTCACGTTGCTCGCCGTGACCAAAACGCATCCGGCCGCGGCCGCCGGCCATGCCGCGCGCTACGGTCTCGCCGCGGTGGGAGAGAACCGCGTGCAGGAAGCCGTCGAGAAACGCCCTCTCGCCCCCGCTTCGCTCCGCTGGGAACTGATCGGTCATCTTCAATCGAACAAAGCGAAAGCAGCCGCCGGGATTTTCGACCGCATCCAGAGCGTCGACAGCGAGAAACTCCTCAATCACCTCGACCGGGCGGCCGGCGAGCTGGCCAAAACCCTGCCGGTCCTCCTCCAGATCAACGCCGGCAACGACCCCGCCAAATTCGGCGCCGAGCCGGCGGATGCCGTCCGCCTTCTCGAAGTTGCCCTCGCGAAAAAATTCCTGCGGGTCGACGGACTGATGACGATCGCCCCCCTCGGCGCGACACCGCTGGAAACGGCCGAATTTGCCCGGCGGACGTTCGCCAATCTCCGCGCGATCCGCGACGAACTCGCCCACAAATCCGGCGCACCCTTGCGCGAACTGTCGATGGGGATGAGCGGTGACCTGGCCATCGCGATCGCCGAAGGCAGCACCCTCGTGCGGGTCGGCACCGCCCTGTTCGGCCAGAGGTAAGCGGTCCGTAAAATAGCCCGAACGCAACGATTGCCGTGCTTCGCACTTGCGGTGGAAAAGCCGCCGAAGATGCTCGCCGGCGAAATGGATGCCGTCCGGCGCATCGTCTTCCTCGTCCTGGCTGGCGTTTTATCCGCCGCCTGCGGTTACGCCGATATCGTGATCGGAAGCAAGCGGGCCGACGTCATCGCGGAGCTGGGAAAACCGTCGTCATCCGCCCGGCGCGGCAACCACGAAATTCTGCAGTATCCCAAGGGAGTCCGGATCGAACTCGAATTGGATCTCGTCGCGGATATCAAGGGCTACGTCCCGCCCGGCGCGTCCAGCGCCGCCACTCCTGCACCCGCGGAAACACCGGCGCCTGCAGCAGCCGCGACCGAAAAATCTCCCGCCAAAGCCGGGAAGGACGACGACGATTTCAATCCCGCCGTCGCGGCCAATGCACTCGGCGACGAAGTCGCGAAGATGGAAACCGCCTGGGGCGGAGCACCGCCCCCTCCGCCGCATCACGGTCCCAGCTCCTGGCTCGAGCTCTCGATCCTCCTCGTCCTGCGTTTTATCTACACGATCCCCGCCCTGCGCCTGGGGTTCAAATACTGGGAAATGGACGCGTTCTGGAGCGGCACCTTCGCCATCGCGGCGATCGACGCGTTGGTGCACGGGATCATGATCGCGCTCGGACCGGTCACGGGCGGATTCACCACCCTCGGCGGAGTCGAAAACGCGGTCCCCTGGCTGGTGATGATTTTCACGATCCGTCATTTTTGCTTCAACAAACGGATTCAAAACGCCGTCCTCACCGCGGGGGCGGTCAAAACGGTGGCGATGCTCTGCGACATTTTTGTCTCCATGATGCTAATGAACGCATTCTTCGGCTGAATCGGGACACGCGATTTCTTTCCTGATTGCGCCACGCGAAAATCTTTTCTGCCTTCATGAACGTGGAACCCCAAATGCTCAGTGCTGACCGGAAGGAAGCGCTGCTCAGCCTGCTCGACGACACCAGCCTCCACGTGCGGCGCGCATTACTCGCCCATTTCATGCAGCTCGGGCCTCCCGCGAGTTCATTCCTGCAGGAGGTCTCACGCAGCTCGCATCGTGTGCTCGCCCGTCATGCGGCCTGGTTCCTCGAGGAATTGAAGTTTGCCGATCCGGTTGCGGAGTTTCGCGGCTTCATCCGTTCGCTGAACTACGAGCTCGAAACCGGCGCGCTGTTGCTCGCGCGAACAGTGTCCCCGCAACTGGACGCCGGGGCGTGCTGCACCGCGTTGGACCAGATCGCGGCGCGGTGCCGGGAATTGATCGTCGAGCCCGCCAGCGCGCGCGAAAAATGCCGGATCATCAACCGGGTCCTGTTCCACGAATGGGGCTTTCACGGGAACGTCGAGCAGTTCACCGATCCGCGAAACAGCTTCCTGGACCAGGTCATCCAGCGCCGCACCGGCATCCCCCTTTCGCTCAGTGTCGTCTACCTGCTCGTCGCCAGCCGGCTCGGCCTTGAACTCGAGCCGGTGGGCCTGCCGGGCTATTTCGTGGTCGGCTGCTATCTGGACTCCGCGCCTTTCTTCATCGATCCGTTCGAACGGGGAATTTTTCGCGACGGGGATGAGATCATGGCGCAGCTCCGCTCGAATAAAATCGTGCCGAAGATCACCGACCTTGCGCCAACAACGGTGCGGGAAGTCCTCTGCCGCAGCTGCCGGAACCTCGCGAGCCACTACAACGCGCGCGGCGACGCCGATCGCTCGCTGCTCTTCACCGGCTTCGTCGAGGAGTTTGAGGCGACCTACGAACGCCACACGACCTGAGTTTCGATTTTTGATTTTCGATTTTGCGCCCCGGGCGCCCCGCTGCCCCAATCGAAAATCCGAAATTGAAAATCGAAAACTCCAGCGTTCTCACCCTGCGCGATCTCGAGGCCTGGACGCGCCCGGGCGTGTCGCTCACCGTCCTCGGCCACCCGATCAAACACTCGGTCAGCCCGCCGATGCACAACGCCGCGCTGGCGGAAATGACCCGGGCCGACCCGCGTTTCGCCGACTGGAAATATTTCCGCTTCGAGATTCCTCCCGACGATCTCCCGCGCGCACTCGAGCTGCTGCACGCGAAAAAGTTTCGCGGCATCAATCTCACCGTTCCCCACAAGGTCCTCGCCTTCGACCTCGTCACGGAGATCGATCCCGCCGCCCGCACGATCGGAGCGGTAAACACGCTGCGCTGGACGGAGCAAGGCTGGCACGGTTTCAACACCGACGGCTACGGACTGGCCACCGCGGTCCGGGAAACCCTCGGCTGCGAACTCGGCGGCACCGATGTCGTTCTGCTCGGCGCGGGCGGCGCCGCCCGTGGCGCCGCCGTGGAATGCCTCCAGCACAAGTGCGCTTCGCTCTGGATCGCTAACCGCACCCCGGAAAATCTCGAGGCATTGCTCGGCGTCCTGCAACCGGTCGCGCGCAACATCCCGCTCCACGGTTTTTCCCCTTCCCTTCCCCCTTCCCACCTTCCCGCCGGGGCCCTGGTCATCAACGCCACGAGTGCCGGCCTCCGTCCCGGCGATCCATCCCCGATCGATCTCGCCCGCCTGCCGCGGCCGGCGGCGGTCTACGATATGATCTACAATCCGCCGGTGACACCCTTGCTCGCCGCTGCGTCCGCCCTGGGCATACCGCAGGCAAACGGCCTGAGCATGCTGGTGCATCAAGGCGCGCGGTCTCTGGAAATCTGGAGCGGCGTCCCGGCAGCGCGCACCGCCCCAACAATGCTGGCAGCGGTGCGCGCGGCGCTCGGCGGCCGATGATGTCGGGCGGAGACCGTTTTCGGCGTGTCCTTCGGAACGATCGCCACTAACCAGATCGCGATGCTTTCCGACCTCCGCGAATTCTCCGCCGTTTTCCCATGGTTTTTTCCGGTGTGGGTGGCGGTGCTGGGAGCCTGTATCGGCAGCTTTCTCAATGTCGTCATCTACCGCGTGCCGGCGGAAAAATCCGTTGTCCGCCCCGGATCGCACTGTGCCTGCGGGCAGCCGATCAAGTGGTACGACAACATCCCCGTTTTATCCTGGCTGATCTTGCGGGGGCGCGCGCGGTGCTGCGGACGGAGCTTTTCGTTCCGCTATCCGTTCATCGAACTCCTCACCGCCGGGCTTTTCCTCGCCTGCTGGCTGCGCTTCACGCCCGGCGTTGCGGTATCCGGATGGATTTTTCTGAGCGCGCTTTTGTGCGCCACCTTCATCGACCTCGATCACATGATCATCCCCGACGTGTTCACGCTCGGGCTTGGCGTGATCGGCATCGTGCTCTCGGTGGGCATTCCAGAGCTCCACGAACAACAAAGCGGCCTGTACGTTGTGGATTGTCTCCGCTCCGGCGCGATCTCTCTGCAAGGACTGCTGATCGGATCCGGTTTCCTGCTCTGGTTCGCGCTGCTGGCCGAGGTGGTGCTCAAGAAGGAAGCGATGGGGTTCGGTGACGTGAAATTCATCGGCGCCATCGGTGCATTCTGTGGCTGGGAAGGTGCGATCTTCTCCATCTTCGGGGGCGCGATCGTGGGACTGGTCTGGTTTTCCATCGCGTGGACCTGGCAGAAAATTTCCGGGAAATCCTCCCCCGTCGCCCCCCGGGCCGAAACGCCTGAAGGACAGCCGGCCGAACTCGGACTCGGCGTCCACATCCCTTTCGGTCCGATGCTCGCGATCGCGGGCGCGATTTATTTTGTGTGGGCCCGGCCGCTCGTCGCGGCCTGGACCGCCGAACTCACGGCGCTGTTTTAACTTTCCCCTCGGCCTCGAGGCCGAGTTTTCGGAAAAAGGGCTGGTTGGATTGTTTGCGGCCGAGGAATTTCTCGATCGATTCCTTCACGTCGCGCGCATTGCCCTGGGCGTAGATTTCGTTGCGCAAGCGAATGCCGGCCTCCGGGTCGAAATAGCGGCGAGGAGAATTCTCAAACACCGTCGCCATGTCCTCAGCAATCGCGTCAGCCCAGGCGTAGCCATAGTAACCCCCGCTATAACCCACGAGGTGGCCGAAGAAGCCCGCAAACGCCGTGTCCGGCGGCACGGGAAAAAACACCTCGCTCAAAATCCGGTTCGATATCGCCGCCGAATCGATCGCCGCGCCCGGCTCGTGCGGTCCATGCAACGCGAGATCGAGCAGGCCGAAGGAAAATTGCCGCCGGTAAAACACAGCGATGCCGGCGAGGCGGGCCTCCTTCATTTTGTTGAGAATCTCCGCGGGGATTTTCTTCGAGGGATCGCGATAGTCGGCCGCGAACGTATCGAGCACGCTTTTGTCGAAGGTCCAGCTCTCCAGCATCTGCGAGGGAGCCTCCACAAAATCACCCGGGACATTCGTGCCGGAAAACTGCGCGCGTTTCGCCCGCGTCAGGATCGAGTGCATGCAATGGCCGAATTCGTGGAAGAGCGTTTCAACCTCGCGATGATTCAGCAGCGAGGGAGCGCCGTTGGCCGGAGGCGGAAAATTGCAGAGCAGCGCGACGGTGGGACGCAGATAGGACCCGTTGGGCAGCTGCTTGCCGGGTTGCAGGCTGAATTGCGCGAAGTGGTTGTATTTTCCCTCGCGCGGAAACATGTCGAGGTAGAACAGCCCGAGCGGCTCGCCGGTCTTCGCATCCCTCACTCCCCAAAGCGCAACCTCGCCGACCCACTTGAAGGGCGGTTCGATCTCCTCGAACTTGAGTCCGAAAATCGACTGGTAGATCGCGAACATGCCCTCGAGCACCCGCCCGTAGGGAAAATAAACGCGCAACGCTTCCGCATCGATCGTGTAGTTTTCCTTCAGGAACCGGCTCTGATAATAGCGCCAGTCCCACAGCTCGATCTTCGCCTGCGGATCGTTCGTCTCGGCGGCCTTCATTTTCTGCAGCCCGGCCACCTCGGCTTCGAACTTCGGTTGAATGCCGCGCACGAGCTCCTCGATGAAATTTTTCGCGGTGGCGCCGTTCTTCGCCATCTTCACCTCGGTCATGTAGTCGTTCCACGAACCATAACCCAGCTTGCGCGCGATGTCGGCGCGCAGCGCGACAATCTGGTTCAGCAACGGAATGTTGATGTCCTTCGCGAGGGCATATTCCGCGGTGGTCACCCGGCGGCGCGTTTCCTCCACCGAGCAGTTTGTCTGCACGATCTGTCGCTGTGACGTCACATTCACCAAAATGGTGTAGGCGTCGTCACCGGTCTTCACGCCCGGCGAAGTGAGAAACGTCTCGGGCACGCCCGCGAGCTCCGCCTTGGTGAAAACCAGCGGGAACCGGGTCTTCACGATGTTCGCGCTGAAATCCGTTTCCAAACCGGAGAGCTGCTTGCGCAGATTTTCGACCACCTTGCGCTCGGCGGGGGGAAGATCGAGCCCCGCACGGCGGTAGTCGCGCAGGATTTCGTTGAACAGCCGCCGGTCCTCGCCGGCGAGGGAAGGTTTCGTCGCCGCAAAACCTTTGATCGCGGCGTAAACATCCTCGCGGTACTGCGTCCCCACGCTCCACTGCTGGATTTCCTTCGAGGCGTTCTCCGCGGCATCCCGGACCGCGGCGACCGGGTGCGACTGCTGCATGAACTCAATGCGTCCGGCGGAAAGATTCGCCTCGTAACCCGCCTGGTCGAGCGCGCCGAAGGTGTTTTCAAACGTCGCCGTTTTCGGGTCCTGCCGGGCGATGCGGTCGAGCGCACTGTTTCCCGCCGCGATCGCCGCCTGTTTGTCGGCGTCGATTTGTTCCGGAGTAACGGGAAAAACCGGCACGCGAATTTCCGAGCCGAAGGGCGCGGCCAGTTTCTGGAATTCCTCGAGCGTTTTGAGCGGCGCGGCGACAAGCGCGAGGGGCGTGATCAGAAGCAAAATGACGCAACGGCGGATTTTCATAGCGAAGGATCGGTGAAAGGTGAACGTGAGACCGACACATCAGTCCAAACCCCCGCCAAGACAAGGCGCGGGCGAAAATTGTACTTCCCCGCGGTTCCGCCTGCCCCGCCCCTCAACCGGGCGACCGCGCCGAGCTCACGATCTCGGCACCGGAGGCGGTCCGGCAGTGAAGCACATCGGGCCGGGCGCCGAATTTTTTCTGATAGGCGGCGGTGACCTCGCTGGCCTCGGCTTCGCCAAACACGGCGTTCGTCAGCGCCATCACTGCGCCACCGAAGCCACCACCGGTGAGCCGGGCGCCGTGGACGTGCTTCGTGCCGGTCAAGCAATCCACGAGGAAATCCAGTTCCGGGGTGCTGTTTTCAAAAAGCCACTGCGAACTGCGATGCGAAGCCGTGAGCAGGGCGCCCACTTCCTTCAGGTCGCCGGCACGCAACGCCACCACCGTCGCGTCGACTCGCGCGATCTCCTCCACGACGTGCTTCGCGCGTTTGAACGCAACGACTGACAGCTTTTTTTCCGCTGCCGCCAGGGCTGACGGCGGAACATCGGCGAGCAATTCAACGCCAAGCCCCTGCGCGGCCTCCATGCATTCCCGGTGACGCGCGGCGTAGAGCCCATCGACCAGCGCATGCTTCGTGTGAGTGTTGAAAATCCAAAAATGTGCATCGGCGGGCGCAGGCACCGTGTCGAATTTCGGACCGCGGCAATCGATGAACACCAAGTGATCCTTCCGACCGAAACCGGACACGCCCTGGTCGAGTATTCCACAGGGAACACCGACGAAATTGTTTTCCGCATCCTTGCCAACCTTCACGACGGTTTCACGTGAGGGGTGCTGTGCAGTCGCCTCGAGAAATGCGAGTCCCGAAGCCAGTTCGATCGCAGCGCTGCTACTCAGGCCGGCGCCCGTGGGTAGATCGGAAACGGCGAAATAATCGAATCCTTCGGGCGCCTTCAGCCCGAACTTCGGCAACGCCGTCAAGACTCCCAGGGGATAGTTCGCCCAGCCATCCTCACCGGAAAGTTTTTTGATGGTTCCGGCCGGCTGCGTCACCACGCCATTGCGTTGATCGCTGCCAAATTTCCGCTGTCCATCGTGGCGACGCGCGAGCGCAACCCAAACGCCCCGATCGATCGAGGCACCGAGAACCGTGCCGCCATTATAGTCAGTGTGGTTGCCGATGAACTCGATGCGCCCCGGCGCCCGGGCAATGATCTCGGGCGAATTCCCGTAGGCGGAACGAAATTTTTCGATGAGCGCGGCTTTCATGCGTGAGTCGCGAGCAAACGCGCGCTCCTGCGCGCGTCGAGCGCGAACCGCGCCTCACGCCACCGCACGAAGATCGGCGCCGGCCTTGAACCGCACTGTTTTCATGGCGCGGATCGTCATGGGTTTTTTCGTGTGCGGATTGAAGCCCCGTCGCGCGGCACGCGTCGTGACGGCAAACGCACCGAAGCCCACCAGCTGCACCTCGCGATCGCGACGCAGTCCTTTTTTGACCGCGGCACACACGGCATCGACCGCTCGCTCCGCCGCCGCCTTTGAACTTTTTGTCCCGAGCAGCCTCTGCACTTCGTTGATCAATTCGGCTTTGTTCATCGCGGGGATAACTGAACGAGCGAACGAATCGCACCGAACCCGGTCAAACCCATTCCGGTTTTCACGCGGTTCGTCCAGGCGGTTCACAACTCTTTTCCATCGGACGTTCGCGGAGGCGGCGCACCAAAACCAAGGGGAACTTCTCCAGCGCGGCCGCGCACGACCACGTTGAGCAAATGAGCGAGCGCCGCCTCGCGAGTGAGCCCTCGCTCGGCTGCGAGCTGGGCGGCGCGTTTCAGCAATTGGGCCGCCATCACCTCCGCTTGGGCGCGATCCGCCCCCAAACGGACGCAGGCTTCGGTCAGTTGCTCCAATTCGCTCATGGAACTTCAATCAGTCGAAGCGGCGAAGTCCCATCGCGACCAAAGGTCAGCACCGTGCCTGGCTTCACGTGAATCAGCGACACCAAGGCCAATCCAGTAAAGCCGCCGGCGCTGTCCGACGCGGCCGAGCGCAATTCCCCCACACTCCGCTCCCCCACGAACAACGTTGCGGGCAGGGCAGGAATGTTTCCCGCTCCGCTAATACGCAGCAGCCGACGACGCACCTGCCCCATGGATTTGAGTCGGGCGATTACTTCCTGTCCGAGATAACAACCCTTCGTGTAAGAAATCGCGACGGCTTCAAGGCCGCCCTCATTGGGAAGTTCACCGGGACCGATATCGCGAGGAATCGCAGGTATTCCCGCGTTAATCCTGAGCGCTTCGAGGCTGTCAGCAGAAATTTCTTCGGCACCCGTGCTCATGATTTTGCCCCAGACCTTCTCGCGCTCACTGATCGGCACCATCCATTCGATATTCCCATCCGGTATGCGCCGACCTTGAAAAACCAAACCCTCGAGCTTTATCCCCGTCACCACAGACTCCGCTGCCGGACCAATGACCGCGAAGCCCGCCCAAGCCGAAGTCACATCCTCGATCACCACATCATCCGCGATGACATAGGCCTCGAGGCGCTCCCGAATCACGGTCGCTGGCGAAAAATAACTTCCCACCCAGAATTCGTGACCGGGTGCACCTCCTAAAACAAAGATGTCCGCCATCACTTTGCCTTTTTGATTAAGCAACAGTCCATAGCAGCCACACCCGGGCTGAATCGTTCGCAGATCACAAGTAACCTGACCTTGAAGATAGGAAGAGGCATCATCACCCGTAATCCTTAACCAAGCCCGCGGTTGGTACGCTGAAAACAGTGGTTTTTCCGAAAAGTGCATGAAGTCTTTAGTTTCTTTTCTATAATGAGTTAAATAAAGAAGTGATAGAATTTGAAAACTTTTAATTGACGATGCCGGGGAACCGGGTACTTCTCAACTCATAGATTTTAACACTTCTCCCGCCTAGCGGGAGTTTTGGGGTAACTAAGAAAGCAAAGGCGGGCCGTATAGGGGTATACGGCCCGCCACTTTTTTTGCCATTGGAAGCGACCCGGAGTAATGACGCAGGCTTGCACGCGGTGTGACCGGACCACCAAGCTGGCGATTCATGCAGAAAACTTCCGACATCAACGTCGTCGAAACGCGAGCCCTCCCCTCGCCAGCTACTTTGTTGACCGAGCTTCCCAAGACGGTTCACCAAGCGGAATTCGTGATGGAGGCGCGGCGCAAAATCCACCGCCTGATTTTCACGGACGACAAGCGTTTCCTTCTGATCGTGGGCCCCTGCTCGATCCACGACCTCGACGCCGGCAGAGACTATGCCCGGCGGCTCACCGCGCTCGCCCGCGAAGTATCGGAGCGCGTGATGATCGTGATGCGCGTCTATTTTGAAAAACCGCGGACTACGGTGGGCTGGAAAGGCTTGGTCATGGACCCGCACTTGGATGGTTCACACGACATCGCCGCTGGTTTGCGGCTCGGTCGTACTTTTCTGCGGGACATGCTCGACCTCGGTCTTCCCACCGCAACCGAATTTCTCGATCCCATCACACCGCAATACGTCGCCGACTTGGTATGCTGGGGTGCGATTGGTGCACGCACCGCTGAATCACAAACGCATCGGCAAATGGCCTCCGGACTTTCCATGCCTCTTGGCTTTAAGAATGGCACCGATGGCTCCATCACCACCGCGATTAACGCCATCAAGGCCGCCGCCCAGCCTCATACTTTCCTCGGGATCAATCTCGACGGCGCAGCGTCGGCAATTGTGACGCGTGGCAATCCTGATTGCCATGTCGTCCTTCGCGGTGGCTCTTCCGGCCCCAATTTTTCGCCCGCACACATTGCACAGACGGAACAGCTCTTGTCGAAGGCCACCCTGCCGAAGGCGATTCTCGTCGATTGTTCACACGACAATTCGTCCAAGCAGCCAGAACGTCAGCCTGAGGTCCTGCGTGAGCTTCTGCACCAAGTCGCCGCCGGCAATTCCTCCATCATGGGCGCCATGATCGAGAGCAACCTCGGTGCCGGGAGTCAGCCATTCCCGCAGCCCAAGGAAAAACTCCGCTATGGGGTCAGCATTACGGACGGTTGCATTGACTGGCCCACGACTGAAAACCTCGTTCGGGAACTTTACTCCGCCCTCGCCCCTCGTTTCGCATAGACCTCAAACCGGTTTTCCCTCGCGGGATAAGCCAAACCGTTCTTTCGCGGCTAGGTTTCTTAATCCTTCATTCCTTCGAAATTTCGTCCGTGTGTTCGGTCTCACCCTTCGAATAAGAATTCTCCTCGCATGAAATCCCCCATTCGCGTCGCAGTCACCGGTGCCGCCGGCCAAATCGGTTACTCCCTTCTCTTCCGCATCGCCTCCGGCGCGATGTTTGGCCCCGACCAGCCGATCATCCTCCAGCTCATCGAGGCACCCATCGAAAAGGCCATGAAAGCCCTGGAAGGCGTGGCGATGGAACTCGACGATTGCGCCTTCCCTCTTCTCAAGGGCTACGTCCTCACTGACGACGCGCGCGTTGGCTTCAAAGACGCCAACTGGTCCCTTCTCGTCGGCGCCAAGCCTCGCGGTCCCGGCATGGAACGCGCCGATTTGCTAAAGGACAACGGCAAGATCTTCACCGCCCAGGGCAAAATCATCGACGAAGTCGCCGCGGACAACGCGCGTGTCGCCGTCGTGGGCAATCCCGCCAACACGAATTGCATGATCGCCGCCAGTCACGCGAAACGTCTTCCCGCGGAAAACTTCACTGCGATGGTGCGCCTCGACCAGAATCGGGCGCAGACACAGCTCGCCAAAAAAGCCGGCGTCGATCTCACGGCCGTCCAGAATATTTTTATCTACGGCAACCACAGCCCGACGATGTTTCCCTCCTTCGCCCACGCCACCATTGGTGGCAAACCGGCCACTTCGGTCATCACCGACAGTGCCTGGTTGCAGGGCCCGTTCCTTGAAACGGTCGGCAAACGCGGCGCCGCCATCATCGCGGCGCGCGGCGCTTCCTCGGCGGCCTCGGCCGCGAACGCCCTGGTCGATCACGTGCGCAGCCTCGTCACTCCCGGAGCCATTCACTCGGTCGCGGTGAAATCAAACGGCCGCTACGGTTTCGATGCCAGCGTTTGGGCCGGCATGCCGGTGCGCACCACCACACCCGGTTCATACGAAGTCATTACGACCTACGCGATGGACGACTTCGCGAAGTCGAAGATCGCTGCCACGAACAAGGAATTGGTCGACGAACGCGCGATGGTCACCGAACTGCTCGGCTGATCCCACGTTCGTTGCGTTCGACTCCCCCGCGTTTTCCAGCGGCGCCGAAAGGCGCCGCTTTTTATTGGGACCGCGCCGGCTTCATCCTCCGATCAAGCCAGCGAGTTCACGGCTGACACTGAACGCACCACGGATTTCAGCGAAGCCGTCCATCAAGTCACGGGGAGAACCCGCCCGCGGAAAAACGATTTCCAACGACGGACCTGAGCAGCGCACCTGCGCCTCGATGCCTTCGGCAGCGATCACACACTGGCTGCAATCCGAGGGATAACTCACACCGAGTCCTCCCTCCCCCTCCAGGGCTTCGATGATGTCGATCACCGCCTCGACTCTGGCGCCTTTCTTCAACGCGATTGAAATCTCCGAAAACATCGCGGCAAAAATCCGTTCGAATTTCTCCGTCCGGGCCAGCTCCGAATTTTTCAAACCGTGGAGCGTCGTCGTCACCGCATATCGGGACGGAGCGCTTTCCTCGAGTGCGTAAACGATTTCGACGATAAAGTCCTTCGCCGTCAGCACCGCCGCCGGACCGGCCAGGCTCAACGAGACGTCCTTCCGCTTGTAACCGAGGCCGGCACGCACGGATTGAAATAATTTCTCCGCCTGCGCCGCCAGTTCGCTTCCGCAAATTTTGCCGAGAAACGCGTTCGTGGTGGCATTCGCCGCGTCCGGCAGCGTGTGGTGGCCCTTTTTAAAACCACCGAGCGCTTTCACCTGTCCGCCACCGCGTCCGATGAAACTGATTCCTGCAACGATGGAGGAAGGAAGCGCGCCGGTCATTCGCCGCAGCAAACCGGCCGTGCCCGCCAGCGCCAACCCGAATGTTCGTGCGCGGACGTCAGCCCTGCGCGGTTTTGCCGCTCATTTTTTTCCAGAGCGCGATCAACCCGACAATCACCAGCACCGGCATCCAAACCGGTGAAAGCAGCACGGCAAGACCGAGTGCCACACAGATCACCAAGCCCGCGGCGCCAAGCCCGACGATCGCCGCAATCCCCAGCGCCACGGCCAGAAAAATCGCCAGCCCAAAGGCGAGCGGAAGCAATTTCACCAGCAGCAAGGCGGCGATCAGAATCAAAAGCACTTTCAGGAACGTGTTCATATCCCGATAACCCCTCTGCCGGCCAAAAGTTGCAGGACATCTTGCACAGCACCATGTGTGCAGTCCGCCAGGCGCATTGCCCTCATTCCGGCTGAGCCGGGATTGACATCCGGTACTTTACTCCCATTTTGCAGTGCACAAACACTCACCATGCCTCCGATCCTTGCCCAACCTCCCACCGCGGCTGAAGCCGTTCTCGCCGTCAAGAAGGGCCTCGCCTGGTCGGAGGCCGCGTTCCTGGCCGAGAAGCTCGTGCTCACGCTGGATGAACTCGCCGGCTATCTCGACATCCCGTCCTCGACTTTTTTCCGCCGCAAGGGCCGCCGTTTCACGACGAATGAGTCGGACCATCTGATGCGGTTTGCGAACCTCTGGGATCTCGCCCGCCACACTTTCGACAACGAGACCGGCGCCGCCAAGTGGTTGAAAACGCCCCAAGTGGGTCTCGGCGGCGCCGTGCCTCTCGAATACGCGCAAACCGAAATCGGCTCGCGCGAGGTCGAAGCCCTGCTCAAGCGCATCGAATACGATATCGCCTGACCGTGCCCGCTCTGTGGCGAGTCGAGAAGGCCGAACACGCGTCCGTCGCCACGAAAGGTCTCGGCGCGTTCAACATCGGGGGTCGCTGGAATCGTCCCGGCCGCTACGCCATCTACGCCGCCGAGCACCTGTCGCTGGCTCTGCTGGAAATTCTCGTGCACGCGCCCGATCCGGAACAACGCAAACGGCCACGCGTCCGCTTCCGGCTCACCATCGCGCCGGAAGCGGTGGAGGAAATCGCCCTCGATAAACTGCCGCGCAATTTCGGGCCCGCCACCCCCTTCGCTCTCACTCAGGACATCGGGGATCCCTGGCTCGATGCCCGGAAGTCCGTCGCATTAAAAATCCCGAGCGCGATCGTGCCCGTCGAGTTCAACTACGTGATCAACCCGCTGCACCCCGATTTCGCCTCGGCAATCAAGTGGGAAAAGCCCTCTCCCTTGATCCTCGACGAACGTCTCACGCTCGCACCTGCTCCCGCCAAATCCTCGCGGTAGTCTTTGTCTTTCACTCCGCTCCTTCCAGAGCTGGCCTCGGAGTTTTTGGCCCCATCCACCGGCATTCCCTGATCTGCCGGGGATCCCGCGGCCTAGCGGATCTCTTCGCCGCGCGATGGCCGCACAACTCGTCTTCGGGGGCCGCATCCTATTGCTCCCCGCATCCGTCCTTCTGGGTTCCCCGCTGTCCCGTTCCTTATGAAATTCCTCACCCCACTCGTCATCGTAAGCGCATTCTGCACCGCGCTCTCCGCTCAAACCCCCATGACCCAAAATACCCCCGGCCCGGTTGCCACCCCCGTTCCGAAACTGCTTTCCGATCTCTACGACTGGGAAAAAATGGCGGTCACTCCCACGGCCAAAGGAAGCCGCCGCGCCTTGTTCGACGGCCCAACCGCCACCGTCGACAAGATGCATTGCCACATCACGACGTTGAATCCCGGGGAAAAAAGCGGCGAGGCGAGCAAACACCTCCAGGAGGAGGTCATCATCGTGAAAGAGGGTTCGGTCGAAGCCAATTGGGACGGCAAATCCAAGATCGGCGGCCCCGGCTCCGTGATTTTTTTCGCGGCCGGCGCCACCACGTTTCTCCGCAACGCCGGCACCACGCCCTGCACCTACATCGTCATCTACTACTACACGCCGCTCACGCCGAAAAGCTGAGAGCTAAGTGCTCAGAGCCCGGAGCAAATCCCGCTCTTAACCCAGCTCTCGGTTTTCCGCTCTGCTCTCAGCTCTCGACTACCGACTCTCAGCTTCCCCACCCATGAGCTCTCACACCCGCCGTTCGTTTCTCAAAACCGCCGCCGTCGCGACGGCTGGCGCCGCGCTCTCCGCCCGGTCGTGGGCCCAGGTCCCCGGCGCCAACAGCGACATCCGCCTCGCCATCGCCGGCCTCAACGGCCGCGGCAAGGAATTCTGCGTTTCGTTCCGCAACATCCCCGGCGTCCGGATCGTCGCCCTCTGCGATGTCGACACCGCCATTCTCAACCGCGAAATAACCGCCGCCCGCGCCCGCGGCGATTCACCGGACGCCGTCGTGGACTACCGCGACTTGCTCACGCGCTCCGACATCGACGCGATCGCGATCGCCACGCCCAATCACCAGCATGCCATGCAAAGCATCTGGGCAATGCAGGCCGGCAAGGACGTCCTCCACGAGAAACCCGTCTCGCACAACATCTGGGAAGGCACCCAGACCGTGGCCGCCGCGAAAAAGTACAACCGCATCGTCCAGGTAAACACCCAGAACCGCTCGAGCGCCGCCCTCGACGAGGGCATCGCCTGGGCCCGCGCCGGCAACCTCGGGAAAATCACCCTCGTCCGCGGCATCGTCTACAAACGCCGCCTGAACATCGGGAAAACCACCGGCCCCGTCGCACCGCCCGCGACGGTCAACTACGACATGTTCCAGGGCCCCGCGCCGCTCGTCCCGCTGCGTCGCGTTAATTTCCACTACGACTGGCACTGGCAGTGGGCCACGGGCAACGGCGACATGGTCGCGCAGGGAAACCACCAGCTCGACATCGGCCGCCGCTGCCTCGGCGATCCCGGGCATCCGCCGCGTGTTTTCACGATCGGCGGCCGCTTCGGTTACGACGACGACGGTGAAACGCCCAACACGTTTCTCGTCCACTACGATTATCCGACGCCGTTCATCTTCGAAATTCGCGGCCTCCCCTCGAAAACCGACGAGATGAGCGGCAACGCCGCGATCGCCGGCGGACTCGGCACCGCGGACCGGCTCGCCGCGAGCATGGACAAATATCTCGGCCTGAATGTCGGCAACGTGATCCACTGCGAGGGCGGCTACGTCACGATTCCCTCCCGCAATTATTCGCTCGTCCAGGCGTTCGACCGCGACGGCCGGCTCGTGAAGGAGTTTCAGGGCGGCGGCAACCACCACGCCAACTTCATCGACGCCGTGCGCAGCCGGAAGGAATCCGACCTGAAGTGCCCGATCCTCCAGGGCCACCTCTCGAGTGCGCTCGTGCACCTCGGAAACATTTCCCACCGCACCGGCAATCGCCTGAAGCCCGGCGAAATCCGCGAGCAACTGAAAGCCCGCTCCGGCCTTTCCGAACCCTTCGGTCGGTTCACCGAGCACCTTGCCGCGAACGGCGTCGACCTCGAGAAAACCCCCGCGACCCTCGGCCTCCCGCTGACCTTCGACGCGAAGACCGAACGCTTCACCGGCGAAAACGCCGCCGCCGCGAACAAACACCTCTCCCGCGAATACCGCGCGCCGTGGATCGTGCCGCAGGTGGTGTGAGTGGCCAGCCGGGCCAGTCCGGTCCGCTGAAGATTTTTTGTTCATGCCACGTCCCGCCAGCCTGCGCCCGAGCCGTCACCGCGCTCTGTTTTTTCTGAGCTACCTCGCCCTGCTCGCCGTTGCCCTGGCGCAGCAGCGTCCGGCGATTTCGATCCGGCAGGATGCGGACGGGAAACTCGCCTACACCGCGGACACCGCCGGCAACAACGTCATCGATTTTTCCGCCGCGGGCTACGCCGGTGGCGGCGAAGCGATCCCGCTCGTCCCGGCAAAAATCACCGTCGCCCCCACCGGTCGACGCGATCGCGAGCGCATCCAGGCCGCGCTCGATCTCGTGGCCGCGCTGCCGGCCGGAGCGGATGGGTTTCGGGGCGCGGTGCTCCTCGCGCCGGGCCGGTTCACGATCGAGGGCACGCTGCGGTTGAATGCCAGCGGCGTCGTGCTCCGCGGGTCCGGGCAGGATGAAACCGGCACCGTGCTCGTCGCCGCCGGAAATTCCCGCCGCACCTTGATTGAAATCGGAGGCGGCGGCGAACGCGTCGAAGTCGCCGATACCCGCACGCCGATCGCCGACGCCTTCGTACCGGTCGGCGCTCGAAAAATTTCCATCGACGATGCCGCCGGTTTTCCCGTTGGCAGCCGCGTCGTGATTCGCCGGCCCAGCACCGCCGCCTGGATCGTCCAGATCGGCATGAACGCGTTTTCCGGCTGGCGGCCCGAGAACCGGATCACGTGGACGCCCGGCTCGCGCGACATCGCGTGGGAACGCACAGTGACCGCCACAGACGGACACACGCTCACGCTCGACGCCCCGCTCACCACCGCGATCGACCGGCAACTCGGCGACGGCACCATTGCGCGCTGCGAATTCCCCGGGCGCATCGATCATGTCGGCTTGGAAAATCTTCGCTGTGTCTCCGAATTCGACCGCGCGTTTCCGCAGGACGAGGAGCACGCGTGGGTCTGCGTCGCACTCGACAAGGTGGAAAACGCCTGGGTGCGCCAGCTCACCGCGCAGCATTTCGTGAGCTATGTGGTCAATGCCCAGGCCGACTCGAAATCGCTCACGATCGAGGACTGCGTGGCGCTTGATCCCGTTTCCGAAATCGCCGCCTACCGCCGTCGCGTCTTTTCCATCGCCGGCCAGCTCACGCTCGTTCAGCGCTGCCGCAGCGAGCACGGGCTGCGCGACTTCACGACCGGTTTCGCGGCCGCGGGCCCGAACGTGTTTCTCCAGTGCCGCGCGACCGGCGCCCTCGATGCCAGCGGGCCGGTCGAGAGCTGGGCCTCCGGGGTTCTCTACGACAATGTCGTCATCCGCGGAAACGCGCTGCGCTTCGTCAACCGCGGCGCCAACGGCCAGGGCGCCGGCTGGACCGCTGCCAATTCCATCCTCTGGAACTGCGAGTCCACCGAGCTCCAGGTGCAAAGTCCGCCGGGCGCCGCGAACCAGGCTTACGGCTGCAAGGGCCTGATCGTCGACGACAGCCTCGTTTATGATTCCCGCCTCATGCCCTTCCGGGAATTCGTCGGCGGCGGAGCCACGCTGCCCGCAAGCCTGTACCTCGCGCAGCTCGCCGAGCGCAAAGGCGCCGAATCGGTGACGCGCCTCGCGCGGGTTCCCCTTTCCCTCGCCACTGCCAGTGCCCGCGCTCTCGCGGATGCCGATGTGCCGGCGCCGCCGCCCCCCGCCGCCAAACACCCGCTGCGCGTCGATCAAGGCCAGTTCACGATCGACGGCCAGCCGGCCTTCACCGCAGCGATGGGCTGGTCGTGGTTCATGGGACAAATGCCGCGCAATCTCGCCCGGCCATCCGGTCCCGCTCTCACGCGTTTCTCTCCCGGCGAAACCGGCGTGGGCCAGACCGACCGGCTCGAGGACGTGATCGCCGCGCTGCCGCCCGGCACGGCGTTCGTGCAGCACTACGGACTTTGGTACGACCGCCGTCGCATCAACCACAACTTCTACGGCTCCCCCGAACTTCGCGCCGACGATGTGTCCGCGCCGTTCATGGAAATTCCGTGGGCGCGCAGCGGCCAGGGCACGGATTGGAACGGGCTGAGCAAATACGATCTCACGCGTTTCAATCCCTGGTACTTTCAACGCGTCCGGGACTTCGCCGACCTCGCGGACACCCACAGTCGCGTTCTCCAGTACAATTTTTATTTTCAGCACGCCCTGCAGGAGACGCGGGCCCACTACGTCGATTTCCCGTGGCGTCCGGTGAACTGCCTGCAAGCCACCGATCTTCCCGATGAAAATCCCGCGGGCAGCGCCTTCTACGACATCTCGCACCCGGTGCGCCGCAATCTCCACCGCCGCTACATCCGCCACTGCCTCGACGTGCTCAAGGGCAACACCAACGTCGTCTACGGCATCGACCGCGAATACTCCGGCCCGCTCTCGTTCGTCCAATTCTGGCTCGATACCATCGCCGAATGGGAACGCGAAAACGGGCGGAAAGTTTTCATCACGCTCGAAGTGCCGAAGGCCGAAATGGACGCGCTGCTCGCCGATCCCGTGCGCCGACCGCTGATCACCGCGATCGATTTCCACCATTGGAACTACCGGGCCGACGGATCGCTTTTCGCAATTGAAGGCGGCCTCAACCTCGCCCCGCGCGAGCAACTGCAGCGCGCCGCGCAGCTCCCGTCGCAACCGCGCGCGGGTGGCCCCATGCAGCGTTACCGCGCCCTCCGCGAATATCGCGATGCGTTTCCGGATCTCGTGCTCCTGCGCAAGACCGACGACTTCCCCGCGCTCTCCACCGCGATCGAGAAAACGATCCCCGCCGCCGCCCGCGCAAAAACCCGCCCCGCACCGCTCGTGCGCAACCACCCCGAGTCCGCCTGGGCCATGGCCGCCCCCGGTTCCGCCTACCTCCTCTACACCCTCTCCGGCGAAGTGATCGACCTCGACCTCTCGCAAGACAACGCGCGCTACACCGTCACCTGGATCGACTCCGCCAGCGCCGAACAAATCTCCGCCAGCGCACCCTCCAGCGTAGCCGTAACCGGAGGCAAAACCCTCACGCTTACTCCGCCCCTCGCCGATTCCAAACGCCCCTGGGCAGCCTGGCTCACCCGCGCCCCATATCCAGGAGCGACCGCGAAGTAGCGACTCAAATGTACCGCAGTTGACAGAACTGAGAAATCGTCGCTTTCGATCGGTCGAAACGCGCGTCACTCGAGGATCGGAATTCCAACCGCCACCAGATATTCGAAAGTCGGATCATAGAAAGCAGGGGAGCGCGTTGCATCCATGGGATCACCCGTTGGAATAAACAGCACCATCCCCTGCCTCGCCCGCGTCAAAAGCACGCGATACGCATTTCGGAGGTAGTTGCGATTGTCCGCGTTCTTCACGTTCTGCCACTTTGCACCGCGGAAATCATGGTAGCTCCACCCGGTTCCCGCATACCGGAAATCACCATCCCAAGTTACCAACGCCCAATCGACCTCCAGTCCCTGCACCTGAAACTCGGTGACTGCATCCTCTAAGTAATAGCTAGACCGGGTGTCCTCTTTACCATCGAGAAACCAGTGGACCGGGTCCGACTTAACTCTGATATCAATGGCATGCGGCTTGAGCCGCTGCGCTTTGGAGGACGCCATCAGCCCATAACGTTCGCTCCCGCGAGCCTGATCCTTGACCCATTTTTTCGCCAAACTCAGATTTCGCGTAACGCAGATCGGATAACGATTAAGCTTAGTAAGCGTGAGACGCGCCTGATCGCGTTCGCAATCGAGCAGTTCTTTGACGAAAGCCGAGACATGCTCTGCGCGAAACGAACGCATCGACGCGGACAAATGCAGATTGTCGTCGAAGTGTACTCCACGCGATTCCTGCACTACTCCGATTGTCGCCGCCGCCGCGTACTCACTGTCTGTCAGCCGCGATGAAATATACATATCCCAATGGGGAAACGAGGTTCTCGCCGCTTCCAGCCAAGCTCCAATACCAGACTCGCCACGATTGATCTCTTGTCCTCCACCGACCAAGCAGAGAATTACTGCCCAATCGTCGTGCCGATCGACGTAGCGAATCAAAAATTGCGGCTCTGAGTCGGTGAATCCGGGCACGTTTTTCTTCCGCTTCATGAAATCAGCCGTCATCGCTTGATTCCAAGCTCGCTGAGCCTCATCAAACACCACCACGTGATCCGCTGGGGGAGCGTCACTCTTTAAGGCTTCGTCGCGGAAGTGGTGGACGTTCTGAATGAACTGCTTCAC
>DATAKE010000046.1:0-48902 GCA_036261745.1 Opitutaceae bacterium
TACGACTACCCGGTCGAGCGCCGGATCCAACTGGTCAACACCCTGGTATTTTCCTATCTGGCGCTGGCGCTCTCGGTTTCCGCCTACCTCTGGATAACGCACTCGGGCGAACGGATCATCTACGTGCTCATCGCCAGCACCTATCCGCTTTTGTTGATCAACATGGCGCATTCGGAAGAGCTGTCGCTCATGCCCAAATTTCTCCTGAAAAATGCCCCCGACGCGCCGGATCGTCTGGTGCAGCGGTTCCGGGCTGATTTTTTCCGCGCGGCGAGCGGCATGGCGGACGACGACATCAAAAAGATTGTCTCTCAAACCACGGCAAAAGGCTTCAAGGCCTTGAAGACGCGCCGGGCGCGCTCGCGTGATGTCGACCGGGTGGTGGACGGGCTGCTGCGGGAGTTCGGGTACGTCTTTGAATATATTTTCCACACCAAGGATGCCCCGAAGCTGAACCGGGCGGTGCGGGCGCTGCTCACGGTCGCGGGCGGATTCGGCTCTTTTGGCTACATGAATTTCTACCTGCTCCTCGGGGCTGAGCCGGGACAGGCGCCGCAGCCGGTCGGCTTCATCAAACTCGAGACGCCCCGGCGTTACCACCTGTACCGTTGCATCGAAGTCATCCTGCTTCCCCTGGCGCTGGCGGTTGCGCTCCGCTCGCTCCGGCTCTTTGGAGTCTGGCAGCGGGCGCAAAATGTCGCGGCGAGCCAGGAGATCGCGGAGAAAGAGGAAATCCACCTGACCTATCTGTCGATCTTCCCGGAGTTCCGGAATCAAGGCTTCGGGTGCGCTGCCATGACGATGATCGTAAACGCATTGGTCCACAATGTGACGAACGACGTCGCCGCCGACCGGCTGACCTTGGTGGTGCGGGAAAAAAATCTGCATGCCCAGGCACTGTTCCGTCAGGTGGGATTTGTCCCTCGAAGTGCGCCGGCGGAAGCATCGGCGGATCCTTTCAGTGACCTCGAAGGGATCGGAAAGCCGATCGCGCTGGAATACAGCCGCGGCAAAAGCTGAGCGTCGCCACCGCGACGAGCGACGCGGATATCACCGCGCGCTCAGGGAAATTGCGTAGTTTCCGTCTTCGACACGCCAGTCAGAGGAGCGGACGCAGAGGTAGACGGTGCGATCGTTCGCCGGAAGCTGGTCGGCGTGGATGAAGATCGAATCGGTTTTTGCATAACCGTGCTCGGTGGAGGAAGCCACCGCGAGGGGATGCTGGTCCTTGCGGTATGCGAACAAATCGAAATCGGTCCGCGTGCCGGAGAACTGATAATAGGCCGCGTGGATATAGATCCGGATGGAGGTGTTCTCGCGGAGATGAACCGCGAACCAGACTTCATCTCTTTCCCAAGTGAGCTGGCCCTGGGCGGTCCAATCCAGCGGATAGGTGTACTGGCCGCCGAAAAGACCGAGGTCGGTCGCCGTCGCGAGGCTGCGGCCGTAGCCGTCGCGCTGCCATTCCTCGACGACAAATCCCTCGACCAATCTGACCACTTCGAGAGCGCCGGAACCGGCGGTCGCGGTGCGATTCACCGCCACGTTGCCCGCGCCCGGCGCCTGAAGCTGCACGGAGTCGTCGCCGGTGGTGACCGTGACGTTGCGAGCGCCCGACGAAACCGGGCCGATGTCGAGAACCGCTTTCAAGGTCGTCGGCGAGGTGACGGTGAGCGACGTCACGGTGATGCCCGGCCCGAAATCGAGCTTGGTGGGTTTCCGGCCCAATGACGCGGTCTGCACGAAATGGGTGTTTTTCGCGGTGAGCGTGATCGCGACCCAGCGCTGGTTGCGGTGACCGAATGCCGGAGTGATTTCGACGATTTCGGGAGGAGCGGGATGGTCGGCCGCCGTGGTGGTGGTGACGGGCCGGGTCGGAGTGGTGGTGGCGGTGGGCTGATTCGAAGCGGCGCCGCCGGGATTGGTGGCGCCGGGTGCGCTCGTCGCGGCGGCCGTTGTCAGCGGGGGGATGAGCGTCACCACGGTGGCGGTTTCAAACGGAGAGGCGGGCGGAGGCGGAGGACCGCCCCATTCCAGCTTCAGCTGATATTTGTCGGTGCTGGGTTGTCCGCTGACGTGGCGGACGACGACGTAGAAAGTTTTCGAATCGTCGGTGCCGGACACATTCGACCAACGGACGCTGGACACCGGCTCGTGGCCGTTCGCGGAAATGGAGCGCGTCACGCGGCCCGCGGCCGTTTCCTCCACGAGGTCGACTTGATAAGTGCAATCGGCCGGTCCGCCCGAGACGGTGGCGACGAATTGCAGGAGCGGAGTGGTGGCCGACGGTTTGTCGTCGGCGCCGATTTTCCACCACTGGCTCGTGCCCGCGCCGGTGGGCGCGGGATGAAAAATAATCCGGGAGGGACTGGAGTCGGAGGTGTTGGCGAATTTCCGCTGGTAAAGCACCGCGGTTTCCGGACTCGATCCCGGTTTCGAGCCGGGGACTTCCTGCACGGTGAAACCGGCGGGCAAGGTTACGACATTGCTGCCGGTGGTGATCGTCACGGTGCGCGGGCCCGGCGCGGCATCGGCGTCAACGAGGGGGATCGCCGTGGCTTTCTCCGCATCGACGACATACATCGGAACGGACAACGAAATTCCCGGGCCGAAGCTCACCGTGCTGACGCCGCGCTGCCAGTTGGTCGCGTGGCCGGTGATGAGAATGGTGTCACCGGACGAACCCTGATTCATCGCCGCGGGACTCAAGCTGACGATGCGCGCCGGATCGGAAGTCGGCGTGGACGTGGAGCCGGGACCCGGCGGCGTCGAGGAAGTTGGCGCGGCAGTGACGGTGAAACCCTCGGTGAGTTTGAGCCAGTCGGACGACGCGGTGTCCCAAACGGAAACCCAGTACGCGCCCGTCGCGATTCCCGGATCGATGGTGACGAAGGCGGTCATGCTCGTCGGCGATTCCACGGTGAGAGATTCCACGGTCAGCCGCGGCGGGGTGGGTGGCGGAGTGGTGGTTGTCGCGGAAGCGTCCACCGGTTTGCTGAAACTCACCGTGGTTTTGCCCTGCGCCCAGCGCGTGGCCTTTCCGGTGAACTTGATCGCAACGCGCTGCTGACCTTGCACGCCTTGATTCGGGAAAAGGGAGATCAACTCAGGACGGTCGCGGGCGGTGAGCGTGATCGCGTTGGGCAAGGTCGCGACTTCCGTGCCCGTCGTCACGGTGAGCGCGTGCGGACCGGGCGCGGCGGAATACTGAATGTCGAGCTGCGCCATCAGGCTCGTCGGCGAATCGACGTGCACGGGAATCCGCGGCGCGCCGATGCCGGGCTCGAGAGACACGCTCGACGTCGAGGTCCAGTGCGTGCCCTGGCCGGTGATCGTCACGACGGAGCCGATCGCGCCTTGCTCGAAGGTATTCGGCGTCACGCTGAGAATTTTCGCGGCGCCGGGATTCGGTGACGAGGAATTGCCCGGAGTGCCGGGCGTGACTGGCGTTTGCCCCGGGGGCGTTGAGGGATTCGAGGGGCTCGACGGGCTGCTTGGATGGGAGGGAGGAGAGGACGTGGAAGGAGTCGAGGGTGACGACGGAGGATTCGAGGTGGAGGGCGTCGACGGAGTCGAAGTCGGAGTCGAAGGGTTTGACGGGGTTGATGGCGAAGGCTGGCCGCCAGAGGGCGGCGGGCGTGGCGTCATGGTTGGCGGTGGCAGGGGCTTCGCGCTGCCTTTTCCCAATTCCCAAACGCAGGTCACCTTGACGCGGGATCCGCCGGGCTGCATCGGCCCGAGGCTGCCGCTGACCTCGCTCGAATTGGATCCGCTGATCTGCGTGGCCGTCGCGGTGTCCTCGATCACGGGAATGGCGAACTCGTAGGCGTCGAAAGCGAGCGCGCCCGACGACACCACTTTTCCAGCGGCGACTGTTTGCTGTGTGCCTGTGACTTTGCCGCTCGCGCGGAGCTGCGCGTGTCCCGCCTTGATGATCAGCCGGCTGTCCGAAGCGCGGATGAAAACGGAAATCGGCGCGTTCGGCATCGCCGGCACATTCGTCGTCCAGCGTCCCGAGGAAGTCTGCGCGCCCTGAACCCGCTCGAACCAGCCTTGGCCAGTCACGCTCCACGTGGCGGGATGCAGCGCGATCGCCCCCTGGTTTGCCGGGGTGCCGCCGGTGAGCGTCCACGTGTGCGTTTGTTGATCCGAATAACCGGGACCTTCGATCTCGATTTCGCAGCGGATCGAGCCGGCCCAGCTGGCGGCGTCGGCGGCGAGGAGTGCCGTGTTCGTTGCCAGCAACACGACGCCGAGCCGCAGCCCGCGCGCGGAAAAAAATCCTGGGGAAAAACGAAAACGAAAAGACCGGAGATTCATGGCGAGGGGTAAACGAGTTTTCGCGAAAGCCGCCTGAGCGCGGAATTCAAAGCCGCCCGCCGAATCGAGCGCAATTAGAACCTGTCCGCGTACGTCTATCGCAAAAATCCCGCAGCGTGCGTTGCGATTCCGCTGGATTGCTTCGTCGCTGCACTCCTCGCAATGACAGGAATTCGGTCAAAGCATTTCAAACCGCGCTAGCGCGCCACGCTGGGGTCGAGCCGGATCGCCTCGCGATAGTGGGAGTCGGACTCGGCGATGCGGCCGAGTTGGTGAAGGACCAGGGCGAGTTGGTAGTGGGCCCGCGCGGAACGCGGCTCCATGGCGAGAACCGTTTTGAGTTCGGCGACGGCGTCGTCGTAGCGGCGCTCGGTGGCGAGCGCGAGCGACAGCTCCAACCTCACGTCGATGTCCCGGGGAAGCAGACGCACGGCCCTCGCGAAATGGGGAAGCGCTTCCGTCACGCGTTCGCTCATGGCGAGGGCGAGTCCCAGATTACGATGGGCCACTCCGAAGTCGGGATTCAGGCGCAGCGCCGTTTCGAAGCGGGCCAATCCCTCGGCGGAGCGTCCCGTCGACATGAGGGCTGCGCCGAGTTCGTTGTGGGCCGAAGCGAAGTCCGGTTTCAGTGCCACGGCGCGCGCGAGGTGCGGCAGCGCTTCGGCGTGCCGGCCGAGGTGATTGAGCGCCTTGCCGTAGTTGTGTTCGCCGCGGGCGTACTCCGGGCGGAGGCGCAGCGCCGCTTCGCAATGCGGCAACGCGTCCTGGGGCCGGCTGGATTCGACGAGCGCGATGGCGAGGTTGGTGTGCGCCATCCAGCAGGCGGGGTTTCGTCGCAACGTGGTTTCGTAGAGCGTGAATTCGTCCCGGTACATTCCCGCCTGCCGCCAGGTGAGAACGCCGAGTGCGAACGGGAGCGCAAAGCCGGCGGCAATCCGCGCGGGACGCGGCAACCGGCCCAGCCCAGCTCCCGCGAGCGCAAAAACGGCGAGGCTCGCGAGGTACTGGAAATGGTCGGCGACGTAAGAGAACAGGAACGGGTAGACGTTGAAGAAGCCGAGCACCGGAAACAAAGAACCGCCAAACAGCAGGGCCACCGCGAGCGGACCACGCGCGCGTCGCCGTTGCCACCACACGAGCGCGCCCAGCAATGCGAGCGCGGCGGCCGGGAAGAGCCATTGCCACCCGACGCCCGCATCGACGTTCCAGCGCGGATAGAAAAAGGTGAGATCCGCCGGCCAGAAAAGTTTTCCGAGGTAGAACCAGAAGACGCGGCCGCCGAGGACGAGCCGGTCGAAAAAACCCAGCGCGAAATCGGCTCCCTCCGCGCCGATCAGCACGCGTTCGAAATGCGCGGTAAGCAGACCGGCCGCCGCGCCCACGGTGAACCACGGCAGCAGCGGGGCGACATCACGCCGCCATTCGAGCCGGCCGCGCTGCCACCACCCGATCACCAGCAACGCGGCGGGAAGGGTGGCCGTCACCGTCTTGGTCAGCAGCGCGAGAACGAACAAGCCGGTGGCGAGAGTGTAGTTCCAAGAAGTGCGCTGCCCGCTGAAACGCAGATAGGCGAGGGCGGCGGAGAGGTAGAGCACGAGCGAGAGCGTGTTCTTCTGCTCGGAAATCCAGGCCACGGATTCGACGCACACGGGATGCAGCAGAAAAAGTCCGGCCGCGATCCACGCTCCCGGCACGGTCAACCGGCGCAACAGCATGCCAAACAGCGTGGCGGCGGAGGCGTGAAGCAGGACGTTGACGAGATGGTAACCGGGCGCCGAGTCGCCCCACAGCTTGTGTTCGAACCAGAACGCCGAATGCAGCAGCGGATAAAATTGCTGCGTGGCGCCCGGCTCGAACCAGATGCGGAACAGCCCGCCGGGCGATCGCAAGTCGGCGCGCGTCACGTGCGCGTCGTCGTCCCAGATGAACCCGCCGCGCAACGCCGGCCAGTAGACGATCAGCGCGAGGACGACGGCCAAGCCAAAGATAGCCGCGGCAGACCAGCGCGCGGAGGGCGGGGCGGCTCCAACTTTCTCGGCCCCGGACTGAACGGGTGGTTTGCGCGGCATGACAAATTGGGAGGTCTCTGCAAAGTGGGTCTCATCTGCTGTCCGTAGCAGCCGAGGTAACGAGGCTTGGACGAGCGTAACGTTCCATTTCGATGATTCGGTCAGCCTCGTTACCTCGGCTGCTACGCCCTGCTGGATTCTTCGCCGCGCTCACAATGACAAACAAATTTGCAGACGCACTTGGGACAGCACGGCGGTTGAGCGTCCGCGGGTGTCACCGGTCCCGGAAGCGGAGGCGGGCGATGAAGCTCCAGTTGCGGGTCTTGTTTTGCACCTTCAGCAAAATGCGGTTCGGGCCGGCCTTCAGCTTGAGGGGCACGACATCGTCGTCGAGGTGGCTGATGCGGTGCTGCCAGCGGTCGTTCACGAGTTCGCCGTTGAGCCAGACTTTCAGGCCGTCGTCGCTGCCGATGCCGAGCCAGGCCGTCATGGGCGCGGAAACCTCGATCTCGGTCCACGCGTAGCCCACGCAATATTCACCCGGTCCGTCCTTGTGGCCGGTTTTCATGTCGACGTAGCCATCGAGCGATTTCACCGCGCGCCAGGTCAGCGTCTTCCCGTCGATCACCTGGGCCTGGCCGAGTTTCGGCACGACGTCCGCCGCGCCGGTGGCGTCGAAAAAATTCGTGTGGAACGCATTCGCCTGGGCGGCGCGGGAAACCTTGGCGGTGGAAACTTCGACGGCGGTGAGGTGGACGGTGCCGTCTTTGGCGACACGATCGACGTCGAGAAAGTCCTGCTCGGTGACCGGCAGGCTGGTGAGCAGCAGCCAGTCGCGCAGGGGAATTTCGCGGCGCATGCTGCCGTCCAGCCACGCGGCGTCGGCATCGGTGCGCGGATTGGCCGGCGGGATTTCGAGCACGTAGTCGTATGTGGCGGCGACCGCTTGCCCCCGATCGATGGCGGGGAGGAACACCGCGCTGCGGCGGATCGCATCGACGACCGGTCCGGTCATTTTCTCCGGCACGTTCGCACCGGGGAGCAGCGTCGCCGTGGTGACCTTGCCGGTGGCGTCGATCTCGAGGCGGGCTTCAACGCGTTTCACCCCGCGCGCGCGAAGGCCGTCGGGCCGGAGCGGATTGCCGATGAGCTCGGGCCCGGCCGCGGCGCTGGCAAACTGCAGCGGCCGCACCGCGCGGCCATAGTGTTCGCGGCCGGCCCACGCGCTGGAGTTGTACGGATGGGTGAGCCAGGCGAGTTCGACAAATTCGTCCACGGTGCGGCGGACGGCGTCCAGGTCGGTCGGCTCCTGGATGAGGAGCGCATCGCCGTCGCGGGTGAGGAGGGCGCAGAGCGGCATGTTGGTTTCCTCGAAACGGCGCAGGGCTGGGATTTTTCCCTGCCGGCTGTGCTTGGTCACCAGCCAGGGCATCCACGCGGAGATCGCCATGGCCTCGTGTTGATCCTCGGTGGGGGCGAGGCTGTAGAAGACGCCGTGCGCGAATCCCGGGTACAGCCTTTTGACCCGGTCGTAGTTTGGCCCGACGTTGTTCACGATGAGCCACGAGCCCGGATAGTTCTGGTAGCCGTAGAAAACCACGAGCAGGTCGGGCTCCGGCAGCGAGGCCAGGTCGGCGGGGATGAGTTTCCGCTCCTTGGAATCGAACTGGAGGGTGGTGCCGATCAATTGCCGCGTGGCTTCGCTTTTGGCGTCAGCCCAGCGCCCGGCGCGAACGGGCCGGCGGGCGATCGCTTGATGGAAACGCTGGCATTCCTCCACCGTGAGCGCGCGAAGGGGGACGCGTTTCACGGTTCTCTCCTTGGTGCGAAAAAGGGCGAGCGGGCCAAAAACCGAGGCGGGCTCGCCGCGGAAGCGGGCGCCATTGCCGTCGGGCCAGTCGGCGGTTTCAGCAGCGGACAGGCAGGTCGCGGCAACAAAAAGACACAACAACGGGAGGCGGAGAAAACGAAACATGGGGTGGGGTGAAGTGACGGGGCGGGAAGGCGCGCCCCCCGGCAAACCTAAATCGATTCAAACATTAGCCCGGCGGGGGCGTCCGCGACACGTGAAACGAAAAGAATCGTCGTCGTCGTGGCTGCGTCAGTTGTTCTACATCCCTCCCATGAAAACTCCCCGGGTCATTCTGTTCCTTGTCGCGCTCGCGCTGCCGCTGCTGGCCGCGGCCGACAAACCGCGCCTCTTCGTCCTCACCGACATCGGTGGCGATCCGGATGATGTGATGTCGATGGTCCGGTTGATGACCTACGCCAACCAGATCGACATCGAGGGACTCGCCGCCACGCACGTGGGCGGCAAGGTCAACCCGGAGAGAATCCAGCGGGTCGTCACGGCCTATGGCAAAGTGCGCGACAACCTGGAAAGCCATGAACCCGGGTTTCCCACCGCGGATTCCCTGCTCGGACGCATCAGCCAGGGGCTGCCCGCCGACCACATGGACGCGGTGGGCGAAGGGAAGGATTCGCCCGGCTCCGAGGCATTGATTCGCGCCGCGGATCGCGACGACGCGCGGCCGTTGTGGGTGACGGTGTGGGGCGGTCCGAACCTGCTCGCACAGGCTTTGTGGAAAGTTCGCGCCACGCGTCCGCCGGAAGCGCTCGCGAAGTTCGTGGCGAAATTGCGCGTCTACGCCATCTCGGATCAGGACAACAGCGGACCGTGGATCCGGCAGAATTTCCCGGCGCTGTTCTATATCGTGACGCCCGGCATCAATGCCGGCGGCGGGTTTCACCACGCGACGTGGATCGGGATCGGCGGCGATAAATTTCACGGCCGCTTTGGCGGCGCCGACTTCGGACTGGTGACCAACGAATGGCTCGAACGAAACATCCGCCGCAAAGGTCCGCTCGGCGCCGAATATCCCCACTGGGAATTCATGATGGAGGGCGACACGCCGTCGTTTCTGAATCTCGTCAACAACGGCCTCAGTGTCCCGGAGCGGCCGGACTGGGGCGGGTGGGGTGGGCGTTACGAACTCTACACGCCGCGCACGGAGAAATGGTTCATCCAACCCGAGACACGTCCGATCTGGACCAACGTCCAGGACGAAGTCCTGGGCAGGGACGGCGAGTGGCACACCACCAACCACGCCACGATCTGGCGCTGGCGCGACACTTACCAAAACGATTTCGCGGCCCGGATGGACTGGACGATCAAGCCCTATGCGCAGGCCAATCACCCGCCGGTGGCGAAGCTCGACCATCCCGCGATTATCAAGGCCAAGCCGGGCGAGCGCGTGGATTTGAGCGCGACGAGCTCGTCCGATCCCGACGGCGATGCACTTTCCTACGAGTGGTTTTGTTATGAGGAGCCTGGGACGCGTCGCATGTCCAATTCCAGCACCGGCGTGAAGCACGACATCGTCGGCTTCGACCAGCCCAAGGCGTGGTTGAGGGTGAAGACCTCGCGCGTCGTGCCGCCCGGCACGGGAACGATGCACATCATTCTGGCCGTCACCGACCACGGCACGCCACGCCTCACTCGCTACCAGCGCGTGATCGTGGATGTGCAGCCGTGACGGTTTCGTGCGAACCCCGAGACCGGGGAGATGGTTCCCGCGGTTACTTCAGCTCCGTCATGAAACCGGGCAGCGACCATTGGTTGTTCAAGCTGCCGGGATTGCCGTAGGCGCCCGGATAGAGGGCCGCGAGCGCGGTGCGAACCTCCTCCTTGGTTTTGCCCTCACGGATGAGCGCGGCGATTTGGGTGCGCATTTTTTCGACGTTGTCGCGGTAGGTCTGGAGTCCCGCCCGGTTCGTCACGGCGCCGTGGCCGGGGATCACCTTGTCGAAATCAAGCCCGGCCATGGCGGCATCGACCGTCTTGGTCCACTCAACGACACTGCCGCCGCCGCTGTAGTCGATGAGGGGCGTATTGCCGGCCATCACGTCGCCGGTGTGGATCACGCGTTGTGCGGGAAAATAGATGAAGATGTCACCATTTGTGTGGCCGCGTCCAAAATACCGCGCCCGCACCTCCTTGCCGCCGAGGAAAACCGACGTTTCGTCGGTGAAGACGATCCGCGCGGGTTTCATGTTCGGGGCGGCGTTGCCCTGCTTGTTCTCGACGATGTTCACCCGGGCGTTCTTGTGGGAAATGATTTCGGCCACGGTGATAAAATGAGTGTTGCCGCCGCTGTGATCCGAATGGTGGTGCGTGTTGAAAACGTACTTCACCGGTTGATCCGTGACGGTCTTCACGGACGCGATAATGGCGTCGTAGTCCTGCTCAAACTTGTCGTCCACGAGGACGACGCCCTCATCGGTCACGAGCACGGCCACATTGCCGCCGTTCCCGATGAGAACAAAGAGGTCGTCCGCGATCTTCTCGAGGACGAGGGCCGCACGAGGCGGGCGAACCGAGTCCGCGGCCCGTAGAGGGGAAACGGAGAAACCAAGACCAAGGAGGATGAGGGCAACGGGGATGATGCGGGGCATAGGGGTTCGGCTATAGGCCAACCACGGACCGAATCGAGCGTGGATTCGCAAAGAACCAAATCGTGGAGACCGGTTTAATCTGGCCGGGGACTTCGCTCCGGCGGTCGCAGACCACCGCTAAAGTTTTCAAATTGAAAATTACCCAACGGAGTCAGGCCGATTTCTGTTTCAGCCTGACGGTTTTGCTGCGCGCCGAAGGGAGAGCTGCTCCCTCACCTGGCGCGAAGCGGGCGAACGCGAGCGCTTGTGGCTCGCGCTCGGCGAAACCCTTCACGCTGGCGGACTATTCTTTTTTCGCCCCGGCCGCCTTGGCGGCTTTGGCAGCAGCGGCGGCGGCGTCCGTCTTGGCGACCCACGCGGCGCGGGACTTTTGGTAGTCGTAGCCTTTTTCGTCGATGTAGGCCTCGACGATATCTTTCTGCCGCTTGAAAAAGGCGACGATCTCCTTGCCGGTGGTGGTGTCGATCGACTGTTCGCGAGCGAGGGCGAAGCGGGAGCGGACGAAGGCTTTGTCGGCGTCGGTGAACTGGGGGATCATTTCAATGTACGCATTGGCCGTGCGGTCCATGCCCGGGCTGTTCGTCAGGGAGTTCTTGATCGATTCGATATTCGCCGGGCTGATTTCCTTGGCGAGCGCGGCGAGGAAGGCGTCGTGTTGCGGACGGAAGGTGGCGTAGATGGCGTCGATCTTTTCGCCGACCTTGGCGGCCTCGACCTTGGTGGGCTGGTTGCGTGCGGTTGTCCACTCGGACCAGAGCTGGGTCAAAGCCGGGTCATTCACCGCATGCCATTGCTCCATGGCCGTGAAATGCGACTCGAGAATCGCGCGGGTCTTCGCTTCCGTGGCGGCGTCGGTGAGCTTGAGCCCTTTGACGAGGTTCGTCGCGCGGCGCTCGGAAGCCGATGGCTTCGGTGCGGTGGCGGCGGCCGCAGGAGATGAGGCAGGGGCCGCGTTGTCGGCGGCGAAGGCGAACGAAGCGGCGAGGGTTAAAACGAGGGCGGGGAGGACGCGGAGTGGGTTCATTGCGGGCGGAAGGACGGATCGTCGGAAGAAAGGTGACGGCCAAAACCCACCGCCGGCTGACGAAAACAGGCTCATTCGCCAGCCGTTATTTCATCAGCTTTTTCACCTCACGTCCGCGCGCCAGGGCGCTCGTCCGCGTCAATCGTTGTCTTCGCCAGCGTTTCTCGCGTTGGCGCCGATGACGAAGCGGGGGGTATCGCGGAAGGTTTCAAACCGGCGCTGCTCGTCGAGGTAAAGTTGCAGGCTGTCGTACATCACATTCGGCAGCATGTTGCGCCCGGTTTGTTGCTCGAGGGTAAGCACGTTGCGTCCCGGACGCAGCCGTGACGCTTTGAACGGTACGTCGCGCAACGTGTATTGTCCGCGGATGCCGGCGCGGGCCATCGCGTTGTCCGTGCTGAGGTCGAAGCCGTCGAGCTTGTGTCCATTCAAGCTCACCACGAGCTGCGCGGCGTGCGCGGACGCAATGGCCAGGCGCAGGGTTGCGGTTCCAGTCATCGGGTGGTCCGGTGCCTCGAACTCCACGTCCCACGCGGTCCCGCGCCACTGGCCCCGGTCGTTCACGGTCACCTGGGCATAGTTCCAATCCGTGCGCTCGCGACTGGAACCGATGCGAAAATTCACGCCCTGCGGAAAGTCGGTCGCGTAGTGTCGCCAGAGTCCCCAGCGGCGGTGGTTGTCGCCGTAGCGAAACTCCCGGGCCGTTCGATCCGGTATTCCGACCTGCCAGAGCAGGCGGCCAAAGTGCGGAGGCCGCCACGCGAGTTCGCCCAACTCGAGGCTCCTGCCGGCGGCAACGGTCACTTCATCGCGGCGAAACTCGTCGGCGAGACCGGGCGCAAAAGCGTAGAGGGTGTAGGTTCCCGCGCGGACGTTCGGAATCGCGAATGTACCGTCCGCGTCCATGTGTCCCCAGAATTGATAGCCGTTCGACTGTTGCTGCCAGTCCGGCGATGCCGCGGCCAGACCGACCCAGGCACCCGGCAACATCGCCGGACTGCCCTCGTGTACCGTGATGCGGCCGCGCACTTCGCCGCGCTGCATGCGATCGGGATAGTGCGGATGATGCATCCACGAGAAAGGCCACGCGCGGCGTTGTTCTTCCGCCTGGCGCTTCGCATCCGCCCACAGCGCATCCGGAGTGCCGCCGGAATTCGCATACAGCAGCCATGGCCCGTACACCTTCGTCCATTCCATCCCTTTCGGAATTTCGACGGCGTGCGCACCATAGTGCACGCAGGTCAGGATTTTCAGGAGCACGCCGCCGAAATGAGCTGTGTTGTGCTGTTTGGTGGGACCGCCGTTGTGATCTTCGCGGCTGCCATCGATCAACCACAGGCCGAGATTCGATTTCGTCCCGCTCCAGCCGTGAACGAAGTGATCACCCGCCTCCGCAAAAAAATGATACTTGTCGGTGATGCGGCCCTGCCACGGGCCCTCCGTGAACTGCATCGCCTCCTTCGGGTCGAGCGTTCGCACGGGGGTGGTGCCGGGTGGCATGACCGCGCGGCGCTGGTCATCGACGTTGATGAAATCGAAAACCGATTCGTCCACGCGCAGCACCCAACGCGACTGATCGATCGAGGCTGCCGGATAGTTCGACGCGTGGTGGAAGACCGCGAAGACGTGGCAGCCGCTTTCGCCGCGCCGGAGGACAAAATGCTGCGCCACGTCAAAGGCCGGCCGCTGACCCTTGCCGGATTGCTCGATGGCGATCTCTGCCAGGTCGCCACCGTTCGTCGCGGGGTCCGTCACGATCCGGCAGCGGACCGCGCTGAAATGATGGTTGCCGTCGCTCTGCCAGTCCAGATACGCCGGGCCGGAGAGCAGGGATTTCCCGCGATACGCGAAGTGCACGACGGCGCCGTTCTCCTTCGCGATCTCGAGCGCAACGATTCCGTTGTCGAGCACGAGGGTGAAGGCGTCGTCGCGAAAGGTGACGGCCGGGTCGCGCCCGGCTCCGGCCAAAGCGGCACTGGTGACCAGCAGCGCTGCGAAAGAGAATGCCGTCCGTTTTGGAAAAACTGCGAACGGCATGGCAGGTCATTGCACCACCACCGGCACCAGGCCCGATACCTTCACGGCTTTGCCGTCCCGCATTGCCGGCACGAACTTCCATTTCAAGACCGCTGCCACCGAAGGTTTGTTGAAGCCTTCGTCGGGAGAATCGACAACGCGTGCCGCCTCCACGCGGCCCTCTTCGTTCACGAAGAAGCTCACCAGGATGGTTCCCTTTTTACCCGAGCGCTTGAGGGACTTGGGAAATTCGGGCGGAACGGTCGAGACGACGCGCAGCGGCCGGTCGGACTGTTTCTGTTCCAACAGGGCAACATAGTCAGGTCGGTCGGCCCAGAGCCGGGCCAGTTTTTCGTCCAGCTCCGAGGCAGCTTGGGCCGCCGTGTCGGCGGCGCTCGGGATGGCGGCGGCGAAACTAGGATTTGCCACGGACAGGGAAGCGCCGGCGAGGGCGAGGGACAGGAGAAGCGAGGTGGTTTTGATCATGGGAAGAAAGGGTGCCGCAGAAAAATAATTTCGTTTCACGGAGCGTTGGTGCCGGATGTCGGTTGGGTTCCGCCTTCGCGGATGGCGTCCAGGATCTTCGGTTTCTTGCTTCCATTGATCTTGAGATCCTGGACCTGACGTAACGCCGTGAGCTGCTCGGGCGAGAGGAACCGGCTGGCTTCGGCGATCAGCTGTTCTCCTTTTGGGTCGAAAGCCCCTTGTTGAATGATGCGGGTAAGTTCGTCGGCCTGCCCGGTCGTGAGCGGTGAGGCGGTGTTCTTGAGCGTTCCCTTCAGGGCGATGGCATACGACTTGGTTTTTAATTCGTCCTCGAACTCCGCGAAGCGGCGAAAACCGTCGGGCCCGAGCAGTGTATTGATCTCGTCCTGGATTTTATCACGCAGCGCTCTCACCGATCGATTGAAGGTGGCCGGGTCGGTGGTGACATCGACACCGAGGCCGGCACCGGCCGCCGCGTAGTCCGCACCGGATTCGCGCAGATCAACCAGCAAGCCGATCAATGCCTCCCGCTGCGCGTCGGGAAGCTGCAGTTCCGAGAACAGCACATAGTAGTCCTGCGCGACCCGCGCGCGATTGCGGGCCACTGCGGATCTGGCAATCGGTGCGACGGTGTTTTGCGCAGGGAGGTTCGCCGGGCTGCCTGGATTCCGGAGGGAAGCGAGGTTTGATCCGGCTCCTGTCGTGTTCGATGAGGGATCATTTGGTTTTTCGTTTCCCGCGTCCGTCGCGCGGAGGCCGGCAGCGAGGGGAGCGAGAGTCTCCGGACCTTGAGTTTTCCACCAGGGCGCGAAGGTGAGTGCGGCGATGATCGCGGCGATGCCGCCAGCGATCACCGCGAGCTTTGTCGCGGTGAGGCCCGTTGCGGCGCCAACGCTGCCCAACGCGACCCCGGTGACGGTGGTGGCGAGTCCCGGCGCGGCGATGACCGTGTGGTTGGCCAGCACCGCTCCGAGCGCGGAGGTCGTGGAGGCGAATCCCCGCCGTTGCAGTGCCTCGCGCAGTTTTTCCAGCGCGCGCTGCACCCGCATGCGCGCGGCGTCTTCGGAAACGCGCAGCACGCGGCCGATCTCCGCGAACGGACGTTCCTCGAAATACCGCAGGAGGACCGCATCCCGGTCGTCGCGGGCCAGCCCGTCGATCACCTCGTCGAGCATGGGACGAAGACGATCCCATTCCCCGGCATTCTCGTCGGACCCTTCGTTCATGGTGAGTGCCGCCTGCTGTTCGTAGAGCTGGCGGCGCCGTTCCGCCCGTGCCGCATTGATGGCCGCGTTCCGGGTCGCGGTGTGAAGCCAGCCGGCCAGCACGGGGTGGCGGGCAACCCGGCCCGGTTGGCGGGCGAGTTCATTAAACACGAACTGCACGACATCCTGCGCGCGATGCGCATCGCCACCCGTGCGGCGCAACGCGGCGGAGTAGACCAGATTCGTGTGCCGGCGGACGAGTTCGACAAAGGCCTGTTCGGATCGGTGCTCGGTGTAGTCGCGGAGGAGCGTGGCGTCGTCATCGAGCATGCTTGTGTGTATCAACCTAAGCACCGGCCGCGGCAAAACCGAACAACCATGACCAAAAAAAAGTCAGGCTGCGAAAATCAGAGTGACCCTTTGAGCGTCGCAGATCACCCAAACGAAAACGTTTGAGGGTAGGGCGGGCCCGATGGGCCCGCCGTTTAGCGTTAGGTTACTCCCGGACCACGGCGCGCCCAGCGGTCGCGCGCCCTACCCACTGAGCATGGGCGTTCCGGGATTAGTAAGCTTTCGCGCGGACCAGATCGGTGGTGCCGGTGGTGACGCCGGGGCGCTGGATCAGGAGCACTGCACCGGCGGGAATGCCGGTCGAATCGCTGGCCACGCCGGACGTGGTTTGCCACTGCGTGCCGGTGAAGACGTAGGGAATCCAGGTCGTGCCGTTATAGAGCGAGAGGGAATCGGCGGCGGCGGTCGTCGTGCCCGGACGCCAGCCGGCGAGGAGGCTTTGCACGCCGAGCGCCGACAGCGTGGTGTCGATCGGATAACCCGCCGTGATCGCCGTGGTGCTGGCGTTGTTGACCGGCGCGCGGAACGCGGTGCCGAGCACGCGGCCGGCGACGGACAGGTTGAGCGTCGCTCCACGACGGAGGATCGTGAGGCCGGAACCGGGACGGATGATCACGTTGTTGCTGTTGGTCGCGGGTCCGATCGTGCGGCGCCAGAAACCGAGCGTCGTGTCGTAGTAATACGCGAGCCACGTCGTGCCGCTGCGGAGCTGGACGACATCCGTGAGTCCTGAAGAAGTCCCGCCCTGCAGGAGCGACGGACCGAAGAACGTGTGGAGCGTGTCGAGCGCGATGAGTTCGAACCGGTCGCCCGTCGCGATACCGGCGGCCAGAAGATCGCCTCCGCCGAGGGTGAGCGTTGTACTGGTGTTGCCGTTGACGTCGAAGAGCTTTCCCGCGGCAGCGCCGCTGAGTAAGCGGACAGCCCATGGCTTGGCGGGATCGGCGAGCGTGTCCGTCCAGTTGCCGTTGAGCGCGGTGAGGGAATTGGCGGTGAGTGAATCGATTTTGCCCGCGCGCAAACCGGTCGGATTCACGGCGGTGCCGTCGAAGAGGAGTCCGAAGGCGGTGGTTTTTCCGCCGGCGAGAGACGTGTTGAGATAGCCGGCGGGCGTCGTGGAAAATCCGCCCGAGGTGAGGCGGAAGAATTGTTTCCTTTCCGGTGTCGTCGCGACCGCCGCCGCGAGGATTTCGCTGTCGCCGATCGAAAGTTCGATGGCTCCGGCAACCGGATTCCAGTTGATCAGGTCGAGGGAGTGCTCGATGGCGAAGGCCGCATCGGCGCTGCGGTCGTGCGTGACGCGGAAAACAAAGGCCCCGGTTTCGAGCGCGCCCGCGGGCTGCCCCTCGGAGTCGGCGACGAGCGGATTGAGCCCGAGAATGAATTCAAGCTGGTTGACGAGACTGTCCCCCTCGGGATCGGCACCGGGGTCCAGGTTTGCGCCGGTCAATCCATACGCCGCCGCCCACGCCGCGTAACTGCGCGGCACGATGGGTTCGAGGACGCGGATGGCGACGGTGCGCGTCATCGAGCTGCCCGCGCTGTCCACGACGGTGAAGGAGAATTGCGCGAGTCCGAGGAAGCCGGCGGCCGGCGTGAAGCGCGCGGTCCTGCCATCGGCGAGGAGGATCGCGCTTCCGTTCGTCACGACGCCGATCGTGTGGACCGGGCCGGCGGTGTAGCCGCGGGTGAGCAGGCTGAGATCGATGTCGACGGAGCGCTCGTACGGACATTCGGCGCGGGGCAGCGAGAGCCAGTGGAGGTAGTCGTCGAGGTTGGTGAATCCGTCGGCGTCGGGATCGGCGTTGGCGTCGGAGAAATCGCCGGCGGGGGAATTAACATTCAAACCTTTGAGAACTTCCCACCAGTTGGGCAGGCCGTCCTTGTCGGTGTCCCAGTTGGCCGCGCGATGGATCTCGGGATAATCTTCCCAGCCGCCGACGTCGGTTTCGGAATCGGGAAAGCCGGGCTTGTTGGTCGCGCTCCCGCGATAGGTGAACGTGCCCGCGAGCGTTTCGTTGATCATGCGGATGTCGTGGTCGTCGATGAGCGCGTTGGCGCCGACATCGGAGAGGACGCGCTTGTAGGCTTCGCCGGCGGTCTGCGTCGCGACGAGCGATGGAAAGAACGGTGCGTCGACGAACGTCTCGTAGGTCAGGGGCGGGACGCCGCTCGACACGATGCTGCGCCGGCCGAGGGTTTGCGTGGTTTCGTCGAAGCGGCCGGGCATGACGTTGCCGGCGAAGTAGGCGCGCTGCGAACCGTTCGCGGCGTTCTCGTGCTGCATGGTCAGCGCGAAGAAGTGCGTCGTGCCCGCGCCGGGCTTGTAGAAATTATTGACGAAGTTGACCTCCATCGCGCCGCCGTCGGTCGTGCGGTTGCCCCAGTTGTAGACGACGTTGTTGGTGATATCCAAGCGGCCGGAAAAAAAGCCGGAGCCGTCGAGTCCGCCCGCGAGCGACCAGTTGCGGCCGTAGTTATGCGCGAGGAGATTGTGGTGGAAGGATCCCTTGTCGCCGCCGATCGAAGCGGCGTAACCGTGCTCGGTGCCGGGAGGGTAGTTTTGATGGCCGGCCGCGTTCAGCGCCTCGGAGATCAGCGAACGCTGGAGGGTGATGTTTTTGGCGGAACGGGAGCTGAAGGCTTCATCGAGCGACCAGCTCACGGAGCAGTGATCCATGATGGAATGATCGCTGCCCTGCATGCCCATGCCGTCGATGGTGGTCCCGCTGATATTGCCGGGACGAGAGCGGATGAAGCGCACGACGTTGTCGCGCGCGCCGCTGAGCCCGATCGTGTATTTGCGAACCGTGATGCCTTTGCCCGGAGCGGTTTGTCCCGCGACGGTGACGTAGGGCTGGTTGAGAACGAGGCGGGAGTTGAGCGTGATGAGACCGCTGACGTCGAAGACGATGGTGCGCGGCCCGGTCTCCTGTTCGATGGCGTAGCGGAGCGTGCCGGGAGCCAAGGTGTCCGCGAGGGTGGTGACATGAACGACTTTGCCGCCGCGACCGCCGCGGGCGAAACGGCCGTAGCCTTCCGCGCCGGGGAACGCGAGCTGGCGGGTGCGGAAGTACCACGTAGTGCCCTTGGTGGTGTTGCCCAGCGTGTTGATCTCATCGATGCGCCAGTAGTAGGTCAGATGAGTGCTCAGGCCGGAGACCGGGAAACTGCGGGTGACCTGGTTCCCTTTGAATTCGGGGGAGCTTCGCGTGGCGCTTTTCACCGCCGCCAGATCGGTGCCGAAATAGACGTCGTGGGAAACGATGCCGCCGGCGATCGCGGATTCCCAGCTGAGGGTGAGGCCGCCGGTGTCGGCATCGGCGTGTTCGTCGAAATCCGCGGGGAAGGGCGTGTTCGCGATGCGACTGAAGTTGGGCGTGTCGATTTCGAATCCGTTGATGAACGGTGAACGGCGGAGAACGGTGCCCGGCGGGAGTACGACCGACGGACTTTGCTCAGCAGTAAACAGGAGCGTGACAACATCGCCCGGCCCGCTGACGGAGAATTCAAGATAGGCCGTGGCCGCCGCGAGGGTGGAGGCGGCGCGGATGGTCGGCTGGAGATTGTCGATGACCTTCGTCCCCTTGACCGAGATGTCGATGGGGCCGAAAAAATTGGTGGCCGGGTTGTCCACGGCGTTGAGGTAGACGAGCAAGGTGTGATCGCCGGCGGAGAGACCGGTGAGGGTCATCTGGATCTCGCCGCCAGCGACCGTGGCCACGGGGCCGACGCCGATGCCGTCGCTCACGAGCTTGGTAACGCCTTGGGCGCCGACTTGGAACCAGTTGGCGACGATGCCGGTGCCGCCGCGACTTTGGGAGAGGGCGGTTTGGGCGAAGCTGATCGCGACATTTTCGCCGGTGCTGGTCGTAAACGTTTGGGTCACGGCAGCGAGACCGGTGGTGGTGGTGCCGGGGGTTCCGCTGGGGATGATCGAGCTCCACATCGTGTAGCCCGGTTCGGTTTGCTGAACCTGGTTTCGGGCGACGTTGTTGATGTCGACCTTGAGTTCGCCGGCCGCGGCAAACGGAGTGAGGGCGCACGACAGGCTGGCGACGGCGCAGATGCGTTTAAGGAAAGTGAGCACAGGGGAGTACATGGGCATGGCAGGGGTGGGGTGGGGGCGTGCGCCGCGATGCGGCGCACGTGGAGAGGAGCCGCGATTCAGTTCTTGCGAAGCTAAAAAACAAGCTGGCCGCTGCGCGCGTTGTCGCCCGGCTATTTCACTAGAGGAGGGATGAAATACATGTCATCAAAACTGGTGACACGGATCCGGCTGAACCGCGGGACCTCGCCATGTGATAAACCCGTTTCGTGCCGGTGATGAGCGACGGGTCGGCTACCGCCGCGACGCGCGGTCCAGCTGATGCGGTCGAGGGCGCGGACGCGCGCAACCCTGCGGTCGGTCTCATGGTGGCCTCTTTTTTCTTCGCCCGCGGGGCATTGTGTTTTCCGGTGTCCGGAAGCGGGACCGAGCGGACACCCGGCAGCCGTGGAGCGGATCGGCGCGCGGGTTTCATTTCCGGGCGGGTCGGGTGTGCCGCGGTTGCAGGCCGCCGCAATCGCGCTTCCGTTTTCGGAAAATCCTCCCACATTTGCGGCTCCCAAACGCCGTGAGCCAAACTGACGATTACGTTGAGATCACTACTGACGAGCCCCCGGCGCCTGCGCGGGAAAAGGCGATGGGTTTTTGGGATCATCTGGAGGAGCTGCGCGGGACCCTCATCAAGTGCGCGGTGGCCTTCACGGTTTTTGCCGTGCTCATCGGGTACTACCTCAAGGAATTTAACGACAAGCTGATGTGGCCGCTGCTGTCGGCGAAGGAAAAGTATCCCAACCTCGTCATCGAGCTGGGGACGACCTCGATCATGGAGGTGTTCAACATGATCATTCAGATGTGCGTGATGGGCGGACTCCTGCTCTCGGCGCCGTTCATGCTGTTTTTCATCGGGCAGTTCGTCGCGCCTGCGCTGACGGCGAAGGAAAAACGCGCGGTGCTGCCGATGTGTTTTTCCGCGTTCGTGCTGTTTTTGATCGGGGCGGCGTTCGGCTTTTTCCTGCTGATGCCCAGCACCGTGGATTTTGCCATCCAGCTGAACAACGCCTTCGGCCTCGCGTTCCGGTGGACCGCGGGGAGCTACTACAGCACGCTCTCGTGGCTCGTGCTGGGGGTGGGGGCCTCGTTTGAATTCCCCCTCGTCGTCATCCTGCTCGTGTGGCTCGGCATCATGTCCACGGAGTTTCTGCGCAAATACCGGCGGCATGCGATCGTGGTGATCTTCATCATCGCGGCGATCGTGACCCCGACGCCGGATCCCATCACGCAGACGATTTTCGCGGCCCCGCTCTACCTGCTGTACGAAATCGCGATCCTCGTTTCGTCGCGCATCGAAAAACGAAAACGCGCCGCGGTCGTCTAAATAAAAAAGGCGCGCCGGAATTGGCGCGCCAGGGCGAAATGAGCGGGGAATTATTTCCGCTTCGCGTCGAGCTGGCCGCGGAGGACCACGCGAAACATCTGGATGCAGAGCCAGAAAACGCCCGACATGCAGGCTGCGCCCAAGGCCGCCCAGAGCGTGATCATCGTCGGATCGGTGGAGGGAACGTGCGCCCGCAGCAGGGTGAAGAGGTAGGCGAAGAACGCCGCGACGAGCACGAAGTCGACGGCGAGACTCAGAGGCGAGGGATGCTTGGATTCTGACGTGGCCATGAAGGCGAAAAGCAGAGGCAGCGCCGCCGTTTTGTCGACCCGTTTTTTGCGAATCGCGTCCCGGCCCATCCCGGTAAAAGCCCGAAGCGGCGGGTGCCCGCGTCCCGCTTATTCCGGGAGGTTGATGTTGAAGCGCTTCAGCGAGGTCCCTTCGAGGCGGTGAAGTTCGGCGACCGCGGCGCGCAGGGTGACTTTAGCGGAAAGTTCGGCGAGGCGGGCGATTTCCAGGTCGTCCTGGGCCTGCAACACGAGGCGGCTGGTGGAGAGGCCGGCATCGAAGCGGGCCTTCTGCAGCTCGTATTGTTTCGCGCTGAGCTCGGTGGCCTTCGCGGCGATGTCGACGCTGGCGATGTTGGTTTCCACGGAGCGGATGGCGGTGCGGACCTGGATCAGGAGACTTTGCTCGAACTGTGCGAGCCGGGCTTTTTGGGAGTTCAGGCTCGCGAAAGTGCTGCGGTAGCGCGCGGTGTCGGCCTTCATCCGCCACGGCATGGTGTAGCTCAGGCCGATGCTCCAGTTGTTGCCGTGCCGGTTGGGAATCGCGGCGATCACATCGTAATACGAGCGATCGTTGGCGGAGTAGCCGAGACGGCCGTCGAGGTTCAGCGCCGGCAGCCGGTTCTGTTTTGCGACGGAGAGGTCGATCTCGAGCTGCTTCACCGTGGCGAGGGCGGAGTAGTAGTCCGGCTGGTTGTCCAGCGCGCGCTTGTAGGAAACGGGAAACGAAGGAGCGGGTTCGTTGTAAGGGGCAAATGTCACGACGCCCGGGCGCAAATCGAAGTTCTCCGGAGTGAAAAGCCCGAGGAGCGAGTCCTCGGCGTTCCGCACCGTCTGCTCCGCCTGGATGGCAGCGCGGCGGGAGTTGGCGACGCCGACTTCCGCGGTGAGGACGTCGAGATCGGTGGCGACCCCGGACGAGCGGCGGGCGGTGTTTTCGTCGAGCAGGCGCTGGGCGAGCTCGAGCGAAAGCTGGCGGATGCGCAGCGTTTCACGGGCGGAAACGAGATTGTTGTAGGCGTTTTCCGTGTCGCGGACGACGGTGAGGACGCGGCTCTTGTAGTTGAGCGTCGCGATCCCGAGACCGAGTTTGTTGCGCTCGACATTGGCTTTGCCGACCTTCGGACCGAAATTCTTGAGCAGGGGCTGGCTGATGGTCGCCGTGACGGTGTTGCCGTAATTCGGATTGAGGAGGGCGTTGCTCGAGTTGGTGGCGCCCCGCGTCACACCCGTCGAGAGGCCGACGACCGCGCCGGTTTGGGGAATCCGCTGATTCACGCCGATGCTGGCGGAGGTGCTGTCGTTGCGCTGGCCCTCGCGGACGGTGCCGTCCAGCGAACTCGTCGCGGTGGCGGCCTGCGAAAGATTGCGGTTTACCGAGGCGGTGAGGGTGGGATCGAAATCCGCCTTCGCGATCTCGAGCGACTCCCTCGCGATGTCGGTCGAATAACCTTGGATCTGCAGGTCGAAATTTTTGCGCAGCGCGCGGGCGATGCACTCCTCGAGCGTCAGGGGCGTGGTCGCGGGAGGAGCGGCCGGCAGGTCTTGAGCGCGGAGAGCCGCGATGGCGGCAAAGCTGCAGAGGAGGGCGAGTACGCGGGCGGTAAATCGTGGCATGACAGTGAAAACGGATAGGCTTGGAACACGGCGGTCGCCGAAAAGTTACGGTTTTTTGCGCGTGCCCCCGGGAATGTTGGCCAGCCTGTTATCGACGGCGGCTGGATGTGCGGGAGAGACGGTCTTCGCGCCTAAAAGTTGCGGCCGTCGCACTGAATCGATGTCCCCCGGGAGAAGCGTCATGTCCGCGTATTTGACGCCAGGCACCGAGCTGGCGACGAGCCAAAACATGCGGAGCGGTTGCGTGGGGAGATGAGCGGTCGAAGCGGTCAACCGCGCACCCTCCTGGCGCTGGAGAAAGGATCGCCCGAGCGGGCGCTTCGCCCCGCGGCCACGACCCGGTTTACTGCACCTTGGGCGACGACTTCAGGAGTTCCTTCTCGACGATTTCGCTCACCATCGCGCGTGATCCCAGGCGGGAGTTGTAGGAGGCGAGCTGCGCACGCATGGCCGCGTACTGGAGGTTCGCCTCGCTCAAGTCCGGGATCTTTTTGTCGAGCGCGTATACGAGAAGTCCTTTTTTGTCCTGGGTGAGGGTCATGTCGGAGACGCGTCCTTTTTCGAGATTCTGAAGGGTGCCAAACACGGACGGGTCGACGTCCTGGGGCGGATTTTGCTCGGTGAAGGGCGCCAGGGTTTTGGCCTCGAGCTTCACGCCGCTGGAGCTGGAAACGGCGGCGGCGGCTTTTTCGAGCGTGTCGCCGGCTTTCAAGCGGTTTTCGAGCTGGGCCTTGAGGGTCCTGCCCATCTCCACGAAGCGCTTGGTCTTTTCGTTTTCAACGTAGTCGGCGAGGACCTTGGCGCGCACTTCCACGAAGAGGGGCTTGTGCGAAGGCTGCGTTTCCTGCCAGAGGAGCACGACGGCACCGCCGGCGTTGGGCAGGGGGTCCGAATAGTAACGGGTCTCGTCGAGGGCAAACGCGGCGACCGCGACCTCGGGCGAATTTCCGAGCTCCGCGGGACCCTGGTTGCGGGTGAAAGGCTGAAGCGAAACCGGCGCCAGCTTCTGCTGCGCGAGCAGGGCGTCGAGGGCCGGCCCGCGGGTGACTTTTCCACTGTAGAGGGAATAAACGAAATCGCTCGCGGCCTTGAGGGCCAGGCGCTGGGCGCGTTCAAGTTTGAGGGCGGCTTCAACCTGCGGACGCACCGCGTTGAAATCGGCCGACGAATCCTGCGGTGCGATGGAAGGCACCGGAGCCTTCGGATCGGCGGGCTTCGGGAAGCGCGCGGGATTCACGTCGTAGAAGGAGCGGACATCCGCGTCGGTGACCGTGACCTTGTCCAAAAAGGCGGTCGCCGGAAACCCGACGAACGAAGCGAGAACCCGCGGCGGGATCTCATAGCGAAACGGGTTTTCCTCGTAGTATTTCGTGAGGTCGGCGTCGGCGGGTTTCACCTCGGGGGCGAAGCTGGCGTAGTCGGCGGTGGCGATCGCGAGGGTCCATGACGTTTCGGTGCGCGACAGCATCTGTTTCACATCGGCGGGCAGCACGTAGCCGGGGCCGGCGAGGAGGCGCTGCACCTTTTGCGCACGGACGTCGTCACCCATCACGCGGCGGATGTCCGCTTCCGTGAACCGGGAATTGCTTTTCAAGCTGTCGCGGAAGGTCTCGTAGGCTTTCGGGTCGAATTGACCGGTCTGCCCCATGAAAGCGCGCAGGCCCTTGATGAAATCGGTGATCTCGCTCGTGGTCGCCGGCGGGATGTGGAGCTGGTCGGCGAGGTGGAGGGTGGCGGCGCGCTGCAGCGCGTAGTTTTGCACCTGTTCACCTTCGATGCCGGACATGTTTCCCAGCTGGAGGCTGGCGCTGACGCTCGCGTCGCCCATGAGCCGCTGCTGTCCCTCGGTGGAGGTGAGGTTGTAGTTGAAGAAATGGCGCGTGACGGAGCGCTGATCTCCTTTGCGCAGGCCGGAGGGCCCGATGGTGAAAACGAATGAAACGATGATCAGCCCGAGGAGAACCGCGAAGATGGTGCGGAAGTGGTGCTGAAAGTATCTCTGGATCCAGGAAATCATGGGGAGAAAACGTCGGACGCTAGGTCGCGCCTCACCCGTGGCAAGGGCGAAGTGGGTGCGGAGGCAGGTGGGTAGCGCGGTGCGGTTTGCCGTTGCCAGCGGCGTGACGGGAACGATTGCATGGCTTTCCCATGAGCACTCCTTCGGATTACCTGACTTCACTCTATTCCCTCACTGGCAAGGTGGCGGTCGTCACCGGCGGCACCGGTGAACTTTGCGGCGCGATGGCCGAGGGGATGGCGGCCGCGGGGGCGGAAGTCGTGCTGGTCGGACGCAACGAGGAAAAGGCCAAGCCCCGCCTCGAACGGATTCAGGCGGCGGGCGGAAAAGGTTATTTTGTCTCCTCGGAGGCGAGCGAGAAGGCGCAGGTGCAGCAGCTCCTCGACACGGTGCTGAAACGATCCGGCAAGGTGGACATCGTGGTCAACGGCGCCGGGGTGAATTCGGCGACTCCTTTTCTCGACATCGCGGAAGACGAGTTCGACCGGATCATCCGCATTAATCTCAAAGGCGTTTTCCTCGGCTGTCAGATCTTCGGGAAATACCTGGTCGATCGGAATGAAGGCGGCTCGATCATCAACCTGGGGTCGATGTCGGGCATCGTTCCCCTCTCGCGGGTCTTCACCTACTCGGCGAGCAAGGCGGCCGTGCACAACCTTTCCAAGAATCTCGCCCGGGAATGGGCGCCGAAACGGGTGCGCGTTAACACCATCGTCCCCGGGTTTTTCCCGGCGGAGCAGAACCGCAAAATCCTTTCGCCCGAGCGCGTGGCGTCCATCCTCGGCCACACCCCGATGAAACGGTTCGGCGAAGCGCGCGAATTGATCGGTGCGACGCTGCTCCTCGCGAGCGATGCCGCGGGCGGCTTCATCACGGGTTCGGAAATCGTCGTCGATGGCGGATATCACGCCATGACGATCTAGTCGCGGCGCTGCAACTTGCCGGCAGGTAACCAGGCAGAGCGATATAGCCGCTTGCCGCCGGTAACAACGTGGCTATAACTCCCGCTATGATGACTGACAAAATCAAGGAACTTGAGGCGACCCAGGCCAAGGTGGCCAGCCTCGTCAAAGCGATCGAGACGGAGCGAAACAAGGAGTTTCGCGCGCTCCCCGCAAAATACGGCTTCCCCACGGTGGCTGCTTTCTTAAAGGCGGTGAAGGCTGCCGGGGGGGAGAGAACCAAAGCGAGCGGCGGCGGAAAGAAGCGACGCACCCGCGCCGTGATCACCGATGACACCCGCGCGCAGGTGAAAAAACTCGCCGCTGCCGGGAAGACCGGCGCCGAGATTGCCGCGACTGTGGGCATTTCGCTGCCGAGCGTGCAAAATGTCAAAAAGGCCCTCGGGCTGGTGAAAGCCCGCTGACCGCCCGTTCGTTTTGCGCGACGAATATTCGAGCCCTCACGATCGTGGGGGCTTTTTGTTGGCGTCGTCGCTCGCCTTTCAAACAGTTGGGTTTCGCTGCTCCCATGACCGCGCCCCATATCCAGGCCAACACGAACGGCCGTTTGCATTCCGCGCGCGAACCGTCGCTCGCGCCGCTCAACCGCGGATTCCTGTACGGCGATTCGATCTACGAGGTCTGGCGCACCTATGGCGGCACGATTTTCGCCTGGGACGAACACTGGCGGCGGCTCGAGCGCTCGGCGACCGCGCTCTATATGAAACCCCCGGTTTCCGCCGCGCAGATGCTGGAGGAAATCCGGAGAACCGTGGCGGCGTTTCGCGCGGCGACCCCGCGGAGCGACGAGGTCTATATCCGGCTGCAAATCGCCCGTGGCGCCGGGGCCATTGGTCTCGATACCGCCCTGGCGGATCAGCCGGAGTTTGTCTTGCTCGTGCAGCCGAACCCTTCGCTCTCACCTGAACAATTGCGGACCGGACTGCGGCTTTCCGTGGCGACTTCACTCCGCCGCAATGCCGCCGATTGCCTCAACCCCGCCTGGAAAACCGGCAACTACCTGAACAATCTCCTCTGCCTGCGCGAGGCCCGCGCGCGCGGCGCCGACGAGGTGGTTATTCTGAATCTCGCGGGTGAAGTGACCGAGGCCGCTGTTTCAAATATCGCTTTCGTCCGCGCCGGCACGCTGGTAACTCCGCCGCTATCGGCCGGCATTCTCGGCGGAATCACGCGCGGTTTGCTGCTCGAAAAAATTGCCGCCCGCGCCGGCATCCCGACCTGCGAAGCCAGCGTGCGACCCGAGGAATTTTCCTCGATGGAGGAATGCATGCTGCTCTCGACGACCAAGGACGTCTCACCTGTCTCGGCCATCGATTCGACTCGTTTTCGCGTGGGCCCTGACACGGTCAGTGCGCGACTCAAGAGCGCGTTTGCCGACTACGTCCGCGCTTACGCGGCGGAGCATCGCGAGTTGACGGTGTGACTTTCAGTACCGGCGCAGCGACGGGTCGATCTGCTCCGCCCACGCATCGATGCCGCCGGCGATGTTGCTGACGGAGTCGAATCCCTGGGCGCGCAGAAACTCGGTGACGCGCCGGCTGCGGCCTCCGGAGTGACACAGGATGAGCAGGTGTTTGTCCTTCGGAAGCGTTGCGACGTGCTCGGGAATTTTCCGCATGGGAATGAATTCGGCGGCGGCGATTTTCGCGATTTCGACTTCGTAGGATTCGCGAACATCGATCAACCGCGTCTGGTCCGCGGCGGTGTCCAGCAGGTGTTTCGCTTCAGTCACGGACAGTTCCAACGGATAATCGGGAGGCGGCATGGGAGAGGGAAGGGGACAGGTCGCGACCGGATTGTTCCGGGCGACGGTGTGAATCGAAGGGTTGTCGCCGCAGAGCGGACATTGGGAATTGCGCGGAAGCTTCAGCACGGAAAACCGCTGGGCGAGTCCGTCGTAGGTCAGCCAGCGGCCCGCCAGCGACTCGCCGATGCCGGTTATCAATTTGATCGTTTCGAGCGCCTGAAGGCTGCCGATCACGCCGCAAAGCACGCCGAGCACACCGGCTTCGCCGCAGCCGGGTACACTGCCGGCCGCGGGAGGCTCGGGGAAAAGGCAGCGATAACACGGCTCGCCTTTGGCCGGGTGGAAAAGCGTCACCTGGCCCTCGAACTTGAAAACGCTGCCGTACACGAGCGGCTTCCGGGCGAAGAACGCCGCATCGTTGTTCAGGTAGCGTGTCGAAAAATTATCGGTGCCGTCGACAATCACGTCGTACTGCGCGAACAGCGCGACCGCGTTTTCCGGCGTCACACCCTCCGGATGCTCCACCACGCACACATGAGGGTTCGTCGCCCGGAGGCGGCGCGCGGCCGAGGTGACCTTCGTTTCGCCGATCGATTCGTCGTCATGCAGGAGCTGGCGCTGCAGGTTGTGCACGGCGACGCGGTCGAAATCCGCGATGCCCAAGGTGCCGACGCCCGCCGCCGCGAGATACAGCGCCACGGGACTCCCGAGTCCGCCCGCGCCGACGACGAGCACGCGGGCCGCCTTCAGCTTTTGCTGACCTTCGACGCCGATTTCCCCCAGCAGGATATGCCGGCTGTAGCGCGCCAGTTCGGCGGGCGAGAGAGGGGAGGTGGCGTCGGGCATCGCGGCCAAGTGAGTCGCGCATCCGCGCCGCCGCAAGTGACAACACCAGCCGCCACACTATGAAATTGCGCTCCACCCGGGCGGCCGCAGAAATCGCGGCATGCGTTGTCTCGGCATCGACTATGGCGCTCGTCGCATCGGACTCAGTTACGGCGACGACCTCGGCGTGGCCACGCCGCTGGCGGCGCTCACCGATGCGGAGGAAGCCAAGCGCTGGGCCGCGCTGGCCGCCGTCGTGAAGCTGCGCCGCGCCACCGACCTGGTCCTCGGCTATCCCTTCAACATGGACGACAGCGTCGGTTTCAAGGCGAAGGAGGTGGACGCGTTCGCCGCCCGCCTGCGCGCGGAGTTTGCGCTCCCCGTGCATCTCATCGACGAGCGGCTCACGAGCTACGAGGCGGAGTCGACGATTGCGAAATCGAAACGCCGCGACGTGCGGGCGAGCGGCATCATCGACTCGCGCGCCGCGACCCTCATCCTGCAGGATTTCCTGAATCAGAAATTCGGCGTGCCTCCGCCGATCGAAGGCTGATGCCGGCAGCCCGGCCGTTTATTTCGCGGCCGGCTTCGGCGTGGCGGCGGTCATGAAACGGAAAACCAGGTAGGTGGCCGGGGTGGTGCCGACATTCGTGATGCCGTGCACGTCGTTGGATGCGTAGAACAAAACCGAACCCGGACCGACGCGTGAGCGCTGGCCGTTGATGTTTACCTCGATCGTGCCGGTTTTCACGACGATCAATTCCTCGTCGGGATGCTGGTGCGGCGCGTGCGGGCTTTCGCCCGGATTCAGCGTGGTGATGTGACCTTCGAAATTCGTCAGCGTCGCCGTCGGTCCGTCGAAGAGCTCGCGGCGCTCGCCGGTTTTCGTCGGTTTCGCCGCCAGTTTTTCAAAGTCGACCGCCCGCGAGGTCACGGGGGCGGCGGGGGCCTTGGCAGCCGGAGCCATCTCGGCCGCCGTGGAGCGGGCGAGCGCGAAACCGAGCATTGCGACGCAAAGAAACCAAACGGACGCGCGGGGTGGGTGCATGCCCCAGCCAGACGCATCACTGCGCATTTGGTGTTGGGAAATTTTCCTGGAGCAGCGCCGGTGATTGCCAGCGAACCCCCCAACCTTCCGGACTCGCGCTGTAGGAGCGGCTTGACGCTGCCGCCCCAAAACGGACGCGGTCAGTCGCGGCAGGAAGCTGCTCCTACAGTTAGCATGAAGCCGCCACTGATTTCTTTTGAATTCAGAAACAGGGAAGCCACAACCAGTGCTCCCGACCGCTTCCGCGTGGCTGACGTCTTCCGCCGTTTCCCACCTTTCCACTTTTCCCTCCTCCCACTTTTCCCTCCGTTCTCCCATGTCCCTTTTCATCGGCATCGATTCCGGCACCCAGAGCGTCAAGGCGATCGTCCTCGATCTCGAAACCCGCCGCGTCGTCGCGGAGGCGCGCGCCCCGCATCAACTGATCGACGGCCTGCCGGTCGGCCACATGGAGCAGCATCCGGGCGACTGGACCGCCGCGCTCGACTTCGTGCTCGTCGAAGTGGCCGGGAAGATCGGCGCGGCCGAGGCGAAGCGCGTGCGCGGCATCGGTGTCTCGGGCCAGCAGCACGGCTTCGTCCCCCTCGACGCGAACGGCGAGGTGATTCGTCCCGCCAAGCTCTGGTGCGACACGAGCACGACGGCCGAATGCGCGCTCATCACCAAAAAACTCGGCGGCCCGAAAGCGGCGATCCGGAAAACGGGCAACCTGATCCTGCCGGGATTCACTGCGCCGAAAATCCTCTGGCTGAAACGGCACGAGCCCGCGAATTACAAGCGACTCCGCCACGTGCTGCTCCCGCACGACTACCTGAATTTTTTCCTCACCGGGAATTTCTTCATGGAGCACGGCGACGCTTCCGGCAGCGCGCTGATGGATGTGCGCCAGCGCACGTGGTCGCGCGATGCGGTCAACGCCATCGACAAAAATCTCGCCGGCTGGCTGCCGCCGATCTCGGGCTCGCATGAAGCCGCGGGCACCTTGCGTCCGGCGCTCGCGCAGAAATACGGTTTCTCCCCCGACGTCGTCGTGAGCGCGGGCGGGGGCGACAACATGATGGGCGCGATCGGCACGGGCAATGTGGTCCCGGGCGTCGTGACCGCGAGCTTCGGAACGAGCGGCACGATTTACGCGCACGCCGCGAAGCCCGTGATCGATCCGCAGGGAGAGATCGCGGCGTTCTGTGGCTCGACCGGCGGCTGGCTGCCGCTGCTCTGCACGATGAACGTGACCACCGTCACCGAGCAGGTGCGCGCCTTGTTCGGCCAGGATCACGGGCAGCTCGCAAACGCGATCGCCGCCGCGCCCGCGGGGGCCGGTGGACTTGTGTTGCTGCCTTATCTGGCCGGTGAGCGCACGCCGAACGTGCCGGACGGTTCGGGCGTGTTGCTCGGGCTGAATCCAAAAACATTTAACGCCGCCCACGTCGCGCGCGCCGCCATGGAAGGCGTGACGATGGGAATGAACTACGGCCTGCGCCGGCTCGCCACGCTCGGCGTGAAGGCGAAGGAGATCCGCGTGACGGGCGGCGGCGCGAAGTCGGCCGTGTGGCGGCAGATCATGGCGGATATTTTCGGCGTGCCGGTGGTCGCGATGGTGGAGGACGAAGGCGCGGCGCTCGGCGGCGCGTTGCAGGCCGCGTGGTGCGTTGCGCTGCGCAACGGAAACCGGAAGGCGAAGATCGCCGACTTCACGAGCGGCGTGGTGGCGTTGAACGAGGAAACCCGCTGCACCCCGAACCGCGCGAATGTCGCGCGCTACCGGGAGCTGCAAGCGCTGCAGGACAAACTCAGCCTGTCGCTGCGCGACGTCTTCGCCGCCCAACGAAAGCTGGCGGCGGAGTAGGGCAGTTTGGGTCCCATTGAACGCATGCGGCTTAACAATCCACCCCTTGAGGGCTCTTGGGAAATGGTGCGGGCGGAGTTTGCCGGGGAGGCGGCGCCGGAACTCGTGGTGAAAAAAAGTTCTCTCGAATTTTCCGGGGACAACTATGCGGTGTGGTTCGATGGGCAGGTGATGGATCAGGGGCGTTTCGCTCTCGGTGAGAGGGACGGGCACCTGGCGCTCACGCTGACGGGCATCACGGGGACCAACGCCGGTCGGACAATCCCCGCGATCTACCAGCAGACGGGCGAGCGGCTGCGCATTTGCTTCGGTTTCGACGGCGTGGCGCCGACACAGTTCGCGACGGGCGTGGGGTCGCAGCTCTATCTGGCGACGTACCGGCGGGTGGTGCGGTGAAAGGTTCGGGATTGCGGTCGTTGGAAGGTCGCGGGTCAAGGGGTCGCGGCGTAAAGCCGCGCCCTTTCATTTTGTCTCGTAGCGATCGTGGTGGCGCAGCCAGGCGGAGGGAAAGGGGAGGCCGGCTTCGGCGCGGCCTTTCGGCACAAGATCGAGGTAGAAATACGGCAGGAGCAGGGGCTCGAGACCCCGGCCGTAGGAAGAGTAGGTGTGAAAAACCTGTCCCTCTCCGTCCTTGAAAAAAACGCTGCCGCCGCCGACTTCGTCAGAGAAGGGCGCGGCCGTTCCGAAATTGTAGGAAGGTTCGGCGGACGCCACTTCCTCCGGAGTAAACAACACGCCGAAATCCCGGTTGAAGCCGCTGCCATGCGAGGAAACCCATTTGAATTTCCACCCCATCCGTCGCTGGAAGGCGGCGAGTTTTGCATAGGGAGCGCGTGAAACCAGCACGAGGGTGACGTCACGCTGGGCGAGATGAATGGCGGAGCCGTCGACGTGGTCGGCCAGCATCGAGCACGTGCGGCAACCTTCATCCCAATCGGGACCGAACATGAAGTGATAGACAAAGAGCTGGCTGCGCCCGGCGAAAAGCTGCGCGAGCGATTCATTTCCAGCGGGGCCGGTGAAATTGTAGGATTGCTCGACGCGTACCCACGGGAGCTGGCGGCGTTCCTCGGCCAGCGCGTCGTGTTGTCGGGTCAGGGCCTTTTCTTTAACGAGCAGTTTTTTGCGCGCATCGATCCATTCGGCGCGCGAGACGATGGCGGAGGGGAGTGCGGTCGGAGTTTTCATGGGAGGGAAGAACGCGATGCCGGGTTCGACGACTTCGGTTCACAGTTTCAACGAATGAGCCCGGGCGTTTCGGACAGGATCAGGCCGGCTTTTCTGCCCGGGCGCCTGGGGCGCACGGCTTGGCTGGGCTTGGCGGGGCGCGCTTGACCGAATGGCTCGCCGGGCCTGAAGGTCACGCGGCTTCACCTGCGCTCGGCGCGAATCGCATGTCCCTTGAGTCCACTCCACTTCCCGCCGGTGCGCGCGCCAGCCGACGCGCTCCGCTGCTGGCGGCTGGACTGATCGTGATCGCGGCGCTCATGGCCTACGCTAACAGCTTTCAGGCCCCCTTCGTTTTCGACGACGAACGGGCAATTCTGGCGAATGCCACCATCCGCCAGCTCTGGCCGCTGACCGTGCCGTTGTCGCCCCCGCCCGACGCCGGTGGCGTGATCGCGCGACCGTTGGTGAACCTCTCGCTCGCGCTCAACTACGCGGTCGGGAAAACGTCGGTGCGCGGTTATCACCTGTTCAACGTCGGCCTGCATGCGGCGTCCGCGTTGGTTTTGTTCGGAATCATCCGGCGGACCTTGCTGCGATCGGCCGGGGCGGAGAATGCTCCCTGGCTGGCGCTGGCGATCGCGTTGCTTTGGACCGTGCATCCGCTGCAGACGGAATCCGTGACCTGCATCATCCAGCGCACGGAATTGCTCGTCGGATTTTTTTATCTGCTGACGCTTTATCTTTTCATCCGCGGTGCAGAAAGCCCGCAGCCGGCGCGCTGGTTCGCGGGTGCGACCTTGTCCTGCCTTGCCGGCATGGCGTCCAAGGAGGTCATGGTCACCGCACCGGTCCTGATTCTCCTCTACGATCGGACCTTCGCCGCCGGTTCGTTTCGCGAAGCGTGGCGGCGACGCAAGGGACTCCACCTCGCCCTGGCGTCCACCTGGCTGTTGCTTGCGTGGCTCGTGGCGGGCTCGCCCGATCGCTCGGGCGTCGCCGGTTTCGGCGCGGGGATTTCCGTGTGGGAGAATCTGCTGACGCAATGTCGCGCGCTGGTGCTCTACTTGAAGCTGTCGCTCTGGCCCCATCCGCTCGTGGTGGACTACGGCACGGGCGTGGTAAAAACCGCCACCGAGGTATTGCTGCCGGGGATGCTGGTGCTGCTCTTGCTCGGCGGGACATGCTTCGCGCTGTGGCGGCGACCCGTGCTGGGTTTTTTGGGCGCGGTCTTTTTTCTCATCCTTGCGCCGAGTTCCAGTTTTGTGCCGCTCGCCTCGCAGACGATCGCGGAGCATCGGATGTATCTGCCCCTCGCGGCGGTGCTGGCGTTGCTCGTCGCCGGTGCCCGTTCGCTGCTGGGAATGCGCGGCGTGGTCTTCGCGCTCCTGCTCGTGTTGCCCGCGACGTGGGCCACGGTGCAGCGCAACCGGGTTTATGCCAGCGAACTGTCGCTGTGGTCCGATACCGTGGCGCGCCGTCCCGACAACCCCCGGGCGCACATCAATCTCGGCCACGTCCTCGAGTCGTTGAAGCGTTTTCCCGAGGCGATCGCCTCCTATGAAGCGGCCACACGCCTGCAGCCGGATTCGCCGCAGGGCTACGTGCATCTCGCGAGCGCGTGCTTCGCCAGTGGCCAACCCGAGCTCGCGCTCCGGCATGCCAGCACAGCGGTGCGGCTCGATCCGGACGATCCCGATGCCCGGGTGAATCTCGGTGTCGTGCTCGCCTCCCTCGGCCGGGCTGAGGAAGCGTTGCCCCACTATCGGGTGGCGTTGCGCCGGCAGCCGAAGGCGAGCGATGTGCACGCGCATCTGGCCGCGGCGTTGCTCACGCTCGGCCGCTTGGGCGAATCGGTTGAGCACGCCCGGCTCTCCCTCGGGCTGCAGCCGGATCGTGCGCAGACGTGGAGCGACCTGGCGCGCGCGCTCCTGCAACAGGGTGATCTTGCCGCCGCCCGCGAGGCCGGTGCGCGGGCCCTGACACTACAACCGGCTTTTCCGACGGCGCTTTCCCTGCTGGGCAGCATCGAGTCGGCGGCGAAAAATTTTGCCGGTGCGATCGATTATCAGCGGCGGGCGCTGGCGATCGCCCCGGAATACCTCGCGGCGCGAAACAATCTCGCGGGCGCGCTGCTGGCGGCGGGTCGGGTCGATGAGGCGATCAGCGAATACCAGCAGGTTCTCCGCGAACGGCCGGGGGACCGCGCGGCGGAGGCGAATCTCGCGCGCGCACGAACACTGCGGCGGTAAGTGCGATGGGTAGGGCGGGTCTGTGACCCGCCCTGGCTTGAGTGCCGGATGCCCGGGGCAAACGGAAAGAGCGGGTCACACGACCCGCCCTGCTTTCAACCATGCCGCACCGCCGGCGCCGCGGGCGGTCTCTATCGCATGCCTGAAATTGTTTCGGACGTGATTGTGATCGGCGCCGGCATGGCGGGACTGGCCGCCGCCGCCGAGCTGGGTCGAAAAGGTTTTTCGGTGTCGTTGCTCGAGGCGCGCGAAAGGATCGGCGGCCGGATTCACACCTTGCGACCCGAAGGCTGGGAGACGCCGGTCGAACTCGGCGCCGAATTTGTCCACGAGGGAAATCCGGATTTGTGGCGGACGTTGCGCCGCCATCGCCTGGGCGCGAAACAGGTGCCGGGACGTCACTGGATGCATGATGGGGAAGGGCTGAAACGCATGGACGACATCGACGACCGCATCGCCTGCATCACCTCGAAGATCGACGCGAAGCGGATCGGCACGCGTTCGTTCGCGGAATTTCTCCGGATGAAGACCGGCGGGTTTTCCGCGGAGGAAAAAGCGATTGCGACCAGCTTCGTGGAAGGCTTCCAAGCCGCGCCCACCCAGCGCATGAGTGCGCGTTCGGTGGCGGGCGCGACGCTGGACGACAAGGGTCAATTCCAACTTCCGGGCGGGTACGATCGCGTCGTCGCCGCGGTCGCGGCGTCTTTTGCAAAAAAACGCGTGAGCCTCTTCGCCCGCCGCGTCGTGCGTGCGGTTACCTGGAAGCGGGGGCGCGTCGTGGTGCGCACCGCGCGGGAAACGTTCACGGCGCGGGCGGCGATCGTCGCGATCCCACTCGGGGTGCTGCAGGCCAAAGCCGGGGAGGTCGGAGCGATTCGTTTCGATCCACCGCTTCGGTCGAGGCAAAAGCTCGTCCGAGCGATGGGAACGGGGCACGTCATTCGGGTTACGTTCCGCTTCGATCCGGTAAAATGGAAAACGCTGCTGCCTGATCCGCTGCGCTCCTGCGTGCGCGTCGGTTTCCTGCACTCAAATGCGAAGGGCGTTCCGGTCTGGTGGTCGATGAGTGGCAAGCCGGTGGTGACCGGATGGGCGGGTGGTCCCGCGGCGATCGCGCTGTCGAAGCGTTCGGAACGGAGCGTGGTGGAAACGGCGCTGGCTTCTTTGGGCCGCTTGCTGGGGGTGGGGAAAAACAAGTTGAAGGCGGCGCTGCGCGACTACCAGACGCACAACTGGACGCGCGATCCGTTCAGTCGCGGGGCCTACACGTTTGTGGCGGCCGGACACGACGACGCCGCGGAACGGCTCCGCGAACCGGTGCGGGACACTTTGTTCTTCGCGGGCGAAGCGACGGCCGACGGGGAAGAACTTGGCACGGTGCACGGGGCGCTTTCGAGCGGCCGGCGCGCCGCGAAGGAAGTGATCACGGTTTGGAAAAAGCATCGGAAGCGGTCGTGACTTCTCGGATTGCCGTCCTTCCGGGGCCGGCCACCGTCGGCGGGATGCATTGCTCGCAAACCCCGGCGACGAAGCGCCCCGGCCAACTCGGATCGATCCTCCTCGCGACGGTTTTCGCATTTGCCGGTGCGGCGCGCGGCGCGGAGAGCCCCGCTCCGTCAACCCCGCTGGTCCTGTGGTATCAGCGTCCCGCCGCGCAGTGGGTCGAAGCGCTGCCGCTGGGGAACGGCCGGCTCGGTGCGATGGTGTTTGGCGGGATTGAGCAGGAGCGCATTCAGCTCAACGAGGACACGCTCTGGGGCGGCGGCCCTTATGATCCGGCCAATCCGGAGGCGCGGGCGGCGCTGCCCGAAATCCGGCGGTTGATCGCGGGGGGCGAATATCTCGCGGCGCAGACGATGGTGCAGGAGAAGTTCATGTCGCGCCCGATCCGGCAGATGCCGTATCAAACCGTCGGCGATCTTTTCCTCACGATGCCGGGAGGCGATGCGATCAAGAGCTATCGTCGCGAGCTCGATCTCGACACGGCGGTCAGCCGCACGGAATTCGTCATCAGTAATTTCGCGTATGTCCGGGAGATGTTCGTGAGCCCGGTCGACCAGGCGGTGTTGATCCGTCAGACCGTGCGCGATGTGCGCGGGCCGGAGCGTCCGGCCCGTTTCGCGCTGTCGCTCGCGATGCAATCGCCGCAGCGGGCCACGGTGGCTTCCGAAGGCGAAAACACCTTCGTGTTGAGCGGAGTCAACGGGGAGGCCTACGGCGTCAAAGGCGCGTTGAAATTCCAGGCGCGCGTGCGCGTGCTTTCCCATGACGGCACGGTCCGCGCCAGCGACGGGCAGCTGCATCTCAGCAATGTGTCGTCGGTCGTCATCGCGGTGGCGGTGGCGACAAGCTACCGGCGCTACGACGACGTGAGCGGCGACCCGGCGGCGCTGACGAATGCCGCGCTGGCGGCGCTCGGCGGCAAATCTTTCGAAAGCATGCGGGAGGCGCACATCGCGGAGCATCGCCGGCTGTTCCGGCGCGTGTCGCTCGATCTCGGCCACACCGGGGCGGAAAAACTTCCGACCGACGAGCGGGTGCGGAACTCCCCGAACGTCGCGGATCCCTCGCTCGCCGCGCTTTATTTTCAGTACGGGCGTTATCTGCTCATCAGCAGTTCCCGGCCCGGAACCCAGCCGGCGAATTTGCAGGGCGTGTGGAATGACAGCCTCACGCCGCCCTGGAACAGCAAGTACACGGTCAACATCAACACCCAGATGAATTACTGGCCGGCCGAGATTACCAATCTCCCGGAGTGCGCCGACCCGTTGTTCGACATGATCCGCGATTTGTCGGTGACGGGTGCGAAGCTCGCGAAGGATCACTACGGGGCGTCGCGCGGCTGGGTGACGCATCACAACACCGACCTCTGGCGTGCTACCGGACCGATCGATGGCGCGTTTTACGGGATGTGGCCGACAGGTGGCGCGTGGCTGTGCATGCACCTGTGGGAACGCTACCAGTTTTCCACCGACCGGGCTTTCCTCGCGAAGGCTTATCCGCTCATGAAGGGCGCGGCGGAATTTTTCGTCGAGACGCTCGTCGAGGATCCCAGGAGCAAACGGCTCGTGACCAGCCCGTCGATGTCGCCGGAAAACGCGCACCACCCCCGGGTGTCGATCGCGGCCGGTCCGACGATGGACGCGCAGATTATCCGCGACCTGTTCAACGCGTGCATCGAGTCGGCGAAAATCCTGGGAATCGACGGCGAATTTGCGGCGCAGCTGGCGGCGATGCGCGACCGGCTGCCGTCGAACCAGATTGGGAAACGCGGGCAGTTGCAGGAGTGGCAGGAGGATTGGGACGAGTTCGCGCCGGACCAGCGACACCGTCACGTCTCGCATCTCTACGGGTTCTACCCGAGCAGCCAGATCACATTGCGCGGCACGCCGGAGCTGGCGGCTGCGGTGCGCAACACGCTCGAAACCCGCGGCGACATCTCGACGGGGTGGGCGATTGCGTGGCGGCTCAATCTCTGGGCGCGGCTCAAGGACGGCGACCGGGCGCACAACATCCTGCGCGCGTTGCTGAGCCCGGAACGCACCTATCCGAATCTTTTCGATGCGCATCCGCCCTTCCAGATCGATGGCAATCTCGGCGGTGCTTCCGGGATCGCGGAGCTGCTGGTTCAGTCCCACACGGGTGAGATCGAGCTGCTGCCGGCGCTGCCGAAGGCGTGGCCGGACGGCAGTGTGCGCGGCCTGCGGACGCGGGGCGGCTTCGAGGTGGATTTCAGCTGGGTGCAGGGAATGCTCCTCAACGCGCATGTGCGTTCGCTCACGGGGGCGACGGCCAAGGTCCGCTATGGATCGATGCTGCGGGAGATCCCGCTAAAAAAAGGCGAGGTGTTCACGTGGAATCCCCGCGACAATCCGGCCGGAGGCTACAGCTCGAAATGAGGTGACGTTACGTCGAATCGCCGGCGGCCGCCGCGCCGCTTGGCGGCGGGAATCGCATTGCCCGGATTGAGTCGCGCACGAACGGCACGAGAAAGGCCAGGAGCCCAATCCGCACGGCAGCAACGAAGGGTTGCTGCGCCAGCATCCAGCGGTCGGAAAGCGTGGTGATCTGCGCCTGCGACAGGTTCGTGAACAGATTGATTCCGAGGCAGGCGAAGCCATCGAGCCACAGCAGGGCGATGAGCAGGAAGCCGGTGACGCGGCTGACATGCCGAAACCAAACCGGGCCGAGGTAAGGCGCTCCCCACGTCCACCAGAGAAACGGGGTCATGAAGATCGCGAACACCCGCCGGTAGGCATAGTTCATCGTGAGGAGATAGCACCCGGTCAGCAGCGCCGCTCCCAAGATGAATTTGAGAAAATCCGCCTTCCGCTCCTCCGGGATCGAGTAACTGGGGGCCACGCGCCACCAGAAAATCGTCGATCCGATGGCGATGACGGCCGCGACGATGTTTCCGGTCCCGCCCGGCACGTCGAGCAACTGGGCGATCGCCCCGGCTCCAAACGTGAAGAGTCCCGACGGCGCCTCCGCCGCGGTATAGCGCTCGACCGCGCTCCACTGCTGGATCGCGAGCAGGAGCAGAAGGACGAGGAAGACCGTCACCTGGGCCAGTTTTTCACGGCGCGTTCGATCGGTCCCGAGGAGAATGAACCCGGCGAGAACCGGATAAAATTTCAGTCCCGTGGCGAACAGGATGACTGCGAGCACGCTCCACCGGACCACCGCGCGGCTTGAAAGCAGGCAGGGAACGGCGGCGGCGAGAATGATGAAGATGAAAAGGTCGGCGTTCCCGCGGTTGAAACCCAGCACGATGCTCGGCGCCGTCAGCGTGACCGCTGACAAAAACAATTCACGATTCGTGCGCACCCCGACCTGCAGGATCGCCACGAGCAGGAAAACAAAGCCCAGGGTCGCCCCGAGCCAGAAGTGATCGATCCGGTCGAGGCCGAACCAGTGCAACGCGAACCACCAGTTCGAATAAACGTGCGGCTGGTGGAAAAAATCCAGCGGGTTGGTGACGTTCGGGTTCATGCCCAGTGCATGCGCATCGCTGGCGGCAAGCAGCGCGTGCGTGTCGAGGAACCAGACGCCAAAATGGTCCACCCCAAGGAGACGCATCCAGCCCGGATGCCAGCAAAGCGCGCCGTAGTAGAGCGCCACCACGAGAGCGAGGATGCCCCGGCGGATTTCGACGGGGCTTGGACGCCAGACAGTCATCCTTTCCGGAACCAACGTGCGGGGATAAACGGATCGACTGACATCAGCCCGGCTACACTTTGCCGGGGAAAATTCCTGTCGATCAAATTTCTCCTCATGCGGCGGGTAGGCGGAGCGCAGGCGCCGGGTTCACCTACACCGAGACTTTGAACAGATCCGGATGCATCGTGCCTTCAGCGACTTTGTTCACGGTGCCGGTCATCATGATCGAAAAGTTGTCGCCGATCTCGATGCCGATTTTTCCGCCGGGCATGTGCACGGTGATGCTGCGATCGACCAGGCCGAGCTTGTGTGCGACGGCGGCCGATGCGCTCGAACTGCTGCCGGAGGCCAGGGTGTAGCCGGCGCCGCGCTCCCAGATTTCGATCTGGATGTTGGCGCGGTCGATCACCTTCAGGAACTGCACGTTGGTCTTGCGCGGGAAATTCGGGTGCGTTTCGAGATGCGGCCCGTAGCGGTGGGCGAGCTCGGGTGAAATTTCGCCGAGCGGAATCACGCAGTGCGGGTTGCCGATCGTGGCGGCGCAGAACGTGAACTCGCGATCGAGGATCTTGATTTTTTCGTTGAGCACTTCGCGGGGTGCGCCGGTGACGGGGATCCTGGCGCTGTCGAAGTTCACGTTGCCCATCGCCACGGTGATGAGGCTGCCGTTTTCCTTGATGACCGATTGAACGTGTCCACCGGGCGTCTCGACGGTGAAGGTGGGATTTTTCACGAGACCCTGGTCCCAGAGATAGCGCGAAAAAATGCGCAGGCCGTTGCCGGATTTCTCCGCCTCGGAGCCGTCGGGGTTGAAGATCCGCAGGCCGAACTCGCTCTTCTGCGAGGGAAGCGGGCCCCAGAGGATGCCATCGGAGCCGACGCCAAAGTTGCGATGGCAGACGACGCGGATCTGGGCGACGGCCGGGGCCGGCTTCCACGCGGGGAAATCGCGTGGATCGAGGACGATGTAGTCGTTGCCGAGGGCGTGGTATTTGTGGAAGCGCATGGAGCGAGCGGGCAGGCTGGAGGAAAAAAACAAGTCGCGAAAGCGCGGAATTGCCGAACCGCGAAAAAGCCCCGGGAAAAACCGGCTTACAAAAACGCGAACGCCGAGCGGAGGGCCTCCTTGCCGCCGGTTTCGATGTTTTGCCCGTGGCCGACGACGATGCGGTCGAAGTCCCAGCGGAGAATGGTGTCGATCGACGCGCGCACGGCGGCCCGGTCCTTCATCATGATCCGCTCAAGACGCGAAGGGGTGAACCGCCCCCACGTGCCGCCCAGTCGAAAGAGCAGTTTCACCAGCCAGTGCGCGTCGGGCCCGAAGTTAAACGCGAGGTCGGCGATGATGAGGCTGCGGCTGGGCCGGTGGAGGAAAACGACTTCGTTGAACCGGGGCATGCCGCGCACCAAATGCTGGTCGATCGTGCCGCGCCAGTCCGGGGGCGCGAGATCGGAGAGCGGTTCGGAAACAAACCGGATGTCGCGGCGGTCGGCGGCGAGGCCGGGTGCGGCGTGAAATTGCGCGGCCGGGTATTCCGCCTGGAATTCGCGCAGGCACTCGTCGTGAAAACGGTTCGGTCCCACCACGTGGCCGACCTCCCCGAGCCGGCCGACCTCCGCGCGCAACGCGGCGGACCAGGGAATCGGCGAATGAATCCACAGGCCGCCACCCGGAAGCTGCGCGACGACCAGCTGGCGGCCGAGCCTCAGTCCGAAAACGGAATAGGGGACCGCGTGAAGCCAGAGACCGTTGGGCCGCGGCGCAAGCATGGGGCGGACGGAAAAACGCGGGGACGCGGTGCCGCAGGCGGTCTATTTTGCGGCGACCGTGAACGGCGCGGGGGTGCTGCCGGGCGAATAGCCAAACAGCGCGCGTTTCTTGATCGCGGCGGCGACCGGCGCGGGAACCATTTTTTCCCACGTGGGATCGCTTTCCTTGATGCGGCGGAGGACATCGCGCGAAAAGATGCCGAGGATCGCCGTGTCGAACCCGACGATGCTGTCGATGTAGTGATTCTGGAGCAGGTGATCGTAGAGATTCCGCAGGTTTTCCGTCACGTGGACATTTTTGGCGTTGATCAGAACATTCGCGGAAAACGCGTGGCCGACCGATGAACCGGGCGCGGCAGCGGCAGCCGGCTGGCCGGTGGAGAGGTACCGGTCGTAGGCCTCCTGTCGCATCGGGTAGATGTAGAGTTTGACGGCGTTGCGGAAAAGCCGTCCGAAAGACTCGAGGATTCCTCCCTCGAGGTGGTCGTAGTACTTCTCGTTGAAGATCTCGAGGAGGTTGTTGATGCCCATCGTGACGCCGATCATCTCCTTCGTGTAGCGACGGAAGTAGGAGGTGAGCCGGTAGTACTCGGAATAGTTCGAGATCAGGACGGTGAAGCCGATGTCACCGAGGATATCGACGCGGGCGAGAAAATCCTCCGCATCGAGCGCGCCGGCCGCGAGGAGGTTGTTCATCGTGATCTCCATCAACACGACGACTTCCTTTCCTTTCACCTCGGGTTCCTGCACGAACTGGGCGGTGGCGCAGTTGAGCATGTCGACGTTGACGTGTGTCACCGGGCGGAAACTGCCGCGCTCGACGAGAATGGTCTTCTTGTAGAGGACCTCGGACGGCTGGAGGACATCGCCGCTCGGGCCGAACATCACCGCGTTGGTCAGGCCGAAATGCACGAGGTGAAGCGACATCAGCCGGTTGTCGACGTTCTTGAACGCCGGCCCGGTGAACTTGAGCATGTCGACCTCGATGCGATCGGAGCTGAGGTTGTCGAGCAGCGACTCGATGAGTTTCTTCGGCTCCTCGTGATAGTAGAACGCGCCGTAGATCAGGTTCGTGCCGACGATGCCGAGCGCCTGTTGCTGGAGGACGTTTTCCTTATCCCACATGCGGACGTGGAGGAGGATGTCGTTCGGTTCGCCGCCGGGCGTGGTTTGAAAACGGATGCCCATCCAGCCGTGCGCCTCGTTGGTCCCCTTGAAACTTTTCGCCGCCACCGTGTCGGCGAAAACGAAGAACGTCGTGCGCTCGCCGCGGGTGGAGGCCAGGCGCTCGAGCAGCAGGCTGTACTCGTGATTGAGCATCAGCGTGAGGCGCTCGCGCGAGACGTAGCGCGGGGCCTTGCCGTAGATCGCGTCGCTGAACGCCATGTCGTAGGCGGAAATCGATTTCGCGATCGTGCCCGACGCGCCACCCGCCTGGAAAAAAACGCGGGCCACCTCCTGTCCGGCGCCGATTTCCGCGAACGTCCCATACTTCGGCTCGTCGAGGTTGATCGTGAGAGCCTTGCGGTTGGTGGTGAGAAGTTCCTTTTGCTGTTCGCTCATGACTGAACCGAAACCTGATTTGCTGACGCCGCTGGCGCAACCCGTTCGTTGCACCGGGCGACGGTGGACCAGCTACTTATCGGCCGGCAAGCCCCGGGATTGAGGAAGAGTTGGAGCACCGGATTCGACTGGAGGAACCCCCGAAAGCAGCTACGGTGCGCGAACACATGAAAAATTTCTTCACCTCGATGCTCGGGGCGCTGGTGGCGCTGGTTATTTTTTCGTTTGGCAGCGCACTGGTGTTTGTGGCCTTCGTCGGAGCCCTGGCGGCGATCGGTGGCGGTGAGAAGGCGGCGCCCAGTCTCGAGGACGGTTCCTTCGTGGTCTTCGACCTCGACGGCAACATCACCGACGCCCCCCCGGCTTTCGACTTCAGCGCGATCACGGGCGACAAGGACGAATCGATGCAGCTGCGGACGATCACCCACGCCTTGCGGGCCGCGGCCAAGGATCACCGGGTGGCGGGACTTTTCATCAAGGGTGAACTTTCGCCCGCCGGTTACGGCACCGGCTATGCCGCGCTGAAGGAAGTCCGCACGGCGCTCACCGACTTCAAGGCTTCCGGCAAGCCGATGAAAGCCTATCTCCGGTCGGCGAGCACGAAGGACTACTATCTCGCCTCAGCCGCGAGCGAACTGGTGCTCGATCCCTACGGCATGCTCCTCATGCCCGGGCTCGCGAGCGAACCGACTTTTTTTGCCGGCGCTTTTGAAAAATACGGCATCGGCGTGCAGGTCACGCGCGTGGGCAAATACAAGTCCGCCATCGAGCCTTTCACGAACAAGCAGATGAGCCCGGAGAACCGGGAGCAGATCCAGAAGCTGCTCGACGACGTCTGGGGCGGCCTGCGTTCCGATATGGCGGACAGCCGCGGGCTCAAGCCGGCCGAGTTTCAGGCCGTTGTGGATGCCGAGGGCATCATTCGCGCGACGGCGGCGAAGGAGGGAAAGCTGATCGACCGCGTGGCCTACCGCGACGAAATCATCGACGAGCTCAAGGCGGCCACGGGCCGCGCCGGCTCGAAGAAACCCTTCAAGCAAATCACACTCGGCGCCTACGCCAAAATCGCGCGGGACGTCGTCGAAACGCCGAAAAAACACGCGAAGGAGGGCGAGGAAGCCGAAACGACGCCCAAGTCGGGCGGCCGCGGCAAAATCGCGCTGGTTTATGCGGAAGGGGAAATCGTCGACGGAGAAGGCGAGATCGGGGAAATCGGCGGCAATAAGTTTTCCCGCGAACTGCGCGCGCTGCGGAGTGACGAGAGCGTGAAGGCCGTTGTGCTGCGCGTGAACAGCCCGGGCGGCAGTGCGTTTGCCTCGGAGACGATCCAGCGCGAGGTGGTGCTCCTCCGGAAGGTCAAGCCGGTGGTCGTTTCCATGGGCACCTATGCGGCGTCGGGCGGCTATTGGATTTCGGCGCACAGCGACCGCATTTTCGCGGAGTCCACCACGATCACGGGATCGATCGGCGTGTTCGGCCTGCAGATGGACATCAAGAAATTCGCGAACGATTTTGGCATCACCTTCGACAGCGTGAAGACGGGAAAATTTGCCGACGCCCTCACCATCGCGCGCCCGAAGACGCCCGAGGAGATGGCCGTTTTTCAGCGCATGGTGGATTGGATCTACGAGGAGTTCATCACGAAGGTGGCCGAGGGTCGCAACCTGACGCGGGAGCGCGTCCAGGAAATCGCCCAAGGCCGCGTCTGGTCGGGCGCGGCGGCGAGGGAAGTCGGTCTCGTCGATGAAATCGGCGGTCTCGATGCGGCGGTCGCGTTTGCGGCGGAGAAGGCCGGCCTCGGCACGAACTACCGCATCACGGAATATCCCCGCAAAAAAGAATTCGCGGAGGCGATTCAGGATTTCATCGAAAAAATCGCGCCGGGAAACACGCGCGCCAAGGGCGAGGGCATCGCGTCGAAACTCACGCGCCGCATCGAAAGCGAATTGAGGATGCTGAAATCGTTCAACGATCCCCAAGGCCTGTACGCCCGCCTCCCGCTCGACCTCGCCATCCGTTGAGCACGCCACACCCCTCATGACCCACACCCTTTCCACCGATTGCACCGTCACCGCGATTCCGGCGGGCGATGTGATCACGCTGCCTGCGGGCACCGAGGTTTTCATCACCCAGACGCTGGGCGGAAACGTGACCGTGCGCACGGACCGCGGCCTCTTTCGCATCGCGAAGGAGAACGTCGCGGCGATTGCCGGCTATGTTGCCAGGTCGGAAACCGCCGCGGCAGCCGTCGGCGAATTCAGCGAGCAGGCCGTGTGGGATTCGCTGAAGACCTGTTTCGACCCGGAGATCCCCGTCAACATCGTCGATCTCGGACTCGTTTACGATTTGTCCGTCGAGAAGACGCCGGCGGGCGGACACACCGTCGAGGTGAAGATGACGCTCACGGCGCCGGGCTGCGGCATGGGGCCGGTGATTGCGGAGGACGCGCGGCAGAAGATCGCTTCGCTCCCGACCGTGGAGGCCGCGAAAGTCCACATTGTCTGGGACCCGGTTTGGGCGCCGCAGATGATTTCCGCGGAAGGCCGGAAAATCCTCGGGCTGGAATAGCTGTAGGAGCGGCTTTACGCCGCGACTTGATTTTTTATTTCGGTCAAACGATCGCGGCGTAAAGCCGCTCCTACACTTGCGGCCGTCACGCCGTGATCGTTTCCAGCGAGCAGCCGTCCGTCGTGGCGCCCGGGGTTTCACAGTTCGGGCGGGCGATGACGCCGGGAAAGGGTTCCGGCGAAAATTCGCGGCCGGGTTCGGCGAGCAAATGCCGGTCGCAGACCGTGAACAGCTCCTGCTCTGACTCGACGCGGCGCATGTCGTGAAGAAAGGCCCCCTGCGCATCCACGCTTTGTCCGACGAAGTTCAGGTATTTCTTCATCTTGTTCACGTGAAAGCGCTCGAGGAGCCCGGGCGCCTGCGTGGCGCGGTAGAGCCGCTCGATGTACTCGCGCACATCCGCGAGCGTGAGCCGGGAAACGGGTTGTCCGGCGAAGATCTCGCGGCACTGTCGGAAAATCCACGGATTGCGGATCGCGTGGCGGCCGATCATGACGCCCGCGGCGCGCGTTTCCGCGATCACGCCCGCGGCGCGCGCGGCGGACGTGACGTTGCCGTTGGCCAGCAAGGGACAGCGGACACGTGCGACGGCATGCGCGATGTGGTCGTAGTGAACTTCGCTGCGGTACATCTCCTTTACCGTGCGCCCGTGAACGGTAAGGAGATCGACGCGGTGCTCGTTCACCAGATCGAGGATGCGATCGAAATTAACGGTGCTGTCGAAGCCGATGCGCATCTTCACGGTGAACAGCCCGGGAACCGTGGCGCGCAGCACGGCGAGAATCTCGCCGATCTTTTCCGGTTCGCGCAGCAGGCCGCCGCCGACGTTTTTCTTGTAAACCTTGGGCGCCGGGCAGCCGAGGTTGAGGTCGATCCCGGCGACGTTGTGTTGCAGCAGCTCGGTGGCGGTGCGCGCGAGCTGTCCGAGATCTTCGCCGATGAGCTGGGCGAAAACGGGACGGCCCGTCGTGTTTTCGTCGATCGAACGCAGGATGTGCTTCTCCGGGCGCGAGTGGGCGTGCACGCGGAAAAACTCGGTGAAGAAATAATCCGGCGCGCCGTAGTGCGCGATCACCCCCATGAACGCGAGGTCCGTGACGTCCTGCATCGGGGCCAGCGCGGTGAGCGGCTGCCCGGCGGCGAGCGGGGGAGGAAGCCTCACGTCAGGGATTGTCCTCACCGGCCTCGCCCTCTTCCCCCTGCTCCTGCTGTTTGAGGATTTCGCTCATGTCCTCGACCGCGTCGAAAACCGGCTGGGCGACGTAGATCGGCCGCTGCTGCTGGAGTGCGAGCACGATCGAATCGCTGGGGCGGGCGTCGATCTCGATGATCTTTTTCCCGAGTTCGTTTTCCATCCGCAGGATGATGCGGGCTAAGAACGTGCCCTCGCGGGCGTCGTTGATCACGATGTGATCGAGCTTGGTTCCGAGCCCGAGAAAAATGCTGTGGATCAGGTCGTGGGTGAGCGGGCGGTCCTTTTTCACCCCGTTGATCGTCATCTGGATCGCGTTGCCGACGAAATGGTCGACATAGATCACGAAGGCCTTCGCCTCGGTGCCGAGGAACACGGCAAAACCGTTCGGCGTGGGGATGACACCCTTGATGTTTACGATCACAACATCGTTCTGCATGGCGGCGAAATGTGCGGGACGACCGGGTAAAGCGCAAGCGGAGGGGCGTCACTCGAAACCAAAAAGACTGATGCCCCACGTGCGCGCCTGGGCGATGACCGCGGAGCGGTCGAGGATGATGACTTTCCCCGCTTCGAGCGCCGCCGCTTTCAGTCCGGCCTCGCGCATGGTTTCGAGCGTGCGCTGGCCGAAGCACGGCACATCGAAACGGTAGTCCTGCCGCGCCTTGACCGTCTTGACGAACAACGCTTCCGCGGCCTTGAGCGCGCCGGCGCGGCGCAGCATCTCGTCGGTGCCCTCGAACGCCTCGACGGCGAGCACGGTGCCTTTTCGCACGACGCAGCCCTGGCCGATGTCGAGCCGGGCGCATTCGCGGGCAATATGGATGCCATGGTCGAGATATTCCCGGTCCACGGGAAAACTGCGGCCGGTCATGCAACCCGGCGCCGCGAGCTGTTCATCGAGGAACGAACGCGCATCGAGCAGCGTGATGCCGAGGGCCTCGATCTCCTTCGCGATCGCGCCGAAGATGGTTTCGGCGTTCCGGCGTTTCAGGGAGAAAAGAATTTTCGTGGCCTTGAGGTCGGGATGGAGACCCTTGAACAAGCGCCGGGGCGTGATCTGGCCCGCCATCAAGGCGGAGCCGGCGCCAAATTCCTCCAGGGTTTTCAGCATCCTGCCGAGTTGCCCGACCAGCAGCGTGCGGCGATCGGCTTCCGCGAAGGAGTTCACGAGGTCGGGCCGGGTTTCCTCGTCGAAAGCGATCAGTTTCAGCGGAACGCCCGCGTGCCGCACCGCCTGGGCCACGAGGATCGGATAAATGCCTTGGCCGGCGATCAGGGCGACGGGTTTGCGGGGATTGAAGCCAGCGGGAAGGAAGGCGGACAACGAAGGCACGGGGACGAGGTTGCAGAGGAAGCGCGGGGAATGAAGGAGGAAATGCCCGGGCAATCGTCAAAGCTGAGAGCTGAGAGTCTAGAGCGGAGAGCTTCCGGATCCTTACCGGGCCGCCAAGCAACCGCGCTTAACCTCACACCTTCTCTCCGTGCCGGCTGTGTTGGAATTTCGAGCTCTCAGCTCTCGACTCGCCGCTCTCAGCTTCGCATTCAGCCCTCAGGTCTGGGCGCCGTAATATTTCTTGTAGCTGCGGTAG
>DATAKE010000060.1:0-34534 GCA_036261745.1 Opitutaceae bacterium
CTCAGCGCTGTCCCTTTGTGCCGTCTTCCTGAGTTTGGGGAGCACGCGCGCGAACGAACCATCGGCGCCCCTCGAAGCACCGCATGTCCCGCCCGTATTGGCGGCGGGCGAAACGCCGGGGAAGTCCGAGGCGGAAAAACCGGTGGTGTCACCTCCCGCCGAGGGAACCGTGGCAAAGTCCGCCGTCGAAATTCGCGGACTGTTGAACCTGGGCGCTTCGCTCACCGATCGGAAAGATTACGATGCGGCCGAGATCGCCTTCCGTCAGGTCATGAATGCGAATGAGGTCACGGTCACCGACATCCAGAGCGCCCTGCTCGGGCTGGCCCGCATGCATCGCCTGCAGGGCTCCCTCACCAAGGCAGCGGCCATCTATGAAAAATTCCTGAAGGACTATCCGGGCGACACGCGGTGCCCGGAAGCGCTGCTCGACCTCGGCCGCACGTTGCGCTCCATGGGGGCGTACAAACGGGCGATCGGCCGGTTCTACGGCGTGATCAACGCCACGCTGAAACTGCCGGGCGAAGGCTTCGAGCGCTACCAGGTTCTGGCGAAGACGGCGCAGTTCGAAATCGCCGAGACTCATTTCCAGGCGGGCGACTTCGCCGACGCCGCCAAGTTTTTCGCACGCCTGCGCCTGCTCGACCTCGCACCCGCGGATCGCGCCAACGCCCATTTCAAATCCGCGTACGCGCTGCAGCTGCAAGGCGACCATGAGGGCGCGCTCACCAATCTGCGCGCCTACCTTTCCCAGTGGCCGGATGACGAAAACGTCCCCGAAGCCCGGTATCTCCTGGCCGTGACGCTGCGCACGCTGAATCGCCGCGAGGAAGCCTTCAGCGTGGCGCTCGATCTTCTGCGCGCCGAAAAATCCCAGCTCGCCAGCAATCCCAAGCGCTGGATTTACTGGCAGCGGCGAACGGGGAATCAGCTGGCCAACGACTTTTTCGAAAACGGGGAAATCTTCAATGCCCAGACGATCTACAACGGCATGGTCGCGCTTTCCGATGACCCCTCATGGCGGCTTCCGATCACCTATCAGATCGGGCTTTGTCACGAACGCCTCGGCAACCTCGATCAGGCGCGGACCTCCTACCAGAGCATCATCGACTCGGCCGGGGCAAATGCCCCGGTGCATCTTGCGGAAATCGCCCGCATGGCGGGCTGGCATCTGGAACACCTCAACTGGCGCGAAAAATTCGGCCAGAAAGTCACGAACGTCTTCGAAACCACCACGGGATCCCGCCACATCGCGGAAGCGCCCCAGAAATCCGCCGCCCTGCAATGAACCAACTCTCCACGCTCCAGCAGCATCTCGCGCTGTGTGATGAAATCCACGCCGCCGTCCTGGCGGAGAATCGTTTCCTGCGTCAGCACCAACGCGCCCCCGACGCGCCCCAGATTGAGCACAAACGCGCCCTGCTCGCGCAACTCGATCAGAGTCTCGATGCGCTGCGCATCCTGCCCGCCGCCTCGGCCCGCGATCCCGAAACCAAGGTCCAGCTCGAAAAGACGCAGGCGCGCATCCTGCAAATTCTCCAGCTCGACCGGGAAAACGAACAGCTCCTGTTGCGCTGCAGCCTCTCGGGCGGAAAACGCGTTTCCGGCGAGGCCAGTCCCGGCGGTTCGGTTTCAATGCTGCAGAAGATCTACGCGCGCTGCTCCTAAGCGCGCGTGTTGCTTCCAGGCGGCGGTAAAAACCAACCTGTCATTCTGAGCGGAGCGAGAATCCATGGGGATTTTCGCACCGCGGCCACGCTTCGAATCTCCGATCGCTTCTTCGCGCCGCTCCGAATGACGACGGCAGGTGAAAAAGCCGGGGAACGAAGCTGACATCGCCGTCGATCAAGGGGCGCTTCATCGCCAATCCCCGGACAAGCACGAACACGCCGCGGCGCGGTTCTGACCGGCACGGCCACCTTTCCCCACGTCTTTGCCCTTGCGCCCGGCGACAACGTCCCCGGGGACCACGGCGGGATCCCGCGCGGCGAAACCTTAGTTCCGCTGCAAGAGCGTCAACGCCGACTGCGGAATCAAGTTCGCCTGGGCGAGCATCGAGGTGCCGGCTTGGGAGCGGATATTGTGCTTCGCGTACTGGGTGGACTCGTTGGCCACGTCCACGTCGCGAATGCGCGAGATCGCGGCGGCGAGATTTTCACTCTGGACCGTCAGCGTCGCTCCCACCTGTTCGAGCCGCGACTGGGCGGCGCCCACCAGCGCGCGCTCGTCGAAAACCTCTGACAAAGCGCTTTCCACGTCGCTGGTGATCGTCGCGGAGCTGACGTTGAGGTCAAAGTTACCCGCGGCGTCCTGATGGATGAGCGCTCCCATCGCGCCGTCGCGCAAATTCAGCTGGGGAATCGTCATCTGCTGCCCCGCGGCATCGCCGATCGCGATCACCCCGGCGCCGGGCGGGGGCACCGCGGCATCATTGCCGAAAAGTTTTATGCCGTTGAACATTCCCATCGGAATGGTGATCGGGGCCGTGCCGCCGATCTGCGCGACCGTCCCGCCGATCGTCTGGCGGAGTTGTTCCTGGAGGGCGCTGAACTCCTGCTGGTACTGCGAGATGTCGCTCGCGTTTTTCGTCACATCCCTGGCGAACAAACTCAGCTCGCTCATGCGCGAAAGCGCCTTGGTGATGCCGCCCATGAAACTGTCCGCGGACTGCAGCGAGGAGATCGCGTTCTGAACGTTGGTCGACGCGGCTTCGACCCGGTTGCTCTGCCCGGTGAGCTTTTCCGAGCGGGCGAGGCCGGGCGCGTCGTCGGAAGGTTTGACGATCTTGGCGCCGGACGAGAGCCGGCTGAGGGAGCGCCCGAGCATCTCCTGCGTGTGATTGAATTGGCGGGCCGTGGCGAGAGCCTGGGTGTTCGGATTGATGACGCTCATGGGAAAATGGTTTGAAGTGAAAAACTAAAATCAGCGTGGGACCGCGGGAGGCGGTGCTGCTTTCGCGGTGGGTTTGGGTAGCGTGGGAAGATCGTTGGTGGAGGCGTGGCGCACCGCGGCAGCCTGATTGCTGTTCGCGATGTCGGTGAGCACTTCCTTGCGATAGATTTTGATGTCGCGCGGCGCATCGATGCCGATTTTCACGACGTCACCTTCGATTCGCGTGATGCGAATCTCGATGTTGTCGCCGATGACGATCGTTTCGTTAACTTTTCGGGAGAGGACGAGCATGAGTGCTCAGGCGGTGCGAGCAGACGCCTGTGACTGCGATTTTTCGATGAGGAGATGGTGGGCGCTGTAGCGCGAGTAGTTCGAAATCACCAGCTGCCGGCCGATGCGCGTGCGGCGGTTGATGATGAGCGGTCCGACCAGGTTCACGGTCGCCTCCACCGGCTCCCGCTGCTGCCGCAACGTGACGATGTTGATGATCATGGCCTCGGCGGGATCGCGGATGTCGAGTTGCTCGGCGTCGGTTTCGAAAATTTCCGGTTCGTAGCCCGGGATGATGCCGCCCGGTTCGAGCACGATAAAACGGATCGTCTCCGGACCGTGAAGTTTCATCCACAGGAACGGAAGGTGGTCCGGCATGTAGAGCAACTCGGCCCGGCGGTATTCGGGGAAGCCGATGATGCCCTGGGGGAGCTGGAATTCGTTGGCGGCGGGCACATCGAAATCGGTGGGGGCGAGATCAGGAATGACTTTCATAAGCGGAAAATTATTTCAGATAGTCGAGCAGGGAAACTTGCATGAGGTTGGCGGCGGACTGGAGCGCAGCCTGGTAAGCGGTCTGCGCCTGGTTCATCCGCACGATGGTCGTGGGCATGTCGGCGTCGGTTTCGGCGGAAACGAGCGACTCCAAATCGGTGGCGCGTCCGACGAGCTGCGTCTGCGTCGCCTCGATGCGGGTCTGCACTCCGCCGTGTTCGGCGAGCGAGGAGACCAGCACGTCTTCACTGGCGAGCAGGCTGGTTTGCGCCGCGGAAACGCCGGCGGGGGAGTTAGCCAGCAAGGAGGTGCGCAAGGCGACCAGTTGATTGATGAAGTCGCCCAGGCCGGTGTTGGTCGCGCCCGTCGTCGCCGGCGAAATGCTGGAACTCTCGGTGAGCTGAATGGTGGTCTGCTGGGCGTTGCCCACGTAGGTGACACCCGTGAGGTCGCCCTGCACGTTGCGCGTGGCGGTAAACGGCGGGGTATCCACCGCGGTGCCCGCGAAAATGTAGTCGTTGCGGAAGCGCGAATTCGCGAGCTGCAGCGTCTGCTCGATCAGCTGGTTCACCTCCGAGGCATAGGCGTTGGCGGCGGCCGGGCTGATGATGCTCGAACCGAGCGTGCCCAGCTCCGTCGCGCGATCGGAAACCTTCTTGATCGACTGCAATCCGGAATAGGACGTCCGGCTGAGCTCCATCGCGCGTTCGGCGTTGCGCTGGTATTGCGCCGTGTTGCGCTGCTCGCTCTCCAGATTCAACACGCGGCCGACGGCGGTGGGATCGTCTTCGGGCTGGAAGATGCGCTGCCCGGTGGCGACCTGGTTCTGCAGCTTGGCCTGCTGCGTGCCGAGTTGCTGGATCTGGCGGACGATCGAGTTGGAGACGGTATTGGTGACGACGCGCATGGGGTGAATTATCGGCCGAGACGGTTGACGACGAGATCGAGCAGTTCGTCGATGACGGTGAAGACCCGCGACGACGCCTGGAAGGAACGCTGAAATTTCATCAAATCCGCCATCTCTTCGTCGAGGGACACGCCGCTCGTGCCGTCGCGCTGGGTGCGAACGAGCGTCTCGATGTTCGTTTGATCGTCGACCCGCGCATTGGCTGCGGAAAGAGACTGCCCGAGGCGGCTCACCGAGGTGCTGAAAAAGCCGCCGAAGGTGCCGTCGATATAGTCCGGGCCGCTCGTGGAAAACTGAACCTGGGCGAGCCGCGCGATTCCGAGCGCAACCGTGTTGTCGCCCGCGGGCCCGCCGTCGCTGGCTTTCAAGTTCGCCGCGGTGACGCTCGCATCGATCGCGATGGTGCCCGCGGTGATCCCGGCGGCGTTGAAGAAATTACCCGTCAGCGTGGTGGGATTATAAAGCGCGTTCACCGATGTCACCATCTGGTGCGCAAGATTATCCAGGTCCGTCCGCAAGGTCGCGACCGCGCCATCGCGGGCGGTGAGCGAACCTTGCATCGAGCCGGACGCGAGGCCGAGGACCGTCGCGGGGGAACCGGCCGTGACCTGCGTGCCGGTGAAGGCGACGGTGCCATTGACGGTCGCGAGATCGACGAGCAGCACATCGGCGCCGCCGCTGGACTTGGTGAGAATCTGGACCTGGCCGCCCGCTTCACGGACTTCGATCGGAAGCTTGGCCGCGAGTTCTTCGATCCGCGCCTGGCGCTGGTCGCGCAAATCCACGGCTGAACCGGGGGCGCCGGACTCGAAGCGTCCGATCTGCCCGTTGAGCTCGGCAATGGTCGAGAGCAGGCGGTTCGCTTCGCCGACATCCTCGCTGACCTGGGCGCTCAGATCGCTTTGCACCTGCGCAAGGCGCTGGTCGGCGAGATGAAAGCGATCCATGAGGATCGCGGTTTTCTGCATGAGCCCCTGGCGTTCGCCGGCGTCCGTCGGGCTGGCGGCAAAGCTCTGGAACGCGTTGAAAAATTCATCGAGCGCCGGGGAGATCCCGTTCGCCGCGGCGGCATTGACGCCGCCAGCCGAGTTGCTGCGGTCGATCCCCTGCCCCAGCCCGGCCTGCGCCCGCTGATAGCCCTGCTGTTCCGATTCGAACGAGGCGCGCAGCGAGATCTCGCGCGACACCTGCCGGTCCAGCAGCGAATCGCGCAGCTGCTGGATGCCGAGGGCCTCGAGGCCGAGGCTTTGCGCACCGTGCGGCGTCGCCACCGTGCCGCGATCGCCGAGGATGACCCGCTGGCGGGCGTAGCTCGGGTTGTTCACGTTCGCGAGATTCTTGCCCGTGGTTTCGAGCGCGCGGCTGTGCGCGGTCAAAGCTTTTACCGACGCGTTTAGACTGGAAAAAAGTCCGGCCATGGCTGTTTGGCGCTCAGCCGGCGACGCGCAACGAGCCCGCGGACGGGTCCGAAGCCACCGAGACCCGACCGGCCGGTGAATACGTCTTGATAAAGGTGTGGGGACGCAGGATCTGCAGTGTCTCCTGGTGCACTTCGACCGCGCGGGAGAGCAGCGTGTGGTTGTGCCGGCTCGTGCGGCGCACGCGGTGCAGCAGGCGGTTGATCTCGTCGATCAGGGCCTCGAGCAACGGCTGCGCCTCGGCGGCGACCAGCGGCAGGAGTGAACGCAGCGTGCTGTTCGCCGGCCGGCTGTGCTCGAGCGCAAAGGCCGCGACGATCTTTTCGCGATTCTGGCGGCATTCGGCCAGCGAATGCGCCTGCGATTCGATCGAGGTGGCATGGGCGAGGACCGCGTCCGCGTCGCGCTCGAAGAGCGCCCGCTGCTGGTCCTCGAAGAGGATGAGAAGCGCGCCGTATTCGGAAAGTTCCTGGCGGAGCGCGATGACAATTGATTCCCAGTGGATGATCATGGTGCGTCTGGGTTGAGGGAGACGGAAGGTTTCGTGACGGGGCGGTTCCCGGCGGGTAATTCGACGGGAGTGCCTCGTGGCGTAAGTTGTTTTTCGATGAAGCGGCCGAGGCCGAGGCCCGGACCGGCGGTGAGTTTTTGGGCGAGGGCGTCCGTCATCATGTCGCCGTAGATCGTGCCCGAAACGGCATCCCCGCCACCGAGCATCGAACCGACGCTCTGGCTGAGGAGCTGGCGCACGAGGACCGCCTCGAATTGCGCCGCGACTTTTTTCCGGTCGGCGGCGGTGGCGGGGGCGCGACGATCAGCCGTGCCGGCCGGCGCCAACTCACGCGTCGGAGGCGTGCCAAGCGAGGAAGTGATCTGGGCCACGTTCATGGTTAGTTGATCACGAGCTCAGCCTGGAGCGCACCGGACCGTTTCAAGGTTTGAAAAATGGCCATCATCTCGCGCGTGGAAACCCCGAGCGCATTCAGCGCCGCGGCCAGCCGCTCGATCGTCGGCGGCTCGTTCACGACCGAGAATCCGCCCTTCACCTCGTTCACGTCGGTTTTCGTGCTCGGCACGGCGACGGTCTGTCCGTTCGGACTGAAAGCGTTGGGCTGGCTGACGCCGATGTTCGAACTGATCGTGATGGTCAGGGATCCGTGGGCGATCGCGACTTGCGAGAGGCGGACCGTGGAAGTGGCGACGATTGTCCCGGTGCGCTCGTTGATCACGATGCGGGCGAGCGTGTCCGGCACGGCCTCGATTTCGCCGAGGTCGGCAATAAAGGCGACGTCGAGTCCCTGATAATCGGCCGGCAGTTTCACGCTGATCGTCGCGGCATCGATGGGCATGGCGGATGAGGCGAACCTGGCGTTGATCGCATCGGCCATGCGCGAGGCCGTGGTGAAATCGGGATTGCGCAGCAAAAGGCGCAGCATGTTGTCGCGCACAAAAGTGGCCGGAACCTCCCGCTCGATAATCGCACCGCTGCTGATGTTGCCGACTGTCGGGTGATTTTTTTGCACCGTCGCCCCACCCGCGCCGCCGCTTCCGCCGGAAAATCCGCCGATGGCGATGGGGCCTTGCGCGACCGCGTACACGCGGCCGTCGGCGCCGATCATGGGAGTCTGGAGCAGCACGCCGCCCTGAAGCGTCTTGGCATCGCCGAGCGACGCGACGTTGACGTCGATCCTGGCACCGGGCTTGAGGAACGCCGCGAGATCGGCCGTGATCATGACCGCGGCGACGTTCTTCGCCTTGATGTCGGTCGGGTTGAGCGTGAGGCCGTAGCGCTGCAGCACATTCGCCACACTGCGCAAGGTTGCGGCGGCATTGCTGTCGCCCTCGCCGGCGAGACCGACCACGAGGCCGTAACCCACCAGCTGATTGTCGCGTCCGCCTTCGACGATCGTGAGATCCTTGAGGCGCGAAGCCTGGAGCGCCAGCGGAGCGAACAGCGCCGTCAGCAAAAATAATTTGAGCGATTGAGTCATGTTGGGGTGCTCAGAACGGCCGGAGCTTCTCGTAGACCTTCGTCAACCAGCCGCGCTTCTGCGCATCCGTCAGCTGACCTTCCGCGAAAAATTCGACCCGGGCATCCGCGACGTTGGTGGAAAAAATCGTGTTCTCCCGCGAAATGTCGTCGGGCCGCACCACCCCGCGCAGCACGACGTATTGCGTCTCGCCGGCAAAGGTCACGATGCGGACGCCCTCGATCACGAGATTGCCGTTGGGCAGCACGTCGGAAATCAGCACCGCCGCGCGCGCGGAAATGCTCTGCGAGTTGTTCACCTGTCCGCCACCCGAGTAAGTGGCTTTTCCACCCAGCTGGGTGGCGGGCAGCTCGCCATTGTGCGTGCCCAGGCTGCTGGCGGCGGCGGTAAAAAGAAACCGTTGCACCGCGTCGTTGAGACTCGATTCCCGCTCGGACTTTTTGCTTTGCGAGCTCTGCGCGACGGCCGATTCGGAAATGACGATCGTGAGAATGTCGCCCTTCGCGGTGGCCTTGCGATCGGCAAACATGCTGCGCATTGGCGCGGTACCGGTGGCCGGCCAGAGGGACTCCGCCCGCGTGACGCCGGCGGCCAGGAGAGTGCCGATGACGATCAGCGTGGAATTAAAAACGGACTTGGACACGGTTTTCATCGATTACGGTGGCGGTAAAATCTTTGCGGGAATCGGGGTTGCGAATGCTCACGCTGTCGCCCTGTGCCCCGCTCTCGAGAGCGACGCCTTTCAAGGTGACGAGCAGTTGTCCGTAAGTGGCCGACACCTCGACTGTCTCGCCCTTGCGGACAAGCGGACGGCGCGTGATATCGCGCCAGGTCAGCGTCCGGCCCGCGGAAACCGCCCGGCCGATAATATACGAACGGTCGCCGGCGGAAGCCGGCAGGACATCGCGCTCGCGCAGAAAATCGACGCGGCGCGCATCGAGCAAAGCGGGGTCGAAACCCGCCCCCAGTGCGAGCGGCTGGCGGGCAGCCCAGGCGTCGCGCCAGAGGGTCGCGCGGACCACGAGCGTAAAGTCGCCGGCCGGCACACCATCGGCCAGCGTGCGGCAGCGCAGCATCATCGAGGAGGATGCGGTCACCGGATATTCCAGCAAAACCGTTTCCCACGCCGCCGCCGTTTTCTCCGGCGCGGACCAGGGCCGGAGCAATTCGAGCTGCAACTCCCCTTCGAGGCGAAAATGGCCCGTGAGGTCGCGCGTGATGGCGGCGATAAATTCTTCGCGCGAAAGACGAGTCGCTTCCGCGGTATCCGCCGCGAGGCCGCGCACCGCGGTCGCGAGGGCGATAAGAGAGAGAAGGAGGAGCGGGAGCCGTTTCATGCTCATCGTTTCATGTTGGCCACGTTCTGGAGCATTTCATCCGAAGTCTGGATCGACTTGGAATTGATCTCATAGGCGCGCTGCGCGGTGATCAGGTTCACCATCTCCTCGACGATGTTCACGTTCGAGGATTCGGTATAACCCTGCACGACGCTGCCGAAGCCGGCTTCACCGGGATTGCCGAGTTCGGGCGAGCCGCTTGCCGCAGTCTCCTCGTATAAATTGCCGCCCATGCTGCGCAGGCCGGCCGGGTTGGCGAAACGGGCAAGCGTGATCCGGAAACTTTGGGAGCCACTGGAGGTTTGCACCGTCACCTGTCCGGTTTCGGAAACGGTGATCGCGCCCGCCCCGACCGGGATCGGCTGGAAGCTGCCCAGCACCGGCAGTCCGTCGACCGTGACCACCTGGCCCTGCGCGTTGAGTTTGAACGACCCGTCGCGGGTGTAGCCGGTCGTGCCGTCAGGGCGTTGAATTTCGTAGAAACCGTCGCCTTGAATCGCGAGATCGAGCTTCTCGCCCGTGGACGTGAGCTGGCCTTGGGTGAAAACCTTGGAAGTCGAAGCCACGCGCGAGCCGTTGCCCACTTCGATGCCGGTGGGCACCAGGTTGCCGCCGCCGGAATCCGTGCCCGAGGCGCGGGTCGGCTTCTGGTACAGGAGATCCTGAAACTCGATCTTGCTCCGCTTGAAGCCCGGCGTGTTCACGTTCGCGAGGTTGTTCGCGATCGTGTTGAGGTTGAGCTGCTGCGCCTCCATGCCGGTGGCAGCTGAGTAGAGCGAGAGGTTCATAGTTGTGTGGTGGAAAACTCAGGACTGAGCCGGCGCGCCTCCAAAGCGCGCACGGCATATCAGTCGTAATTCCAGCCCATGCTGGGAAAGTGATGGAAATTTTTTAACCGAGTGCATCGAGGGTTTTGCCCATTTGCTGATCCAGCGCGGTGATCATCTTCTGATTCGCCTCGTACGCGCGGGAGATGACGACGAGGTCGACCATTTCACGGAGCGGCGTGATATTGCTGCCTTCGAGGTAACCTTGGAGGAGCTCCGGATTTTCCACCGGCTTCGCCTCAAGCCCGGCCGCTGGAACAAAAAAACCGCTTTCGACGGGGATCAGCTGGGAGTTGTCGGAAAATCGTTGCACCGACATTTTGCCGAGCGATGTCTCGCCCTGAAAAACCGTTCCATCCTGGTTGATCACGATCGAGCCGCCGCCCGCGACGAGCGTGATGGGCGAGCCGCTCGCGCTGAGCACTTCGTGGCCGCTGGCCGTGGTCAGCGTGCGATCGGAGCGCAGCCGGAATTCACCGTTGCGCGTAAAGGCGTGCGTGCCGTCGGGACGCTGCACTTCGAAAAATCCATCGCCCTGGATGGCCACGTCGAATTCGCGGCGCGTGGGCTGGGTTTCCCCCGTCATGAAATTGATGCCCGTGTTTACTTTCGGGAACAGCATCCCCGCGCCGTTCTGCTGCCCCACCCGTGAGCCGGGCCCGGACTGGAGTTCGCCGGCAACCTCCGTCGAGAAGTTGATCGTGCGCTTGCGATACGCCGTCGTCTGGCTCGCGGAGATATTCTGCGCGACCGTGTCCTGCCACCGCTCGAGTGCGGAGAGAGAGGAAGCGCTTTGGTAGAGGCCGATGTTCATGAACGTCGCCCACTATAGCCAACCTCATGCCGCCACCGGCGGTTGCACTGTAATCGTCTGTTTATACGCGGTTTAAAATTATCAAAAACGCCATGGAAAAAATTTCCACCGCGTTTCCCAGAAGGGGGAAATTCGGGGAAGGAATTGCCGCCGGAAAAAAGCGGCGGCATGGGTGTGTGCGGAGGCGACCAGGCGTCCGTCACAGGACGCGTTGTGTTTTCGAAGTCTGCCAAGCGGAGCGCGTGACGCAGCCGCGCTGGAATTCCGGAACGCGGGCGAACGCCTCGCGCCTCGCCGATCAGCTACCCGCGGGATACAGGCACTCCACTTCGACGCGTTCGCCGCACGCACAGGTCACGACCAAGCGCATAATTTTATCCCCCTGCTTCACGACCTCGACCGTCGGTCCGCCCGTGCGGAGACCGCCGGTCCCCCGCGTCGGAGATGCCGATGCATAGCCACTCAGGCCGGCTGGAGGCGTCAGCGGTTCGATCGAAAGGGTCTTTTTGCCGTGGAGAAAGGGTTTCATGGATTTGAAGGGGGTGAATTCGGCGAAGGGCTGGACGCTTCGGGTGTGCCGGCTTCCAGGCTGGCCGCGGAGCCCGAGGAAATCGGAATCGCCTGCTCGACGGTCGAACTGTTCTTAAAGCGGTCCTTCGCATCGAGCGTGAGGCTCAGCGTGACGCGTTCGTTGCCTTCCGACTCCGCCGGAGAACCTCCGAGGGGACGGGTGTCGCCGTAGCCGGTGACGCGCTCGACGAGAGAGGGATCGACTGCGTAGTGAACGAGGCTGCGGCGCGCGGCATTTGCGCGATCGGCGGAGAGCTCCCAGCCGGAGTAGTTGGCGCGAAGCGGTTTTTCCCTCGTGCGGGTGTGACCGTCAATCGTAAGGCGAAAACTGTTGCGATCGATCGCCCACGCGAGGTTCTGCATGACGAATTCGCCCCATTCCGTGAATTCGGTCGAATCGGTTTCGAAGATCTGCCGGCTCCCGCGATCGAAAAGCGTTACGCGCAAACCGTCGCTGGTGATCTGGATGTCGATTGGTTTTTCGGCCAGATCCTTGTCGACATGCAGCAACCGGTAAAAATCCGACGCGACCGTGTTGAGGAAGCTCGCCTTGATCGCCTTGTCGTTCGGCACTTCCTTTTCGCTGCCGGCGTCCCGGCCCTGGCTGGTCGTCGTGCGATTGCTGTTGAACGGCATGACGCCCGAGGAGGCGTTCAATGGGGAGTGAAACGGATTCTGAAAGTACTTCGACGTCGCGAGGAGGATGCGTTGGTCCTGGGCCGAAATCCACAGCACCATGAAAAGCGCCATCATCGCGGTGACGAAGTCCGCGTAGGCGACCTTCCATGCGCCGCCGTGGTGAGCTGCTGCCTTCTTGCGAGCCATGACGCTATTTCGCGGTGGTCGTGAGCGCTTTCAGCGCCACTTCCAATCCGGCTCCCTCGGGTTGCACCGCGCTGTCGAGCGACCGACGCGCGATTTCAACGGCGGTGAGCGGCGCGAGGCCCTTGGCGAAGCCCGAGACCGCCTGGACGATGCATTTGAGAAACTGCTCGTCGGAGGCGTTGTTGAATTTGATCCGGATCGCGAGCGGGCTCACGAAACCGTAGGCGACGAAGATGCCGAGCAGCGTGCCCGTCAGGGCCGCGGCGACGTTTTCGCCGACCTTCTCCGGGCCTTGCGAGATCGAGGCCATCGTATTGATGATGCCCAGCACCGCCGCGACGATTCCAATGCCCGGCAGCGAGTCGCCGACCAGTTGAAGGATGTGCACGGGATGCTCGTTCTCGAGGGACTTGGCATCGAGTTCGGCATTCATCAGGTGCTCGAGCTGGTCGGGTTTGATTTTCCCGTCGATCACCGGCTTGAGGCCGTTGCAAAGAAACTCCAGCCGCTCCGGATGTTTGAGCACGGAGGGATATTTTTGAAAGATCGAGCTCTTCTCCGGATCCATCACGTGTTCCTCGAGTGCGATCAGGCCACTGCGGCGGCCCACCATGAAAATTTCATAGAGCAGCTTGAGGAGATCGATGAACTCGGCGCGGCTCGTGGGCTTTCCCACGAGGACCACCTTCACCTTGTGCACGATCTCCTTCAGGATGTGCGCCGGACTCGCAATCACGAGAACGCCGGCCGCCACTCCCAGAATCACGACGAATTCGGAAAGGTGCAGCAAAACCATCGGCTTCCCGCCGGCCAGCATGAAGCCGCCGAGGGTGGACGCCAAAACGATGATAGCTCCAATAATGACAAGCATGCGAAAAACGCGGTCGGAGGTTCCGCCGGCTTAGCGTTCGCGCACGCGTTGGATAAAGGCGCGCAACCCGACAATGATGTGCGCGTGAATCTGGCAGATGCGGGATTCGGTGAGCCGGAACGCCGCGGCGATTTCCGCCAGACGGAGATTTTCGAAATAATACATGGTGAGGATCTTCTTCTGCATATCGGGCAACTCGGCGATCCGTTGAGTGAGAATTTCCAGGAGCTCGGCTTTTTCGAGGTTATCGCGACCCGTGACATCGTTTTCATCCGCGAGGATCTCGTGCAACGAGGCTCTCGGTCCCTCTTCGCCGTCACTGGAATAGTCGAGGGCGATGAACGTCACCGGCTTCGCTTCTTCGAGCCACTTGCCGTACTCCGCCGCGGTCACGCCAAGTTCCGTCGCGACTTCCTTCTCCGTGGCGGTGCGCCCGAGCTTCTGCTCGACCGTGTTGACCGCCTCCTTGAGTTTCCGCGCGCGGCTCCGCACGCCGCGCGGACACCAGTCCAGCCGGCGCAATTCGTCGAGGATCGCTCCGCGCACGCGGGTGGTGGCATAGCCGCCAAAACTCGCGCTCCGCTCCGGGGTGTACTTTTTCACCGCGGCAATGAGTCCGGTAATGCCGACGCTGTAGAGGTCATCCTCGTCCACGTGCGGCGGCAGATAGAGTTTGATCCGGTCGACCACGGTGCGGACCACCGAGAGGTAGCGCTCGATGATTTCGTTTTCATCGAAGGTGGCGGGCGTCGCGCCTTGGTAGGCGCGGAAGGCCTCGGCGGGTATGGCCGCGGGCGCGGGAAGAAGACTGGGCGAGGTATTCATGGTGAAGTGGACGAGGGATTACTTGGATTTGGGGGCGGCCGTCATTTCGACCTGTCGGTTCAAAAGCGTCTGGCGGACCCCGTTCACGAGGACGTTCCAGAACCACCGGAAGAGGAGCGCGCCAACGAGACAGCCAACGGCGCCGTCAAAGAGGATGCGGTCGGCCGCCCGGCCGGAAAAAAAATCGGTGAGAGCCGCAACGAGAAATCCGGCCAGGCCACCGAGGAGAAAAACAAATTTCATGGGTAAAATATTCAGTTGTTGGGCAGCGTCCGGCGGACGATCGCACCCGCGACGTCGTCTTCGCAGTCACCCGTGAGCGACGGTCCCGTCGCGAGGAAAAGGGGTTCGACGGTTTCCTCGAAAAGGTAGTCCCAGAGCTTTCCCCACTGCGGCACCTCATCGAGGTGCGTGAACACCAGGTGCGTCGCGCCGAGATCGCGGCCGGCCGCGTAGGCGTCGCGCAGGGAGGCGCGATCATAGGCCGCGTTGAGCACCAGCACGCGCTCGGTGATTTTTTCGCGCTCCAGCCACGCCGCGAGCGGCGCATTTTCCGCGGGACGCCGCGCCGAGAATCCCGGCAGGTCGAAGTAAACGAATCCCCCCGGCATCGCGGCATTCGTCTCACACGGAAAATGCGCGAGCGGCACACCCAGCGCCTCGGCGAAAACGGGGAGCGGCCCGAGCGGATGAGGACGGTCGAACTCGACACTGACCACGTGGCCCAGGCGGGCGCGGCGAAAAACTTCCAGGGCGAGCCATTTGCAGAGTGCCGTGGTCCGGCCAACTCCGGGCGCACCAATAAACGCCGCCCGCGAGAGCGGCGGACGGTTCGCACGGGTGTCGGCGTGTTGCCGCAGCAGCCGGGAGGTTTCCGCCAGCGCGCGGTGCAGCGGGAGGAGATTGAGTTCTTTCCAGTTCGCTCCGGCCTGCAACCGGCTCAGCGCCACTTCCGTGATTCCCGAGCGGCGCAACAGTCCGCTCAAATCCGATTCCGGCGCGGAGGGCTGGCGCGGCCGCGAGGGCGGCGGGGCGAAGCGCGGGGCCGGCGGTTCCATTCCGGCGGCGTTGGGGAGTGCGGGTTCCGCCGAAACCCGGTCGAGCGAGGGCGCCGGCGCCGGTGCGTCGATTTCCGCAATCACTTCGAGTTGGGGAGCGGTGAAAAATTTCCGGAAGCCCGTCGGCTCGATCGCGCGGACGGAAAGCACGCGGGCCTGCGCCCCGAGTTTTTCGCGGATCAGCGCGACCGCATGTTCAGCGGACTTGACCGTGAACTTGTAGGTGCCCGGCGCGAATGGCGGTTGAGGAGTCGGCATGATGCGGGTTTAGGCTGCGGCCTTGAGCGGCACCTCGATGCGTCCGAGATGCGGCGGAGCGGTGACGATGCCGGCGTTTTCGATTTCGGTGGCGGCCGGCAGCTCTTGAAACGCCAGCACGGTGATCCGCGGGAACGACGATTCGAAAAACCGTTTGAGCGGGAGCCGGATCTCGGTCGAGACCACGAGCACCTGCGGCTGGCCTTGCTGCGACATCTCCGTGGTCCGCCGGCCGATCTCGTCGAGCAAATGACGGGCCGTCGCGGGATCGAGCGAGAGGCCGATCTCGGTGGGCGAGCGGTGCACCTTGGATGACAGCCATTGCTCGAAGCGGGGCTCGAGTGTGACCGCGCGCACGAATCCGGGACGGCACTCGTACTCCGGCACGAAATAGAGGCCGAGGCGGCGGCGAACGAGTTCGGAAAGATCGTCGGGGTTCTTCGAGATCGCGGCGAAGTCCGCGATGCCTTCGAGAATCAGGCTCTGATTCAGAATCGCGACATTTTCGCGGAGCAGGTTCTGCAGCACCCGCTGGATGATTCCGAGGTTCACCAAGTCCGGCAGCAGTTCGGCCACCAAGGCCGGCTGCGTCTGCTTGAGGTGGTCGATCAACGACTGGACTTCCTGGCGGCCCAGGAGGTGGTGGGCGTTGAGCTTCAGCGTTTCGGAAAGATGCGTGATCAACACCGAGGCCGGGTCGACCACCGTGTAGCCGTTGAGCTCGGCGGTTTTCTTTTCGGCCTCGTCGATCCAGGTGGCCTCGAGATTGAAAACGGGTTCGTGCGTGGGAACGCCGCGCAGCCGCACTTTGCTGCCCGACACGTTCATCGCCAGCCAGCGTCCCGACATGAGCTGGCCCTTGGCGATCGGTTTGCCGCGAAGCAGGAACCGGTAGTCGTTCGTCTCGAGCTCCAGATTGTCGCGCACGGAAACCGGCGGCACGACGACCCCTTTTTCGCGGGCGAGCGATTTGCGGACGCCCGTGATGCGCGAAAGCAGTTCGCCGCCGGATTTTTGATCCGCGAGACCAAGCAGGCCGTAGCCGATCTCGATCGCAAAAACGTCCAGCTCGATGAGCTTCCGCACATCTTCCGTCGAGCCACCTTGGGTCGCCGCACCCGCGGCGGCGGGAACCGGATCGCCGGGTTTGCCCGCACCTTTTGCGGGATTTTGCCGCGCGACCGCCGCGGCGGCTTCGGCCCCCAGGGCGTGTCCCGTCTCCTCCTCCTGTTTTTTGAGAATCCGGCCGATCGAACCGGCGATCCCGCCGAGGATGAGAAAAGGCAGCGCGGGCATTCCCGGCATCAGGCCAAACAACGCGAGCATCCCGCCCGCGATGGTGAGCGCGCGGGGATACCGGAAGAGCTGGGTGGCGAGTTGCGTGCCGAGATTGGTGTTTTCCGCCGCCCGCGTGACGAGAATGCCGGCGCCGACGGAAAGGATCAGGGCGGGAATCTGCGAAACCAGGCCGTCACCGATCGAAAGCAGCGTGAATTTCTGCAGCGCCTCGGCGAGCGACATGTCCATCTGGAAGACGCCGATGGCAAAACCGCCGATGACATTGACGAGAGTGATGATGATGCCCGCGACCGCATCGCCGCGGACGAACTTGGACGCACCGTCCATCGCACCGTAGAAGTCGGCTTCCTTCTGCACCTTCACGCGACGGGCGGTCGCCTGACCTTCGTCGATGATGCCCGCGTTGAGTTCGGCATCGATCGCCATCTGTTTACCGGGCAGGGCGTCGAGGGTGAAACGCGCACTCACTTCCGCGATGCGGCCCGCGCCCTTCGTGATGACGACAAAGTTGATCACGACCAGGATGAGAAACACCACGGCACCCACGATGTAGTTGCCCTGAATCACGAAGTGACCGAACGCCTCGATGACCTCGCCGCCGTAACCGTTCACGAGGACCTGGCGGGTGGTGCTGATGTTGAGCGCGAGCCGGAAAAGAGTCAGCGCGAGCAGCAGGGTCGGAAATCCGGAAAACTCCGGCGGATCCTTCACGTAAACGATCGCCAGCAGGACCAGCAGCGAAAGCCCGATGTTCAATGCCAGCAACGTGTCCAGCAGGAACGTCGGGATCGGCATGATCAGCAGCATCACCGTCAGGAACAGCGCCCCGGTGAAAATCAAATCCGCGCGTTTCAGCAGCAGCGTGATCGAACTGGAATTTTTGGCGCTCATCTCAGGCAGCCACCGCCTCCATCCGGCGTGTCTTCAAGCGATGGAAATAATAACGGTGCGTGCGGTAGACGACCGCGAGAATCTCCGCGACCGCCTGGTAGAGTTCGCCGGGGATCGTCTCCCCCACTTTGCCGACCGCATAGAGCAGGCGCGCCACGGGTTTGTTTTCCACCGTGGGAACCCCGTGCTGCGCCGCAATCGCCTTGATGCGCTGCGCGAGGCGGTTCTCGCCCTTCGCGAGAACCATCGGGGCCTTGTCCTTGCCGCGCTCATATTTGAGGGCGACGGCATAGTGGGTCGGATTGGTGACAATCACGTCCGCCGTCGCGACCGCCGAAAGCATCTGTTTCTGCACCAGGCGCCGCGCCATCCGGCGCATCGCGGCCTTCACCTGGCCGTCGCCATCGGCATTGCGACGCTCATCCTTCACCTGGGTGCGCGTCATCATCAGCTCGCGCGAGGTCTTGAATTTTTCGTATCCGTAGCTGATCGCGGCGACGATGCTGAGCGCCAGGATCAGCCGGCTCAGGAAGAGAACGGTCGCGTGATTGATGAACTGACCGAGATAGGCGGCCTCCACCGGCGCGCTGAACAACGGATCAAACATCAATTCCTTCGCCCCGATGAAAAGCGTCCCGCCGATGGCGACGAGTTTCAGCACATCGATGCCGGCCCGGACCAACACCGACTTGGAAAAAATGCGGCCAAACCCGTTCGCGATATTGAGATTGTCGAGTTTGAACGTCGCGGCCTTCGAGCTGAGGCGGAATCCGCTTTGCAGCCCGCCGGCCAGCACGATCGCGCCGACGACCGCGGCGAAAATGGGCAGCAACACGCGTGCGCACACCAACAGCAAATCGCCGAGTTGCGTGGTGACCATCTCGACCGAGAGCGTCGTGCGCGCAAACCGCGTGAACATCAAGGTCGCGTACTCGGCCACATCGCGAGCGGAAGACTTCAGAGTCAGCGCCAGCACGCCCAGCAAAGCAGCGATCGGAAACAAGAGCGTCAGCTCGGCGGACTTCGCGAACTGACCTTGTTCGAAGGCTTCGGAGATATGCTTCTCCGTCGCTTGTTCGGTCTTTTGGTCTTGGTCTACGTCCGCCATGTTCGCGGAAAGTTAGCAACGTAGATGCCAACGGATTTTTTGGCGTTTCTAACACGCTCGCAGCAACGACTTAAACTTTTATCTCCGGGCTCCGACCAGCTAATCCAAACGGACGCGTGGTTCGGGATTTCAGAGCGGCAATTTTTGCCGAAATCCTCTCCCGGCGAACACGCCGGCACAGGCACGGTTCAGCGCCGCGGCAGGATTTGAAGCATCTGCATCGCGATGTCGCCGAACTCCACGAAGAGATACCGGGCGATCAAGGTTCCGGCGACGCTCAGCAACGCGAGGCCCGCGAGTGCGCGCGCCGAATAGCTGACGACAAAGACATTCATCTTCGGCACCGCCCGCCCCAGCACGGAGAAGGCGAGATTGACCAAAAAATTCATCGCGATGAAAGGGGCCGCAATCCGCAGACCCAGCTCCAGCATGTGCGAGGTCGCGCGAATCAGGGAATCCACGGTCGACGGATCAAACGCCGCCCGACCTGCGACGCTGATCGTGAAACTTCGCGCGAAAGCGCCCAACACGATCTGGTGGGCGCCAAACAGAAAAAACAGCACGACCGCGAGTGCGGTTAACATCGCCGCGACCGGCTCGGTGGCCGGATCGGGCGCACCCAGTCCGGGCGTCGCGCTCAGCCCGATCTCCGACGAAATGATCCGTCCCCCCATCTCGACGGCCGCAAACGCCATTCGCGCCACGAATCCCAAGGCGAGTCCTAGGGCAACTTCCCCGGCCGCAGCCACAATGAGTTCCCAGTGCCCCGCCGGCACGGTCGCCAACGGCACCACCCCGGCCAGCAGCGTGGCCAGGCAAACGCAGATTCCAAGGCGCGCCATGATCGGCAGCGGCCGGCCCGTCAGCGCCGGAAACAAGAGGATGACTCCGATCGAGCGGAGAAAAACAATCATCCAGGTCAGCAAATATTCCAGACTCATGACCGGGAGATGCGCCGTCGTCGGCGAGCTTAGTGCGCCATCGTTCCCATCCGGGAGATTGTCGTGATGGTAAACTCGGAGAGCGCCCGCAACAGCCACGGCGCGAGCAACAGGGCGAGGGCGGAGAGCGCGAGCAGCTTCGGGACAAAGGTGAGCGTCTGCTCCTGCATGCTCGTCACCGACTGCAGCAGGCTCGCGAGCAATCCCACCACGAGGGAGATCAGCAGAAACGGAGCGACGATGTAGATCGCAAACGTGATGGTCGTCTTGAAGAAATCGATGGCGAGGTCGGGATTCATGGAGCTAGGCGAAACTTTGGACGAGGGACTTGACGACGAGGTGCCAGCCATCGACCAGGACGAAGAGGAGCAGCTTCAACGGGAGAGCCACAACGGTGGGCGGCATCATCATCATCCCGAGTGACATCAAAACGGACGACACCAGGAAATCGATGACGAGGAACGGCAGGAAAAGCAGGAATCCCATCTGGAACGCCGTCTGGAGTTCGCTGATGACGAACGCGGGGACCACCACGCGCATCGGCAGATCTTTCACGGCCGTCGGGCCAAACCCGCCCAGCTGCAGAAAATACTCGAGGTCCCGCGTGCGCGTTTGTTTCAGCATGAACGTCTTCAACGGCACGGTCGCCGCGTCGATCGCCTGAATCGAAGTGATCTTGCCCTCGAGATACGGAGTGACCGCGTCCTTTTGCACCCGGTCGAAAACCGGCCCCATCAGGAAAAACGTGAGGAAGAGCGAGAGGCCGACGACAATTTGATTCGAGGGTGCGCTCGGCGTGCCCAGCGCGGTGCGCACAAATCCGAGAACAATCACGATGCGCGTGAAGCTCGTCATCATGAGAATGATTGCGGGCGCGACGGACAGCAGCGTCATCACGATGACGATCTGGATCGCCACACTCACCTGCCCCGGCTGGTTCGTGCCTTCCAGCCCGATGTTCAGGCGGAAAGGATCGGCGGACTTGGCGGGAGTTGCCCCCGCCGTCGCGGGCGCGGGAGCTGGAACCGGATTGGCGGGCGGCGTCTGCGCGCGCGCGTCGACGGCACCAAATGGAAACACCACGGTGACCAACACCCAGAGGAGCAGGCCGGACCAAATCCTCATTCGGAAATGTCCTTCCGGTCGGAGGCAGCCAGCGGGGAAAGCAGGTCGATGCGACCCGGGCAAACACCCAGCAAAAACTTTTTCCCCTCGTAGGAGGCGACGACCAGGTACTGGCGGTTGCCGAGCGACCGCGATTCCTCGATGGCCAGGCGGGTCGTTTCGCGACCTCCGAGATTAACTTTTTTGCCCTTCCACAGCATCCATCCGCCCGCACCCGCGAGCACGATGATGGCGGCGACGGTGACGAATCCGATCCCACCGGTCGACGGAACAGCCGGAGCGGTGGCTCCGCCGGAGCCCCGGGGGAAGATCACCTGGTTTTCGTCGGCCGCTTTCGCGCTGGCCAGCATCCAGCCGAAACCGGCGAGGATGAGAAGGAAACTGCGGCGAACGCGGCTCATGCCTTCGCACTGCCGACGAGCTCGGTGATCTTGATGCCGAAGTTGTCCTGGATGATGACGACTTCCCCGTAGGCGATGAGCTTGTCGTTCACAAACAGCCCGACCGGATCGCTGGCATGCTGAAGCAGCTGCAGGATCGAGCCGGGGGCAAGCTCCAGCACGTCGCGCATGGGAAGCTGCACGGCGCCGAGCTGCACGGCGACTTTCACTTTTACGTCGAGGACGATATCAAGAGTTTTTTCTTCCATCTGGTTTGGCGTGAGGAATGTCCTCGTTGGGTAGTTTGCGGGTGAGTTGAACGGCAACGCGGTCGGTATCGAGGCCCACCGTGCCGATAAATTTCGGGGTGCCGTTCAGCAACACGCGGGTGTCGCTGAAAATCGCCGGCGGCATTTCGATCACATCGCCGACCCGCAGGTGGGTGATTTCCCGCAGGCTGAGCTCGAGATTCTGCCACTCGGCCCGGACCGGAATCGTGATGCGGTCGTAGGATCCCTGCCAGACCGACTTCTTTTCCACCCGGGAAACCGTCGCCTCCTTGTGGCGGCGGGCGTGCATTTTTTTCACCATCGGCTCGATGGTGTAGTAAGGCACTCCCATCTGGATCTGCTCGGTGCAGTCGCCGAACTTTGCCTCCAGCGTCATCACCAGGAGAATCGCATCCTTCGAGGACGTCTGCAGAAAACGTCCGTTGTTCTCGTGGCCGACAATGATGGGATGCAGCTCCTGCTCGGTCTTCCAGATCGCGCACCACTCCTCGAGGAGAATCACCACCACGTCCTCCATCGAGGCGACATCGATCTCGCTCAGCAACCGGTCGCCGTTGACGGCCGTTCCCCGGCCACCCAGCAGACGATCCACAATCGACAACGCCAGGCGCGGATTGACGTCCAACACCCCGACGCCCGCCAGCGGTTCGATCTTGAACAGGCTGATATGCGTCGGATGCGGCAGGGACTCCGTAAATTTCGAATACGTGACCGTGGTCAGCTTGGCGATCTCGAGGCCGAATTCCATCCGGAGATAGAGCGAGAGACGCGCCCCGAGATAACGGACGAAGTCCTCGTACAACAAACGAACGCGGCGCAGCTCACCTTCCGTCAGGAAAACCGGATTTCTAAAATCGTAAGGCTCGACCTTGACGCCCGCGCCCAAGGCCCGCCGCTCACCACCCGCCCGCAAGATCAACGGTTTTGCAGCCGTGGCTTCGCTCGTCTGCTCCAGCAGCTTGTCGATCTCCGACTGATCGAGGAGCGTCGGCGCGGCGTTTTGCGGGTTCTCAGCCATCGTCTTTTTACTGGATGACGAAGTCGGAAAAATAAACCTGCTCGGCCACCTTGCGCCCGAGCGCCTGATTGTACGCGCCAACCAGTTTTTCCCGAATCACGTTTTTGGCGCCGGGCTCTTCCAAGTCGGCCAGCGTCAGCGATGAAAGCACGTTCAGCGTCACATCGGTCAGGCGCGGCTTGTTGCCCTCGAACGCCGCCTTGATGCCGGCTTCGCCCGTGACCATGAAGCTGGTCTTGAGGTAGCGGGTGCCCATGGTGCCGTTGAGATTCACCACGATGTTTTGAAACTCGTAGTTGGGGGTCCCGCTGTCTTTGCCCTCCTTGCCCTCTTTGCCGTGACCACCGCCGTGTCCGCCGCCGCTTTCCGGCGCCGCTTCCGCCACGGGTGTGGAAAGTTGTTTCTGCAGGCGGGGGATCAGGACGAATTCCACCGTGGCCCACGTGACCGCGGGCGCGAGCAGCACGACGGCAATCGCCGGCAGCCACGCGGCAATTCCCCCGCGCGCGGCGGGAGCCGCCGGCGCGACGGGCGGGGCCGTCTCGCCTTTTGCGGCCGGATCGGCCTTGGCGGGAGCAGCGGGAGTTTCGGTTTTTGCGGCGGCCATGATAAAAAATTAGCGTTTCAGATTAACGATGTCCTCGAGGATCGTGTCGGACACGGTGATCAGGCGTGAACCCGCCTGGAAACTGCGCTGCGTGGTGATCAGGTCCGCGAATTGCTCCGTCAGATCGACGTTCGAGAGCTCGAGCGTGCCGGATTGAATGCGGCCGAGACCGTTGGCGCCGGGTCCATTGTTCGCCGCGGTCAGCGTCGTTCCGCCGATCGGGCCGGCGGCCTGAAAGCCCGAATACAGATTGTTGCCTTCCTTCGTGAGACCGGAGGGATCGCGAAAATCCTGGAGGAGGACCTGGGCTTTCGTGAAAGAGCTGCCGTCCGACATGAAGGCGACGGCGTTGCCGTACTGGTCGATCGAGAACGAGCGCAACGTCGGTGCTCCGGTTGCCACTTCGGCGTCCGTAAATGCACCGCCGGTGCTGTTGGTCAGGCCGGCTCCGATGGCGAGCGTCACATCCAGCTGGATGTCACCCACCGTCGCCGCATTCGCACTCGTCGCGGTGTAGGTGAGCACGCCGCCGACGTCGGTGGCCGCATACGCGATGCTGCCGTCCGACAAACCCTGCACGCGGAAACCCTGCTGCGTGACCAGATAGCCCTGGTCGTCGACGCGGAAATCGCCGGAACGCGTCACGAACTCACGGTCGTTCTGCACGTCGCGCACGCGGAAAAATCCCGGACCGGAAACACCCAGGTCGGTTTCCTTGCCGGTGCTGGAGAGCGAGCCCTGGGAGAAATTGGTGCTGATGCCGGCGAGCGTCACGCCCGTGCCGACCTGGACCGAGGGCGTGTTCGAGCCCGCTCCGCCGGGAGGCGTGGGAGCCGAGCGCTGCAGCATGTTGCTGAAGCTGTCGGAATATTTCGCGGACGAGCCCTTGTAGCCCGTCGTGTTGACGTTCGCGATGTTGTTGCCGATGACCTCGAGTCCTTTGACGAACGATTTGAGGGCGCTGATGCCGCTGCCCATGGTGCCGATGAGTGACATAGTAGTAGAGGGTTGAGTTGAAGATTAACCTGCGGTGGCGGGAGCCGGCACAGGGGTGGAAACCGCGGCGCCAGGGGCGACGTAGAGCACGGATGAAAGGGGATAGGTGATGCCGCCGATCGTGAGGCGCGGCACGCCGCCGGCGATTTCGATGCCTTCGACGTTGCCTTTGACGAACGCTCCCTTGCCCGCATCAACCGTGACCTCGCGGCCGAGGTAGCTGTTGGCCGTGACGAGATCCTGATTCGTGCGCATCTGCGTCATCTGCGCGGTGAGCGTCTGTGCCTGCTCGAGCGAGGAGAACTGCGCCATCTGGGCGATGAAGGCATTGTCCTCCATCGGCTTCATCGGGTCCTGGCTTTGAAACTGGACCGAGAGCAGCTTGAGAAAATCTTCCTGACCGAGCACCTGTTTCGGCACGCGGGGATTCTGCGTGGCGGCGGACAGCAGCGGGTTGGAACCAGAGGTGATGGGAGCAATTGCCATGGGATTAGAGGTTCACGCGAACGTGTGCAGACGGAGTGCGGTCAGCGGGACCGCGGTTTGAGGTGACGGGACGGACGCAACCGGCCGCGCCGAGGCTGGAGCGGAGACGCCCCGTGAATTTGAAATTTCAAAACGCTCCGCTGAAGCGTGCAGATCCTGATCGCGTCCGCCGCGCTTTTCCTGGTGGTCGCCCGCCGACGGGGTGGAGGAATTCGCAGCGAAGACCGGATCGGCAAAACGTTTCGCGCGATCGGCGCCGGCCGCATTGAGAACCTGCCACTCCTGCGCGAGCGCGCCGCGGATTTCGGCGGAGTCGGTGCGGAAAGTGGCGCGCACCCTGCCCTCATGCAGCTCGACGCGAACCGACAGATCATCGCTGCCAAAGGAAAATTGCAGGTCTACCGCGCGCTGCCCGTCGCTCTTCATCCGCTCGCCCGCTTCCATCGCCGCGTTCACCGCCTGATGCAGTCCACTCAGCGCCGGCGCCTGTGCCGCCGGGGGATTTTGCGTTGCGAAACCGGAGAACCCGGCCACGTCATGCACCGCGCCCTGCTTCGAAAGCAGACCCGCGAGTTCATGAGGTGATGCGACCTGATTCATGTGAGCTGCGACTTTAGCAACGTTGATGCCAAGGGATTCATCACGCTCCGTAACCCCCTTTACCTTATCGGATAGAAAGTTTTTTGGAGCTGGCATTTCAGAGGCGCCCTCCGCAAGCGGAACATCGTTCTCCAATTCGGCAAAATCTGCCGCAGCTTTCTGCCGAGTGTCGCCCGGCGATTTTGCGGAGCCGCGTTTCGGCGCCTCCGCGATAGCCACCTTTTTCGTTTTTTCTGCCGCCTTCTCTTCCGAACTTACCTCACGCGCCAGACTCATGGCGGTCAGTTTTTGGGCATCCGCCTTGGGAATTTCTTTAGCAACTGCATCCGGCGCCGGGACGCTTTCTTTTGGCAGCGGCGGCGGTGTTGCCGCGAAATCCTCGACCTCGCCGGACTCGAACGGCGCAGAAGCGATGTCTTCGCCGCCGGCTTCAGCTTCATTCTCCAGCAATTCATCCGGCTCTTCGGTCAAACTCGCCACGGCCGGGTCGGTCAGAACCTCGACAGTTTCCAGACCGGCGTCATCGGCCGGTGGAGCGGGCGGCAGAATCGCGAGCGGCGAAACCAAATTCTCGTTCGGGGTGTGTTTCGATGCCTTTTCCTCTTCCTCAGTCCGCGCATGCGCCCGGGAGGAAGGCGACTCCGCCCCGCGGGAATTCGCACGGGTCTCGCTGCGCGTCACCTTGCTGCGAGCTCCCTCGACGTCGCCGCGCTGGGCCATATCGGCAAACAACGCGTCGAATTCCGCGGTCGGTTCGGCGGCCGCCGGGGAATCAACCGCACCCTTGGCCGATTTGGCCGGGTAGCGGGAGGAGTGGGACGAAATTGAGTGCGTGGATAGGTTCATACGATGACGCCTTCCATGGCAGCTCGGCGCGCCGTCCTTGGCGCGGGGGTTGGTCGATAAAATTCAGCTCGGCGATTTGGCCGCTTTCACCAGCCGCAGTTTCTCCGAGAGGATCGCGGCACGCCGCGCGAGCGAACCGTCGGCGCCGGTCGTCTTGCTCATTTCCTCAAAGACAGGCCCGACGGCATCGGGCTTCATCAGCGAAAGGATTTTCACGGAGGTCACATCGTCCATTTCGCGAATGATCGCCACGACGGCCTTGGGCGAAAGGTTCGTGTAGGTCTGCGCAAGCGTCCGCAGGTTTTTCGCCTCGTCGGCGGAAATCTCGACGACCTTCTCCGCGATTTCCCGCCGCATCCGCTCGATGCTGGCGCGAACCTTGGCGAGTTCCTTCTCCTCCAGCGCCACCCGCGCCTCGCGCTGCTCGAGCAGCTCCTTCTCCTGCCGCAAATGGGCGCGCTCCTCCTTCAGTTCGGTGGAAAGGTTTTCGATCTCGATCGTCCAGAAGTCCCAGCCTTTCGATTTCCGCTCGTGGTCGACCGGCTTGTCATGTTTCACCAGGGCCTGGCGAATCACCGGAACGGCGGCGCGCCAGCAAAGCGCCACGCCGAGCGAGACGCTGATCAGCAGGCCGAGCACGGGAAACACGAGGGGGCTTTTCAATTTTGCCGTCATGACTTGGAGATGGTTTTGCGCGCCGCGCGCTGACCGGCGATGTCGTCGAACTCCGCCTGCTCCTCGCGGTTGAGTTCGAGCTGGTGCTCGGCCCTGGCTTTCTCCTCGAGGCGGCGCATCACCTCGGCCCGGCGATGGGCATCGATGTATTCCCGGCGTTTCTGGTCCAGCGCCGCCTGCGCCGCCAGTTTCTCCTTCGCCGCCACCGCTTCCACGCTCAATTCCTCCCGGTAGGCCCCGAGATTCTGCGCTTCACCGGCAGCCGAGAAAAGCGTCTGCCGTCCGGCCAGTACCGCGGCTTCCAACGCCACGACGCGTGCACTGGCGCGCACGAGTTTCTTTTCCGATTCGGCGCAAACACCCACGGCGGCCGCAAAGGCCTCGCGGGCGCGCAATTCATAGTGCGCGCGCAGGCGGGAAACCGGTCGGAGGGGAAAGCGAAAACGTTTCATGCGAGGATCTGTTTCAGTTTCTTGAAGGTATCGGCCCGGGCGGCCCGTTCCTGCACCGCCTGCTTCAGGAAACCCCGGAGCGGTTCGTGCAGCGCGATCGACTGGTCGAGGGGGGCGTTCGCGCCTTTCTGATACGCGCCGATCGACACGAGATCCTCGTTCTTGCGGTAGAGCGCCAGGTGTTCGCGGGCGCGGCCGGCCAACGCGACTTCATCGGGCGAGCAGACATCGCGGGTGAGACGGCTCACGCTCTCCAGCACATCGATCGCGGGATAGTGGTTGAAATGGGCGAGCGAGCGCGAAAGCACGATGTGACCGTCGAGAATGCCGCGCACCGCATCGGCCACGGGCTCGTTCATGTCGTCGCCCTCGACAAGCACGGTGTACAGCGCCGTGATCGCACCCTGTTCTCCGGCGCCCGCGCGTTCGAGCAGGCGTGGCAGCATCGCAAAAACCGAGGGCGTATAACCGCGCGTCGCCGGCGGTTCGCCGATCGCGAGGCCGATCTCGCGCTGCGCCATCGCGAAACGCGTGACCGAATCCATCATGAAAAGCACGTTCTTGCCGGCATCGCGCCACGCCTCGGCAATCGCCGTGGCCGTGAACGCCGCGCGCAGGCGCAGCGGAGCCGGGGTATCGGAAGTGGCGACCACCACGATGGCGCGTTTCATCCCCTCGGGACCAAGGTCCTTCTCGATGAATTCGCGCACTTCCCGACCGCGTTCACCCACGAGCGCAACAACCACGACGTCCGCTTCGGAACCCCGGGCCACCATTCCCATGAGCGTCGATTTGCCCACGCCGGAACCGGCGAAAAGACCGATGCGCTGGCCGCGTCCCATCGGAACGAAGGAATCGATCGCGCGAACACCGGTCACAAAAGGGTGGCGAATGCGCTGCCGGCGCAGCGGATGGGGCGGCTGGCCGGATTGCGGTGAACCGCGTTCGACCGGCAGCAGGCCGAGGCCGTCAAACGGCCGGCCCAAGGCGTCGAGGACGCGGCCGAGCATTTCCGGACCGGTGCGCGGCAGCGGCGGACGATCGCTCGCCGCGACTTCACAGCCCACGTGCAGGCCGGTCATTTCACCGAGCGGCATGAGCAGCACGCGATGTTCGCGGAATCCGACGACTTCCGCGCGCACGCTGAAGTCCGCGCGGGACGAGCGAATGACGCAGAGATCGCCGAGACCGACATTGGGGCCGTCGGATTCGATGACGAGTCCCGCCACACCCGTGACGGTGCCGACGCGCTGCACCGGGGGCATATGCCGCACCTGCGAACGCAGAACATCAATCAGGGGGGCAACAGAGGAAGTCATGAGTGTGAAAGACTGTGCTCGAGCGCGGTCAACTTGGTCTGCAGGCGCGCATCGGTGACACCGAAGCGGCTGCGCACCTGGCAGTCGCCGGGGCCAAACGTGGCTTCAGCCCGGATCCGCAACCCGGGATAGCGATCCTTCCATTCCGGGGTGATCTTCTCCAGCAGGGCCGCGTCGTGCGCGGAGATGGCCAGTTCGAGATTTTCGCGCTCGGGGAAAAGTTCGCCCAGCGCCTCTTCGCACACCTTCGAAACGATCTCGGGCGTCGGCTCGTAACCGGCAAGCAGGCGGCGCGCAATTTCCACCGCGAGCCCGGGCAGGGCTTCGCGCAGCTGGGAAAACAACTGGGGTTCCATCCGGGAGAGTTTCTGCAAAATTCCGTCGCTCAGCTGCTCGATGTCCGCGCGAGCCTCGACCATCTGTTGATCCGCCAGAGCACGCGCGGCGTCGACGCCGCGCCGATAGGCTTCCTGCTCGTGAGCGGCCATCTCGCTCTCGCGGCTGATCTGTCCCGCGCGGGCGACAATGGCTGCGCCGGAAAGCGGGCGGTCGAACGCGATGAGTTTCGTGAAAGGCATGTTAGACGACCACGCCCTGCTCCGCTTCCGACTCGAGTGTGATCTGACCCTCTTCCTCGAGGCGGCGGACCGCCTGGATGATGCTGTCCTGCGCCTTTTCGACGTCGCGGAGCTTAACGGGACCGAGCAACTCGATTTCCTCGCGCAAGCCCTCGGCGGCCCGCTTCGACATGGCGGCGTAGATTTTGGCGCGGAGACCTTCGCTGGCCGATTTCATCGAAACCGCGAGCGTCGCCGAATCGACTTCGCGCAGCACGCGCTGCAGGTCCGCCGGTTGCAGACGATTGAGGTCCTCGAATCCGAACAGCTTCTTGCGAATCGCAGCCCCGAGGGTGGCGTTCCGCTCCTCCAGGCGCGCGAGCAGGGTCTTGCTCGTTTCCTTATCCAGAAAATTCAGGACGTCGGACACGACGCGCACGCCGCCGCTCCGGTGGAGATTGGGGCGGACCTTGCGGTCGAAATGCCGGCCGAGACTGCGCGAAATTTTTCCGACGAGCTCCAGCGACGTCGATTCGATCATGCCGAGGCGCTCGATGACTTCGTCGCGGATGCCGGCGTCCAGCATCCCAAACACCTGGGCGGACTTCGACGGCTCGAGATACGAGAGAACAAACGAGATCGTTTGCGGCTGCTCGTTCTTCACGAGATTGAAGATCTGCTGGCCCTCCATTTCGGAGATATCCTTGACCACATCGACGGAGGTGCCGACCGGACCGACGCGCCCGATCATCGCCGAGGCCTTGAAATCGCCCTTCGCGAGTTCGAGCGTGCGACGCGCGAAACCGACTCCGCCCATGGCGGAACTGACGCTCTGCGCGACCACCTGGGAAAACTCCTCGATCGCCTGCTGTTGCATGGCAGCCGGGATGATCGAGAGCGCGGTCATCTCGCGGCAGAGAAATTCCGTGGTGCTATCGTCGAACTGCTTGAGGATTTCCGCCGCGGCTTCCGGGCCGATGACGATCATGAACACGGCGAGCCGCTGCTGCCGGGAAAGCTTGGAGTATTCGGAATCAGCCATGGCGGTCAGTTTTTGGTTGTCGGCTCGGCGACCCAGTTGCGCAACGCGACGCCAATGTTGGCGGGTTTCTGACGGATGAGCTCGTTGAGCATCTCCGGGGTGACGGTCTGCGAATTCGACATTGAATTCGGGCCGGTCGCGGGCTTCAGCGACAGCACTTCCACGGGGACCGCTTCAGGTTTCACCTTTGAAAGCATGCGCAGGAAAATCAGCAGAATGGCGCCGGCGCCGACGATCGCGGCCCACGGCCGGAGAACTTCGAACCAGCTCTGGATGCGGGTTTCGCCGGAAACGGCCGCGCCCTGGGACAAAACCGGATCAGCCGCCTGGAAAGAAACCTCTTGGAGCGAAACCAACGACTCCGGCGATTGACCCGGCAGCGTTTTAAGACCGAGGGCGTTGACCACAATCTGGCGAAGCGCGGTGAGTTCCTCGTCGGTCCGCTTCTGCACCTGCGGTGCGGGCGCCGCGGCTTTCGGATCGGCACCCGCGGCAGGGGCCGCAGGCATGACGAGGCGGGGAGCGATGAAGACGGCCGCCGTGACATTCTTCACCGTGCCGGGACTGCGGGTGATGTTCGTGGTGGTACGGTTGATCTCGTACGACGTCGTGCGGTTCTTGCGATTCTGTTCCGAGGTCGAAAGCGGACGCGGGCCATCGGCGGCGCCCTGCGCTTTCTCCGGCACGTTCGCGCTCACTCCGGCGACGCCGCCGTTGCCGCGCGTTTCAGCGGTGTTGTTGGTGTCCACCGTTTCGGTCTGTGAACGGACCACCTGGCCCTCCGGATCAAATTTTTCCAGCAGCTGCGTCGTCGCTTCCGTTTCGATTTCCGCCGAAACGCGGACCACCGCGTTGCCGGGCCCGATCACGGCCGAGAGCATGCTTTCCACCTTCTTCGCGAGATAGTCTTCGACCTGCTGGCGGTAACGCATCTGCGAGGAAGCCGTTCCGAGGGTCGGATCCTGCTTCAATTCCTCGGAGAGGACGCGGCCGCGATTGTCGACGACGGCCACCTGGTCGGTCGACAAACCCTGCACCGCGTTGGCCACGAGGTTGCGGATTGAATTCACCTGTTCGGCGTCAAGGCGTCCTCCGCCGATATCGACGAAGACCGACGCCGTGGCTTTCACGCCCTGCTCCGTGAGCAGCAGGCGGTTTTCCGGCTGCACGATCATGACGCGGGCGGAGCGAACTCCCTGCAGCTGGGAAATCGTCCGGGCGAGTTCGCCCTGCAGCGCGCGCAGGTAATTGGTGCGCTGGACGAAGTCGGAGAGACCGAACTGCCCCTTGTCGAAAATTTCGAAGCCCACGCCGTCGCCACTCGGAATTCCCTTCGTCGCGAGATCCATGCGGAGCTTGTAGACCATGTTGCTCGGCACCTGCACGGCGGAGCCGCCGGCGGTGATCTGGTGCGGGATGTTCTGCGACTGAATATAGCTGATCACGGCGCCCGCGTCTTTTTCCCCAAGGCGCGCATAGAGCAGCTGGTAGTCGGGCCGCTTGGACCACACCATGACGGCGATCAAGCCGCCCGCCACGGCCACGCTCGCGACAATGAGCGAGACGCGCTGGTTCAGGCCGAGCTGTTTCCAGAGCGAAAGAAGGGATTGGACAAAATTTTTCATCGAACGGGGTTAAATTTAAAATCTCACACCTGCATGCGCATGAGTTCCTGATAGGATTCCACGAGCTTGTTGCGGACTTCGACCATCAGGGAAAAAGCCACCGACGCTTCCTGCATCGCGATCACGCTTTGGTGGAGCTGGTCGGATTCGCCGAGCAGCACCTTGCGCGTCATGTCCTGCGAAGCCTGCTGCTTCGCATCGACCGTCGCCACCAGGCCGTCGAGCATCTGGGTGAATCCATCCGTCGGTGCGGCACCGGGCGCGCCCGCGGGCGCGAAACCGATTTTCGGCAACGGTGCGTCGACCCGCGTCAGGGGTGACGAAATCATGGGATTGATGGCGCCGATGGAGTTCATGGTTCAGCGGCGTTATTTGCCGATTTCCAAAGCCTTCATCGCCATCTGCCGGGCGTTCTTCGCGACGGCCAGGTTGGCCTCGTAAGCGCGCGAGGCGGTGATGAGGTCGACCATTTCGTAGGAGAGATTGACGTTCGGCATCATGACGAGGCCGTCGGGACCCGCGTCGGGATGCTGCGGGTTATAAACCTGCTGCCCCGGCGTGCGGTCGGAGGTGATCGAGGAGATTTTCACGCCCTGCAGCGCCGCGGTCCCGGCCCCGCCCTGGCGGCGCACGAGTTCGCTTTCGAAGGAAACGACCTGGCGCTGATAGGCGCCGCCACTGGGCGTGCGCGTCGTCTGGGCGTTGGCGATATTCTGCGCGACGAGGTCGAGCCGGGTTTTCTGGGCATTGAGGGCGCCGGCCGTGACGTCGATTCCTGAGAGTAGGTTCATGGGATGAAAGTTTATCGCACTCAGCCGCTGCGGCCCGTGATGGCCATCCGGAGCTGCTTCAAATTACCGGAGACGATTTCACTCAGATAATCGTACTCCACGGAGTTGCGGTTCATCGTGAGCAATTCCTTTTCAATCTCCACGGTGTTGCCGTCCGGCCGCATGCTGCGTGCGTTCGCATCGACCGCGAGGTGCGGCGTCAGTCCGGGCGTATTCACATTTCCCGTGCTCACGGCCGTTTTAAGCTGCTGGGCGAAATCAGGCGCGACATCGATGCGCCGGTAACCGGGGGTTTCCGCATTCGCGACATTGGCCGCCACCGCTTCCTGCCGCAGAACCGCGGCATCAAGGAGCTTCCGCGCGAGCTGGTAATTGCTGGATTGGAAAATCGGTTCGATCACGGCGCACCACTTAGCAATGTCGGTGCCAGCACGCTCCACCGCTTCGTAACCGACTGCTTTCCATCTTGATTAGATATTTAGGAACGGCGCGAGCGAACGGCCGGAGCGAGTCGCCGGCGCGAACGGAAATTTTTGCCGCCGGCGAAAATGATCGGCGCGCGGTGTTGCCCTTCATCGCCGGCACAAACGTCCGATATAGGGCAGACCTTCTATGATGGATCGTGAATTTATTGGCGGCGCCGGGCCCTCCCGAGCTCTCTCTTAAACCGGCCGCGCCATGCCCGACTCCCCTCCCCCTTCCAATTCCACCCCCACGATTCTGATCGTGGATGACGAGCCCATTGTGCTCTCCGCACTCAAGGACACGCTGGAGCGCGAGCGTTTCCACGTCGTCGCCTGCAACAGCCCCGTCAAAGCCCTCGCGATCATCGCCGAGCGCGACTTCGCCGTCATCATCTCCGATCAAAAGATGCCGGAGATGATGGGACTCGATTTCCTGATCGAGAGCCGCCGCCTGCGGCCCAACGCGTCGCGCATCCTCATCACCGCCGTCCTTGCGCTGCCGACCATCGTCGACGCGATCAACAAGGGGGAAATTTTCCGGTTCGTGGCCAAGCCCTGGCTGCGCGAGGAACTCATCGCGACCGTGCGCAACGCGGTGCAGCGTCACGAACTCGTCACGCAAAACGAGGCGTTGCACGCGGAGACACGGGATCTCAACACCCGGCTTTTCACCGCAAATGCCGAACTGGCGGAACGGGTCGTGGATCTCGAGCGCCAGCACCAGCGGCTCGACACCGCGAACCGCCAGCTCGCCACCAACTACGAACACTCGCTCGAACTGTGCCGGCGAATTCTCACCACGTACGATCCGATTCTGGGCAACCAGGCCAAGACCCTCGTCGAATTCGCGACCCAAATGGCGGCGACCGACAACTTCACGGAGGAGGAACGCCATGCCCTGCGCGCGTCGGCCTGGTTGTGCGACCTCGGACTGATCGGCGTTCCCCGCGAAATGCTGCGCGCGTTCCGGACGAAGAGCGATTCGCTCACGGAGCGCGAACAGCTGATGATGCATCATCACCCGATTTACAGCCAGACCCTCGCCACCCTGGTGGACGACGCGCCCGGCGTTGGCGAAAGCACGCGCTCCCATCATGAGCGCTACGACGGGGCGGGCTATCCCGACGGGCTCAGCCGCGACGCGATCCCCTGGACCGCACGCTGCCTGGCAGTCGCCGTCGCTTTCGTGGAATCCGGGCTGCCGAAGGCCGCGGCGATCGAGGCGATTCTCGCGGAGTCGGGCCAGGCGTTTGATCCGGAAGCCGTCAGACTTTTTCTCAAGGTGACCAATCTCGTGCAGCTGCCGCGTCAGGTGCGGGAGATCATGCTCCACGAACTCGAAACCGGCATGGTGCTGGCCAGCGGAATCTACAGCCCGCACGGACTGCTCTTGATCGCGGAAGGTCAGCCGCTGAGTCCGCGCACGATTTCAAAAATTCACAGTCACAACCAGATCACCCCGCTCAGCCAGCGGTTGCTGGTCTACAGCTGAGCAATCGCGGTGTTACCGTTATTTTGATCCCCGTTTCCCGGTCAGTGCGTTTCCGGAAATTGCGCGCGAACGATCTTCATCGCGGACGAATGCAGTCCGGATGAGCTCCAGCACATTTCCTCCTTCAAATGGCAGACGATCCCGGCGTCGAAGAGGGAGAACATGACGCCCA
>DATAKE010000080.1:0-14455 GCA_036261745.1 Opitutaceae bacterium
AAGGTTCATGCGTACTGCCTCATGCGGAATCACTACCACTTGGCGCTGGAAACTCCCCGCGGAAATTTGGTTGCCGGAATTCATTGGCTGCAAAGTACTTTCGGGAATCGTTTTAATCGCTTTCGGGGCGAACGTGGTCGGGCGTTTCAAGGTCGCTATCGCGCCATCTTGGTGGAACCAGGCATTCATCTCGCGCAACTTGTGGATTACATTCACCTCAACCCTGTTCGCGCGGGAATCGTTGAGCTCACCCGCTTGGCGCAATTTCGTTGGTCAAGCTTCCGTGGCTTTGTAGGTGGCGGCCAGCCACGCGCCCAATGGCTGGTGTGCGAAGATTGGTTGAAAGCGAGAGGAGGGCTTGCGGACGAGCCGGCGGGGTGGACGAGTTATCGGGATCACCTCACATGGTTGATGGCCGACGATTCCCGACAAAAAGAAGCGGCGTTCGCTCACATGAGCAAAGGATGGGCAATCGGCAGCGAGGGCTATCGGAAGGCTTTGCAAAAAGATTTTCGTCAGAGGGTGCAGGCGAAAGATTGGGGCGGGCGCGAGATTCGTGAACTTAACCAGCTCCACTGGGAGGAGTTGCTCGGGCATGGAGTGAAAATATTGGGAGTTTCTCTTGAGAGTGTTTCAACCACACCAAAGTCGGCTGCTTGGAAAGTGGCGCTGGCTGCATGGCTAAAAGATTCAAGTAGCGTGTCCAATCGCTGGATCAGCGAACAACTCCATATGGGCGCACCTGACGCGGTAAGCCGATACTCCGGAGAAGCAATCGCCGGTCTGCGTGCGGAAGCGGCTGAACTATATCGAAAGCTTAAAAAATTAGGGGCTGACCCCATCGATACGGGATCGATTGCTGAGGAGCCGGTCATCGATCTTTCCCAAGGGTGGCGCTCGTAGCAGGGTTCACCACCGCGACCACTGCATATTACGCCCAAGTCGTATCGTCGTAGATCTCAACACCTCCAGCGCCTGGGTAGGCCGCTGGTTGATAGATCGGCGAGGAGATCACGCACTCGGGAGGGAATCCTTCTCCTTCCACGCAAAACTGGAGGCCGCCGCGTTGCACAAATTCCTCCACGCTCGGGTGCACCCGCGGTTTTCCACCGCTACATGGCGTCAAATCACGGGGGGAAACTCCGCCCACCTTCGCGGTAAATCCACCTTCCTGGTGTCGAAGCCACGGCAAATTCAAGGTCGAGACATACTGCGCCCAGAGCTCCGAACGCCATTGCAGCCCCGTCAACTGTTGCGAGGCGAGGGCGCTGTCCCAGTTTTTCCACACGAATTTCAGCGTCTGGCGGGCGAGCGCGTCATGATAGTAGCTGCCACCAATGTCGCTGTGGCACCCCGGAAACCAAACTTCCTTCATGTCCGCACTGCGGTTTTTGGGATATTGCAGCAGGGTCGGCGTGAAAGAATTCCGGGTCTCATCGATCGCCAGGCAATGCACGCAGCGCGCGACGGTGTCGGGCACGCGCCATGCCGTCGGTTTGGCCGATATGCTGGTGGCCACGGTGTCCCATAATCCGAGGAACGCGATGGGGAGGCCGTCCCCTGAAATCAGCTTCTTCGACCAGCGGGTCGTGAGGTCCCAGACATCATGGCGAAGCAGCCCCGTGTTTTTCACCGGACGATAGCGGCTGCCGATCGTGATCTCATCGACGAAGCCGCGTGTCGCCAGATCCTGGGCAAACAACCTCGCCGTCGCCGCTCCGCGGCTGAAACCGAGAATCGAGATTTGGTCGCCCTTGCAATAACTCCGGAGGAAATCGCAATACGCCGCGTTGCGCGTGTGCTCTTCCATCTCCGAAAACGCACCCTCGGCCAGCCGGTTGGGCGAATCGTTTTCGTCGTCGTTTCCCACGCCGCGAAAATAATGGGTGATCTGGCGCGGTCCGTCGGGCGCGAGCGCGGAGTTTGTTTTCGCGACATTGCTGACGATCGGAGGATAGGCCTTCGTCGGATCTGCCCTGCTGATCCAAACCTGACGCAGGTTGTCCCAAGTGAAATCAGCCGGGTTCATGCCCGTGCTGTCGTTCCACGTTCCGTCGAAAAGAAAAATGTGATGGCGTCCGCCCGAATCCGTTTTCCAGTCGGGATTGCAGCAGAGATCCGAGGTCTTGAGGTCGTTGGGTCGATTGCCGGTGTTGGGATTGGGAGGCATACAAAAAACGGGTGAAGGTGGCTGAGTCCGAGACGCCGGGAGAAGCAAGGTCCCGAGCCCGGCGAATGAATCCAACCTTCGCGAAGCTTTCAATCTCTTCGAACCGGTCCGGCAGATTCGTTTTTAGAGAGTGGCGGCTGCGCGGGGAACCAAGCGGCAGCACGTGCGCGCCGGCAGCCTCAAAATATTTCACATCGCCCGGGCGAGACAGACGTCCTTACGTTCGGAGCAGCTCCACCCCCGATGCGATTCCCAATCCCCTTTCTTTCCTGCGCGCTGCTGGCTTTTGCAGGCTGCGCGTCAGCACCAACGGCAACCCCGACGCCAACACCAACGTCTTCGACCGCCTCCGCCCAGAAGATCGAAAAGGGGTCACCTTCGGCCGCCAGCACCACCGCCGTGCAGCTGACGAAGGCAATGCCCGCCAGCCAGGTGCTCACGCTGCTCGGCGAACCGAAGGAAAAGAAACCGATGAAGACGGCTTCCGGGTCGGGAGAAATCTGGATTTATCTCCGCACGTTTGAGGAGGGACACGGTTATGTGCCGGCCGGAACCGAGACCGTGCAGGAATTCGGGCCGGTCAGCCCGACGGGCGCGCGAACAGTCACGGTTCGCGAGCAGCCGATTTTCAAGGAGCAGTTTCGGAGCGTCGAGGAGACGACGTTGATTTTGATCGTGGCCGATCAGGTCGTCGAATGGGACCGCACGCGCAAACTCGGTCAGCCGTTCACCCGCTAGCATCCGCCTCCCGTCGGCGCTTCCCCCGAGCGCGAACCGATTCATGAGCCCTCTTCTTTCTCGATTCACCCGGTTCCTTTCGCCGGGTTGTTTGTCTGCGTTGCTTTTCATGGTTCCGGCTTTGCTGCACGCGTCGACAACCCTCGTGCTGCTACAAGAACCCCGGCTCTGGCAACGCGCCGAATGGCGCATCGAGGGAGGCCCCGTCACCCCGAACAATTTCGATCCCGATCTCATCAGGATCGATGCGGTCTTCACCACGCCGTCGCGCCGGGTTCTCACCGTTCCGGCGTTTTGGTATCAAAACTACACCCGCGCCTTGGTGGATGGCGCCCAGGTCCTCGCGCCCGCCGGCGCACCGGAGTGGCGGCTGCGTTTCACACCGGACGAAACCGGTGAATATACACTCGCGCTTTCAGTGACGCAGCCAGGGCAGGCGACACCGCCTGCCGTTGTCAGCAAGTTTGCGATCTCCCGCGAGGCTGCGGGTGCGGCGGCGACACCGCGAGGCTGGGTGCGCACCGCGGCCGACCGGCGTTATCTCGAAACCAGCGAAGGCCGGCCGCTCCGGCTGATCGGCGCGAATGTGTGCTGGGGCGGGGCGCGCGGCACCTATGATTTTGACCAATGGTTTCCGAGGATGCGCGATGCCGGCGAAAATTTCGCGCGGCTGTGGTTTTCCCCGTGGTCCATGGGCCTTGAACACAAACCGGGGACCTTGAACCGCTACGACCTCGCGGAAGCCTGGCACGCGGACTACGTGCTGGAACTCGCGGAAAAATGCGGGCTCTACGTGCTGATCGCGATGGATCACCACGGCATGTTCATGTCGAACGATCCCGCGTGGGGCGGTTCGAATAATTTTTGGACCCGCAGCTCTCCCTACGCGGTGGAAAACGGCGGGCCCTGCGCGAACCCCAACGAGTTCTTCACGGATGAGGGCGCGCGCAAAATTTATCAGAAGCGGCTGCGCTACCTCATCGGCCGCTATGGCTACAGTCAGCAGGTGTTGTCGTGGCAGTTTTTCAACGAGATCGACAACTCCTACCGCCCGCGCGCGGCGCTGGTGGGCGACGACGTTGTCGCGTGGCACCGGGCGATGGGGCAGTGGCTCCGCGCCAACGATCCGTACCGCCATCTCGTTTCCACCAGTCTCACCGGCGCGAGCGACCGTCCGGAATTTTGGGCGATGCCCGAAATGGATTTCGCGGTTTACCACTCGTACGGAGAGGCCGACCCGGCGCGTTACGTCGCAAAACTCTCCGCCGATTTTGCGCGGCGCTACCAAAAGCCGGTGATGATCGGCGAAATCGGCACGAGTCACCTCAACTGGAATATCGCGAACGATCCCTACCTGCGCGGTTTCCGTCAGGGTCTCTGGGGCGGCACGCTCGGCGGCTCGATGGGCACGTCGATGTCGTGGTGGTGGGAGGGCATTCACGACGACAACGCTTATTCCGCCTACACCGTGCTGCGCGACGTGATGCAGCGCGCCGGCTGGAACGAAGGCGCTTGGGCGCCGGCCACATTTTTGGAAAATGGCAGCGCTCCCGTCACACTCGACGAGGCAATCCAGGACGGCGAACCATTCACCGCGCAGCTCCCGCTCAATCAGCTGCGGCTCAATCCCGTGTCCGGTGAAGCTGCGATCGCCGACCCGCTCGCCGCGGCTCGCGCGGCCGAGCGGATTTCGTCCTATCTTCACGGCACGCGCAACCCGCACCTGCAACAGCACGCGCGTTTCGCCGCCTGGTTTGCCGGGCGCGCGAAGCTGGTCTTCCGCGTCAATTCCGTCGCCGCGGACGCCGAGTTGATCGTGCGCGTCGACGAAGCGGAAAAACTCCGCGTCACGCTGGCGAACAAGGACGGACTCGCCGCGCTCAACGACGAAATCAACCAGGAGTTCTCCGTCGATCTCCCGGCCGGCAAACATCGCGTCGAGATCGCGCACACCGGATCCGACTGGGTGAACTTAAAAGCCGTGCGCCTCGAGCGCGTGCTCCCGGCGGCGTTCGCGGGCGGCTGGCAATTCGCCACCGAGGCCATCGGCCTGCGGCGCGAGGACACGGTTGTCGTCTATGTTCGGTCACCTCACGTGGCGTGGCCCGCGGGGGCGTTGCGCTTCAATCCGCCCGCCGTTCGCGCCGCGACGGTGACGCTCACCGGTTGGAACACCGGCGCAGCCAGGGTGGTGTGGCTCGATCCGAAAAGCGGACGCGAGATCGCGACCACCCGCGCCGTCGCTTCCGGGGACAAACTTCCGCTCGTCGTGCCGGAATTCACCGAGGACGTGGTCGGGATCGTGACGCGATGAGCGGGCGGCCTCAGGCCGTTTCCTTCAGCGAGGTCAGCAGTTCGCTTAGTTCGGCGCGGCGGGGCATCAGGTGATTTTTGCAGCGCCGCCACATCCCGAGAATGATTACGCCGACGAACACAGACATTCCGATGCCGCTCCACACCACGCCGAATCCCGGAAAATCGCCGAGGAGATAGCGGACGAAATAGACCGCCGTGGAAACCACCGGGATGGCGGGCAGCGCGTAGGTCGCCAGCCGGTAGTCGCGAATGCGCGAGTCGATCGTGCGCAGAGACGCGCCGATGGATTCGGCGAGCGTGCTGCCCATCGCTCTGATTTCCACCTGGATTCGGCGGGCGGAACGCGCCGCGAGGACGAAAAAGGCCGCGTCCACGATCAAACCGACCACGAAGGTGGCAACTCCAAGCGGATTCAGCGGCTTGATGGCGGTGATGTGCGCAACGAACGTCACCACCAGTCCCACGGTGAGCGCGAAAGCCACGGCGACAATCGAGCCGACCACGCGCCGGCGTTCGTGGTGCGCTTCGGATTCGAGCCGGTGTTTGAGCGCGGAAGTGATGGCGCGGTTGCCGGTGACGACCTGGTTGTCCCAGGTTTTTTCGAGGTCGTTAAAGTTCATGGGAGGTTTCTTCCTTTTGTTCGGTGAGCCACTGTTTGATGCGATGAAGGCGGACGCCCACGTTGCTTTCGGAGAGGCCTGTCACTTCGGCGATTTCGCGGTGGGCAAGTTTGTCGAGCTGCAGCATGAGCAGCGTGCGGTCGAGGGGGGGAAGTTTTCGAATCACGGCGTAGAGCCACTCGAGCCTTCGTTCGCGCGATTCCGTTTCCGACGAATCGATTTCCAGCTGGGGGTGCTTTTCGAAGCCCTCGAGTTTGTCGCGGTAACGCCGGCGGGAGCGGTGCCAGTTCAGCGCGCGATTGTTCGCGACGCGGTAGAGGAAGGTGGAGAGCTTGCACCGGCCGTCGAACCACGGAATCGCCTGCCACACGGAAAGCAGCATCTCCTGGACGAGGTCGTCGCGGTCCGCTTTTTCCGCGGTGAACCCGTAGGCGGTTTTAAGCAGGATCCCCATGTGCTCCTTGATGCACTGGTCGAAGAGTGACTCCTGGCGGTCTTTGTCCATGGGGCGTGGGTGGGCGGAAAACTCCACCACCCCGGTCGCTTCGGCGAGCATCAACCCGGGAAGCGGAGGCGGGTGCATGCAGGCGGTGGTCATATGCGGATTAAAACCCGCCTGAGGCCGAATCTTACACCGGCTGTTACAGAAATAATCAACGGGGCGTCCGGCCGGATTGACGCAGCAAGGTCATGACGCCAGAAGTTCCCGGTCCAGTTACCCCCATGATCGAATACGACGCCCGCAAATGGCGGCGACAGATTCTCGCCTTTCAGGGCTCCGTGTCGCCGAAGATTGTTTTTCGCCTGCTGCTCATCGCGCTTTGGTCCTTCGGCGTCGTGATCTCGCACCGGTATTTCCGGGCAATCGAAGTGCCGCCGACCGGGCACGCGCTCATCGGGGTGGCGCTCGGCCTGTTGCTGGTTTTTCGCACCAACGCTTCCTATGATCGCTATTGGGAGGGCCGGAAGGCGTGGGAGCGGATCGCGAACGACGCCCGCAATGTGATCCGCAGCGCCCGCGCGCTGATGAGCGACGACCGCGCGTTTCTCGAGCCGGTGGTGCGCTGGACGGTCGCGTTTCCCTACGCCTGCATGCACCGGCTGCGCGGTGAACGCAGTCTCGGCCGGGCCACGTCACAACTTTCCCCGGCCCAGGTCGCGGAAGTCCTCGCCGAGGACCATGTGCCGCTGGCAGTCGCGACGCGGCTCAGCCGGCTGATCGCGGAAAGCCGGCTGCACGGAACGTTTCCCGAGCGCGCGGTCATCACGATCGACAACAATATCCGCTCGATGGTCGAGAGCATCGGCACCTGCGAAAGAATCCAGGATACGCCGCTGCCGTTCGCCTATGTCGTCCACCTGCGCCGGGCGCTCATGCTCTTTCTGCTGACGCTGCCCTTCGCCCTGGTGAATCCCTTCGGCTGGGCCACGATCATCTACACCACGTTGATTTCCTACGTGCTGCTCGGCATCGATGAAATCGGCGTCGAGATCGAGAATCCGTTCGGCACGGACTACAACGACCTGCCGCTCGAACTCATCTGCGCGCGGATCGAGGAGAATCTCACGTCGATTTTGAAACAGCCGGCGCTGACCAAGACCGAGCTCAGCCTCTAGGACAGCGCCGTGCCTGGAGGGTGAGTTTCCACTTCCTCGCAGAGCTCGCCGAGGCGGGCCGAGGTGGTCATCGCGAGATCCGCCGCCTCGAGCCGGCCTTTCAAGTCGAGGTCGAAGGCCATCTCGACCAGTTCAAGCTGCAGCGCCTTGAGTTTTCCCGGGAGGGCGCGGAGGGCCGGGCCCGCGGAGGAAGGCGGACCCTTCGGCGCGGGAGCGGCCATTTCAACGCGATAATCGCGCGGCGTTCTCATGGGCGAAAATCGGCGGATGATCCGTGGGGAATCCTCACCCCTTTTGCGGGGAGGACTCCGAAATCTTTTTCAGGCTGGCGAGACCTTCCTCAAACTGGCCGCCAACCATTTTGTCCATGTTCATCACGAGGCACATCGCTTTGCCGATGAAGTTGTTTTTGCCCTGCATCGTCCACGTGATCTCGGTCTGGCGGCCCGTCTGCTTGAAGGTGAAGTCAGCCGTGCAGGTCGACTCGAACGGTTTCTTGAAGTCGAGCCGTGTGCGGATGATCTCGTTCGGGCGGCTCTCCGTGATCGTGCAGCGGCCTTCGCCGACCTTGCTGTTGCCCGCCCAGGTATAACTGGCGCCGGTGCCGGCCGCAGGACCCTCGTAGGTTTTCTTCATCGCGGGATCGAGTTTCTCCCACGGGGACCAGGCGTCCCATTTTTTAAGGTCGTTCACCCGGGCAAACACGACGGAGGGCTCCGCCGTGATCGAGGCGCTGCGGCTGACACGGTAGTCGTCCGGCTGAAATGCCGCGACAATGAGGAACACGGCAACGAGGGCCACGAGGCCGATGAGGATTTTTTTAATCATGGGAGTTTCCGTTGGGGAAAAGGAGAGGAAGGGTCGCGACGGGGTTCAGGACGGCGTCGTGCACGCGGCCAGCATGGGACGAAACGCGTCGCGATACGCCCACGCGAGGTAGAGTTCGAAGGCGAGAAAAACGCCGGCCATCGGCAGCCCCGTGTGTTCGAGGAAAATATGAAATGCGATGCTGTTGACGATGAACGGGGCGAACAGCGCCAGCGCCAGCGGCACAAAGCGATTAATCAGGAGCAGCGTGCCGACGATGAGGAGCGTCGCTCCGATCAGCTGCATCATGTAGCCGCTGTTCGCCAGGGCTCCGGCGAACGCCATCGCGCCTTCGGGCATCGCGACCTTGGGCTGGGGGATGAAGTTCAAAAATCCATTGAGCCCGAAAACAAACAGCGGGAGGCCCATCAGGATTCGCGCGATCGCGGGCAGACGGCGGGAGAAAGGCTTGCGGGTGGCGACGGCGGACGAATCCGCGGAAATGGAGGTGGCAGCGTTCATGGCTTTTCGATCAGGGGTTTTTTGAGAGGAGGGCGGCGAGGCGATCGAGGCTTTCGCCCCAACCCTGGTGGAATCCCATTTGCTCGTGCTTCTCGCGGTTGGCAACGGTCCAGTGCAGGGCACGGGCTGTGTACTTCGTTTTTCCGTGGTGATTTTCAAAGGTGGTGACCGCCGTGAAAAAAACCTCGGTCGACGGCACCCATCCCGGCTCGAAGGCATCGGTGAACACGATCCGTTCGTTTTCCTTCACCTCGAGGAACACGCCCTTGGTCGGATACTCGGTGCCATCGGGTGCGCGCATGATCGTGCGAAAAATCCCGCCCGGACGCAGGTCCATCTCCCAGAACGGCGTGGTCATGCCGTGCGGACCCCACCACGCGGAAAATTGTTTCGTCCACGCCGCAAACACCCGCGGGGGCGGCGCATCGATCAGGCGGGTAATGACAAGTTCGCGGTCGTTCGCCGGAGCAGTGCGGGAAAGAGGCGGGAGCGTGGAGGTCGTGTTCGAGCGCATCGGGGGAGGGCGTCGTTTGGCGTTTGGTTTGGTGGTCGGTTCACTCTTTCAACGAACCACCTTCCCGATTCCGGACAGCCTTCTTTAACCGGCGGTGAAAGCGTGGCGGACTAAGCATGGTCGCCGGCGACCCCGCGAGGACCGCCCGTCAGATCGACTCGTTCGCGCCGCTCAGGCGCGGGCCGAGCCTTTTAGTTTCCGCGCCGTCTTCACCATCCCGAAATACCAGTCCGCCGGTACGCCGCTAAAACAACAGGCCAGCAACACCAGGTTTTTCGGCGACGGGTGGCGGCGGAAACAGTTCCAGGCGTCCCGAAACCGCCCGGGATTTTTCTCCCGGTAGGATTCGCGGGCGTAGTCGTGTTCGATTCTGCGGGCCACGCCGAGCATCCGGCCCTTGAGCCAGCCTTGTTGCAGGCATTTCAGCAAAACCCGCTCCGCGGAACGATTCACCACGACCGAGCGCGAGCGCGTCATCGAGGTCGAGAGGATGCGGTATTCCGCCGAGAGGTGGGGCCAGACTCGAAATTGAAACGAGCGGGACATGCGCAGCCACATGTCCCAATCCTCGAAGGCCAGGCTTTCATCGTAGCCGCCCACGACTTCATAGCACCGGCGGCGCACGAGGGTGGTCATCGCCGGCACAAAATTTTCCTCGATCAGCGTGTCGAACACCCAGCCATCGGGAAGCACCGGCAGATTGCGGTGCGCCGCGTTGAAACGCAGGGGCAGGCGCGCGCCGTTTTCATCGATCTGGTAGGCGTCGCCGTAGAGGACGCCGACATCCTCCGGCTGCGATTCCATGAACTCGACCTGCGCCCGCAGGCGCTCCGGCAGCCACACGTCGTCCGCCGAGAAACCCGCCACATATTTCCCCTTCGCGTGGCCGATGATCTCGTTGAACGTCCGGCAGACGCCCCGATTTTCCGCGTGAACGAGAAACAATGCCTCCGGCCAGTGCGCGTCCAGCCAGGCGCGGATCACCCGAACGGAGTCATCCTTCGAACAATCGTCCGCGACGATGAGCTGAACGTTGGGGTAGCCCTGCATCCGCACACTCTCGAGCGCCTGCACCACGAAACGCGCATGGTTGTAGCAGGCGACAAAGACCGTGACCAGGGGCGGGGCCGGAAGAGTCATCCGCACGCTAGTTGGGGAGCGTTCCCGGAAACGCCAAGCTGAAAGCGCCGGAAACGTAACGGCGCTGTTACGAAGTTCGCGAAACAGGTTCTCCCCAAACGGGCTCCCTCGACCCCGGCCGCGGTCAACGCGCGGCGCCAAGGACAACTTCCAACCCTAGAAAAAAAACATCGTGAACTCATCCCGTCTCAAACGAATCATCGCCGCTTCCGCGCTCGGCCTTCTCGCGCTCGGTTTTTCCCCCGCAAAACTGGCGGCCCAAGCTTTTGTGCAGACCAATCTCGTCTCGGACATTCCGGGCCTCGCGGCGAACACCGATCCGCGGCTGGTGAACCCGTGGGGAATTTCATTTGCTCCGACCGGACCGTTTTGGGTTTCAAATGCCGGCACCGGAACCTCGACGCTTTATAATTCCAGCGGGACGCCTCAGGCGCTCGTCGTGACGATTCCCGGCCCCGGCGGCGGAGCTCCTGCGGTTCCGACCGGCCAGGTTTTCAATTCGGCGGCGGGAACCGGTGCGTTCAACGGCGACCTGTTTCTCTTCGCCTCGGCCACGGGCACGATTGCCGGATGGCGCGGCGCGCTCGGAACGACGGCCGAGACGCTGTTCAACAATTCGGCCACCGGCGCCTCCTACCTGGGGCTCGCGCTCGGAAGCGTCGGCGGCACCAGCACCCTCTACGCGGCGAATTTCGGCAACGGACGCGTCGATGCTTTTCAAGGCACCGGCGCGGCGACGCTGCCCGGCTCTTTCCTCGATCCGACGCTGCCGTCCGGCTACTCCCCGTTCAACATTCAGAATATTGGCGGCAGCCTGTTCGTGACCTACGCGCTTGTCGGGGCGGACGGCTTTGAAGTGCCGGGGCCGGGCAATGGTTTCATCAACCGGTTCGACCTGAGCGGAAATCTTCTCGGACGTTTCGCGTCCGCCGGCGCGCTGGATGCCCCGTGGGGAATGGCGCGCGCCCCCGCGGGTTTCGGCCAGTTCGGCGGCGACCTGCTCGTCGGTAATTTCGGCGACGGCACCATCAACGCCTTCGATTTTTCCACCGGTGCGTTTGAGGGGACGTTGCGCGATGCCGCGGGCAATCCCCTCGTGAACGAAGGCCTGTGGGGACTCACCTTCGGCAATGGCGGAGCGGGCGGAAACCCCAACACGCTTTATCTCGCCGCCGGAATCGACAACGAAACGCACGGCCTCTTCGCCGCCGTCACCGCCGTACCCGAACCCGGCACCACCGGCCTCATCGCCGGACTTGTCCTGCTCGGAGGCGGCGCCGCCGCGCGAATCCGCCAGCGCCGCCTCTCACCCCCGAACCACATCCCGCGCGGATAATCCGTGGGAAAACTCCCCCGCCAACTTGTCATCTAATAGATGACAAATTGGCTTTTCCCCCTCTGAGGAGAGCCCGGCGAGTGTCATCTAATAGATGACACTCGATCGGTGGTTTTGGGCGGGGCGGGACAGATGACACTCGCTCGGTCGTTTTGGGCGGGGCGGGGAAAGCGGCCGCGGCGGGTCGGCCAAGGGGGTCGCCTACCGGGACAAGGTGTCGGTGTACGCGAGAGGTGTGCGACGTCCGTCAGCGGGTCGCTTGCAGGTCGAGGACGAAGATGCCGTAGCCGACGCCGGCGGCGTCGACGGACTTTGCCAGTTGGAAGGCGAGCCAGCGGCCGTCGTCGCTCACGACGCCGTTCGACGCCTTGTAGCCGGCGATGTCGCTGAAAAAGGTCAGGCGCTTCATCGTGCCGCTGCCGTCGAGTTTCAGCTGCCACAAGTCGACGTGACGCGAGCCCTGGTGGTTTTGGTGGTCGCTCTCCACGAGCGTCGACTGGCCGTCGGGAAAAATTCCCTCGGGCTCGTCGTACTGGCCGGGGGCGTTCGAGTGATTTGTGATTTTTTTGGTCGCGAGATCGACGCTGAAGACGTCGGTGCCCTGATACTCATACGCGCTGAAGGTGAGCTCCTTTTCGCCGGGCAGCCCGAAGTTCTGGCACTCGAGCGTGCATTGAAACGGAAGATCGCGGCTGTCGAGCGCGAGGCGCTGGTTGGAAAGTTTCGGAGTGTCGCCGTCGTAGACGATGTCGGCCTCGAGAATCTGCGACGAGCGGGCGGGCAGGCGCTCGGGATATTGCGCGGCGACATGCGTCCACGCGATATGCAGCCGGTGACGCGACACGGCCGGCCCCTCCGAACATTTGGTGCCGAGTGAGACAGGAGGCCGGTTAAGCCGCCGGTCGAGGACTGAGAGGAAACAGTGCGTGCGCGCATCGCCCGGACGCGAAGGATCGAAGGTCTCCGGGCCCGAGAGCAGGATATCGCCGTTGGAAAGATAGAGTGCGCGCGTGAACCCGTGATGCGGAAAGTGGTGGGTGAGCCCGCGAATGCGGCCGGTGGCCACCTCGATTTCGAAAACATCCCCGAACGTTTTTTCGAGAAACAGGATTCGCTGTCCGTCGTGCGACCAGTCGGCCCGCTCGCCAAACCAAGTCAGACGTTTGATGTGGGGAGGAAGATTGTCCGCGGGATTGGCGGGCGATTCGGCGGCGGAAAGCGGCAGGGCAGCCGTGAGAGCCAGGGCGAGGGCGGCAATGAGCGGGGATTTCATGCCCCGCAACCAATAGCCACCCTCGTGGCGCAAACAAGGAGCGACGAAGTTTTGCGATGCCCGTCAGCGGGGCGATCCCGTGACTGTGTTCGAATACCCGGAGTTCCTGGCGCTGTTCGTGGCCCCACGCGGCAGGAGTCGTTTGCCCTGTTATGCGGAGCTGGCTCTCACGGACGGTTTTCGAGGGGCCGGGATTCGCGGAAGAACGCCAGCAGCAGCCGGCGTTGCGAGATCACGGTGACGGTCGCGGTGAGGTGCACGAAGATTTTCCGGCCTTCGGAGACGACGATTTCGGAATCGACCTCGATCGTTGTCGCTTCAGGGAGGGCGAGCAGGTCGCGACACACCGCTTGGGGCAGGAAATGGCCGAGGCGCATGCCGAGGATCGCCGCGCGCTCCAATCCGAGAAGCCGTTCGCCGCGGGGATTGGTGTCGAAGATCCGCGCATTCTTGGCGTCGCACAAATAGGCGGCCTGGGGGAGATGTTCGAAAAGCGAACGGTATTTGATTTCCGACTGCCGGAGATTTTCGGCCGCGCGCCCGGCTTCAATCCGAAGCTGGTTCTCGGAGAGTGCATGGGCGATGGCCGAGCCCAGCCGCCCCAGCCGGTCCTTGAGGAGATAGTCGGCGGCGCCGCGCTTGATCGCTTCGACTGCGGTCTCCTCGCCGATGGAGCCCGAGACGATGATGAAGGGGATGTCGCACCGGGACTCTTGCATCAACTGGAGGGCGGCGAGCGCGTTGAACGCCGGGAGACTGTAGTCGCACAGGATCACATCCACCGGCTTCGCGAGCTGGTCGATGAATTGCCGCGCGGTTTCCACGCGGGCGACCGAAGCAATCGTGTAGCCCGCCGATTCTACCGCGGCGATGACCAGCTCGGCGTCAAACGGGTTGTCCTCGACCAGAAGCACACGAAGTGGCGCGAGGGAGACGGCGGGGGTGAGCATGTCACGGGGCTGGTTGCGTGGGACACTCCGAACGGAACCCCAATGACAACCCGTGGATCACGCGGTTCCTTGGCTCCGGATACGGGGCGGGCTCGCGCCGACCGACAGGCGCGAAATTCCGGGGTGGCCGAGTTGCCGCGATCCGGTTGATGTTTCCCGTTCGATCTCCCCATGAAAATCATCGCGGCCGTTTTTATTTCCGTCTCCGCCCTGCTCACCCTGCGCGCCGGCCCTGTCAGCGACCATGGGCGCTTGCAGGTCGACGGGCACAAAATCGCCGGCGCGCACGGACAGCCCGTGAGTCTCGCCGGAAACAGTTTTTTCTGGAGCCAGTGGGAGGGGAAGTTCTACAACGCGGAAACGGTCAACTGGCTGAAGGATGACTGGCATGCCGGGATCGTCCGCGTGGAGGTGGGCATTGAAAAAGAGGGCTACCTGGAAAAACCCGTGAC
>DATAKE010000091.1:0-8191 GCA_036261745.1 Opitutaceae bacterium
CTCTCCCGCACCGCCCCCGCGACGGTCGAAAAACCACCGGGCGAGTGGAACACCTACGAGATCGTCGTCTCGGGCGACACCATCACGCTGACCGTGAACGGGACCTTGGTGAACCGCATGACAAACGTGCAGCCCTCCGCCGGCATGATCGCATTTCAGTCCGAGGGCACGCCGATCGATTTCCGCAACATCGAGCTGACCCCGCTCCCCGCCGCCAAAGATCTGAACGCGCCGATGCCCCGCTGACTCAGGTTAACGGGCAGAGGTTTCGTCGGAGGCGACGAGGTAGCAGAGGGCGATGAGAATGGAGCAGAGGACCAGCATGGGCGTTCGTTACTACAACGAAGGAGCCGGCCCGTTTCTTACACCCACCCCTGGGTTTTCTAAAATTTATCTCAAAGCCCGGTGCGTTTGGCCGCGGTGCTCTTCGCGTATTCCGCCTGCGCTTTCGGCAACAGCTGGCGCAGATGCTCGATGCGGGTTCCATGCGAAGGATGCGTCGAGGCGAACTCCGGCGGCTGGCGGCTGTTTCCCTCCGCCATGCGTCCCCAGAAGGCGATCGCTTCCGCGGGATCGTAGCCCGCCCGCGCCATGTAGATCAGGCCCAGTTCGTCGGCTTCGCTTTCGTGGCTCCGGCTGAACGGGAGCAAAATCCCAAACTGCGCACCGGCGCCGAGCGCGGCGATCACCATGCGGCGCTGATTCCAATCCATGTCGGAGAACGAAAACGACGCGCCGGTCATCAAGGTTTGCGTGAGGCTGTTCTGCAGCAGCCGTTGCGAACCGTGCCGCGCCACCGCATGAGCCATCTCATGCCCCATCACCGCCGCGAGCCCGGCGTCGGTCTGGGTGTGCGGCAGGATGCCGGTGTAGACCGCAATTTTTCCGCCCGGCAGACAAAACGCGTTCGCCTGGTCGCTGCGGATCACGGAGACCTGCCAGTCGAAACTCCGGCCGGCATCGCCAACCGCGTCCGCGAGCCGGCGCGCCACCCGGTTGACGCGCTCGTAATCCGGCCCGCTCGTGACGACGTCGCTCTGCGCCACGACCTCGCGATAGCTCTGGAGGCCCAGGGCGGTTTCCTGCTGGGTCGAAAGCCCCACGCGGGCGACGCGCCCGGTTTCCGGAATCACGACTTTCTCCGCGCCAAAATACTGCCACGCGGCGAAGAGCCCGGCGATGAGCAGCGGGAGAATCGTGAGGGTTGAACGACGACGTGCCATGAAATGTATGCGACCAGCGCGCCGGGATAGAGCGTGAGCGGTGGGTTAAGTTCCTCGGCCGTTGCTTCGTACCCAGGCGAAACGCCACCCCGCGGAGTATCCCCGCTCGCACTGCCTCAAACTCGCTCCGGGATCGGACGGTGCCGGGAAAATCGCGGAGCTCCCGAAGAAAGGGACCTGGGTTTGTCCTCCCGCTCTCCGGGTTTCGCGAGGTCAACGCTTCGAGGAGGCGGTGATTTGCCCGTGCGCCGGCGAAGGGAAAAACCGCTCCAGCGCCTGCACGAGGGTGGCGCCCTTGAGCGGTTTGGTGAGATAGGCGTCCATGCCGACGGCGAGGCAGAGTTCGGCATCGCCCCGCATGGCATCGGCGGTGAGGGCGATGATGGGGATCCGCTTTCCGCTTCCGGCCTCGAGTTCACGAATGCGCTGGGTGGTTTCGCGGCCATCCATCACGGGCATCTGTACGTCCATCAGAATCAGATCGAATGCGCCCGTCTGAAACCGTTCGATGGCGGCTCGACCGTTCGACACGACTTCCACCCGGTGTCCCGCCCGTTCGAGGATGATTCGCGCGACCAACTGGTTGGTAGGATGGTCCTCGGCGACGAGCACGTGGAGCTGACCCGCGTGCCCGGGGACGGGCGCGGGTGCTGCCGGACGATTTTTCGCGAGCAGCGCGATGCTTTTGAGATGTTCGGAGAGCGGTCCGCGGAAGACGGGTTTCCGCAATCGAAATCCGATCCCGAGCGTCGCGCAGCGTTCCTGGTCGCTGGGCTGACCGGATGAAAGCAACAGGATCGCGGGAAGCGCGGCGCATTGCGGTGTCCGGCGCAACGCGGCGAGTACGTCGTAGCCGCTGGTCCCGTCCAGTTTTTCGTCGATGATGAGGAAGGCGGGCGCCGTCTTGGCGCGCTGGAGGCAGTCCATGGCGCCGGCCAAATCACGGGCCGAGAGGGTATCGATCTCAAAATCCGACAGCAGCTGTTCGAGGCATTTCATCGCCAGCGGTTGGTCCTCGATGATGAGAGCGGGTCCGGGCAGAGGCCCGAAAGGCGGTGGAGGCAAGCCCGGCGAAGATTGCACCACCGGCAGGGTGAGCATGACGTGGAAACTGCTCCCGCGGCCGAGCTCACTTTCGACCCAGATTTTTCCGTTCATGAGCGTGATCAGCTCACGACTGATCGTAAGGCCAAGCCCCGTGCCGCCAAAACACCGCGTCGTCGAGTTGTCGGCCTGTTCAAATGCCAGAAAAATTTGTTCGAGACGGTCGCCGGGGATGCCGATGCCGGAATCGGCCACGCAAAGATGGAGGGTGCAGCTGGTGGAAGTGCTGGAATCCACCGAGACGGAGAGCGAAACATGTCCGCGATCGGTAAATTTCGTGGCGTTGCCCAGCAGGTTGAACAGCACCTGGCGGAGGCGGGCGTGATCGCCGATCAACAGCGGCGGGACGCGGCGGTCGATCGTGCAAAGCAGCTCCAGGTTCTTCTGCGCGGCGCCGACCGACACGGCCTCGATGACTTTCTCCACGCATTCCGCGGGCGAGAACTCGGAATTTTCGATGGTGAGCTTTCCGGCTTCGATCTTGGAGAAATCAAGAATGTCGTTGATGACGGTCATAAGCGCATCCCCCGAAGCCATGACAGTTTTGAGGTAGGAAACTTGCTCCGGGTCGGAGGCTAGACTGAGGGCCAGTTCGGTCATCCCGATCACGCCATTCATGGGAGTGCGGATTTCGTGGCTCATGTTGGCGACGAAAGCGCTCTTGGCTTTGCTGGCGGCGAGCGCGGCATCACGCGCGGATTCGAGGTCCTTGGTGCGTTCGTCGACCAGACGATGCAGTTCGCGCTGCTGGCCTCTCAGCTGGCGGGTGCGCCACCAGAAGAACAAGCTGAAGGCCCCGACAACGGTCAGCCCCCCGAGAGACCAGAACCACCAGGTTTCATAAACGTGCGGCGCAATGACAATTTTGCACGAGGCGCCTGTCTCGTTCCACACGCCGTTGTCATTGCACGCGATCACCTGAAACCGGTAGCTGCCCGGCGGAAGGCCGCCGTAGTTGGCTTCGCGACGCCGGCCGGCATTAACCCAGTCAGCGTCGAACCCTTCGAGCCGGTACTTGAACGCCACCCGTGTCTCGTTGCCGAGGCTGAGTGCGGTGTAGCGGAAGGTAATTTCGCCACGCCCGGCTGGAACGCGGACCTCAGGGGACAACCCGAGACCGCTGCGGTCCGCCACGATACTTTCGATCACGACGTTGGGCGGGATTTCATTCCTCCGGATTTTATCCGGCTGGATCATCGCGATGCCTTTCGTCGTGGAAAACCACAGCCCTTTGACACCCATATCCAGGACGCTGGACGTACCCGCGTTATTCGGCGCCGGGCTGCGCATGCCGTCGGCCTCATTAAAAAACGTGTAGTCGAATTTCTTTTCCCTGCCGTCCCACACGGCTTCGAGGTCGGCGACTTTGGCCCGCACGATGCCATTGCGCAGACTCAACCACGCCTCGCCGTCGCGCACCCGGAGACCATAGGAGAGGCGGCCCCCGACCTCGGGCAGGGCAAGGCGCTGCATTTTCCCGTCACGAAAGCGCTGCAGTTCGAAGCCATCACGGAGCAACCACACCGAGCCATCATCGTGCTCATGGAAAAAGGCGGACGCCTTCCGCCCCATCTCCACGGGGGCGTCAAGCAGTGTCCACTGTTCGTTCTCAAAGATCCCGACTCCCCGATCCCACGCCGCCCAAAGACGGTTCCGGGAATCGACCATCAACGCCCGCACCCCCGGTCCCCCGGGGAAGTCGACGGGTTGGAAGATTCCATTTTGCAGGCGCAGCAGCGGAGATTTGCCCGTGAGGACGGAGACCCAGACATCGGTCGCACTGCGCTGGACGAGGCTGCCGACAATGCCGGAGATCTCGCGGTGGTGCTCGATGGAACCGTCGGGGCGCAGGTAATCGACCCCGGCGCCAAAGTAGCCAATCCAAAGTCCACCGGCTTCGTCCTCCCGGAGTGACATCAGGGTGTTTTCGAGCAAGCCGGTGGTGGTGTTGAACACCCGCAGGCTCGCGTCCTGCATTCTCACCAGGCCGCCGCCGATCGTGCCAATCCAGACTCCGCCGTTGCGGGACTTGACGATCGTCTGGATCGAATTCGTCGGCAGGCCCTCGCGCATGGTCAGATTGGCGATGTTGACGTCATGCAATCTCATCAAGCCGGCGTCGGTGCCGCACCAGAGATTTCCCTCGGCATCCTCCGTGATGTAGAGGATGTGACTCAGCGGTTCGTTTCCGTTGATATACACACTCTCGAGTTTTCCCCCGCGGTGGCGCAGAAGTCCGTTGGGGGTTCCGATCCAGAGGTTGTCATCGCGATCCAGGTGAAGGCTGCGCACGACGCCGATGGACAGCCCGTTGCTGTCGGGGAGACGTTCCATCTGCCCGTCTTTGCAGAAGAAAAGACCCACGGCGGTGCCCAGCCAGAACCCACCCGACCTCGGCTCGGCGATGGCCCGGATGATCCAGCCGTTCGTCATCGCAACGACGCGGTCCATGACTTCCCTGCTGCCATCCTTCCTGATCCGAAGCAGTTGACTGCCCACCACGAGGAGGTCGCCGTTTCTTGCCCGGTGCAGCGATTGACAGTTCCGGTCGAAATCCATCTTCCCAATTTCGACGGTGGACACGTGGCCGTTTTTCCACCGGACCAGGGTATTGGCGGTGGCAATGTACATGCCCTCGCCATCAGCCATGAGACCGAGAATTTCTGCCTGATCGATGGCGGCTCCGATCGGCGCCCGGCTCATCCGACCGCCTTCCAACCAAAAAACGCCCTTGCGCGTGCCGACCCACAAGCGGTGCCGACTATCTTCGGCAAAGACGGTGATTTCCTCCACCTCAGGCGCTTTCTCAATGCGCCCAAAAGAGAAATTGGAAAAGTTGGCGCCATCGAAACGACTGAATCCCGCGCGCGTGGCCAGCCAGAGATATCCGTCCTGCGTTTGGTGGACATTCCGCACGGCCGTGTAAGGAAGCCCATGCGTCATGTTCCAATCGTCGTAGCGATACTGGCTGGGGGTGTGTCTCGGATCGAGCGCGCGAAGATTCAGAGCGGCAAAACAGAAACCGAAGCAGACGAGTCCCAGGACTCGTCGCTGATGGAAAAACGCCGGAGCGCGCATGCGCAGCTAATCGACACATCCCGCTGAAGTAATAGGTAAAACGACTGAACCCACGAACGCACCTGGGGCTCCGCAGCCAGGTTGAGTTTGCGCGGAAGCACGGTACCGTCGCTGGCCCGGTGTTATCGACCGGTGGTTGGTCTATCCCGTTCTTGGGATAGCCGTTGTGTACTCAGGCTTTCGCTCCCCTCTCACCCGCATGAAATTCACCTCCCGCCTACCCGTCGCAATCGCCGCGCTCATGCTTGCAGCGCGTCTCCCGGCCGCCGATGCCTCGCCATCGCCGGGCAGCAGGTCCGATCAGGCCAATTCTAAATTCACGTTCGTTCTCGTGCACGGTGCCTGGGCCGGCGGGTGGGAATGGAAGAAAGTCGATCAAGCACTTTCCCAAAGGGGCCACACGGTCCATCGCCTGACACTCACGGGCCAGGGGGAAAAGGTTCACCTCGCCAATGCAGACATCGACCTCGATACGCACATCAAGGACGTGACGAACGTCCTCGCGTGGGAAGACCTCAAGAACGTCGTGCTCGTCGGCCACAGTTACGGAGGCATGGTCATCACCGGCGTGGTCGATCAAATGCCGGAGCGATTCAAACACGTCATCTACGTGGACGCGTTTCTCCCGGAGAATGGCGAAAGCCTCGATACCGCTCTCGGTCGAAAAGGAAGCGAGCGGCCGGCGGAAAACGGCTTCGTTTCCCTCCGCGGCAACCAAGATGGCAAACCCCTTCCCCACACCGTCCGGCAGTCAGCGAAAACTTTCAGCCAGCCGATCGTCCTGAAAAACCAGGAGGCCGCCCGGAAAGTTCCGACCACCTACATCCTCACGGCGGACAAGGCCGCCGCGCCGGAGAAGGACGGTTTTTACGGTCACTACCAGCGCGCCGCAGCCCGCGGTTGGAAAACCCTAATCATGGAGGGCGACCATATCGTTCACCTGACCAGGACGAAGGAGCTCGTGCATCTTCTGGAGCAAGCAGTCGAGCCGGCGCCGGCAAAGCCCAGGTGATTCCGGCGCGGCCGGGAAATTCCTTGGGCCAATCCTTTTGACGCGACGCCGGTTTCGTCCACCGTGGCGCCACCCCAATGAACGCTTCACTCCGGGTTCTCCGTGCCTTGGGCACTGTAGCTTGTGTGACAACGCTGTGGACCTCGGTGGCCCTGGCTGATTCGACCGTCGCTCTCACCGCCAACGCGAATCCGGAATACACGAAACGGAAATATGAAAGCGGCCGTACGCGGACGGAATCTTACGTGTTGATGGAAGGAAAATTTGAGGAAGGCACCACGGCGGACCGCTCGATCGACAAAATGTCGTTTCGGCAGATCGCCGAATTTCTCGCGCCGGAACTCGCGAAACAACGCTACCTCCCGACGCCCGACGTCAAGAACGCCGACCTGCTGCTCGTCGTGCATTGGGGCACGACCATTCCGCACGTTTCCTCCGAGCAAATGAAAGCGGTCGTGATCATCGATCTCGAACCCGCGGGAGACAAACCGAACGGCACCAACGGCGTCGCGCCCCAGGAGACCAGTGCCGGTGCTGCAGCCTATGTGGAGGCAGGCGGCAAGATGCTCTCCTCGGCCGCATTCGACCAGGCGATGCGTCAGACCGATGCGCTGGACACCACGAAGCTCAACGAAAACGCCCAGGCTCTCGGCTACACCCAGGAACTGAACCGGCGGAAAGACCGGATGTTTTCCTCCGCGCAGGAAGTGACGATGCGCTCCGACCTGACGACCGAGCGGTATTTTATCATCATCAAAGCCTACGATCTGAAGGAGAAGGTCGCGGCCGGCCAGACCCGCAAAGTGGTTTGGACGCTGCACCTCAACATGCGTTCGGCCGGCCAGAATTTCCCCACGGCCCTGACGCGCATGGCGGACGTCGCGGTCAACTTCGTCGGCCGCAGCACGGACGGGATGCAGTCGGACATGCCCAAGTTCCGGCACGGCCAGGTCACTCCGGGTTCGCCGAGAGTGGTCGAAGAAAAAAAGTGATCCGCTGCGACGCGGCGCGTCCCTCGCCGCATGCTCCCATCGGGGCGCGTTATTTTTTCTTCTGCTTCGTCGCCTGACTGGCGGCCGCTTTTTTCAGCTTCGCGAGGGCAGCCTGCTGCTGTTGAAAGCGCTGGCTGGCTTTCAGGTCCTTGATGGTGGGGAGATATTTTGCGCCCATGGCGTCAAAACCGACCCCGGAAAGAGAAAGCGGCAAACAGAATCGTTCAGTCGGTGACCCAGCCAAACGGCTGTTTCCACATGCCGCCGATGATCCCGTCGTACTCGACCGTCACATTTCCCTTCGTGGCAAACTTTGGATAGTCACCCTTCCCTTGCAGCAGGATCGGCCGGGTGCTGCCGTCCGGAAGTCTGGCGATGCCCGTCAGCTCGTACGTCGCCACCGGCAGGTCGTTGATGTCATCGTTGGGCGTGCCTGCCTTGGGACGCCAGTCGCGCTCCACCACGATCGGCTGCAGGTCGCGACCATCGATGCTCTTGCTCGTGGGCGTGAACGTGAAAACAAGCTTGGTGCCCTCGGGCAGAACCGCGGGGGCCTTGCTGGTGTCCGAGCGCCACGTCTGGAAACGCATGCCGACATTCAGGCCATGCCAGTGCGTCGCATTGTTCGGGTCGGGTTTGGCGCCGTAGGTTTCGCGCAGGCCGGTGGGTTTCCAGACGAAATTCTGCACGATCCCGTCGTCGGAATCCTGGTTCTTGTTCCAGTGCGGGCCGACCGGAACCAGATCGAGGAGAAAGGTCGTCCCACCAAACTTCACCTTGAT
>DATAKE010000104.1:0-20202 GCA_036261745.1 Opitutaceae bacterium
ATAGATCTGATCAAACAACAGATCCGCGTCGCGAACGGGGAGAAGCTCGATTTTGATCAGGGCGACATCAAGTTCGAAAAACACGCGATCGAATGCCGAATTAATGCGGAAGACCCTGCCCGGAACTTCGCTCCCTCTCCAGGCACGATCGGTCTCTACTACGCGCCTGGGGGCCACGGCGTACGGGTCGATTCCCACGCCTACAGCGGCTACGTGATCCCGCCCTATTACGATTCGATGATCGGAAAGCTTATTACCTATGGCTCGAATCGTAAAACCGCACTCGAGCGCATGTATCGCGCGCTGAGTGAATATCTCATTCGAGGGATCAAGACGACCATTCCCCTTCACCGCGCAATCATGGCTGATCCCGTTTTCATCGAGGGCAAGGCTACGACGGCCTACATGGAAGATTTCATGAGTCGGACTCCTCCCGACCTGTTTTCGTAAGTCTGCGCGCCATATAACGGGCGCAATGCCCGGGTGTCGTCGCCCGGCTCCTGAGGCCAGCCGTAAAAAGAAAAAGCGTGGAGATATATCTCCACGCTTCGGCATTGAACTTCCGGCCGCCATGGCGGCCATCTTTAGGTCGGCGAACTTGCCTCAAGGGCCGATCAAGAATGCCTCGACGAGCCCCGTTCCTACAGAACCGGCCTTTCCTCGCACGATCATCGTATAAATGCCGGGTTGAACGGTCAGAAGAACAGCCGACTCCTTGTCATTCAAAGGGGCCAGGCCGGTTGCTGCGATAGCAGCCTGCTGGGCGGCCTTCCAATCGTCGTTTGAGGCCACCAAAGTGGGACCACCGTAGATTTCCAGCGTCGTGTCGGGAATCGCATTGGCTAGCCCAAATGCCGCTAACGACGGGCCGGTTCCACGAACGAGAACCTGCTGGGCCACCGAACCGCGGACCACAAAGCCGCTAATCAACACCCCGTCCCCCACTCCCACCTGGCCACGCGCCGAGAAGGCCACAAAGGGCGAGACCGCCGACGTCGGATTGTGGACCGAATTATGTCCATTGTGCGGCGTCGCCGAGTACGGGAAGACCTTGTTAAAGATCACGTCATTGCTGTTCACGTTATCGATGCCGTCCGCCGAACGGATCGTCAGCGGAAGCGAACGGAGGTCGCTGATTACGGCGGTAACACCAATATCGATCACATCCTCGCCGATCCGACGGCCGTTCGGCCAGCCACCCGGGACGTAAAACTTGCCCGCGTCCGCCCCGATCGCGCTGCCCGGCAAGCGAAACGGATGACCTGCCACCGGGCTTTCCAGCACATCGCCACCGAAAATGCTGAGGCGCGAATAGCCCGCATCGTCCGGGGTCGTGCTGGTCGCACCGCCGCCGGGCAGGCGTGCCCGGGCCGTCGAGAGGTCAACTTTGATGACGTCCGGGATAAAAATCGCCGAAAGATCGGCGCGGCCAGTCGTCGGAGCGACGTTGGCCTTCAGCACGAGGGCATTGATCAATGCCGCCAGCTCCGGGTTGTCAGAATACGTCTTGAACAACGTCGCGTCGCTCGTGGGTTTGGTGCGGTTGTAGAGATCCTTGTCCTTGATCGCGACGAAGGCCTCGCAAAACAGCGGGTTGCCCTGCCGTCCTACCTGCACCCAGGCACCGGTTGCAGTCGTACCGGCCGAGCCAGCCCCATCGGTCAACACGGTGCTGGCGCGGCGGCTGGTCGTCGCATAGACACCGATCGTCTGGTTCGCGCCGCCCGCGATGTCGCTCAACGGAATATCCAGCGTAAGGAGATGCACGTTGAAACCACCCTGGCTATCAAAGCGGTTGCCGCTCCCCGAACGGAGGGCGAGGAGGTCGAAAATCGCGTTGATGTCTCCATAAAACGCATCGTCACGCTGGCCGGCGAACGACCGGTAGCCGCTGCTTCCCAGGGTCGCCACCGCGGTCCGGGTGTAGTCATCGAGCAACGCGGCATCGCTCACGCCGTCCTTCGCCACGTTGAGGCCGTTGTCGCCTTTGTTGTATTTCGGTGTGGCGACGCCCTGGTTGTTCGGGGGCACCGTGCCGGTGCCGAGGACCGTGCTCACACCGTTCACGACTTTGGTCACGGTGTAGGTCTGGGTGAAGTTCTGCGCCGCGTCGCCGTTGGCGGCCACCACACCCGTGTAAGACTGCAGGATCGTCGCCTGGGTCTTGTAGCTGTCGCTGAACTGAAATTGATACGCGACGCGATCCGCACCCGTCGCCGGATCCGCCAGGAAAATCTGGTAGAGCACGTTGGGATCGAAGTTGTATTTATTCGGCCCGACGCCGGGTTCCTCGTGTGGGTAAACCGCCAGGGCAACATCGAGGAATTTCACGCCGCTGCGCTCCACGACGAACGCATAGACGTCCGTGGTGTTGGCCGCGTGATCGAGAGTGATAAGGGGAGCGTCCATGTGACTGGAAGCACTCGCCGGCAAAATGCCGACGGTGGAAGCGAGCACGGCCAAGGCAAACGTGCTGGCGAATTTCAGACCTGATCTGGTTTTCATGTGGATGTGACTGAGGGTTTCTAACTGAGGAAAATTCATCGGTTGCTGGCGAAAGCCGCCGCATCACCGCGGGTCGCGAGCAGCGCCCGCTCCGATGGCGTGAGCGTTCCAGCCATCGGCCGGGCTGCGGCGAAATGCTTTCGCGCCTCCTCGGCGCGCCCGCGCCTCCTGGCGATCTCACCCGCGTGCAGAAACAGCCGCGCGTCCTGCGTTCGTTCCGCCAGCGCCCGGTGCATCGCGACATCGGCAGCGTCCAGCTCGTCATTGGCCGCCAGCGCCCAGGCGAGGGCGTCGTACGAAAAAACATCGGCCCGGGCGGCAACTTCGGCGCGCGCAAATCGCACCGCCGCGTCCGCCTTCTGCCCGCGCGTGGCGAGAAACAGCGCCAAGGTCCGCGGATCGGCCGCTTCCCCGCGATCGAGCAAAAGCGTTTCCGTCTTCACCGCTTCGTCGGCCTGCCCCGCCGCACGCAATCCGTCAGCCAGCCACCAGTGGTACTCAGGCAGGGGATTCAACTCCGCCGCGCGCCGCAGCGCACCCACCGCATCTTCCTTGTTGCCCAGAGCGAGCAGCGCCCGCCCGCGGGCCAGCAGCGCAGGCGGATAACTTGCCGCCTGCTTGACCGCCGCCTCCGCCACCACCAAAGCCCGGGAAGCATCGCCCGCCTGCAAGTGGTAAAGGGAAATCCGCGAAAGCGTCCAAGCCTGCGTCTCGGAGCCCCGGGGGTTTCCCGCTCGCGACGCCGCTTCCATCATCTCGATGGCGCCGGGAAGATCGCCCTTCAGCCAGCGGACATGGGCGATGCGGCTGTAAGCTTCGATCCCGGGATGCAAATTCACCATCTGCTGCAACGCCTCGATCGCGACGGCGAGTTTGCCCTGCTCCATCGCCGCATCGCTCAACAACGCAAAATCGTTCGCGCTCCCGCGCTCGGCGACGAGTCCCCGCGCCACCGTTTCCGCTTCGGCGAAACGATGCAGGTTGTGCATCACATGTCCCCGCAACAGCCGTGACTCGGCGCTCGCGCCGAATCGCGCGTCCATCGCATCGGCGGTTTTCTCGGCGAGCTTGTAATAACCCGCGTCGAGGGTCCTCCGGGCTTTCGCGACCAAGGCCCAACCCAGCCGTTCAAACACTTCTGGCTTCACCCCGGCTTCGCGGGCCCGCTCTTGCCAGCGCGAAATTTCAAGGTCCTCCCGCTCGGTCCCGCCTTGGGGCGTGAGCACGATTGCCTCAGCCAGGGGCGCCGCGGTCACGACCTCTGCCGCGCGAACCACAAGGAAACTCGTGGCGAGGAGGGCCAGTGAAAACCGGGGCAATGATTTCTTCATCGCCCCGTGGTTCGCACGGACGCAGCGCGCGGATGCGCGCTATCAACTAAGAATTTCTTTCTGCATCCGCGTCCGCTTCACACACGTATGCGCGCTCACCCAACACTAAAACCGCCGGGTCACGCTGGCGCGGAATGTCCGCGGCTCCGCCGGATGGGAGTGCTTGTCATCGATGCCGCCCGCCGGCTCCCCCGCCAGCCGCGAGGTATAGAAATACGCGATGTCGTCGTTGCGGCGGTCGAGGGCGTTGAGCACGTCGATCGCAAACTCCCATTCCCGGTTCCGCCAGCCCAGGCGTGCATTCACCGTGGTGGACGACGGCTGCTTCACCGCGTTGTCCTCGATCAGCGGTTGTTCGCCGAAATAGCGCAGCCGCACACTGCCAAACAGCCCTTCGGCTTTCCCCGCGACCACGCCGGCAGTCACGACCGTGCCGATCGAATTTGCGATGCGATCGTCCGGCGCACGCTCGCGGTAACGCGAATGCGTGAGGGAAAAATCGGCGTCGAACGACAGCCAGGGAGTGGCGCGATAGTAATTCGCCCACTCAATCCCATAGCGCCGCGTCGCCCCCGCCGGCTCCGTCGCGCCGGCGTCACCGACAAACACCAGCTCGGAATCCAAATCGAGCAGCCACAACGACACGGTGCTCACGAGACCCGGCATCGCGGAGGTGCGCACTCCCGTCTCGAAACCGCGGGAACGCACGAGCGGATTCACCCGCCCGACTGGCGTCACGCCATCGGCGGGATCGATCCGGATCGTGGTGCCGCGCGCGTCGTTGCTGTGAAAACCGAGGCCTCCGCTCAAATAAATTTCCGTCTTCGCCCACGGTCCGAACACGACGTTGAGCTTCGGGCTCGCGATCGCGGCGCGGCGCGTGCCCGAATTCACCGGATTGTCGCTCTCGACATCGAAATGATAAACGTCGCCGCGCAACCCCGCCTCCGTGCGGAGCGTGGAATTCCAGCGCGTCGCCGCCTTCGCATAGACGCCGGCGCTCGTTTCGCGAACCTCGTCGTCGCGGGTGACACTGATGAACTCGCGCCGCGCCGTGTGGCGCAAAGCGACTTCGCCAATCGCATCGTGACGCACCTGCGCACCGACCGTGACCGCGCTTTTCGTTCCAGCCCACTCGGCCGTGAACGCATGCTCCAGACTCGCGCCGAACACGCCGCGGCGATCGCGTTGGTTGAATTGGTCGCCGTTGACAGGGTCGTCCAGGAAGAAGGTGAAATTCGAAAACAGATCCAGCCGGTAATAAATCGCGTAGGCGTTCAACCGGGTCGTCGCGTCACCGTTTTTGAATGCAGCGTCGAACGAAACGCTCGCGCGCTCCGTCTCGCCACCATCAGTCGAGTCCAAGTTTCCAAAACGGCTGATCAATCCCTGATCAATCGCGCGCCGCGGCACCTGGTCGGTCGACTGCCACTCGGCTTTGTAGCCCAGAGCGGTGATGGAAAATTCCTGTCCCGCCCCGCCGCTCCAGTTGTGCCGGACAATTCCACTGAGCCGGCGAAGATCTTCCGGCAACACCCACGGCCCGTCGTCCTGCGCGATCTCGAGACCGAGCGTCGTCGCCGCGCCTTTCGCGGAATGGACGAACGTCTGCCCCGCCACGAAGCGGGCGTAGTTGTTCCCGCCGGCCTCCAGTTTCGCGAACGCGTGCGGCAGCGTCGGGAAGAGGCGAAACTCGGCTGCGCCCGCTGCGGAGAAATCACCCACTTCCGCGGTAAACGGACCCTTCGTGTAGTCCACGCCCTGGACGAATTCCGGAATGATGAAATTGAGATCGGCATAACCCTGTCCGTGCCCGTGCGTCCGCATGTTCACCGGCATGCCCTCGACGCTGATGGAAAAATCGGTGCCATGATCGAGATTGAAGCCGCGCAGGAAATACTGGTTGGCCTTCCCTCCGCCCGAGTGCTGCGTGATCACCACACCGGGGATCACCTCGAGCAATTCGCCGCGCCGCAGAAAGGGCCGCGCCTCGAGCTCAACATAGCCGACGCTTCCCGCCGAAGCCGTGCTGGCGCTGCCGACGAGATCGACGGAGCGCCCGGGCACGACGATCTCATCCATCCGGGTGGGCGCACCGGCGGGATCGCCGGTGACGGTTTGAGCCCGCAGTGCCGCGGCGCTGCAGATGAAGAGAAGGAGGAAAAGATTCGCGCGAAGGCGCGGAGAAAAAGGGAAAGCGTGCATGAGAGGAACGGTTGCAAGAATCGCGTCGGAGCCATGACGGCGGAGCACAGGTGCGGAAGTCAGCTCCACCACCGCAGTGGCCGAGCCGGAACAGGCAGCGCTTCGCAGGAAACGCCGGCCCTAGCAGGAGACGACGAGCCGCGCACGCGGCGGCTCAAGCGGCGGCCGGTCGCGGAGCGCACCGATCACCAGACTCTCCGACTCCGCTCGCGCCAACGCGCGCACCGGAGGAGGCAACAGCTCGCTCGTGTGATGCACGGCGAGTTCGATTTTCTTCAACACCGCATCCGTCGGCACGACGGGCAGGAAAGGTGTGGCGGGAGCCTCGCTGCCCTCCATGAAGAGCTGGGACGCATCGTCACCGGTCAACACGGAGACCACGTCGTTCTGCAATCGCTGCTGGTGCGAAAAATGTCGCGCACTGCCCAACCAGGAAACGAATTCGTAGACGGCCACCTGCGGCGTGTTCGCGCAAAACCACGCGGCAATCAGCACCCAGAAGGGCCAGCCGGCGGACCTGCGTTTGCGCGAGGGGAAAGTCATGTGACCGGGATTCGGACGACGAGCCGCGATGGATGCACAAAAACGTCACCGCCTTCAAACCAACACTCGCGGAATACCCAGAACAGGGGAGGAAACGGGCCGGCTTCTAAGCGAAAACGGTTCTTTCCAGCAGCCAGTAAAGCCCCGCCAGCGCCACGATCGCCGACAGTACCGGAACGCCCCGACGCAGGAACGTTTCGTTTTTCCGCAGCCGCCAGACGATCGGCAACACGACCGCCGCAATCGCAATCTGCCCGAGTTCGACGCCGAAATTGAAAGTGAACAACGGCATGGCGAGCCCGCGCCCACCCTCACCGACGCCCAGCTCGCGCAGCACGCTCGCAAAGCCGAACCCGTGAATCAGTCCAAAGACAAATGTGAGCGCCCATCTCCCCTTCGGTTCCGCACCGCGCCGCAGGAGATTCTCCACGCCAACAAACACAATCGAGGCAGCAATCAAGGGTTCGACGACGCGGCTCGGCAGATTGACGACGTTGAGCGTGGCCAGCGCGAGCGTCAGCGAGTGCGCCACCGTGAAACAGGTGATGATGCCCACGATGGACCGGAACGTCCGGCACACCACCAGCAGCCCGAAAAGAAAAAGCAGATGGTCGTAGCCGGTCCAGATGTGCTCCACGCCGAGTTTTAGAAATCCCCAGAACGACGGGGACGGTGCCTGCTCGCCCGCGGCGGCCTGCGTCGCCCGGGCTGGCGTCAGCACCACCTCCACCGAGGGGCTTTTCACGTAGAGGAGTTTTTCCGCGAGCAAGGTCTGCTCGTTCTCCACCGTGAAATATTCACGATGCCCCGGCGGAAGGCCCTCGAACTTCAGTCCGCGAAACACCACCGGACCTCCGGTCGCACCCCGGCGAAAGGTCAGCCGAAACTCCACGCTGTCGCTTTTCTCCGTGAGTTGGACGCGCGGATTCCCCGCCACCAGGACTTCGCCGCCCGCGCGAACTTCCCACAAGGTTGGCGCGAGCTGCAGCAGCGCCGGCTTCACCGCCTCGAATTCCGCGGCAGTCCATTTCGCCGGCCGTTTGTCCGCCGGCAACAACGCCCCCGCATCGGCGGGCGCGAACGCGGTGGTCAGCTCGATCGTCTCCGCCCGGATCACCGCCTGCGCCACACTCAATCCCGGATCGTGCGCGCGGGCCTCCGGGAAAACCCCCGCCAGTCCGGCCCAAGCCAAAAGAACGCGGAGAAAGCGGGATAACTTCATCCCCTGCTTACGTGCCGGCCGGAGGCACAGATGCAAGCCGGTTTGAGCACCGGCGCCGGCTCACCCCTCCGTTCACGACTTCTTCAACACCACATCGCTCCACTCGCCCATCACGCGGGCTTCGATCGTCCATCCGCGCGCAGCGGACGCAAAAGCTTCCCTCACTTTTTCGTTCTCGTGCGCCAGAATTCCACTCAGCACCAGCGTTCCCCGCGGCGCCACGGCCGCGAGCAGCTCCCGCGCAAAACGCATCAGCACGTCCGCCTGGATGTTCGCGAGGACGATTTCCGCCTGGCGGCCGGCGAGGCCGGTGATGAGGTCGCCCGTGGAAAAACTCACCCGTCCGGCGAGGCCATTCAGCGCGGCGTTCTCCCCGCTCACGCGCACCGCTTCGGGATCGTTGTCGAATGCCACGACATCGCGGTAGCCGAGCAGCGCCGCGGAAAGCGCGAGGATTCCGGAACCGCATCCCGCATCGATGACGCGGGCCTGGGTGCCGTTCTTTTCGGCAAGCGCGACGAGGCGCTCAATGCAGAGCCGCGTCGTCTCGTGGTTGCCCGTTCCGAAAGCGAGGCCGGGATCGAGCCACAGCACCGCGTGCCCCGGCGGAAGTTTGAAGGTGTCGCGTTCCCAGACCGGCACCCAGTGCAGCCGGCCAAACTGCCACGCCTTGAAATGCGCCTTGTAGCTGTCGCGCCAGTCCGCATCGCCGAGGGAGCGCAGCTCGGGCTCGCCAAGCAGCGCGTCCATCGGCGGCAGCATTGGAACCAGTTCAGCCCACCTCGCCTTGGTCTCTTTCTCATCCGCAAAAATTCCAACGATCCATGCGCGTTGCGCGATCGCGTCCTCGAGGAGACTCCATCCATCGACCCCCAGTTCGAGCAGCGCGTCGTCAATCGCGTTGGTGTTGGCGGCGGGGATCTCGGCTTTGATTTGGAACAGGGCCATCGCGCTGAACGTTCTGCGCTCCCGCCGCGGGAGCAACGCCTTTTCCGTTTACGATCGCCGCCGGTTCGCCGGGTGCGGGTTCCGCCGGCCACGCCAGCTCGCCGCGCTGCGCGGCGAGACAGGCGTCCAGCGGGAGCAGACCGTGCAGCGCGCACCAAAGCCGCGGGAGCTTTTTCGGTTTCATGCGGCAGCCCCCTCGTTCTTCGCATCGCGTCCGTGCCAGTCGAGATTCCGCGTCAGGAACATCACCGCCCCGAGCGCCGTGAACAGCGCGGCGGTGCCGGCGAGCAGTGCGTAATACTCCATGCGCAGCACGATGTAGAGCACGCCGTGCACAGAGGCCAGCAGGGCGCCGATCACCGCGGCGCGATTCCGGCTCCGCAAAATCGCCGCGCTATAAAGCGTGATGAGCAGGGACGATGCCCCGGCCGCACCCACATAGGCAGCCCCCGGCTCCAACACTTCGCCGAGCGCCAGCAGTGCCAGATAAAACAGACACAGCGCCGCGCCCACCAAGCCATAGTGCACCGCGTGCAAGCGCAGCGAGGTCAGCGCCTCGAAAAGAAAAAATGCCGAAAACACGAGCGAAAGCACCAGCACGCTGTGCTTGAGCGCGCGCTCCACGAGCCGATATGGCTCGAACGTTGCGTTCGCATCGTCCGCCGAATCGGAGGCCGTCGCTGTCGTCACCGCCAACGCCGGTGGCGTGTTGTTCTGCCGGCGCTCCTTCTGAAACTGGTTGACCAGATGCAGCGGCGCCTGAAGCAAAAGCACGAGCGCGGCAATGAAGAGGAGTTTGAGCGTGATCGCATTGTAGCGATCGTTTTTCGGACGCGCGGGGGAAAGCACGGGTGGTTGTTCCATGCCCCGAAGGTAGGGGCCGCTCGTGAAATGCAGATGAAGCGAAAATGAAATCGGGATGAAACCGCGTCGCCACTCATCCCCGCAGCAACCACGCGCCAGCCGCCACGAGCAGTGTACCCATGACTTCCCTGGGACCCAGCTGCTCCCCGAGCCAGACCGCCGCAAGGATGGCACAGGCGACGATCCGCAAGGCCGAGGTCCCATTCGCCTCGAGCAGCGAGTGACGGGTCAACACGAGTGTCCACGCCCAGGCGGAAACGCCCCACGCGAAAAGCGCCGCCGCACCCCAGAGGGAAAAAAGCGCCTCCACGCTGCGCGCAACATCATAGCTGCCCCCAACCCCGGTCGCGCGTTTCAGCGCGACGTGACCAAAGGCGCTGCCCGCGAAAAACAAACCCCAAGCGAGCACCCCCCGAAAAATTTCTCCCGGAGGAATCGGGGTCATGAGTCGATCTCCGCCGTGGGCTCGAGGTCGACACACAGCACCTCCCGTGGACAATTCCAGCGCAACGGCAAGAGATCGCCCGCACCGCGCCCCACCAGCAAGGTCGTGCCCCCGCGCAACTCGAACCGGGGTCCGCACCAGCGATAAAACAACGCGCAGGGCCAGGAGCGTCCCCCCGCTTCCGCGATCACGAATTGCCCCCCGTGCAAATGTCCGGCCAGCACCGCGCGTGCCTGTCCGCACCAGAGGTCGGCTCGCGCCGGTGAATGCTGGCACGCCACCACCACTCCACCGGGATGCGGGGTCCGCCACGCAAATTTTCCCGTCAATAAACGCACAGCTCCCTCCGCCACCACCGCCGCAACGCCATCAACCAGCCAGCCGCCGCCTGCGTCACGCACGACCGTGGCAATCCGTTCCCGGCCGAAATTTTCATCGTGGTTTCCGGGAATGGCCCAAACGGGACCGATGCACCGGAGGCGTCGCACCAGCCACCGCAACTGCCGCAGGCCGCGTTCGCCATCGACCAAATCCCCGCCGAGCACCACGACGTCCGGTCGCAAACGGCGCACGGCGAAGAGCGCCGCGCGCACGGTTTTGATTCCTGACCGGCGAACAAGGTGAAGGTCGCTGAGCCAGGCCACTCGCACGGTTCGCGCGAGACCTCGCGTCGGCAGCCGCTCGTGCCGCACGACGAGTTCACCTCCATCACCCCACTGCCATCCCGCCCTGGGCCGCAGGTCCCGCGCACCTCGCACCTCCTCGTACCACAATAGGATTTCCAGACAACCACAGCACCAGCCACGTCGGCCCCGGATGAGCATCGACCATGCAATTGGCAGCACCGTCGCCACGGTCCGCAGCGTGCCTCCCGCCCGACACGTCAGCAGGAGCGAGCGGCTCCATGCGCCGCCCCCGCCGTCGAGCGCGAGAGGAAACAGAAAAACAAATTGAGCCTCCACCGCATAAAACGCCAATCCCGCCAGTCCGAGTTGGACCGTGAGCGCCGCGCGCAACTGCCACGCGATCGCAAACGCCGCCACCGCTGCCCCGCTGCATAGGAAATATTTCAACACACCGAGCCGGTTGAAATCCGCCCGGCCATCAGGGCGGGCGCCACCGCGAATTTCCCCGAGCGCAACACGCATCCATTCCGCGCCTCCGGAAAATCCCTGGCGCCACGCCGTGCGGGCCAGCGCTTCGAGGCGCGTCTCGGTCGCATCGTACAGCCGCGCCGCTTCCCGCTGGCGGCGGCGTTGCTCAACCGGTCGCATGGTTTCCTCCCCCCACGAAGCACCAGTGCGCCCACGCCAGCCAGGCAGTGCCTTGTCCGAGAACGAGCAGGCGATGGAGCAGCGTTTCCCATGGACGGCAGCGTTTGCGGTGAAAAACAAACTCGTCGTAGCAAATCATCACGGTGGTCGCCATCACCACGACCACCGCCGGCAAGAGCCAGGCGAGGGGACGCACGCTCACGGAGGCCGCCGCCATGAACAAAAACAAGGGCCCGCCCCCACCGGCCATGGCGATAAATTCGCAGCGACGTTCCCCTCGACTCACCACGCAACCGCGTGCCCAGCGATGCCAGATCCAATCCCCGACGCCCGCGAGCGTCGCGATCGATCCGGTCACGGCGATCACCCACAATTCCCACGGCCACTTGGAAACAGCATTCAGCCACTCCCACGCTCCTCCGCTGGCCGCCAACCGGAGAAGGCCCGCCCCAAACAACAACCCGGGCGCGAACAACGCCACGAGACTGCGCCACGAGGCTTTCAACTGTCGCTGCGCTGGCGGCTCATAGGCCGCCAGTCGCGCGCCCGCGCAACGTCCGCAATCCTTCGAAATTGAACAAAGTAGATTCGCCACGCCCCGGAGCCTGCGCCCGTTGCATGAAGGGAATGTGAACCCGGGATGAATTCGTGATGAACATCACCCGCGTCCCAATCGTCCTGACCCGCCAGGGTCCGCTGCGGGCTCAGCGGGAGAAAGACCCGCTCAAGCGCAAGGTAGACTCAGCGTCCCACGCGCTCCGCCTTCGGGCCGGTTCTCCAGCGTAATCTCCCCGCCGTGCAGCCGCGCGATTTCGCGCACGATGCTCAGACCGAGTCCGCTGCTTTTCCGCCCGGTGTCAGGTCGCGGCAGCGAATAGAAGCGGTCGAAAATTTTTCCCAAGGCGTAGTCCGGCACACCGGGGCCGCTGTCCTCCACCGTCACGAGCACCGAGCCGCCCCGCTCTTTCACCGACAACGTCACCGTTCCGCCCGGCGGGGTGAACTCGAGGGCGTTCTGCACGAGATTCGACACGGCCTGGCTCAGCAGAAAGTTGTCCCCCTGCACGCGCGGCGCCGCCGCCAGCTGACACTGCACCGCGATTTTTTTGGTGGCGGCATAGGCCTCGGCGTGACGCGCCGCCTCGCTGACGATCTCACCGACATTGACGGCAACGCGCGCCGCACCATCGCGCCGCGCCTCGAGCGCCGACAGCTCCAACAGCCGGTCGACGATCAGCTGGAGGCGCGCCGATTCCGACTGCAGATTGCCCAGAAACTTCAGCCGGTCCTCCCGCGGCATGTCCTCGGTCAGCAGCTCCGCCGCGCCGCGGATGGCGGAGAGCGGCGCCTTGAATTCGTGCGCAAGCGCCTGCGTGTACCGCTCCACATGGGCCTTCCCCTCGAGCGTCACGCGCATTTCCTCAAAGGCCCGCGACAATGTCGCGATTTCCGCCGCGCGCGACGCCGGCGGCACGGCCCGTTTCCCGTCGCGCACCGCGATCGCGTAGTCGGTCAGCCGTTCGAGCGAATGCGTGAGCCGCGAAGCAATCCACCAGCCCGCCAGCACCATCGTTGCCGCGAGCGCGCACGCATACCGCGCCAGCTGCCAGCGCGCGTTGCTCACGCCCTCGGCGATGGTGGACAGCGGGCGGCCCACCCCGACCCAGCCGACAATGTCCCCGCCGATGCGCACCGGGGCGCGCACCCGGAGCTCGTCGCCGACAATGGCCACGTTCGGCAGCGTGTAGTTCTCGGATGCGGCGCGTCCGCCGCCGCGCATCGGCCAGGCATAAATCTGCCCGACGTCATGTCCGCGCGCGGAATCGAAGACCACGCGCTCGTCGCGACCGCTCGCGAACACGCGGAGCAGATTCGTGTTCGACGGCAGCGCGCTGAGTTTCTGCACCCAGGCGTCGCCCGACGGCGATCCGTCGCCCGCCAGCACCGCGAGAAACGCCGCCGTGTCGCCCAGCGTGCGCCGCATCGACTCGATGTAACGCAGCCGCACATCGCGCAGGACCAGCGCGAGCAGCGCCGCAAACGCGACCGCGGAGGCGGACACGTAGACGGTGAAAATCGCCGTGCGAATTTTCACAGGTCAGCACTCCGCGCGGAAAGAATAGCCCATGCCCCGGTGCGTCTGGATCGGCTCGGAATCCGGCAGCACCGCCCGCAATTTCGCGCGCAGCGTCTTGATGTGCGCATCGACGGTGCGATCGAGCGCCGAACCCGGATCCTCCCAGGCGGCCTCCATCAGCTGCTCGCGGGAAAACACGCGGCCCGGACGCGCCGCCAGTGCCTTGAGCAGGCGGAATTCGTAACGCGTCAGATCGAGCGCGACACCGCGGCAGGTGATGAGGCAGCGCTCGTCGTCGACGATGATTCCCGTCGAGGGCGCCGGCGGCGGCGGGACATCGGCGGCGGTTTTCGTTTCGGTGCTGCGGTTCTCCGTCCGGCGCAGGATCGCCTTCACGCGCGCGGTGAGTTCGCGCGGGCTGAACGGCTTCACCAGATAGTCGTCGCCGCCGAGTTCGAGTCCGAGGACGCGGTCGAGCTCCGTGTTGCGCGCCGAGAGAAACAGCACCGGCACGCTGGAGCTTGTCCGGATCTCCTTGCAGACATCGAAGCCGGTGCCGTCGGGTAAACCGACATCCAGCACGACGAGCGCAAAAGTGTTTTTGGCCAGGGCCGCCAGGCCGGCGCGGCCGGTGGCGCACCACTCGGGAGCGAAGCCCTCGGTTTTCAGCGCATAGAGCAGCGTATCGGCAATCGCAGGCTCGTCTTCGACGATCAGGATGCGGATCCGTTCGCTCATGGTTTCAACGCGCGCTTTTTTCACTGAGCCGCGCGATCACCGCGGGCAACAGCGCGTGTTCGGCCGCGTGCACTTTCGCCGAGAGGGTCTCGAGCGTGTCGTCGTCTTCGATCCGCACCGCCGCCTGGTCGATGATCGGGCCGCCGTCCACTTCGATGGTGACGCCGTGAACCGTGCAGCCGGTGAGCTTCACCCCGCGCCGAAACGCCTGCCCGATCCCGTCAAGCCCGGGGAAACTGGGGAGCAAACTCGGGTGGAGGTTGATGATTTTCCCCTCGAAGAAGGAGAGAAACGGCATTTTCAGGATCCGCATGAAGCCCGCCAGCACGATCAAGTCCGGCTGGCAGGCGGTGATGGCCGCGATGTAGTGCTGCTCCGCTTCGCCATCCAGCTTGGTCTTGTACGGCGCCGGATCGAGAAAGGCCGCCGGCACCTTGAAACGCGGTCCCAGGGCGAGAATCCCGGCGTCGGGTCGGTCGGAAAAAATCTGCACGACCTTCGCGCGGCCGAGCCGGCCGGCTTGCTGGGCTTGGAGAATCGCCTCGGCATTCGAGCCGCGGCCGGAACCGATGATGACAACGCGCATGAGTTGGCAGAGGAGGTGAAAACTTAGATTTCGCCGGCGGCTTTGATCCGCGCGATCAGCGTCGTGGTGCTGAAACCGGGAAGGAAGGGGAGAAATTTTATCTGCGCCCCGACCGCTTCGAGGGCCGCGCGTTCACCCGGGTCGAGTTTCTCCAGCGTGTAGTCGCCGGCCTTGCAGTACACGTCCGGACGCAACGCGCGAATCTCGGCATCGAGCCGCGGGGTGTTGAAGACGAACACACCCTCGATGCACGCGAGCGCGCCGAGGGCATAGGCGCGCTGCTCCTCGGTCTGAATCGGACGCGCCGGGCCTTTCAGCGCCCGCACGCTGGCATCGGCATTGAGCGCAACGATGAGTGCATCCCCGAGCGTGCGCGCCTGCTGGAGGTAATAAAGATGCCCGGTGTGCAACAGGTCGAAAACGCCGTTGGTAAGAACCACGCGCCGGCCGGCAGTCCGAAGCTTTTCGCGCGCCGCGAGCGCCGGGGTGAACGAAAGCAGTTTTGGATTGTCGAGTTTCAAGGGCGTGGGGAGCCTCACCCTCCCGTCCGCCGTTGTAAATCCGCTTATCCCTGCTTTTCTCCCCCTCCCCTCTCATGAAAAACCGCCTCGTTCCCCTCCTCTTCACGTGCTCGCTCGCGTTCGCCGCCAGCGTGTCGTTCGCGCCGGCCGCGTTTGCTTCCAAGGAAAAACCGGTCATCGGCCTCTCGCTCGACACGCTCAAGGAAGAGCGCTGGAAGCGCGACAGCGACATCTTCACCGCCAAGGTTGAATCCCTCGGGGGCAAGGTGATCACCCAGTCCGCCAACGGCGACGACACCCGCCAGGTGCGCGACATCGAGTCGCTGATCAGCCGCGGCGTCGACGTGATCGTGATCGTGCCGCACAACGGCGAGGCCCTCACCCGCGCGGTGAAATCCGCCAAGGAGGCAAAGATTCCGCTGATCGCCTACGACCGCCTGATCATGAACTGCGACATCGATCTCTATCTCACCTTCGACAACGTGAAGGTGGGCGAGCTGCAGGCGAAATACGTTGCCGATCATCTGCCGAAGGATCGCGCCGCCCGCGTCGTCCGCGTCTTCGGCGCCCCGACCGACAACAACGCGAAGCTTTTCAAGCAGGGCCAGGACAACGTCATCAATCCGCTCGTGAAGGCCGGTAAGGTTCAAATCGTCTTCGAAGACTGGGCGCAGGACTGGAAGCCCGAAAACGCCAAGAAGATCGTCAACGCCGCGATCACGAAAAACGGCAAGGAGATCGATGCCGTCATCGCCTCCGCTGACAGCGTCGCCGGTGGCGCGATTCAAGCGCTGCTCGAGGAAGGCATCGCGGGCAAAGTCATCGTCACCGGCCAGGACGCCGACCTCACCGCCTGCCAGCGCATCGTCCGCGGCACCCAGACGATGACCATCTACAAGCCCCTGAAAAAACTCGCCGAATACGCGGCCGTCGCCGCCGTCGATCTCGCGAAGGGCAACAAGATCAATGCCAAGGACACGATCGACAACGGATTCAAGAAAGTGCCCGCCGTGTTCCAGGACGTGATCTCCGTCGACAAGGACAACATGCAGGCCACGGTCGTCGCCGACGGATTCGTCAAAGCGGCGGACCTGAAGTAACGCCCCCGCACGTTTCCGGCCAGGCAGGATGAGTCCGAGGGACCGTCCTGCCGCTCCCATTCCCATGCCCGCCGCGCTTCTCGAAGCCCGTCACCTCACGAAGAAATTTCCGGGCGTTGTCGCGCTGCGCGAGGTGGCCTTCGACTTGCGCGCCGGCGAAATCCACGCGCTGTGCGGCGAAAACGGCGCCGGCAAATCGACGCTGATCAAGCTGCTCTCCGGCATCCACCCGCACGGTTCCTACGAGGGGGAACTGCACGTCGACGGACGCACCGTGAAATTTTCCAACATCCGCGACGCCGAAGCCGCGGGCATCGCCGTCATCACGCAGGAGTTCGCCCTCGTCGATGAACTGAGCGTGGCGGAAAATATTTTTCTGGGACGCGAGCCGTGTCGCCGCGGTTGCATCGACTGGCTGGGGATGAACCGCCGCGCGAGCGAACTGCTCGCGGATTTCGGACTGGCCATCGCACCCGAGACCCCGGTCAGCGTGCTCGGCATCGGGCAGAAACAGCTTTTGGAAATCGTGCGGGCGATGGACAAGAAATCCCGCGTGCTCGTGCTCGACGAACCCACCGCCGCGCTGACCGAGCAGGAGGTGGCCGTGTTGCTCGACCATCTTCGCCGGCTGCGGACGCAGGGCACGGCGTGCATCTATATTTCGCACAAACTCGACGAGGTCTTCGCGATCGCGGACCGCATCACGATCCTTCGCGACGGCGCGAGCATCACGACACTCGAGACACCGGCGGCCAGCGTGCCGCTCGTGATCAAGCACATGGTCGGCCGCGAAATCACCGACCTGTTTCCGCGCAAACCCTCGCTCCAGCTTGGCGACGTCCAGCTTGCCGTGCGCGGGCTCAGCGTCGCTCCGACCGCGGGCGAGGCGGCCTTTCTCCACGAGATCAGCTTCGAGTTGCGTGCGGGTGAAGTGCTCGGCTTCGGCGGCTTGATGGGCGCGGGCCGCACCGAGTTGCTCATGCATCTTTTCGGAGCGTGGGGCCACCGGATGGCCGGCGACGTGGCGTTGCGAGGCACGCCCTACCCGAAACCGGATCCGCGAACCTCGATCCGCCGCGGGCTCGTCCTCGCGAGCGAGGATCGCCGGCGCTACGGCTTGGTGCTCCAGCAGGAGATTGCGTTCAACCTCTCGCTTTCGAGCCTGCGGCAGTTTGTCGGATTCGGCGGCCAGCTCAACGCGCCGGCGGAGCACGTCCGCAACCAGCATTTTTTCAACTCCCTCCGTGTGAAGGCGCCGAGCCAGCACGCGCGCGTCGGCGGGCTGTCGGGGGGCAACCAGCAAAAAGTGGTGCTCGGCAAGGCGCTCATGACCGGGCCGACCGTCGTGATGCTCGACGAGCCGACCCGCGGCATCGATGTCGGCGCCAAGCTTGAAGTCTACGAGTTGATCAACCGGCTCACGGCGGAGGGGAAAGCGGTCATTCTCGTCTCGAGCGAACTCCCCGAGCTGATGGGCATGAGCGACCGCATCATCATGCTTCACGAAGGCCACCTGGGCGGCCATTTCACCCGGGCCGAGTTTACGCAGGAGCGTTTGCTCGCCGCCGCGATGGGCCGCGCACCCGCCGCCGCCGCTTAATTTTCCATGAAGTCCGCCTCCGTTTTCAAGAATCTTGCCATGCCGATGGCGCTCGTCGTAATCGCCGCGTTTTTCGCGGTCAAGGAGCCGGCGTTTCTCGGGCCGCGCAATCTCACGCAACTGCTGATCGAGTTCTCGATCGTCGCGACGCTCGCGCTCGGGATGTTCATGATCATCCTCACCGGCAACATCGACCTCTCGGTGGGCAGCGGGGTCGGACTCGTCGGTGGCGTGTCGGCGGTGCTGGTGTTTCAACACAACTGGCCCGCGCCGCTCGCGATGCTCGCCGGACTCTCGGCCGCGCTCATGCTCTGGTCTCTGATGGGCACGCTGATCGTGAAGCAGCGCATCCCCTCTTTCATCATCACGCTGGGCGGGCTGCTGATCTTCAAGGGCCTGTTCTGGCTCGTGATTCAGAACTCCACGATTCCGGTTTCGCGCGGCGACACCGACAACCTCTTCTCGATTCTCACGACCTACTATCTTCCCAAAACCGTCGGTCTCGCCGTCGCGGCGGGGCTCGTGCTCGTGCTGGGATTCATCCAGTGGCGCGCGCGCGCCGCGCGCGCATCGCATCAGCTCCCCGTGCCTTCCGTGGCACAGGCGCTCGCGAAATGGGTCGCGATGGCCGTGGGGCTCATCGGGCTTGCGATCGTGTGCAATCATTTCCGCGGCGTGCCGCTCTCGCTGCTGATTCTCGGCGCAACGGCCTTCACCGTTTATTTTCTCACCCGGCACACCCCGTTTGGCCGCTATCTGTACGCGATCGGCGGCAACGAGGAAGCCGCGGTCCTCAGCGGCATCGCGGTCGACCGGATTGTGATCGGCGCCTACGTGCTCATGGGCGTGACGGTCGCGTTGACGGGTTTCATGATGACCGCCTATTCCGGCGCGGCGACGACGACGGTCGGCGACCTGATGGAACTCGATGCGATCGCCGCCTGTGTGATCGGCGGCACCGCGCTCAAGGGCGGGCGCGGCACCGTGTGGGGAGTCCTGTTCGGCGCGCTGATCATGACCTCACTGCTCAACGGCATGACGCTGCTCGCGGTTTCGCCGGAGATGAAATTCATCGCCCGCGGCGCAGTCCTCGCGCTCGCGGTGTGGATGGATGTGAAGCTGGCGAAGCGGTAAGACCTCAAGCATTGGTCCTACTGTAGGAGCGGCTTTACGCCGCGACCGGACCTCGGACCCGCTGCGGTCGCGGCATAAAGCCGCTCCTACAACGGAGACGAATGAGTTCCGCTCAGAAAAACTTTTTCGCTTTTTCGAAAAAGGTCTTCGATGTCGGCTCGGCCGCATCGCCGCTGATGCGGGCGAAATCCTCCAGCAGCTTGCGCTGTTCGGGGGTGAGTGACTGCGGCACCTCGACGTGCACGCGGACGAGTTGATCGCCCTGGCGTCCGCCGCGCAGCGACGGCATGCCCTTTTCGCGCAGCCGAAACGTCGTCCCGCTCTGGGTTCCGACGGGAATTTTCAGCGAGGCCTTGCCGAACAGCGTCGGCACTTCGATCGTCCCGCCGAGCGACGCGAGGGTGAATTTGATCGGGATTTCGCAGAAGAGATTGTCGTCCTGCCGCTCGAAGAGCTCGTGGTCCTTCACCGTGAGCACGATGTAGAGATCGCCCGCGGCGCCGCCCGCAAGGCCGGCCTCGCCGTTGCCGACCGAGCGCAAGCGCGAGCCGGTTTCGACGCCGGGGGGAATGCGCACGTTGATCTTCGTGTTCTTCGCCACGCGTCCTTCGCCGCGGCACGCGGTGCAGGGTTTCTCCACTTTGGTGCCGGCGCCGTTACACGTGGGACACGTCTGGGTGAAAGTGATGATTCCACCGGAACGCCGGATCTGGCCGGCGCCGCGGCAGGTCGGGCAGGTCACACGCTTCGAGCCCGGCTCCGCGCCCGTGCCGGTGCACCGTTCGCAGGTGACGGCCTTGCGGAAGGAAATTTCCTTCTCCACGCCGCGCGCCGCTTCCTCGAGGGTGATTTCAAGATCGTAGCGCAGGTCGGAGCCATCGCGGCCGCCACCACCGCCGCCACCGCCGCCGAACATCTCATCGAAGATTCCACCGCCACCACCGGCGCCCTGCTGTCCGAAAACCTCGCGGAAAATATCGAAAGGATCGTGGAAGCCACCGCCCGCGCCTCCCGGGCCGCGACCGGCGCCGGCGCCCGGGCCTTCGAAGGCCGCGTGACCGTAGCGGTCGTAGGCGGCGCGTTTCTCGGCATCCTGCAGAATTTCGTAG
>DATAKE010000105.1:0-12839 GCA_036261745.1 Opitutaceae bacterium
TAGTGATTAATATGAGCGCGTTTGGTTTTCCCATGGTAAAGTTTAGTTGAACACGAGCGGTGATTCCCATCCACCCACTCTGCTCCTGGTACGAGCTGGCAAGAATGGGCTGAATCGATGGCCTGGCCTCAATGAGGGCGAGAAAACGATTTAAAGTTAGCCCTTGGGCCCGCATACGGCAGTCCCGCGTCCGAACTGGTTTAGTGCACCAAAGACACTTTGGCTCCGCAGCGTTGGTCGATCGCTTCCGTCGATCTAGCCCGGGGCTATGCGTGTGCGCTCGCAGTTGGGTCCGCCGCGGCCGACTTCGCACCCTCACATTCGAAGCGCCACTTGAGCCAAAGTAGTGCCAGCCTTGGCCGGAACAGGTCCGGCCTCTGGACCACCAATGCGAAAATACTCAAATGGGATAGAAAATTCCCCAGACCGACGCATGTAATCGTCGTATTGCGCGTTCGTGCCTCGCGATGTCAGTTGCTCGAATGCCGCCGCGTGATGTCGCCCACTCGTCGTCCGGGAGCTCATGAGCAAAATGACCAATCGTTATTGATTCGTGAGTTGAATAGCATGCCGCTCGAGCGTGACGCCGATTTCTCGTTCGTAATTCGCGTACGCCCGGCGTTGATCGGCCAGCGCGCGCGAACGGTTGCTCTCAATCTGGGTGAGGTTGGTCTGTAAATTCAGTACGACGAATGTCGTCGTCGTACCCGCCTGCAATCTCTTGAGTTCCCCCGCGAGCGCTTCGTTCGCGAGTTCAAAAGCTCTCTGCGTGGACGCGACGCGCTGCCGCGTGGTTTCGATCTGCCCGGCCGCATTCATCACGCTCAATGCGATGTCCTGCGACAGCCGTTCGAGGTCGGCCTCACCCTGGCGAAGTTCTAATCGCGCCGCGCGCGCACGACCCCGGCCTTCCGCAAACGTCAACGGAACACTGACCACGACTCCCGCCGAATAGGACCGGTGATCCTGATCCGCCACCATTCGCCGGCTGCTGGAAAAATCGTGATCGAGCCCGCTGTAACCGTAGCTGCCTACGACATCGACGGTCGGAAGCAGTTGGTTGCGCGCGACCGCATCCGTCGCCCGCCGTTTTCCGAGTCCCAGCCGCACACCTTGATAATCGGGCCGCAGCTCATACGCCGTTTTCAAATCTTCCGCCGGATTTACGGGCGTCCCCGCGGGAAGCGCGGGGGCTTCGACCGCGAGAATCGGGCCGTTGAGCGAAAATGTTTCCTCGCCGATCACATGACGCAGCGCGTTGTCGCTGTCTCGCACCGCGCGTTCCGCGAACAAAATCGCCTCCCCGCGCTGCGCCGCCTGCGCGCGCGCCTGCAGCACGTCGCTCTGCGACATCGTGCCTGCGTTGAACCGACGTTCGTTGCTGACCACGAGGCTGTCGACCAGAACGCGGGCTCGTCGCGCGATCAGGAGATTTTCCTTCGCAAAAACGAGATCGCTATACGCGACGATCACACGCGTGACCGTTGCGATCGCGCTCTGCCGGAAGGCCCAGTCCGCCATCGCCCGGTCGGCTTTCGCGATTCGCACATTGACGAGATTCGCACCGAGACCGAAGCCGCGCAGCAGCGGCTGGGTGACAACAATGCCTCCAAACGTGTCGAAGCTGTCGTTGAACCCGTTGAAACTTCCGCGCTGATTCCGCGCACTGCCGCCGAGACTGTACGACAACCCCCATGGCATGAGCCCTTCCAGCGCCAGATTGTAATCGTCGGTCCGCGTTTCCTGCAGGACCAGCGGCCCCGAGGAAACCGGGCTGCGATTTTCGTCGTACGAACGGCGAAATGTCAGCGCCGGATCGAAGCGTCCCCTCGCCTCCAGCAGATTCGCGCGCGCGATCGTCCGGAAAAAGGCGTCGACCTTGATCGACTTGTTCCGGTCGAGCGCCAGGCGGATCGCATCGTCCAGTGAGAGATGCGGACCGCCGGGCGCGGCGGGTGCGACCGCTTCGTCCGCGGCGGCGCGGGCGGCATATGAAGACAGAAAAATCAGGAGAATAATCCAGCGCATCGGCAGTTACTTCAGCATCCACCCGTCAGCCAGGCGGACGACTCGCGACCCGTAGGCCGCGTTTTCATTTGAGTGGGTGACTTGGACGATCGTGACGCGGTCCTCTTTGTTCAGTTTGCGAAACAGCTCCATGATCTCGCGTCCCTGGTCCGAGTGGAGATTTCCGGTCGGCTCGTCTGCCAGGATGATCGCGGGGTTGGCCACGAGCGCACGCGCCACGCCGACCAGCTGCTGCTGCTTCGCCACGATGTGAAACCGGTCGAGCGTGTCGCAGACAATGCTCTCGCGATCCTTCTTCGGTACATTCCGATATGAGAGTGGAATCTCGAGGTTTTCGTAGACGGTCAGGTCATCGAGCAAGTGGTACTGTTGAAAAACAAACCCGATGTTCTGTTTCTGCACCTCGGATCTTTTCTTCTGCTCGAGCCGGTGCAGGGGTAAATCACGAAACCGGTATTCCCCCGACCACGCCGCGTCGTGCAGTCCGAGAATGTGGAGCAGCGTCGATTTTCCCGATCCCGACGGGCCCATGATCGAAAGGAAATCGCCCTCCTTGATCTCGAGATTGATTCCGCGCTGCGCGTAAAACGGCCCGCCTTTTCGCGGATAAACCCGATCCACGCTTTTTAATTGGATCATGAAATTTGCAACTGAAGTGCCGCCACTCAGGCCTTGCCGGCGGTTTCTTCCATTGGCTGGTCTACCACTTTGCCGTCGAAAACGTGCACCGTGCGCTGTGCATGCCGCGCGAAGCGCGTGTCGTGCGTCACCATGATGATCGTCGCGCCGCCGCGATGCAGGTCGTGCAGCAGCTCCATCACCGCGTCGCCGTTCTTTGAATCGAGATTCCCCGTCGGCTCATCCGCCAGCAGCACCGCGGGATGTCCGCCGAGTGCCCTCGCCACTGCGACGCGCTGCTGCTGACCGCCCGAAAGCTGCGAGGGCAGATGCTTCGCGCGATGCGCCATGCCGACTTTTTCCAGCGCTTCGTTCACGCGCTCCTTGCGCTCGCCCGCAAGCATGCCGCGATAGGTCAGCGGCAGCTCGACGTTTTCGTAGACCGTCAGATCGCCGATGAGATTGAACGACTGAAAAATGAATCCGATCTCCCGGTTCCGGATTCGTGCGCGCTCGGGCAAGGTGAGATCCTGCACCGGCCGGCCGTTGAGCACGTAGGCGCCCGAACTCGGCGTGTCGAGGAGCCCGAGGATGGAGAGCAGCGTGGACTTCCCGCAGCCGGAGGGCCCGGCGATGGAAACGTAGTCGCCCTTCGCGATGGAGAAGTTGATGCCTGAGAGGGCGTGGGTCTCGACCTCCTCGGTGAGAAAAACCTTGGTGACGTTATCGAGCAGGATGAGCGATTCGTTTTGCATAATTGGAAAATGGCTCGGGAAATCAGTTCAGTTTGATGCGGTCGTTCGTCTCCCACTGGGACATGTCGGAGAGAATCACGCGGTCATTCGGCTGCAGGCCCTGCACGATCTCGATCGTGTTCACGGAACTGCGTCCGAGCTGCACCGGGGTGCGAATCGCGTAGACGCCATCCGCGTCCAGCCGGAAAATCCCGACGGTGCTCCGCTCCTGCCCAAACGCCGGGCGGCCGACAAAGACGACGTTCTCGAGCCGTTCCAGCTCAATGACTCCGTCGACCGACAGATCCGGTCGCGCGCCTTTGGGCAGTTCGCCGTTGAGCGTGATGTCGACAGTGACGGTGCCGTTCTGCACCGAGGGGTCGACACGCGCGACTTTGCCTTCGACGATGCCGCTTTCGCCGTTGCGTGTATCGATGCGCGCGAGCTGGCCAATCAAGATGTCCTTGGCCTGGCTCTCGGCGACCAGCACCTCGGCCTTGAGGCGGGTGGGATCGGCCACGCGGGCGAGATTCGCCCCGGGTTGCACCTGGGCGCCGACTTGAACCGGGAGCAATTGCAGGACGCCGCGCACGCCGGCGCGGACGGAGAGCGCGGCCACTTCATCGCGCCGCAATTTCGCCGCGGCGCGGAACCGATCGACCTCCGCTTCCTTCGCCGAGACCTGCGGCACGACGGATTCCTGGGCGAAGGCGAAACGCTTTTGCTCGATGCCGTTCGCCGTCTGCGCGTGCTCGGCGGTCACCTTCGAAAGCCGCATCTCGAGCGAAGACACGAGGCCATCCTTGAAAAGTTCTCCGTTCACCTCGGCGCGGAGCTTGGTCTGCTCGAAAATCGCCTTGGCAGTCGTCGCGGCCGATTCGGCCGCCAGCACGTCGCGCCCGAGCTGCACCCGGAGGCTGACCAGCTCGGCCTCGGCTGCCTTGTATTGGGATTCGGCATCGACCGCGGCCTGCTCCACCTCGGGATTGCTCAGAACCAGAATTACGCTGTCGGGTTCAACCGACGCGCCCGGCCGCAGCACAATGCGATCAACGTGCCCGGACGTGCGCGCCGCGATCCAGCGAATCTCCTCCGGGACGAGCGTCCCGAGCCCACGCACCTGCCGGACCATCGGTCCGCGTTTCACGGTATCGATCCACACGCTCCCGCGCTCGACGGTGGGCGCCGCCGGTTTGAGCCGCCCGAGCACGAAGGTGATTCCGGCCAGCACGACCGCAGCGACCACTCCGTAGAGGATGCGTTTTTTGCGGCGGACTTTCGATTGATCGGGGCGTTGGATATCCATGAAGATTATTTCGCTCCACACAGTCCTCGTATTAGCGGTGATGGGGCGTAGCACCGGCAGCACACACTCAAGAACAAGAGCTACATGTCAATTATGCTAGGCCAATCCCGATAAAATCGAACTGCAAACCACCACTCGAAACGGGATCGCAAAATGGTCGGTGACTAACCCGCATTTGGCGCATTGGTGCGGCTCAGGGGAAACTCGCGTAGCGTGCTTACTACGTGCGCCCTCGTTGGGGCGGTGCCCCCTGTGACCGACGTTTCAACGTATCCGAAGATTGATCGGATTCGAAAAAGGCGCAGTGATCGGCGAATTCATCGTACCATCATCAACGGCAATACATTTTTCTTTGTAACGAATGCGGACCCCGAAACAGCTTATGCTCGCTTCGCTCGAATTTTTCTAGCTCTGCCCCGCTCCAAGCATGGACAGAACGTTTAGCGAACACCATCGAACTGCCTGGGCGACGCGCCTCGGTGCAAATTTAGTGTCCGGTTTCGGGTCCGGGGACCGTTCTTCAACGAGGATACAAACGAAACATCGATCTGCTGAGGGCGCTACGTGGATGAAAGCTCCGAAACGGCGTTCGCCGAGTTCGTGCGTCGGCGCATCGGTCTTGTCTACGCGATCGCTTGGCGCCGCACGCACGACGCGCATTCGGCCCAAGATATGACGCAGGCGTTCTTCACTACACTGGCTCGAAAGGCGCCGCAGCTCATCCGCCACCAAATTCTCGTCGGCTGGCTGTATCCTAGCGCGCATTTCGCCACCAGCCACGCCATACGTGCCGTGCGCGTAGCGCAGCGAGCAATACCTTGAGGCGTGGACGTGCGTGGGGCGTTGCGGGGTTTCCCCGCTCGAATGGGGAGGACGTGACGCAGGCTCGGCCGCGGGGATTATTCCGAACGCCGGGGCATGCCACATCGCCGGTCATCCTGCGAGCGATGACGCTTCGTTTGATGCGGCATGATCCAATGCTCGGTCAAAGATGATTCGTTGGCCCTGCTGCGCTATACCTATAAAATCTACCGCTTTGTGGTTGACTGATGGCCTTAGTTTTTCTAGGGCTTTTGTATGGCGGAGAAAACCGAACTTGTCCGCGGCACACTTGACATGCTTGTCCTTCGCGTCCTCTACCGCGGTAAACTTCATGGTTGGGGCATCAACCAAAAACTCCAACAGATCTCCAAGAACGCGCTTCATGTTGAAGAGGGATCGCTTTACCCTGCGCTTTACCGCATGGAGTCCAAGGGTTGGCTCAAGCCCGAGTGGCGAGTCACCGAAAACGGCCAGCGCGCGAAATATTATTCCCTTACTCGAACCGGCCGCAAACAGCTCGAAGCCGAGAAGGAGTCATGGGATCGCATGGCGAGTATCATCGCCCTAGTGATGGAATCGTAGCGCTGCTTTTCGCGTTCGCCTCAACAATGAGCTTCCTCCATCAACTTCGGTACCATCTGCGTGGCTTGTTCCGCCGGCGGAACCTCGAAGGGGAAATGAGCGAGGAGATGCGCTTCCATCTGAACCAGCGCATGGCGGAAAACATCGCCGACGGCGTTGCACCACAGGAAGCAAGCGACCGGGCAAGGCGCACATTCGGTGGCATCGAACAAATCAAGGAGCGGTGCCGCGATGAGCACCGCCGTGGCTTTCTGTGGATCGAACAAGGTCTCCAAGATATCCGCTTCACGGTGCGGCAGCTCGCCAGAGCACCCGGAATCACGGCGACGACCGTATTAATTCTCGCGCTCGGCATCGGAGCCAACACCGCCATTTTCACGGTCGTGAATGCACTGATGCTGCGCACTCTCCCGGTGCGCGAGCCAGGCCAGCTCGTCGTACTGGACGGTCGTAGCGGATCCTATTCCTTGTTCGATCACCTCCGGGCGGAGGCAAAGAGCCTTGCCGGCATTTTTGCGGTCGGGCATGTCGCGGAACGCCAGATGGTAGCGCGCGACTTTGGCGCGAAGGACACCGAGCCGCTGATAATTCAAGAAGTGTCGGGTGATTTTTTTTCCGTGTTGGGCCGCACTGCCTTGTTCGGACGGGCGCTGGTTGGCGACGACGATCGCGCGGGTGCCCCAGAGCCGGTCGTCGTGCTGAGCTATGCCTACTGGCACAGTCGGTTCACTGGTGACGCTGCGGTGGTCGGGAAAAGCGTCGCGATAAACGGAGTTCCTGTGACGATCGTCGGCGTCATGCCAGAGGACTTTTTTGGCGTCGATGTCGGAATCGGCCGGAGTATACAGGCGTGGTGCCCGCTTTGGCTGAAGACCCGTTTCGACGACGGATTAGAGGCGGCGCGCCTGACGACGAATGCGGCCGAATCGACCTGGCTTTCAGTCATCGGCCGCCTGCGGAGCGATACCTCGCTGGAGCAGGCCCGCGCGGAACTCGAAACGATTGAGAGGCATTGGCTGGTTGCGCACGGCATGCGGGTATCGAAGCGGCCGTTTCGCCTGACGCCAGGCGAGCGAGGCATTAGTAGGCTGCGCGGCGCGTTTCGACGCCCGATCGAAGTGCTCCGCATCATCGCCGGCGTCGCGCTGGTCGTAGTATGCGCCAACGTCGCGGGTCTCATACTGGCACGTGGTGCGAGTCGGCAGCGCGAGCTGGCGGTGCGGCTCGCGATGGGCGCGGGACGATGGCGGCTGATGCGCCAACTGCTCACAGAGAGCCTGATGCTTGCGCTCCTGGGCGGTGGGCTGGGGCTAATGGTTGCAACATGGGGCGCAAGATTTCTCGCGCATTTGATGCTCGGGAGCGCGCTCGATTTGAGCATGGATTTCAGGGTTTTTGGTTTCGCGGCGCTGATTGCGATAGGCACGGGTTTGTTGTGCGGATTGTTACCGGCGCTGCGATTCAGCCGCCTCGATCTCGTGACCGCGACAAAGGGCGATAGCGGTGGCTCGACGCAACGGATCAATCGGGCGCTCGTCGTGCTTCAAGTCACCCTGTCGTTCGTGCTGCTGGCGGGCGCCGCGCTATTCATTCGCACCTTGCAGAACTGGCGGTCGCACGACTACGGCTTCGCCCGCGAGCAGGTGGTTCAATTCGCGGTCAACACTGGACGTGTCCGTCCGGATGCCGCGAAAGTGGAATTGCACCGCCAATTGCTCGTCGAGTTTGAAGGCTTGCCTGGGGTCGAGAGCGCAACTATTTCGCAGGGCGGATTGCTCGGCCGCGTTAATACTGGCGGTGACTTCAAAATCCCGGGCGAGCTAGGCAGCCCCGATGCGAAGAAGCCGTCGGCCGCCTACTTACACGGTGCCCGCCGCTATTTTGAAACGAAGGGGATCCACTTGGTCGCGGGCCGCGATTTCGACCAGCGTGACGACCAGCCGAATTCCCCACGAGTGGGCGTGATCAGCGAATCGATAGCGCGCCAATATTTGGTCGGCGTCAATCCGCTCGGACATCTGCTCCTTGCCCAGGACGGGAAACCGGTCGAGATCGTGGGCGTGGCCCGCGATGTTGATCTACCCGGGGATTTCCGTCCAGCCGCGGGCGCCGATAATTCAAAGACGCATGTAATCTACCTGCCGTACTTTCAGCAGCCGGGAATTTGGGACGCACGCATCGAGTTTGTCGTGCGTACCTCGATCAACCCTCGTGCGCTTGTTTCGACTCTACGGGCAGCGATCCGCAGAATAGACGGCGAGGCTGATGTGACGGACCTGGGTACCGTCGCCGATTTGCTCGATGGTCGTTTGCATTCAGAGCGCGCGATTGCGCAGCTCGCAGGATTCTTTGGCAGCCTCGCCCTCACGCTATGCGGCATCGGTCTCTATGGGCTGCTCGCTTTCACCGTCGCGCGACGCACTCGTGAGATCGGTGTGCGCATCGCACTGGGAGCGGAGGCGCGCAACGTAGTGGCGCTCATTTTGCGGCAGGGCTTGTGGCTCGTCGTCGTGGGCTGTGTCTTGGGGACCATCGCGGCATTGAGTCTTCGAAGCGTGATTGAGCACCTTCTCTACGGTGTCAGTGCCAAGGACCCGGTTATTTTGGGGAGCGTCGCACTGGTGCTATTTACGGGTGCGACTCTCGCTGCATGGCTACCTGCGCGGCGCGCGGCGAAGGTGGATCCGATGGTGGCGCTTCGCGCCGAATGAAGTTGTAATGACTCGCGCCGTAACAGACGGCATCGCCCGCCAACGCGGAATGCTGCGGTGGTGAATACCCCATTCATTCCCCCCAGAACCATCGGGGCGCTGCACGACAGTGCCCTTCTTCCCCACATCGACTCCTACGTGACATCACTTCGAGAACAAGGTTACGCCGCGCACACGGATGCTCAGCACGTCTATTTGTTTCGTCGTCTCCACCGATGGCTAAGCGAAGGCGCAGCAATCTCACTGAGTTAAGCGAGCATGTTGTCGCTGAGTTTCTAAAGAAGCGAAAGCGTGACTCGCATGACGGTGCTCCGAAAGCGTCCCGTCGGTTACTCGAAATCCTACGCGCTGCAGGCGTGACGCCGCCCGCCAAACCTACTTCACGCACGCCCGCCCAGAGCGTCGCGGACGAATATCGCGACTACCTCCGGATCGAATACAGCTTCGCACCGACAACCGTCCAGAACGACTCGCGCTACGTCGAAGGATTCCTGATCGATCGGTTCAGTGCGGCGGCGTCGATCTGAGACGGCTCAAACTCCGCGAGGTCATCTGCTACGTGCGAGGCATGGCGCGGGAGCGGAATGCGATCTCCACAAAGAGCCTGATCTCGCACTACGCTCGTTCCTTCGATACCTATTCCAACGCGAAAAAATCGAGGCCGATTGGGGGTCGTCGGTGTCGGCGATTCCTCACTGGCATCTCAGCGGCCACCCAAACGCGTACCCAGCGAAGCGGTGGAACGGATTTTGGCCGCGTGCGACGAAAAGACACCTGTTGGGCGACGTGATCGCGCGCTTCTTATTCTTCTGGCCCGACTGGGGCTGCGGGGAGTTGAAGTCCTCAGGCTGCAACTGAGGACATCGACTGGGAGAATTCTCAATTCGCGATCCATTCCAAGAAAGGCCGTGGCTGGGCTCGGCCACCGCTTCCATGCGAAGTCCGACGCGCGATAGCGGTCGGCCCTCGGCGCCAGATTCCCGCCGGGTAAATCCCTGCGCCCTTAGTGAGATTCCGTTGGTCGGGCGACCTGATGCTCGACAGGAAAATGTTTCGCCGCTGTTTTTTCGTTTCGACGTTTCCGACCGCGGAGCAGATCGCCCGGGGTTTTCATGGAGTTTGCGGCCGGCCGCCGCGTTCGCGGTACGCTGAGACGCCGTGCACGGGGGACGCGCGTATAGCAATTGGTATCGTGATCCGTGATAGACAGTGGCAAAACGCCCGGGATGGTAATCGTGGCAGTGGACGGCGTCGGTTGGGTAAAGGAGCGAAGGGCGTGAGCGATGGCGCGCTGGAGTTGGTCCGCGGTGCAGGCCTCGGCGGAGCGCAGGAAGGCCTTGAGCTTGCTCCACATCATCTCGGCATGCGTGAGTTGTCATAATGAGATCGAATCCGGTTCCGAATAGCAGGGGAAGGCGGTCGGAAAGATACGCGAAGCGGGAAGGCAGGGGTAGTTATGGCGAAATGTTTGATGGGACAGATGGGGGAGGCAAATGGCTGAACTATCGGAATTCCGCTAGGAGCATATCAATCCATCACGGACATGGGCTACCGGCGTCGCTTCATACCAAGCAGCTAAAGGGTATCGGCGATACGCTTTAGCTCAACTGAGACGCACACGGCAAAATCGCGTATCGAGCATTTATGTCATCCCAATGGGAGGTTGAGAGCGACATTTATGCGGGCGGTTTAGTTCATATTGACCCCAACACCGTTTATCTTTGCCTTGTCGCGATACAACGCTGCAACGGCTATGTCATAGATCGCCATGCCCATCGGGTTGAACATGACCGTCGAGTTCTCCGGGCGATTCACAATGGCGTTTCGCGTCACTACATCGACGAACGTCAAAGCATCTTTCTCTTCTAACCCGCATTGCTGGTGCATCAGCTCGATGTCGGTTTCTTTGCGACAAACCTCCATCCAGCTGTCGACTACCATGTAATCGACAAAGTGGCGGAAAGCAGGCGCGAAATCGCGTAGCGAAACATTCAAGATGAGAGCGCCGACCCGGGGACGCTCGACAATATAGCCGCGGGCGGAGGTCGTGCAGGTTACCACAACGTCGGTTGATTGGAGCAAGCTCGTCGCCGAGGAATGGTAGTCTATCTCGCAAGAAAACCTGCTTGCGCGTTGTCGTGCCGCTCTTTCATCGATGTCGTAAATTCCGACCCGCGAGATTCTGTCACCGAAGAGCTGCGTGAACATCGCGAGGTGATGCACCCCGATTTCACCAAACCCGATTATCCCGAGCGAAAAGGCCTCCCGGTGGCGCGCCCGGAGAAATTGTTTGGCCATTACTCCACTCACGCCGGCCGTGCGCGTGGCACTGAGGAGCGTTGAGTTGATGAAGCACTCGGGTTCTCCCGACTGCACGTTGTTCAGAATCGTTATGGCATGTGCCCGGGACTTACCGCGCGCACAATTGCCGGGGAAGCTCGCTATCCACTTCAGGCCAACAGCGCCGCCGTCGCCGCCAAGGTAGGCTGGCATGGCGATGATGCGATTGCGTGGGCTGCGCAAGTGTAGATAAGGCTTGAGCGGCTGCTCGTAGTCGCCGCCGGCCACCAGCCACGTAGCGCGCTCGACCGCATCGACGACCTTGTGCCAATCGGTTCCTAAGGTCCGGATATCGTCGGTGTTGAGGTATAACATTGGGGCCGACACTGAACGGTGGTTCCGAGGACGCGAAAACTACGGTGCCACTCGGGATTTGACGCCCGTTGAACGCGTTGGCGACCGATTTGTGGCGTCAAGACGAGAACGTAACGCGCTGGGCCAGGCAGCAACCGTCCGACATTTCCTCGTGCCCGGCGCGAAAGAAGGGAGACCAAGGATGGGCGCACCGTCCACCCTGCATGCTGAAAATTGTACCCGCGGCATATCGTTGTCTACGGCCATCTCTATTTCCGGCATGCCGCCGAGAGGCGGTAGAACTACGGCAAAGCCAAATCGAACAAAGAACGATCGTCGACGCCGCCAAGCCCGCAGTTGCGCCCAGTCCAACCGTCAACCACCTGGCAAGGTTTTTCATCGCGAATGCAGTCGCAGCGGCGCCGCACAGTTACATGCGACGCGCGGTGGCACAATCGGTCGGTCAGGAGACCGCGGCAGCCGAGTCCATTTTCTTGCGCAGACTCAGGGGGCGCATATCGGTCCATACCTCTTTCACGTAGGCTAGGCACTCTTCCTTCGTGCCATTTTTCACTTCACGCCAACCAGAGGGAATTGGGGTGTAGTCGTTCCAGAGGGAGTACTGTTCTTCGTGATTCACCAAAACCTTATAGCCTACATTTTCTTCGTTTTCGCTCATGGGATTTGTTAGTTTAGCAATATTTCTTTTTCGCCGAAAAGACGTTCGGAAACGATGCCACGTCCGTGGCAGTCGGCGATGAGCCGGTTCGACGCTTTGATGGGATTCGATTCCTCCGTGTATTTGAGGCTCATCACATAGTTCAGCCAGGGTTCCTGGCCCATGGCGTAGACGTAGGCTTCTTTACACCCGAATCGGTTGACGATATCGATCCCGCGTTCGTAGTTGGAGCCGGCAAGACGTCGCGAGTGATCCATCTTCCGGTCGAGCGGCTTGGTCAGCAATGGCCCATAGAGCCACGTCAAGGGCGCCCCATCGCATTCCATCCCCAGGAACAGAACATCAATCTTTCCGATCAGCTTCTCCACATGCTCGTACAAGCGAGGCTCGATGTTGCACGAATCGGCCGCGAAGAGCAGCCGATAGGGTCCCGTCTCGACGAGAAATGCGCTCTTAGTCCGGATGGCCAAATCCGAATGTTCCCCGAAGAAAGGTAGGCCCGTGATCGCTCCAGTCGAAATGTTGATGCGTTCGAATTCCTCAATGGAAATCACGTTCCGGAATCCCAGCTTCTCAAACATCATCCGCAGCGACGGATCCTGGAGCGCGCCATTGCCATTACGAGGCACCACGATGGTTTTTACCTTGTGCCGCAGCTGCAGCATCGTCTCGAACAGAATATGGTCCTGATGATTGTGGGTGATCAGAACGTAGTCAATAGTTTC
>DATAKE010000023.1:0-6664 GCA_036261745.1 Opitutaceae bacterium
CTCGTTCCGGACGTGGATGCCTGCGGTGAGTCGCGGCGATGTTGCGATAGCAGATGATGCGAGCGACCAGGTTGCGTCGACTTGGGCGTGGAGAGCAGACGAGATCGGTTGTTTGCGGCATTCGCACAAACAGTAGCCGTAAATAAGAGCGAGATGTTAGATGGATTCATGTGCCGCCATGCACACCTCGTCGCGGAGCGCATCAAAGCACTTCGTGAACCAAGTTGCCGATCTTTTATGGCGCCCACCGAAGTCTCAAAGCTCTCGTGTCGGCTCGCGAAATAATAATCAGTCAAAGCGCCTTAAAAAAAGGGCGCTGTACCCAGCCGCAGTACTGTCGATGGGAACCGCTCGGATGATCCAAGCCCCATTCCCGCATGTCGCGAAAACTTTAGGCCGCGCCCGCCTAGGCATCGAGGCGACTCGTCCTGTGCAAATGTACGTGTGTTAACATGCCATAAGTCGAATCCCATTGACCTAGGTTACTTGTCGCGATTTGCCATTGGCACTTTGCTTTTGCCCTTTTTTGGGCTGATGACCGATTACCACCTGTGTGCCCTGATTCGTTCGTAGCTCCGAACCATTGTCTTTTTTCGCGGCGGGGTCACGGGTCGAAACCATCCGAAATTTATTTGCCTGCAATGCCAAAGGAAAAGTTCGAATCATGGCTCCGTATACCGGCTCCGTTGCGCGGCGCGCGTTTTCGCCTCATGTGCCTGCCGCACGCAGGGGCCGGCGCCTCCATCTATTTCCCTTGGGTGCATCCCTTGCGGAACGCGGGCATTGAGCTGGTGGCAGTACAATATCCTGGGAGGGAAGATCGCATTAACGAGGAGCCGCGGCAGACGTTTTCGGACATGATGCATGGGCTCCTCGCGGCGTGGGATGCGATGCCGGAAGGCCCGCCGGTCGCGATCTACGGTCACAGCATTGGTGCAGTGCTGGGGATTGAGCTTACATTCAATCTCTTCCGCCGAAATCGGACCCACCGGCCCCACCATGTGTTTGTGTCGGGGCGCAACCCGCCGCATCTCCCGCCCGTCCGGCCGAAGATATCGGGTTTGCCGGATGACCAGTTCCTTCAGGGATTGCTCCACGACTACCAAGGCGCAATTCCAGAAGCGGTCCTCGCTGACCCAGAAATGCGGAACATCGTGCTGCGTGTGCTGCGCGGCGATATATCGGTGAACGAAGACTATTGCGGGAGCGGGCCGAAGCCCGCGCTTTCGATACCAATCCATGCTTATGGGGGCCGCGACGACGCGTGGACGGCGTATGCTACTTTAGGCGAATGGCGGCAGTATTCCCGAGTGCGGGGCTCGTTGCGCATGTTCCCAGGGGACCATTTCTTTCATATGCAGTGTGGCTCGCTGGTGGTTGCAGGCGTGATCAGCGATCTCTTGAGGACTGAATCCTCCCTCCCTTGGGCCGAGCCGGCTTCGCTGCCGAAGGAAATGGGCGGTTCCGAAAGCTCCCACTTCGTCCCGTGAGCTCGACCGCGCAGCCTTCTGGAGCGTATGAGGGGGCGGGCCCGCCGCCCCTGCGGCCCGCCCGCATTCTCTATTTGAACGGCCGCGATCTGCAGCGGCTCGGCGTCGATTGGCGAGAGATCATGGGTGCAATTCGCGAGGCGATCGCTCTCCTCTCCAGCGGCGACTACGATCAACCGATCAAGTCCTACATTCACTTGGCCGGGGGTAAGGATCGCGTCATCGCGATGCCGGCATATTTGGGAGGGAGCGCGCCCAGCGCCGGGTTGAAATGGATCGCGAGCGTGCCAGCCAATCTGCAGCGCGGCCTGCCCCGCGCACATGCGATCACAATCGTCAATCATCCGGAAACCGGCGCCCCTGAATGCCTCGTCAATTCAACGCTGCTCAGCGCGCGACGAACCGCGGCGGTGAGCGGGGTGATGCTGGAGCATTTCCTGGCGCGGCGCGTGCCCGGGGCTTTGCGGGTGGGAATTTGCGGGATGGGTGAAATTGGCCTGCACCATCTCGCCATGTTTCGGGCGATCTTAGGCGAGCGCATGATCTCGGTCAGCATCTACGACATCGACGAAAGACGTGCGCACGCCGTTTCGCTCCTTCACGGGTGCGAGGTCGCCGTCTCGGCAGAGACGCTGCTACGTACTTCCGACATCTTTCTGACCTGCACCACGTCAATGGCCAGGTATCTCTTATGCGCGCCGAAGCCTGGCGCACTCGTCCTCAATATCTCCCTTCGCGATTTTCAGGCGGAATTTGTGGAGTTTGTTGACCACGTGGTGGTCGATCAATGGTCCGAGGTCTGCCGGAAAGGCACCGACATTGAGCGGATGCATGCCCACGGCCTGTTGCGGGAATCGGACGTGATTCCGATTGAACGCGTGGTGAACTCCGGCGCGCTGGCGACGCGCGACCCGGCGTCGACCGTGATGTTCAACCCGATGGGTATGGCAATATTCGACGTGGCTGTAACCGCCCTTTACCGCAATAAGGCCCGAGCGCTGGGGGTCGGATTGGAACTCGAATGAGCACGATTGCGACCCAGCCCGATTTCGCCGCCGCGGAGCGGTCGCGGGCATTGCCACCTTTCATCACAAAGTGGTGCGAACCCGCGGTGGCTCTGCGTGCGGGCCAGGGCCGACCTGGAAAAACATGCGTGGTGTCAGCCCGACGCAAGCCGCCCCTGCCTCTCGACGTAGAGACGATGAAGTGTGTCAAAATTTGCCCGCACTGCGACGGCACCGGCTGGCGCAAATGCGTCACGTGCCCAAGCCACGAAGCGCCGGTCGTGCCAGTGTCAGATCGCGATGGGTGCCGCGCATGTCGCGGCACGGGATTGGCCGAGTGCGAGGAATGCGAAGGCCTCGGCTATCTCAAATGCGCGCGGCACGCAGTCACGCTTGACAGCGGCGCGGAGGTCGCGTCGCGAATGGACTTGTTGCCCCGCGCACTCGTCGATCTATAAGCCCCATGAAAAGCAATCAGCGCAACAATTCGAATTCCAGGCGGAAATTAAGCAGCTGCTAGATATCGTGGTAAACTCCTTGTACACGGAGAAGGAAATCTTCCTCCGGAGTTGGAAGGGCCTGCAATCCCCGAGCCGTCGGTGACCCGCACATGGCTCTCGTCGTCATCCCGACGCCGAAGCGGCCTATGAGCATTGGATCCCTACCTGTTCTCGATCAAAGTGTGCTGACGAGCCACGCGGCTGCCGCATCGTTCGAGTTGAGCCAGCCGGGGGCTTGAGTTCGGAAAGGATGGAGGGTTAAGGAAATTCTTCAACGCTATAGCGCCTACGTTTCATTCCCCAACTTACCCCGCGCGGTCGATCCAACGATCGTGCGCGGACAGCAAAAAGGATACGTATCCGGCAACGATGGACTCGTGGAGTTATGAAGTAGGGGGGCGTTTCGCGGTACCTGGCTGCGCGCCCGTCGCGAGAATCCACGGTCCCGGGCTTTCCGGCATCGCTGTCTACCGTTCCCTCGCGCACTACACAGAAAGGACGGTAGAGAGCGGCGGAATTATCAATCCTCGCGCGACCCCGAACTCTCATGGAGCACAAACACATGTTGCTCGCAGCGATTTCAAGCACACGGGAGATCAGTGGGAAAGCCGATCTTGCCGATCTCAGGCACTCAACACTTCTGCTCACCAAGCGTTAAAGGCCGTGGTTTGGGAATTGTGCCGTCGGGCGATAACGCAGGTTTCGAACGAAACGGGTGCCTGCGTCCGCGAGATGGCATTTCGTTAGTCAGCGGGGACGAGGCTCTAGCTGGAGCAGATGGGCGGGGGCGCCCGGCAGCAGCGGGGTTGGCTTGCCTTCCATCCAGGCTTGATGCTCTCCCCGGTAGTATTCGGAAAGTGGATGACCGCTTTGGCCGCAAGGCATCTCGAAGATGCCGTCGGCTTCTCGTCCTGGCGAGACTACCATTCGTTGCGACGCGCCATACGATACTCCTTGCACTCTTGGCATATCTCGGTCGCCCGGCAGCGGCGTGAACGGCATGTTGAGGCGCTGTGCAATAAAAGCAGGCAAACTGGCGGCAAGCGGGTGCACGATCTTCGGGGTGTTGATCCTGCCCCACGCCATCGCGTGGAGTTCACCCCCCTGGCGGCGGGCGTCTTCAATCACGTCGTCGGCGGCGCGAAGCAGCAGGGCCGGCCACGAAGAATAGCGGCGGTTGAGGAGCTCATCCGGCTTGTGCTCGATCAGCCACCAGGCAACGGACTCGACGTCAAAGCGACCGACGTCGAATCCCGAATCAAATCTCTGACACGACGCGTTGATCGGGGCGTAAATGTTTTCGATCACCCGCGCGCGCCATTGCTTTACGAGCGAATAGCCGGCTGATTTCACGCCGGCGCGGCCGCCCCATTCCGCGACGATTCGGCGAAGCTCATTTCGCGCGGAGTGGCCTTCGAGCGTGACGGGCGTCAACGTGGCCAGCAGACACTGTTGCCAGCGCTCTAGGAACACCGCGCGATCATCTAATTGGATGGCCAGGAGATCGACCGGCTTGGCTTTTTTCAACTGAGCCAAGCCATCCGCGATTTGCTTCGCTCGCGCCCCTCCTTCGTACGGGCCTCGACCGACGACATCAAGTGCTGCGCCGCCCACGAGGCGATTATTCGCCGTCCAAAGCTGGCCGGTCGCGGGATTGACTATTTCGGGAACTTCCTCGGGACGGCGAAAACCGTCCCACCGCTGTTCCCCGTCGGCCCAAGACGCCGGCATCTGTCCATCGCCGCCCATGCGTCGGGGCAATTTGCCGCAGATCGTCCAGCCCAAATTACCGGCGCGATCGATTACCAGGATGTTCAGGGCGGGAATGCCGCAACTTTTCGCGATCCGCAGCGCATCGTGCACATTCGTGGTTTCTTCGAGCTGGGCGAGATTCAAGTTGGCCGCGTCAGCGTCGTGCATCGTCCAACGCAGGGCGAGAAGCCGGCCTTTCCAATCGGTGGCGACGACCGGGCCCCATTTTGTCCACGCGTTCACTTGCGTGACCGCGGGCTGATTTCTCACCGCAATGATCTCGACCCGCGATTCGAGGCGGGCGGTTGTTCCCTGCTCAGTCCTATATTGGATAGCATCCGAGGCTAGACGCTCGACGATTACTAAATCTGAGCAGTCCGCGCGCGAATTGGTGAAATTCCACGCGATGTCCCCGTTGCTACCGGCGATCGTCACGGGCAATCCCGGCACGGTGATTCCAACCACGCGGCGCTCGCCTCCTGCGGTGGGCCAGATCATGAGGGCGCGGTACCAGGTATTGGGGACTTGTAGGGAGACGTGCATGTCACCGGCGAGCAGGGCCGAACCCGTTTCCGTGCGTGCACCCCCCAGCGCGAAGCTGTTGCTGCCAGAATCGAGCGGGGTACCAATGCGCCGTGTCCTGGCGGGAAACGAGTGCCCGAACAGCTGTCGCCACACCGGCTCGATTTCCAGAGCATCGGGCGGAAGCGGCGGGGGCGTGTGGCTTCCATCCAAGGCAGCGTCCCATTCGGAACCTGCCGGCGCGAAGAAGGACGCCATTTTCGGTCCCAATCGTTCATGCAGCAACGCGAGGCTTTTCTCATCCCGCCACAGGCTGCCCTGCAGATTTATTGCCATGCCATATGTCACGAGTAACGAGTCTTCACTGGACCAAGGTTCGGGTTGCGCGCGCAGGAGCAAATACTCCGCCGGCCTAGCCTTCAGCCCGGCCAAGCCAGAGTTAACTCCGTCTCGATACCCATCGAGCAGAGCGCGGTCTTCAACCGGGAGTCGGGCATAGACCGTGCGGGCGAGGGCGCCAAACCCGTGCACGCGAGTGTCGCGATCGCGATGGATGGCGTCGGGGCCCAGCAATTCAGCCAGACGTCCACTCGGCATGCGACGCGCTATATCCATCTGGAAGAATCGCTCTTGGGCATGAAGGAACCCCAGCGCAGCCGCGACGTCGCCCCGACTCGCGCCCCGAATCGTCGGAACACCGAGCGCGTCACGAGTAACCTGCACCGGTCCCCTCAGGCCTAAAACCGCAGACTGTCCCTCTAGCTGAGGCAGGCTTCCGCGCAGCAGCTGATACACCAGCGCCGCTCCCACTCCCACAAAGAGCACTCCAACGAGGAGAATGACGGCGATTCTGCGAACGATCCGTCGAGCAAAATGGACCATGCGAGAAGCGTGTGCGGAGACTCAAACCGCCCGCAACGCGACCATAGTATCCACCCAAGCGGTGGGTCGCGCCGGCACGAGTACCGCTAGCGCCGCGGTAAACCCGAAGATGCCCGCTAAGGTTTCGTCGTGCTCGCGCATCCGATTAAATGATAACAACGAAAAGGGCGGGACATCGTTGCATACTTTATCCGCGCAGTGGGGAGGGTTTGGCGGAAAGTAGTGGCCGGATAGCACAAGTTGCTTGGGGGCTTTAACCGGTAACGAACGCAGGAGGGCCATAGTGCATCGCGCTAAAAACCGCCGTATTGGCGCCGATTCCGTGGGCCAAGGTCAACAGCACGACGGTCAAGGTCGGCGTATTTCGCATCTGCTGGCATCCGTAGCTCACGTTCTGTACCAACTCGTCCAGCCAGCGGCCGCCGTTGGCGGAGAAAATGGACGGTGATTTGGCACCCGGGGGCCTCATGGATGTAGGAGGTCTTCGGGGGCGGCTGGGAGCAAGCAGGACGCC
>DATAKE010000107.1:0-4695 GCA_036261745.1 Opitutaceae bacterium
CGGCTCACCCAATTTCTGATCGTGGGAACCTAACTGACATTTTTGTCAGGTTGACGCGGACTCGTTGCGTTCATCGGTCCGGCGTCCTCTTCTCTGACATTCTCCGAGTAACGTCGAAGGATCTCGCAAGGAGAAGCGGGCGTGACCAATGCCGGCAAACCAAGTGTGTTGTAGGACTCCCGCGCCGCACAGGCGCGGGAGTTCCGACCGGTTCCCTGACGTGGGCGATTTATTTCTGCGGTCTCGACACGAGCAACAGCTCCACCCGCTTCACTTCCCGCAGCACGCGGTTGGTGTGCATCTCGAGCCAGAACCAGACCTTGAGCATCGACACGACCCCCATCAGCCAGAGTGCCAGACCGCCCCAGCGCAGTTGCATCGCGACCTCGGTAGCGTCGTAGAACCGCACTACGGCATACACGAGCCCGGCAAATGCCACGAGGTTGACGATAAACATCAGAGTCGAAAGCCAGCGATGCCGGCCCCGAAACGCAGTCAGTATTTCTTCGGCAAGGTTAGGCTCACCGGCGAGCGCGTCGGTAGCCGGATCGCGGCGGAGAGCCGCTTGGATTTTTTGATCGATGTCATTCATGATATTTTTGTTTCGAGGATTTGTTTGAGATTTTCACGGACAGAAAAAAGGCGCGATTTGACCGTGCCCGGCGGAACCCCGAGAACTTCGGCGATTTCGCCAACACTGCGGGCCAGATCGTAGTAGAGGTGGAGCAGCTCGCGCTGATCTTCGGGGAGCCGCACGATTGCGCTACGAAGCTTGTGAACACCGTCTGACTCTTCGCGGGTTGCGGGTGCTGCGGGCGCAAGCTCATCCGCTTCGGCGGCCGCCGCGAGTTCACGCCGGCGCGCGAGCGAACGTTGTCGTATCCAGTCGGCGCAACTCCGCTCGACAATGCGAAACGCCCATCGAGGAAAACAAGCGGGATCGTCGAGCCGTTGTAATCCGCGGGCGATGGCCAGCCATACGTCGGTCAGCACCTCATCCGCCACGTCCGCTTTCTCGACCCTCACTAACGCGAGTCGACGAAGATCAGCCTGCCAAAGTTTGTGCAGGTCCGTGAAGGCGGCTTCGTTCCCATTCTGGGCGGTAAGGACCAGCCACTCGGTAAGAACTTGACGCGGATCGCGGTTCATCGGTTTTCACCAAAGGTCGCGGCTCGGTCGACCTCGGTTCATTCAAAGTCGATAAAACGCTGTTGGCGAGAACCTTGAAATTTTGAGCGCCTTGGTTTGAAAGCTTTCACGCCGAATCAGCGACTGCAGCGGGAAGGCAAACGCGGGCGGAGTATTCAACGATCACTTAAAAGCGGCTAGTGCACGAAACGGAGGGCGCGGAATTCGAAACGATTTCAGCAGCAAGTTCTCGATGGTTCGTTTGGAACGCTCAAACACAGCGGTGGCACAGGCAAGGGCATCCAAGTCTAGCGGTTTTTGATCGGCCCCCCCAGGCGGGCAGCGTATCCCAGTCCACATGTCGCGGGAATATTTGGTGACGCAAAGTCAGCGGGCGGACGACGCGTCAGCGCGCCTCAGAGGAGTGACCGCGGTGGAAATAAGGCGTATGGACGGGCGTGGTGGAAAGACTGAATTGCGGTTCTGAATCGCTCGCGGGTTCGCCAAATTCAAATCGAGTAGCATCTGATCGAATTCGCGCTGTGCTCGCTTGAAACGTGCAACCTCTCCGGCGGTTTTGAAATGGGCCGGCATCCGCGGCGCTAGCTGCCAGACTAGCTCTTGCAATTGTTGCACTCGGGCTGGCTCGCTTGATCTGTTCTTCATCAGCGTGCGTGTCGCTTGCTGCAGCAAGGCTGACGCCGCCGTTCCTTTCCGGCGGACGATATTTGCCAACGCAGTTCGTACCGCCTCGTGTGGAGCGATACTCTGTCGGCTTTTGGATTTTAAGCATTGGTTCGGCACCTCGATTGACTCCCGAATTTTCGGTAGAGGAGCACCGCTGCACTGCGCTGCTAAACACCTATGCGTAGTTTGGCGAAACTTGGAGGCGCGGGCCGGAATTGAACCGGCGCATAGAGCTTTTGCAGAGCTCGGCCTTACCACTTGGCTACCGCGCCGACTCCAAGAATCGCGGACCTTGCAGTAAAAAAAAAGACCGCGCAAGCGCCGAAATGAAATCGGGGCGCATCACGCCTGCGCGCCTTACCGCTCCGGGATAGGGATCACAAACGGCTCGCCAAGTCGGGGGAGCGATCCATCGGGTCGGTTCCAAAAATCATAGCGCAGGAACGCCGCGACCATTTCGACGCGGGCTTGTTTGTCCTCCGGAGGCTCCACGGTGCCAAACCCGCGCCGGAGAACCTCCCAGGCGGCGAGATGGGCCAGCAACCACTCTGCCGCCGCGTCGAATTGGTCCTTTGTTGTTATCATGGCGCGTGGGACCTCGGGGCCAACCCACCGGTTCAGAGGAATCCGGGTGTCAGATTCCAAAGTGTCCCACGCAGCCGGTTGCCTGGCTATTCGCCGCTCCGATAGGCGAACCGCACCACCTGGGGGGCGCCGCTCAGGAGGTAAATCGACAAGGCGAGCCAGAGCACCTCCTTCACGACAAAACCGAACGACATTCTCACGCCGAACAGGACCATCGCGCCGCCGATCATGTAGATCAGGCTGATCAAACCAACCGTCCGCACTGCCACTCCGAATAGTTCCGATGCTTTCATTTTGTTTTTTGGGGTTGTCTCAGCGTTCCTGGCGACAGGTCGTCCGCTGCACCGTCTAGAGCATCCGGATCACGCCGGTACGAAAGAAAAATCGCCGGAAGCAACGCTTGCGGCCTTGCGCGTTTCACCCTTAGCCATTGGCCGCATCATGCCCACCACCGTCTTCACGATCGCCAACCAGAAGGGCGGCGTCGGCAAAACCACCACGGCCGTAAATCTCGGAGCGGCGCTGGCGGAGAAAAAAATCCCGACGCTCATCATCGATCTCGATCCGCAGGCCAACGCCACCAGTGCGATCGGCGTCGAGAAGCAGGCCGGCCGGAGCCTGTACGGTCCGCTGCGCGGCGAAGGAACCGCGCTGGAAATGGTGACCGCCACCGCGCATGCGAATCTTTCGCTCATTCCCAGTGAGGAGGATCTCGCCGCCGCCGAGATCGAGATCGCGCAGTCGGAAAATTACCTGATGAAACTGCGCGCCATTCTCGAACCGCTGCGCACCGCCGACACCTATCGCGCCATCATCATCGATTGCCCGCCCGCCTTGGGAATGCTGTCGATGAACAGTCTCGCCGCCGCGGATTTTCTGCTCATCGCCCTGCAGTGCGAGTACATGGCCCTCGAAGGCCTCGGGCAGATTCTGCGCAACGTGGAGCGGCTCAAGACCGCCCACGTGAACGACAACCTCGAGCTGGGCGGCGTGGTCATGACGATGTTCGACATGCGCACCAAGCTCTCGCGCCAGGTGGTTGACGAGGTGAAGCAGCACCTCCCCGACAAGATTTTCGAAACCGTCATTCCCCGCACGGTGCGCCTGAGCGAGGCGCCGAGCTTCGGGAAGACGATCTTCGAGTACGACAACCTGAATCCGGGCGCGAGCGCCTACCGCAATCTCGCCAAGGAAGTGATCGCGCGCTTCGGGCTGAAAACTCCCTGAGATTTGGACAGAATGCACAGATTGAGCAGAATGGACGGCCCGTCCCTGCCCTTCCGTCCATTCTGTTAATCCCGTCCCAAGTCCGATGCTCGCTGCGCTCAACAAATACCGGCACGCCTTCCTCGTCGGGCTGCAGAGCAATATCGTCTACCGCTGGAACTTTGCCGTGCGGGGGTTCTTTTCGCTGTTTCACCTCGCGGTGGTTTTCATCCTGTGGGGCGCGGCGTACGCCCACACCGGAAACATCGGCGGTTTCGATTTCCGGCAGACGCTCACTTACTTCGTCACGCTGCTCGTGCTGCAGTTCTTCATCAGCGCGTTCAACGAGGACTACCAGATCAGCGAGGAGATCCGCAACGGGCTCATCAACCAGTTCCTCCTGAAACCGATCAACTATTTCGCGTATCGCTTCAGCATTTTCATCGCGGCGCGACTGGTCTCCGGCGGCTTGGTGTTGGTACCGATGCTCGTCGCCCTGCCCTTCCTCTACGAGTATCTGACATTTCCCTTCGAGGGCTGGCGCCTGGCGGTGGGGGTGCCGGCGATTTTTCTTTCGGCGCTCATCCAGTTCACCATCGCCTACTGTTTTGGCATGCTGTCGTTCTGGTTTTTGGAAATCCAGGGTTTCGTCATTCTTTCGATGGCCATCGAGGCCGTGCTCGGCGGGCAGGTTTTCCCGCTGGATCTCATGTCGCCCAATCTCTTCGCCGCGTCGATGCTGCTCCCGTACACCTACCAGATGTATTTTCCGGCCGCGATTCTCACCGGGCGTTTCGGCTTCGAGGAATCGCTCTGGTGCCTTGGAATCCAGGCGTGCTGGGTGGCGCTGCTGTTCGTGATCGCACGCGGCTTGTGGCTCCGGGGACTGCGCCGGCACACCGCCGTGGGAGGATGACCGATGGTGCACCACCTGAAAATCTGGCTGGCGAGCGCGCGGTATTCCGTCATCCGCACCATGATGTTTCGCGGCGACTTCATTGTCTGGTCGCTGGTCGAGCTTTTCTGGATGAGCGTGAACCTGCTGCTCATCTCGGTGATCTACCAGCACACCGACACGATCGCCGACTG
>DATAKE010000108.1:0-4078 GCA_036261745.1 Opitutaceae bacterium
GACCGCGTGGAGCGTTGACCGGATTGGGGACGTCTCCCAGTTGGGACAAAAGTGCTCTTGCAGGTCTTTCTTGACGAAATCTGTTCCCGAGGCGTGCCGATTGCGCCGAAGATGGTAGCTGGGGACGATCCGTTTTGGTCGCCGGCACCGCCAGAATCGGCGGCTCCCACGTCACGTGGGAAAGCCGCGGTCGCTGTGGCTTTTTCCGCCTGCAACCCAAGATCCAGCAGGTACAGCGCGATCGCATAATCGCGGCGGCCACGCGGGTTCGTGGACGAGAATGGAGCCGGGGAAAAGGCATCGTTGCGCTTGCTGGCCGCACACGCGCCCTGCAACTGCACGAAATGGAGCAGACTCCGGAGCGAGCACAACATCACGTTGCTGAACTCGGGCGAACACCGCGACAAAGCCGTTCGGTGTAGCGCCAGATGTCGCTCGACTGAAGCTTCGCCGAGCGCACCGCTCTCCAGCGAAACTATGCGGCCAAAAAACAACGGGCGTGCCGCCCGACGGTAGATGCGTGTGTTCAGTGCGAGCCCCGCAATCGTCCGCCAGAAAACGCTCATAGCGATCAAGCCAATGTCGCCAATGGCCCCGCCACTTGGCGCGTGGTCGACTCAAGCTTCAGACCGCCGAATCGGAGCCAGCAGTGCAGCGCCGCCCGATTCATCTTCCCCGCGTGCGAGCCCCCGCGCGCAAGTCGCGCCAACAGCGTCACGACGTCATCAAAGCCGACGTCGGCCAATCGACGTCCGTGTTGGCACACCCACACTGAGCTTTTTTTGTAGCCGCCGTTGATACAGCCAATCGTCAGACTCGCGTAGCCAAGCGCATGCAGATGCTTGGCGAAGGCATCCTGAATTATTTGAAAATCCAGCTCCGCGCTGCGGCGGCTCGTCAATCTTCGATCTGGACCTGAATAAAATTTCTGCATGAGCGGCTCGCGGGACATAATCCACACGGGAAGCCGACAGGAAATGGGCGGCGCGATGCCCCAGCGTCGCATAACTGCGCGCTTTCCATAGTTCGCGCCGAGTTTGCTTGGGGATGGTGTTCTCGACCGCATTGGTGTCCAGCCGGGTGCAGCCGTGGCGCACATCGGCAGTGAGCGGTGCCCAGTGGCTAAGCAAATACGGAAAGGCCTGACCGAGACAGGTTGGGCAGCATGCGCGTGTGCAATGCTGTCACGAGACGGTGCAGCTGCCGGCCCACGCCGACGCGCCGTCACTCGTCTTCGCGACGTTCGCGAAAGTAGGTCGCGATCTCGATGTGCATCCCGGGCTTATCGGACGCCCACTCCCACAGTTGATTGGCCCCCAGCCGAATGTCGACCTTCGGATCGAAGCCGTGGCGGAACAAGATGAGTTTGCGGGAGTCGTACTGGCGATTCCTGCCGTGCCCATGGTAGAGATGGCGGATCGTGCCGGGCACATAGGCGATGGAGCTCCGGACGAGTTCGTAGAACGATTTGCCCCAGCGAAGGGTCTCCTGGTAGAGCGGCTCGCCTTCCGTCACGTGCGATCGCATCAATTCCCAAGTCGACATGCTAGCCATCGCCATACGGAGATCGCCATTGCCAATAATATTGGAATCGAGCAGCCCGACCGCATCCAATATTTCCCGCCGGCAGCCCCAGGCGAGGCCGGGATGCGGCTTGTTCACCCACGTGATTCCCTTCGCGGCTTTCAGGTAACTGGCTTCGTCAACGACTTGGTGCTGGTTACAGGACCAAATGAGGCCGGGGAATTGTCTCAGCAAGTCGCCGCTCTTCCCGAGGAATTTCACATCGTGGAAAAGCTGGACGAGCGCATAGTCCTGGAGCAAACGCTGGAGGTCCGCCGCCCAGTTTGCGTTTTCGAACACGACGTCACAATCGATCCAGGCGATATCGGTATATTCGGCCGGCACGTGTCGGAGCAACACGTTGAGCATGCGTTCCTTTTGCCACATCAGGTTACTCTCGGAACCGACGATGCGGACGACGGAATCGTATTCGGTGAGTTGAAAGGAGTCGGCATTGAATGCCAGCTCAATCGTGAACACATCGGCGCCCCCGAGCTTCTTCCGAAACTCCACGTAGTTGCTATAGCGCGAGGCGAAACGACAGGGGTTGTAATATGACGTCAATACCGCCAGCCGGCCTCCTGCGCGATCCGGCCGAGGCACGCGTGGATAAATCATCATAAGGTGGGGACTCTTTCAAAGAGACATTTGACTTGCCGCCGAATAATGCGTCAAGGCGTTCTTTGCTTAAAGACACGCGTCGTCACGCCAGGCATGAATTATCCGCGTGGCACGCTTTAAAGCCATTATGTATAACCTCGATTATATCGTTTCGCGTCCGAGCCGCCGGCCGGCTTTTTGCAATATGGCTCGGAGCGATCGACGGCAGGACCGCTGCGCCTTGGAACCGCTCACGGAGCTCCAGCCGCCTCCCGTTCTGGCCCGCTTTTGCGGCGAGCCAAGGCATTCCCATCGAGGGAATCCACACGGTCGCCGAGCGGCAGCCGCGGAAGGGCGATACCGTCACGGATGCTTCTGGCGCTCGTCACGGGAGGATCGGGGGGAAGCGAACCGGGCGCAGGGGAGTTTTGACCTAAAAACGGGCCCCTTGCTGAAGGCAGTGCGCTTCCAGTGGCCGCCGGGAGACTACTTGCTGCTGGCGGCGCACCACTCGGCGGTCGACGGGGTATCATGGCGGATCCTGACGGAAGATATCGCCGAGGGCTATGCCGAGCGCATGAAGGGCCAGAAGGTGGTCTTGGCCGAGAAGACGCATTCCTTCCAGGAGTGGTCGGCGAAGCTGGCGGAGTACACGCGAGGCGCCGAAGCGAAGGCGGAGCTGGGCTACTGGCAGGGCGTGTGCGGCGAAGCGGTGCGTCCCTTGCCCGGTGCAGGACGGGCGGAAGTCCGGCTCAAGAAGTGCGGGCAAGTGCGGGTGGAGCTGGGCGAAGAGCACGGACGGGCGTTATTGGGAGAAGTGCACCGGCCTACAATACGGAGATCAACGATCTGTTGCTGTCGGCGCTGGGATTGGCGCTGGGAGACTGGCTGGGAGCAGGCGGGTACGGATCCGGCTCGAAGGACACGGACGCGAGGAGATCCTGCCCGGAGTCAATGTGACGCGAACGGGTGGGCTCGTTCACGAGCTTGTATCCGGCGAGGTGAAAAATGCTGGTCAATATTTTTTTGTATGTTAAGCATGGGAAATACGCAGCAACATATCCTCGCCGAATCCGATGATTCTCACGAAAAAAAGCCTGCAATACCTCCGCCCCAATGTGCAGGTCGAACCATTACTCGAGCAGTGGTATGCCTGGTCACACCTCATCTCCCCGGCGACCGCGGCGATGAACATCGTTGATCGCCATCTCACCATCATGGAGTCGTACGTCCGCAATCCGCAGACGCACGCCTCCGCAGTTAAGAATCCAGCGATGCTGGGCGGGCCATTTATCGACTACGACGGCGGCAGGGTAGAGGAGATCCGCCGGCTGATCGATTCGACTCGGCGAAATCAGGGCCAGATGGTCGTGCTATCCGGGGCCATCAAGGAGCTCGATCAACTGCTCCGCGCCGAAGCCAAGGGATTCTCGCTGGAACCTCTCTATGGCAAGGTTCCCGAGCCCCTGCGGGGCTACGTGGAGTTAGTTTATGATCTCAACAACAATCCCTCTTTCCGGGTGATCGAGCCACTGTTGTATGAGAGTAAGTACTACGACCCGTCGCGGCAAAGCCTGATGCTTTCGCTGACCTCCAATGATAACCGGCCCTTTATCCTGAGCACTCCGCGGCTGCGGGGGCCCAGAGATGTTCATATCCAGACTCCGTTTGTGAATGAGGCAATCGACGATCTGTTTCGTATGAAAACAACACCGGGCGACGTCGACGAGATCGCAGACCGGCTCGGTGTCGAGATGTCGGATCGGGAGGATTTCCGGGCGTTCTTCACCGATGAGCCCCCGCGCAAATACCACCCCTACAGCGGGGCCAGTGCCCGCTGGCGGTATTTTGGGCATGCCTGTATTCTGGTCGAAACGGCCAGCACTTCGATCCTTCTCGATCCAGTCCTGAGCTA
>DATAKE010000109.1:0-19028 GCA_036261745.1 Opitutaceae bacterium
CTACACCACCACAGAAGAAGGTTCTAACAACGGAGCCTTGGGTGAGATCAAGCTCGCGAATCCGAACATCAAGCCGAGTACGTCCAACAATTGGGACTTCGAAGTGGCGTACTACACGGAATCGGGCGGTAAACTTTCCGTCGGCTATTTCTACAAGACCGTGACGGATCAGCCGATCTCGCTGAGCACGTTCTCCGGTTCTGAAACGTTTAATTCGGTCCTTCCAGTCTTGGGATTGGATCCGGCTGTGTACGAAGACTGGCGGCTCGTCACCTCGACCAACGCGATCGGCGAACAAGTCCAGAAGGGTATGGAATTTGAGATCCGGCAGGATTTCGCCTTCCTCGGCGGCTGGGGAAAATACTTCCAGGGATTTGTCAGCTATTCCTTCACGGATCTGGCTGACGCCCCCGCGGTCGTCCCGGTTCCGATCACCAACCCGGATGGGACCACCACCAATCTTACCCCGACCGCGCGGTCGATCGCCAAACGCGCCAACAAGTTTGGCGGCGCCGGCCTGCAATTTTCGAATCGTCGTCTTTCGGCGCAGATTCGTGGCACGTATCGCAACGAGAATGAGGTTCTGCCCGTGGTCTCCTCCGCGGTTGCCACCAACATCATTCATCGCATCCAGCCGGCCGAGACGCGCATCGACGTCAACTTGACCTATATGCTCTCGAAGAGACTGAGCGTGTTTGCCAGCGCGCGCGACGTCTTCAACGGCTCCCGTCGCGAGGAAGCACACGACGATCTCGGGGTGCTCGCCGGTTATGCGCAGCTCCACGATTACCGCGAATTCGGCACCGTCTGGACGGTGGGTATGAGCGGAAAGTTCTAATCCGGTTTCCGACTTCTGTTTTCAAAGCCCGGTCTCACCAGACCGGGCTTTTTGTTTCCCAAAATCCTCCTGAGTTTTGCCCCGTTCCGGCGCCATGGACGTGGCGCGCTTGTCCGCGAGAAAACATGTGCGTGAACAACAACCTTTCGTTCACTCACGCGTCGAACAGGACAACACGTTTCTTCCTTCATCGTCTTTCATGAAACAAAACCGCATCTTGTTCGCTGCAATTTTGTCCGTCGGTTTTTGGCTGGGAGCGGAGGCGCGCGCCTCCGACGCCGTAAATCCGGTTTATCGCGAGCGCGCGGAGAAAATTGTTGTGACACTTGCGCTGGCAGAATCCGCGCAAAAGACCCGTGTTTCCGACGCGATTGTTGAGCACTACCGCGGGACAAATCTGATCCACGATGCGAACAACGAGCGGATCAAAGCACTCAAGGCGCAGGAGTCCGCCGACAACAAAGCGGCGACCGCCGCGCAGATTGCTGCATTGCGCGAGGACGCGCGCCCGCAGCTCGCTAAACTCCACGCCGAATTCCTTTCGCGGTTGGCGGCGGATTTGTCGCCGGCTCAAATCGAACAGGTGAAAGACGGACTCACGTACGGGGTTTTACCTCTGACTTTTGGGGTCTACCAACAGATGCTCCCGAATCTTACCGCGGAGCAGAAAGCCCAGATTCTCGCTTTCCTGACGGAGGCGCGCGAACTGGCGATGGATGCCGGGTCCTCCGACGAGAAGCACGCCTGGTTCGGAAAATATAAGGGAAAAATCAACAACTACCTCGCGAAAGCCGGGTACAACATGAAGCAGGCCGAGAAGGAACTCGCAGAACGAAACAAAGCCGCGGCGAAGAAATAGCCGTCATTAAAACCCGCCATGAAAAAAAATTCCCTTCTGAAAAACCACCCCATGAATTCCGTCCTTCTTCGAGCAACGCTCGCCGCGGCACTTGGCCTCGCGACCCCCGCGCTTTTTGCGCAGGGCTATCCCAAGATCCCGTCTGACATCCAGGCCGCGGCCAACGCCGAAAAGGCCGCCACCGACAAACTCTCCGACGAGGCCTTCGCCCGGGCGCTTCCGGAAATCGAAGCATGGGCGGCAAAGGGCAAGCCGTACCTTCCCGGCGCCGAAAAGCCGGAAGATTTGCCCCAGGCGAAAATTCCCGCCTTCCCGGGCGCGTGGGGCGGCGGCATGTATTCCTTCGGCGGACGTGGCGGAAAAGTGATCGTGGTCACGAACCTCAACGATTCCGGCCCCGGCAGCTTCCGCGCCGCCTGTGAAGAGGGCGGTCCGCGCATCGTGGTTTTCAATGTCGCCGGGATCATTCGCCTCAAGGATCGCGTGAGTATTCGCGCGCCTTACATCACCATCGCCGGCAACACCGCGCCGGGCGACGGCATCTGCATCGCGGGCGATACGGTCGAACTCAACACGCACGACATCATCGTCCGTCACATGCGCTTTCGCCGCGGCAAGACCGATGCCGCCGACCGCGACGACTCCTTTGGCGGCAATCCCGTTGGGAATCTCATCATCGATCACGTTTCCACGTCGTGGAGTCTCGACGAAAATATCTCGATGTATCGTCACATGTATCGTCCGCCCGGGGGCGCCAAGGAGCTGAAGCTCCCGACCGTGAATGTGACGATCCAGAATTCCATCTCCTCCGAGTCGCTGAACATCTACCACCACTCCTTCGGCTCCACCATCGGCGGCCTCAACAGTACGTTCCACCACAACCTCTGGGCCTGTAACACGGGCCGAAACCCGAGCGTGGGCATGTATGGCGACTTCACCTTCGTGAACAATGTGCTCTTCAACTATCACCACCGCACCGTCGACGGCGGCGACCACATGAGCCTCTACAACATCTACAACAATTACTTCAAACCCGGTCCCGGCACGCCGAAGGAGGACGTTGCGTATCGCCTGCTCAAGCCGGAGTCCGAGCGCAGCAAGACGGTCGTCGATCACTTCGGCAAAGCCTACGTGGCCGGTAATGTCGTCGAGGGCTACGATCGCGTGACGAAGGACAACTGGGACGGCGGCGTTCAACCCGAAACGCAACTGCAGCGGGAAGCGGAGGCGGCATTCGAGGAGGTGAAAAGGTTGCAGGCAGCGGGGAAAATGGACCTCGCCGCTGCCAAGACGGCTGAGGCGCAGCAAAGGGAGGAACTGGCCAGGGCAAAACTTCCTGGCGTTCTCGCCACGATTCGCGTCAGCGAACCCATCAAGCATGCGCCGCTTCCCACGACCTCCGCGACCGACGCCTACCGCTACGTTCTCGCGAACGTCGGCGCCACGCTGCCGCGTCGCGACCCAGTTGACGAACGCATCGTCAACCAAGTCCGCACCGGTGTCATCCCGCCGTTAAAGATCGCCCAGGGCTCCGCCGAAAAAGCCAAGCTCTACGGCTACGCCCAGAAGTGGACCGACCAGCTCGCGGAGGGCGTCGCGAAAGGCTACATCACCGATCCCATCGAAGTCGGTGGCTGGCCCGACTACCAGGGCACGCCCTTCAAGGACACCGATGGTGACGGCATGCCCGACGAATGGGAAACCGCGCACGGCTTGAATCCGAAGAGCGCGGCTGATGCCTCCACCGATCTCAACGGCGACGGCTACACCAACATCGAGGATTACATCAACGGCCTGGATCCGCGCGCGCCCAAGGTCGACTGGACGGATCTCAAGCGGAATGTCGATGCGCGCAACCAGCCCGTCCAAAGCGCGGGCTGATCTCCTCTCGTGAATCGAAGCCTCGCTGGGGTTCTTTCGGCCCTCTCATGTCTGGCGGCCGCGAGCCACGCCGCGTCGCTCGCCGGTCGCGATGAGCACGCCGGCGCCGATCGCGGTTCGCTGGCCCTCGCGTGGCGCGCACCCGTTTCTGCAGCGGGTTCGAGCGGTCTGGCGGGTTTCACGTTTTCGGTCACCGACACAGACGGCGACAGCATGAGCCGAAGCGTCGGCGTTTGGATGCGATGAACAAAGCTCCGTCCAGAAATCGATCTATGGCTGGCCATCTCCTGCGCTTCGCGGCGCTTTTGCTTATCGGACCTGCCGTGCGTGCGGCCGAGCCGTCCGCCGTGGTGCTTTGGTATGCGCAACCGGCTGCGAAGTGGGAGGAGGCGCTCCCGGTCGGCAACGGCCACGTGGGCGCGATGGTCTTTGGCGGCGCCGCCGACGAACGCATCCAGTTCAACGAAGCCACGCTCTGGACGGGCCGGCCGCACGACTACGTGCGCGAAGGAGCGGGCGAACAGCTCGCCGAAATCCGCCGCTTGATCGCCGCCGGTGAAATCGAGCCCGCGCACCGGCTCGTGCGCGCAAAATTTCTGAGCGATCCCGTCCGGCAAAAAGCGTACCAGCCCTTCGGCGACCTCCGGCTGCACTTCGCGGGACACGAGAATCCCGCGGAATACCGGCGCGAACTCGACCTCGATGCGGCGGTCGCGCGAGTCAGTTACAAAGTCGACGGCGTTTCCTATCGGCGGGAGGTTTTCGCGAGCTATCCCGCGCGTGTTCTCCTGCTGCGGGTGACCGCCGACCAACCGGGAAAAATTTCGGTGTCCCTGCGGATGGACAGCCCGCACAAAAGCTCCGCCGTCCGCGCCATGGCTCCTGATCAGCTGGCGTTGACCGGTCAGGTTCAGGCGGACGGGCTGCGGTTTGAATCGCGGCTTCGCGTCTTGAGTTCCGGGGGACGCGTCGCGGTGACGGACGACGGGATCAAAGTCGAAGGCGCCGATGCGGTGACGTTCATGCTCGCGGCGTCCACCAGTTTTAAAAACTTCCAGGACATCACGGCCGAGCCGGGCGAACGCTGTGCGGAAACGCTCGCGCGAGTGGACGGGAAAAATTTCGAAACTTTGCTCGCGGCGCATCTCGCCGATCATCGCGCGCTCTTCCGACGGGTTGCGTTCAATCTCGGCCGTTCTCCGCGCGCGGACCTTCCGACCGACGAGCGGGTGAAACGGGTCAGGGCGGCGGGCGATCTGGCCGGCGATCCTTCGCTCACGGCACTTTTGTTTCAGTACGGGCGTTATCTCCTCATCGCGAGCAGCCGTCCCGGCGGTCAGCCGGCTAATCTGCAAGGGATCTGGAACGAACTCCTCGCTCCGCCTTGGGAAAGCAAGTTCACCACGAACATCAATTTTGAGATGAACTACTGGCTCGCGGAGCTCACGAACCTGAGCGAATGCCATGAGCCGTTTTTCGATCTGGTGGACGATGCCGTTGTGAGTGGCCACCGCACGGCCCGCGCGCAATACGGCGCCAACGGCTGGGTGTTGCACCACAACACCGACCTGTGGCGCGGCACGGCGCCGATCAACAATATCGACGGAATGTGGCCGACGGGCGGCGCATGGCTGGCGCATCATTTCTGGGAGCGATATCTTTTCAGCGGCGACCGGGAATTCCTGGCGCGGCGTGCCTACCCGGTGATGAAAGGCGCGTCCGAGTTCTTCGTGGATTTCCTGGTGAAGGACGCGAAGACCGGCTGGCTCGTGACCAGTCCGTCGCACTCGCCGGAGCAAGGTCCGCTCAATGCCGGACCGACGATGGACAATCAGCTGATCCGCGCGCTCTTCAACCACACCATCGAAGCCGCGGGCATTTTGGGCATCGACGCGGACTTCGCGCGAAAACTCGCAGCGACGTGCGCGCTGCTTCCGCCCAACCAGATTGGCAAACACGGGCAGTTGCAGGAGTGGCTTGACGATGTCGACGTGCCGAACAACGCCCACCGCCACATGTCGCCGCTCTGGGCGCTTTATCCGGGCGCGGACATCACGCCCGCCGACCCGCAGCTTTTTGCCGCGACCAAAAAACTTCTCACCTGGCGGGGCGACGGCAGCACGGGCTGGAGTTATGTGTGGCGGATTCCGCTTTGGGCGCGGGTGGGCGATGGCGAGTTTGCTTACCGGCAGCTCACCGAACTCGTTCGCCGCAAAATCCTGCCCAACCTCTTCGATCTGTGCGGCCCGTTCCAAATTGACGGCAATTTCGGCGCGCCCGCAGGCATCGCCGAAATGTTGCTCCAGAGTCATCTCACCACCCCGAATCCTGCGGGAGGACGGATGCCGCAGATCGATTTGCTTCCCGCGCTGCCAAAAGCGTGGCCGGCGGGGTCGATCGAGGGACTGCGGGCGCGCGGTGGCTTCGAGATCGATCTGGCGTGGCAAAACAGCGCGCTCACACGCGTCGTGCTTCGCTCGCAGCTCGGCGCTCCTTGCCGCATGCGGGTGGGCGAACAGACCGTCGACCTGGCGCTCGCAAAAGGTGGAGCCGTCGCGCTCACGCGCGACTCGAGCGGAAAGCTCACGCAAGAGTCCGTCGCCAGGTAGAGCTCAGGAAAAAATCCCGAGCAGGAGGGACGGAAACGTGCCCAACACCACGAGCAGCACGGCGGCGAGCACGAGCGCCAAAGCGCTCCCGGGCGATACGGCGATGGGAGTTGCGCGATCGGGATCCGGGGCGGCGACGAGCGCGTGTTTCAACACGATCAAGTAATAGTAGAGCGCCACGGCGCTGAGAAAAATCGCCGCGAGCGTCAGCCATCCGGCGAGTCCGGAGATTCCGCCCAATTGAAGCGCCGCGGCGAAGACGGCGAACTTGCCGAAGAAACCGGCGAGTGGGGGAATGCCGGCGAGCGAAAGAATGAAAACCGCCAGGCAGCCCGCGAGGAGAGGCGAGCGCTGGTGCAATCCCGCCAAATCAGTGATGCGTGGCCCGACGCCCGCGCGTTCGAGCACCGCGACCACGCCAAATGCCCCGACCGTCGCCAGTCCATAGGTCGAGGCATAATAGAACAGCGGTCCCGGCCCGTCCGGTCCGGCCGCCATCACACCGAGCAGCAGCACGCCCGCATGCGCGATGGCCGAGTAGGCCAGCAGGCGGCGAAGATTGGATTGGGCGAGCGCGCCGAAATTACCGACGAGCAGTGAGGCCGCAGACAGCACTCCCACGATGGGCACCCAGCCTGGCACGACATGATTCACGGTAACATCACCGGCGATCGCGCCGAGTCCCGGCCACAACAGACGGACGAAAAAGGTGAACCCCGCGAGCTTCGAAGCCGATGCGATCAGCGCCGCCGCGGTGGTCGGCGCGCCCTGATACGCATCGGGCGCCCAGAGATGGAAGGGCGCCGCGGCGGCCTTGAAGCCGAAAGCCACGATCACCATCACCAGCGCCACCCCCATCAGCGGCGTGAGTCCCTGCCGTTCGAGCGCTCCGCCGATCACGTCGAAATCAATCGAGCCGCTCACGCCATAGAGCAGGCTGAAGCCGAAAAGCAAAAACGCTGCCGACATTCCACCGACCAGGAAATATTTCAGCGCGGCCTCCGCCGACTCCGGCCGCGTCTTGTCGAAGCCCACCAGGACATAGAGCGACAGGCTCGCCAGTTCGATCGCGAGAAACGCCAGCAGCAATTGCTGCACGATCGCCATCAGCATGAAGCCGGTGGTGGCGAACAGCACGATCGCCACGAACTCGGCGGGGTTGCGCAGCTGCGTCGTCCCCGACGCGATCAAGAGGGTGAGGGCCGCCAGCACGAGAACGCCCGTGCAGGTGCCAACCCCGAGCGTGTCCAACATGAACCCGCCGCCAAAAGCAGCGCCGATTGCCCCCACGTGAAGGACGAGCGCCGCGGCCGCGACAATTGCCGCGAGACCGAAAAGAGTCGCAGCCCTCCAGCGGGCTTCAAGCGATTGGCGGCGGCCGAATCCAAGATCGAAGCCGAGCACGACGAGCGCGCCCACGACGAGCGCACTTTCCCCCGCGAGAGCGCGGACAAGTTCGATAGAGGGCGGCGTCACGGTGCGCCTCCTTTCAGCACGGCTTGAAAGAGCGGCGATTGCAGGCTCGGCGCGATCCAGTCGAGGAGCAGGTCGGGTTTCAAACCGACGAGCACGGTCGCTCCGACCAGGAGCAGCGCGCCGGCTTTTTCCGCGAGGGTGATGCGCGGGTAGGCATGCACCGCGCCGCCGGCTTTGTGATCCGAGGGATCGGTGGCGCCGAAAAACGAAACCTGAATCGCGCGCAGGGTGAACGCCGCGGCCACGAGCACACCGAGCGCAGCAACCGCCGTCCACATCGGCGAAGTTTTCCACGCTCCAATGAGAATCGTAAGCTCGGCGGGAAAGCCGCTGAAGCCCGGCATTCCCATCGACGCCAGCCCGGCGACGACAAACGTCATTGCGGCAAACGGCAGCCGCCGGTGCAGGGGCAGCGCGCGGAGATCGGCGAGTTTCCGCGTGTGCGTGCGATCATAGACCATCCGCCCGACGACGGCGAACAACAGGCCCGCGATGACGCCGTGGGAAAACATCTGGAGCACCGCGCCGCTGACGGCCTGGGCATTCCCCGCGGCGAGGCCGAGCATCACGAAGCCCATGTGGCTGACGCTGGAGTAACCGATTACGAATTTAAAATCGTCCTGCACGAGCGCGATCGCACCGGCGTAAACGATGCCGATGACCGCCAGCCACCCGATGGTCAGCTGCCAGAATTCGAAGCCGGCAGGAAAAAGCGGCATCGCGACCCGCAGGCAGCCGTAGGCGCCGAGTTTCATCACGACACCCGCGAGCAGCATCGAAGCGGCGGTCGGCGCGGCGACGTGGCCGGTCGGCGCCCAGGTGTGAAAAGGAAACAAGCCCGCGAGCACGGCGAACCCGAAGAAGACCAGCGCGAACATGCCGATCTGTTCTCCCCGTGAAAAGTTCACCGCGGCGGCCGCAAGGTCGCCGAGCGCGAAGCTTCCGCCGCCGCCTGCTGCGTAAGGCCACAACAGGCCGGCCAGGACGAGCGCGCTGCCCGCGAACGAATAGAGCACGAGCTTCATCGCGCCGTACTCGCGATTCGTCGAACCCCAGCGGGCGACGAGGAAATATTTCGGCACGATCGCGATTTCGTAGAACACGAAGAAGAGAACCGCGTCCGCGCTCAGAAACACGCCATAGACGCCGCCGATCAGCGCGAGGTAGAGCGCGAAGAACTCCCCGACGCGTTCCTCGATGTTCCAGGAGAAGAGAACACCCGCGGTCGCCGCGAGGCCGGTGAGGACGAGCAGCGTCAGGCTGATGCCATCGACCGCGAGATGGTAACGAATCCCCATCGAGGTGATCCACGGCAGATCGACGAGGGTTTGCAGCCCGGCCGACGGCACGAAGCGGGACGCAGCAAGCAAGGTGATTCCCCAGGCGGTTGCCGCCGTCGCGAGCGCGATCCAGCGGGCGGCCGCCGCCGACCGATTCCCGGCGACAAGGGCCAGAAGCGCGCCGGTGAACGACACATAGATGGCGCAGGGCAACGCGTTCATGGCAGCGTGAGATGGTTGGCCCACGAGGTGATGAGCGGGTTGAAGAGTCCCGTGAGCAGATGCGGCATCACGCCGAACAAGATCATGAGTGCGGCCAGCGGAAGAAGCGTCGCACGTTCCGCTCCGCCGACATCGCGCCATTCGCCCGCCGCCGCGCCGGCCCGCGGTCCGTGAAACACGCGCTGCCAGAACGTGAGATAGAAAAACGCGGTGGCGAACAGCCCGAGACACGCGATCGCGGCCGCCCACGGCGCGAATCCAAAGACCCCGCGGAAAATGAGGAACTCGCCGACGAACCCATTGAGCCCCGGCAACCCGATCGACGAAAACATCGCGATCCCGCAAAGCCCGGCGAACACCGGGGCCACCGAGCGCACCCCGCCAAAATCGTCGAGGCCGCGGCTTCCGCCCGAGCGCGATTCAAGGACGCCGATGCAGAGGAAAAGCGCGGCGGCGGAGAGGCCGTGATTGAACATCTGCAGCAGAGCCCCGCTCAACGCGGCGGCCGCGGCTTCGCTGGTATTTCCCGGCCTGCCGGTCGCGGCGGCGATCGCGAAGAGCGCGAGCAGGCAATAGCTGAGATGGTTGATCGAGGAGTAGGCGACCATCCGTTTCAGGTCGGTTTGTTTCATTGCGGCGAACCCGCCGAGCACCACGCCGCCGAGCGCCAGCCAGATCAGCACCGGAGCCGCAGCGTGCAGTTGCCCCGGAAAGATGGGCCAGAGGATCCGGAAAAAAGCGTAGACGCCCATCTTCGACATCACCCCGGTGAGAAACATCGACACGCCGGTCGGCGCCTCGGCATAAGCCGCTGGCAGCCAGGTGTGGAAGGGAAACAGCGGGACCTTGACCGCGAGTCCGAGCAGCAGCCCGAGAAAAACCGCCTGCGGCCAAAAACCGCCGGTCGTTGCGAGGCGCGAGGCCAGCGTGCCGTCGGCGGCGAGTTGCGCGAGCTGGGTGAAGTCCAGCGTGCCGGTCGCGGCGAACAGCGCGGCAAAACCCAGCAGCATGAACGCGCTGCCGCCGAGCGTGTAGATGACGAACTGGTAGGCGGCGCGCGTCGCGCCCGGGCCGCCCCAGAGTTTGATCAGGAAATACGCGGGCACGAGGCTGAGCTCCCAGAACAAAAACCAGTGGAAAAAATCCAGCGCGAGAAAGACGCCGAGCGCCGCGCCCTGCAGCACGAGAAATAGCGCGCCGAAGAGCCGCGGACTGCGCCGCTCCTTCCATCCCGCGAGCAGCGCGGCGGGCGAGACGATGCCGGTGAGGAGCACGAGCAGGAGACTCATGCCATCGAGACCGAGGTGATAGTGGACGTTGAGCGCGGCGATCCAATCGTGCCGCTCGACGAACTGGTAACCGGTTGCCGCGCGGTCGAACGAACCGAGTGCGAGAAATGCCAGCACGAGCGTCGACAAGCTGGAAAGCAGCGAGATGGCGCGACTGCCGCCGGGACTTACGTTGCGAAGCAAGGCAAGCAGCGCCGCGCCGATGAAAGGCGCGAAGATCAGAAGCGAGAGCAGCGGGGGATTTTTCATGCGCGGCTCCTTCCGCCCACGGTAGCAGCGGCTTTACGCCGCGACCGCGGCGGACGCAAAAACCCATCGCGGCGTAAAGCCGCTCCTACAATTAAAAGCCTGCTCATCGGGCACCTCCCAAAATCACCAGGAGTGCGAGCACCACAAAACCGAGCACGACGGTGCGGAGATAACCGTGGGCGTCGCCGGTCTGGGCGCGCGAGTAGGATTTGCCGGCGGAGCGGAATCTTTCGCTGGTGGCGTCGAAGCCGCCGTTGAGCGCGTCTTCGTCGGCCTCCCGATTCATCGTTCCGGCGAGTTCGCCGAGGGTCGCGAGAACGTTGACCGCTCCGCCCCAGACCCAGCGGTCGAAGAAATCAGCCAGCGCGGCGAGAAACGCGTTCAAGCGGCCCAGCGTCGCGGAGTAAAGTTCGTCGAACTTCATGCGCGCTCCAAGAAAGGCGAAGACGCCTGGAACCGCGGAAGCGAGCGGATCGCGCGCCGCGACAGAGACCCGGGCCCGGCGCCCATAGATGGCCCAGCCTGCCCCGAGGCCGAGCGCGACGAGGAGAATCGAAAGCATCATCAATCCGCCGCCAGCGAACAGGGAGTGGGATTCAACTGGTGTGTTGGTCAGGGCCGACTGCAGCCAGGGCCAGGCGGGCGTCCCGAGGAAGCCCACTGCGATCGCGGCGAAAGCGAGCAGCACAAGCGGCGTGGTCATCACGGCGGAATTTTCGTGCGCATGTTCGGCGGCGGTTGAGCGCGGTTTGCCGAAGAAGGTCTCGGCGACGAGCCGCGTCATGTAGAACGCGGTGAGCACGACGGCCGCGAGCCCGGCATACAGCGGCAGATGGGAAACGTCCCACACGTGCGCCGCGTGGAGGATCGCCTCCTTGCTCCAGAATCCGGAAAAAAGAAACGGCACTCCGGCGAGCGCCATCATGCCGATGGCGAAGGTGGCGAACGTCACGCGCATCGGCTTCGAGAGTCCGCCGAGTTTGCGCATGTCCTGTTCGTGGTGCGCGGCATGGATCACCGAACCGGCACCGAGGAAGAGCAGCGCCTTGAAGAAGGCGTGGGTGAGCAGGTGGAAAATCGCGGCGACCCACGAGCCGACGCCGAGCGCCAGCATCATGTAGCCGAGCTGCGAGACCGTCGAAAACGCGAGCACGCGCTTGAGGTCATTCTGGGCGACCGCGATCAGCGCGCCAAGGAGCGCGGTGATCGCGCCCACAAAGGCAACGACCGTGAGTGCGTGGACCGGGACGTTGGCGAGTGTCTGGTCCGCCGTCATGAGCGGATAAACGCGCGCGATTAAAAACACACCGGCCGCCACCATCGTGGCGGCGTGAATGAGCGCGGACACGGGCGTCGGGCCTTCCATCGCGTCGGGGAGCCAGACGTGCAGAGGAAACTGGCCGGATTTTCCGGCGGCGCCGCAGAAGATCAGCAGGCCGATGGCCGTCGAAACCGCCAGGCCGCCCATGGTGGTTTGCGCGGCGAGCCCCTCGAGCGCGGCGGTTTCGAGGACGCCGCTGCCGCCGTCGTAGAAAAGCAGCGAGCCCGTGGCATGATAGAGCCAGAGAATGCCGAGGAGAAAACCGAGATCGCCGATGCGGGTGACGATGAAGGCTTTTTTCGCGGCGGCGGCCGCCTCGGGCTTGTGAAACCAGAAACCGATCAGCAGATAGGAAGCGAGCCCGACGAGCTCCCAGCACATGAAGAGGACGAGGAGACTGTTGGAAACGAGGATTCCCAGCATCGCCGCGGCGAAGAGGCTCAGGAAACAAAAGAAGCGCGTGAAGTTCGCGTCGTCCTTCATGTAGCCGAGGCTGAAAATAAAGATCAGCAGGCTGACGAACGTGACCATCACACACATGAATCCGGTCAGCGGATCGTTGACGAAGCCGAGCCGGACCGCGGTGTTGCCGAGTTCGAACCAGTCAAAATTATTATACTCGTGGGCGTTGAGCGTGATTAGTGCGGAGAGCAGGGCGAGGCACGAGAGGGCGAACGCGCCAATCATGCCGGCGATCGCAGCCGTGGCAGCGAGGCGGCGGCCGCGGCGTGGCGTCAACGCACCGACGGCTGCAGCCAGCAGCGGCATCGCTGGGATGAGCCAGTAGTTGTTCCCGAGAACGCCGGCGATGAAATCGATGATAGCCATGGCTCAGCCCTTGAGGCGCGTCGCGTCCTGCAGCCGGATGTTTTTCTGATGGCGGTAAATCGCGATCACGAGCGCGAGCCCGACCGCGGCCTCCGCGGCGGCGACCGCGATGGCGAAGAGCACGAAGACGATTCCGGTCGCCGGCGCGGCGGGCGCAGCTGAGGGATTGAAGCGCCAGAAGGCGATGAAGTTCAGGTTCGCCGCGTTCAGCATCAGCTCGATGCCGAGGAGCACCAGGATGGTGTTGCTCCGCGAAAGCGCGGTGATGAGTCCGACGCAGAACAGCGCGCTCGAAAGCAGCAGGCAGGCGTGCAGTGTGCTCACGGCGCATCTCCTTTTTTCGAGTCGTCGGAGGCCGCGAGCACGATCGCGCCCAGGAGGGCGACCGTCAGCAGCACCCCAACGACCAGCACGGCGGCGCTATGCGAAAGCATCAGCTGGGTTCCGAGTTCGCGGACCGTGATGGTGGGCGGCACGGCGGCTGCCGGACGTGCGGCGAAATCGGTTTTAAGAACCGCGCTCGCGAGCACGCAGAAAACCGCCCCGCCGGCGAGGATCGCGGCGATCGCGCGACTCAACGCCGGCGCGGCAACCGTGAGCTCAGACCGCGAGTGACGCGTGAGCAGCACCGCGAACAGCACGATCATCGAAATCGCGCCGACATAAACCAGCAGCTGGGCAAACGCGACGAACTCGGCGCCGGCCCAGAGATAAAAAACCGCCACGCCGGCCCAGCTCGCAATCAGCAGCAACGCGCTGTGAATCAAATTCCGCAGGCTCACCGCCACGGCTGCGCTGCCGAGGATCAGGACCGAGATGATTGCGAGCGTCAGATTCATGTCAGGTGGCGTAGCGGTACGTGCGTGGCCCCACGCCGGTCGAGAGCGTGCGGCCGAGCACCACAAAGGGTCCGATGACGACGAGCAGCGCGATGGCCCAGCGCGCGAGTTGCAGCGGTCCGGTCCACGAGGCGGTGAGCGACCAGAACGCGGCGTTGCCGAGATTGATCAGCGCGAGCGGCACGAGAAATTTCCAGGCGAGCCGCGTGAGTTGATCCATCCGGAGCCGTGGAAGCGTCGCGCGAATCCAGATGAAGCCGAGGAGGAGCGTCAGCAGCTTGATCGCGAACCAAGCGTATGACGGAATCCACTCGAGAAACGCGCAGGGCGCCTGCCAGCCGCCGAGGAAGAGTGTGACGGCCATCGCGCTCAGCGCGCACATGCCGAAATATTCCGCCATGAAGAACAGCGCATACTTGAAGCCGGAGTATTCGGTGAGATGTCCGGCGATCAGTTCGCTTTCCGCCTCGGGCAGGTCGAAGGGCGAGCGGTTCGACTCCGCCAAAGCGGCGACCATGAAAATCAGGAACCCCGCGAGTCCCCACGGCGTGAGCACGTACCAGTGGGGAATGAAGCCCGCCGTCCATCCGGCCTGTGCCGCGACGATCTGCGTCGTCGAGAGCGTGCCGGCGAGCGTCACGACGGGGACGAACGAGAGGAGCAGCGGCAGTTCGTAGCTGATGAGCTGCGCCAGCGCGCGCATGGCGGCGAGCAGCGAGTATTTGTTGTGGCTGGCCCAGCCGGCCATGAAGACCGCGAGTTCGGTTGCGGCTCCGGCGGCGAAAAAATAAAGCACCGCGGCGTCGAGTTCGACGGCGATGAGTTCGCGTCCAAACGGGATCACCGCGAACCCCATCAACGACAGCGCCACCAGTACGACGGGCGCGAGGAAATGCAGCACGTGATCGGCGGCATGGGGGACGATGTCCTCTTTCGTGAGCGCCTTCACCGCGTCGGCGAACGGTTGCAGCAGCCCGAACCACCCGGTGCGGTTGGGCCCGGGCCGATTCTGGATGCGGCCGAGAATCTTGCGCTCCGCCAGCGTCAGGTAGGCGAACAACAACCCGAACGCCCCGAGGATCACGCCGATGCCGATGAGGCTGTTGGCAAACCAGCGCAGCGATTCGGGGAGCAGGCCGGTGAGGGCGTCGCGCGCGAGCAGCGGGGCTCGTTCCAGCCAGGAAGTTTCAGGCGCAGCCGCGAACGTGAGCGAGTGGTGACGACTCGTCCACTCGCTCACGTTCGCAGCCACGTGGAGAATGACGGCTCCACTCATGCGACGGGCGGCGGGGGATTTTGGGCCTCCGCGCTGGGCGCGGCGGGCGATTTCGGAGCGGGCGGTGCGGAAAGGGTGGCGGGTTTGACGGGCGCGGCTGCTTTCGCCGCGGCGGCGGCTTTCGCTTTTTCCTCGGCGGCCTTGCGCTCGGCGGCGAGGCGTGCGTCGACCTCGGCGGCTTCCGTGGGACGGATCGAGTGATAGTACTCGTTCGATTTCGCGAGCTGTTCGCGGTCGAGGAGCAGTGCGCTGAAACGGTCGGAGGTCGCGATCTCGAAGACGTGATCCATCTTGATCGCGTCGAAGGGGCAGACCTCGACGCAGATCTGGCAGCTCATGCAGACGGAGGTGTCGATGTCGAAGATGGCGGGATAAATCTGCGCTTTGCCGTTGGCGTCGGGTTTCTTGTCCTTGCTCTTCTCGATGTAGATGCACTGCGGCGGGCATTCCTTCTCGCAGATCTGGCAGGCGACGCAGCGGAGCGTGCCCATGGGGTCGGTGGCGTTTTCACTGACAAGGAACGGGAAGTTCCGGTACGCCTCGGGCAGCTTCGGCTTCACCTCGGGATATTCGAGCGTCGTGAGCCGCGCGGGGTCGTGGAAACTCCCCACGAAATTTTTCGCGGTGACGGCGAGGCCTTGAAGTAATCCGGTGCCGAGCATGGCTAGGGGGAAAAGTGGAAAGGAGGGAGAGTGGGAAAGTGGGAGGGAGGGAGAGGGGGAAAGTGGGAAACGCTCAGAGAGGAAAAGGGCGTTTCCCACTTTTCCGATTTTCCACCTTTCCAATTTTCCGAAGTTTTCATCGGTCCACCTCGCCCAACACGATATCGACGCTGCCGAGGATGATCACGGCGTCCGCGACCGTGTGGCCGAGACACATGTCTTCGAGAATGGTGAGGTTCACGAACGAAGGCGCACGCACGCGGTAGCGCCACGGATTCGGGCTGCCGTCGCTGATGAGGTAGAAACCGATCTCGCCTTTCGGTCCTTCGATGCGGCCGTAGGCTTCGCCGGGTTTCGGGCGGAAGCCGCGGAGCTTCGCCTTCGGATCCATGATCGGGCCGGCCGGCAGGCCTTTGAGCGCCTGCTGGAGGATGGAGATCGACTCGCGCATCTCGAGGACGCGAATCATGTAGCGGTCATAGACGTCGCCATGCGCGCCGAGCGGAACGCGAAAGTCGAAACGCGGATAAACCCCATAGCCGTCCACCTTGCGCAGGTCGTGGTTTACGCCGGAGGCACGCAGCATCGGACCGGTGACGCCGGCGTTGGTCGCGAGCTCGGCCGAGAGGCGGCCGACGCCCTGCGTGCGGGCCATCATGATTTCGTTGCCGGTGAGGAGCGCCTCGAACTCGTCGAGAAATGCGCCGTAGCCATCGGTCAGTGTCTGCGCGCCCGCGAGCCAGTCGGCGGAGGGATCGACGCGGCAGCCGCCGAAGCGCTGGTAGTTGCACATCATCCTGGACCCGCTGAGCGCCTCGAAGAGATCGAGGATTTTTTCGCGCTCGCGAAACGCGTACATCAGCGGCGTGCCGCTGCAGCCGCAGTCCTGCATGAGAAAACCGGCGAGGCACGTGTGATTCAGGAGGCGCGTCAGCTCGGCGAGAATGACGCGGACATATTCCGCGCGTTCCGGAACGGCGAGGCCCGCGAGTTTTTCGACGGCGATGGCGTACGCCCAGTTGTTCGTCATCGAGCTCAGGTAGTCGAGCCGGTCGGTGTAGGGCATCGAACCGAGGTAGCTCGTGTTCTCGCCGAGCTTCTCGTGATTGCGATGCAGGTAACCGAACACCGGCTTGAGCTTCACGATCGTCTCGCCATCGAGCGTGACGATCATCCGGAAAACCCCGTGCGTGGAAGGATGGTGCGGTCCCATCGAGACCTCGAGCAGGTCGCCGTGGAATTCGTCGTGCACCTGCCGCACGTGGGAGCCGTTGGCGGAAGCGGAGAGCGCAACTCCGGGAGTTGCGGGCTGCACGTTGAAGGTTGAAGGATCGGAGAGACTCATGGATTCGCTCCTCCCGGGCCGGGCGCGATCCGGGCGTTCGGAGCAGCGGGGTAGTGTTCCTTGGCTTTCGCCAGCACTTCGCCGTGCGGCGTGGGCTCCCACTCGTAGTCGTCCGGCTCCACGTAGTCCTTCCGCATCGGGTGATCCTTGAACGCGTCCCACATCAAAATTCGGCGGAGATCCGGATGGCCGGAAAACACGACGCCAAAAAGATCGAACACCTCGCGCTCCTGAAATTCGCAGCTCCGCCAGACCGGCGTGAGCGAGGGCAGGGTGACGGCATCGGTGCGATCACCGGTGTGCAGGCGCAACACCACCGGCCCGTGACGGCGCGCGATCGAATACAGATGGTACACGACCTCGAGACGGCCCGGCTCGAGGCGCGTGGTTTTTTGTTCGACGACTTTGGGAGGACCGCCCGCGGGATCGGGCACGGTGCTTTTGACCGACCCGACGATTTCTTTTTCGGGCCAGTCGACACCGGTCACGTTGGAGCACTGGTCGAGCAGCAGTTCCGGGTCGTCGCGGAGAAAGCGGGCGATGGCGACGGCGTGGTCCGCACCGAGGAGCAGGCTGTGTTGCGCGGCGGGCGCGGGATTGTTGACGACGGAAATTCGGGCGGCGGGGAAACGGGCGAGAAGACGATCGCGGATCTGTTCGACGGTTTCCATGGCCGGTCAGGTTTTGGCGGATCGCACCAGCGGAGGCGGCGGCTGGAACATCGCGTCGTTTTGCGGCGGTTCCAAGTCGTGCTCGCCGAACTCCGGCACCGCGCAGTTGCAATCGGTGTCGTCGCGCAGGTGGCGCGGCGCGTCCGGTCCGGAAATCTTCTGGCCGCGGATTTTTTCCTGCAGCTGCACGAGTCCGTTCAGCAGCGCCTCGGGCCGCGGCGGGCAGCCCGGAATGTAGATGTCGACGGGGATGAAGCGGTCGATGCCCTTCAGGACATTGTAGCCCTGTTTGAACGGGCCGCCCGAAATCGCGCACGCGCCCATCGCGATGCAATATTTTGGCTCGGGCATCTGGTTCCAGAGGCGCACGACCTGCGGCGCCATTTTTTTGGTGACTGTGCCGGAAACGATCAGGAGATCCGCCTGGCGCGGGGACGGCCGGAAGACCTCCGAGCCGAAACGCGCGATGTCGAATTTCGCCATCGACGCCGCGATCATCTCGATCGCACAGCAGGCGAGGCCGAAGTTCAGCGGCCACACCGAATGGCTGCGCCCCCAGTTGTAGAGTTCCTCGAGTCCCGTGAGGAGGATGCCGTGGCGGCGCAGTTCGTCGCGCTCAGTGTCGCTGATCGGGACGGCGGTCGGGGCAATGGTGGGGGTGGCGTGACTCATGTTGTGCTTATCGCCATTCGAGGTGTCCGCGGTGCCACGCCCAGACCAGACCCTCGGCCAGCAGAAAAATAAAAACCAGCATCGCCAGCAGTGCGCCCACCGGCAGCACGTTGAAAGCGGCCGCGAACGGGAGGAGAAAAAGCAGCTCCACGTCGAAGATCAGGAAGAGAATCGCGTAGAGATAGTAGTGGGCCTTGAACTGAATCCACGAATCGCCCGAGGACGCGATGCCGCATTCGTAGACGTCATTCTTCGATGCTCCCGGCTTGGCGGGTTGGAAAAAACGAAACCAAAGACGCGCCACCTGCAGCATCGCCAGCGGGAATGCGGCCGCCACCGTGAGAAAGAGAGCAAGAAAGGCGTAGGGGTGTTCGCTCATCGGTCCTGACAATGAAAGAAAACACCTGTCTCCGGCTCAATCGTCAACCCGCGCTATTTCTTGGTATCCTCTGCGCAAGAGTTGCGCACGCCGGGGAGCATGCGATGGGCTCCGCAATTCTCCCGAGGCGTTGTGTCTATTTGAGCACCAATTCCGTGGCCGGGTCGAAGAGGTGGGCGTGGTCGAGTTGAAAGGTGACCTTGATTTTCTGATTGGGCTCGAAGCGGTCGGTGGGGCGGACGCGGGCGATGAAGCTGGTGGCCTGGGTGTCGAGGTAGAGGAAGGTTTCGGCGCCCATCGGTTCGGAGACTTCGACGGTGACCTCGGCGGTG
>DATAKE010000110.1:0-39309 GCA_036261745.1 Opitutaceae bacterium
CGTTTTCCATCACGGCCCTCCTTGGGCTTTGTTCATCCCTGTCCGCCGCCAGCGGTGAAATCACGGTGTCCGGCTCAACCTGGACCGGCAAAGTTGACGGCGTCACCAAATACACCGGTAGTAATATGGCTGCCGCCGCCAACGCCTGCATCGCCGCGATGAGTTCGGGCACGCTCACCGTCAAGAATTCGGGCAACGTCGGCGGCGTGATTTCTCTCAAGAGCAATATCACCCTCGATGGCACGGGCCGTACGTTCAGCGGCGGCGGCACGCTCGGCGTGGTCTACGCTCAAAACTCGAGCAACATCGGCGCGAAAAACGTCAAGCTGGCGAGCACCGACTGGTACGGAATCTACTTCCGCACCTGCCAGACTCAGAACGCCACCGGCAACAACGGCACCGCCAACCTTTCTTTCCGCATCGACAACTGCAAAGGCGGCACGGGCTCCGGTCTTTCAATCGGCAGCACGAGCAGCGACACCAGCTCCTCCCATGGTTCCCATCACGTGGAGACCTACGGACAGAACGGCGTCACTTGGAGCACCATCACCTCCACGGACCGCACCGATGGCTGCGGCACGCTGCTGAACTTCTCCAGCAATGCCTCCGGCACCGCCAACAATGCCACTCGCGCCTGTGTCGGTGGCGGCTATGCCGGTTTCCGCACCGCCAACACCAATGGCAAGACGACGCTCGGCTCCGCCACGTCGACGAGCTGCGGCCGCGGTTTCTTCAGCGTCTCGGGCAGCCGCGATTGCACAATCAGCACCGTCAACATCGCCAACTCCAGCAGCCATGGCATCTGGCTCCAGACCACCTACAACACGCGCGTCAACGGCGGCACGGTCCGCGCCAGCAATCCGTGCACGGTGATCACCGCCGGTTCGGGCAACGCCATCAGCGTCAGCTGCCAGTAATCAATCATCGCAAACACCCGCGGGACCAACCGCGGTTCGAGCGCCCGTCCTCCTCGTGGGGGACGGGCGCTTTTTCTTGAGTGCGCGACACTGGCCCGAAGCGAAATACCCGGAGCGCGGACACGCGTACTCTGGCGATCTGTATTGCGGGGCATGGTTTAGAATACACACCGCCGTCCGTGTTTTAGAGGCTCACCAAAAGGATTAACCAAACAAGGGGATGTTTTTTTCGACAACCGATCTGCTACATTCTCCGACGTCATTTGTCTGTGTGACACCCCTTTCACCCCTCTTCTGCGCGTCAATGCACGGAAGTCCCCCAAGACCCCAACCCCCCTTCGAAGAACTTTCTGCACAAGCCTGCGCGGGTTACCCCTGCCTGCGTAGGTTCTCGGCCGGCCGACACCGCGAATTTTGCGAATCGGGAAACTGATAAGCGAAATTCGCGGTGAGGCCGACCGGCGAGTCCTAGTCCTCCTGCAATTGAAACCCCTTCTTCCGCTGTTCGGTTTCGAACAGCGGCTGAAACAGAAAAAACAAAACCTATGAAGCGATCCTCACTGCTGCACACTCTGCGGCATGCCTTGTCAGTCACGGCCCTTGTCGGCCTTTGCTCCTCGTTGTCTGCCGCCACTGGCGAAGTCACTCTCTCGGGCAGCACCTGGACCGGAAAAGTGGACGGAACCACCCGCTACACCGGCAGCAACATGTCCGCGGCCGTCAATGCCTGCGTGGCGAACATGAGCTCCGGCACAATCAACGTTCGGAACTCCGGCAACACAGGTGGTCGCATGAGTATCAAGAGCAACATCACGATCGATGGCACCGGCAAAACGTTCAGCGGTGGCGGCACCCTCGGCGTGGTGTATGCCCAAAACTCGAGCAACATCGGCGCGAAGAACATCAAGATGCAGAGCTCCGACTGGTACGGCATTTACTTCCGCACCTGCCAGACTCAGAACGCCACCAACAACAACGGCACGGCCAATCTCTCGTTCCGCATCGACAACTGCAAAGGCGGTAACGGCTCCGGTCTTTCGATCGGCAACACGTGGAGCGACACGAGCAATTCACACGGTTCCCATCACGTTGAGACCTACGGCCAGAACGGCGTCACCTGGGGCACCATCACGGCCAGTGATCGCACCGGCGGCTGCGGCACCCTGCTGAACTTCTCGAGCAACGCCTCGGGTTCCACCAACAACGGATGGCGCGATTGCATCGGCTGCGGTTATGCCGGCTTCCGCACGGCAAACACAAATGGCAAGACCACGCTCGGAACCGCCATGTCCGCCACGTGCGGCCGCGGCTTCTTCAGCGTCTCGGGCAGCCGCGATTGCACGATCAGCACCGTGAACATCTACAACAGCAGCAGTCACGGCATCTGGCTCCAGACCACCTACAACACCCGCGTCAACGGTGGCACGGTCCGCAGCAGCAATCCCTGCACGGTCATCACCGCCGGCTCGGGCAACTCCATCAGCGTCAGCTGCCAGTAATCACACCTCTCTTCTCCGCTGCGGTGGCCAACCCCACTGCAGCCGGAGGAGAAGTTTTCTCCGCGCCCGTCTTTCCGGCAAAGACGGGCGCCTTTTTTGTCGGGCCGGAAACGAGACTCCGGGCCGCCCTCGTCACCAGCGCCCACTTTCAAGCGACGACCGCCATTGCACCTCACGCCGCCCAGCCCCGGACCCACGATCGCGGCGCCGCCTTCGTTCGAAGGTCCGCTAGTTTGTGTTCGCGGCCGGGGTCGCGAGCACCGGGCGGGGCTCGGATGGCAGATGTTTGGTAACGTACTCCACGAGCGAATCGATCTGCTCACGGCTCAGCGGACCGCCGCGCTGCACATCGAACGCGGGCATCAAGGTTCCTTCCCTACCCTCGGTGATCCACTTCATCCAGTAGGCCGCGTCGCGCTTTTCCCGCGCCACCCTCAAATCGGGAACCATGCTCGCCGGTGGCGACGCCAGGTGGCAGATTCCACAGGCGAGTTGGAAAAGCTCCGCGCCCTTTTTCCCCGCGAGCGGCGTGGCGTGACACGCCGCACAATCGTTTTGAAACACCGTCTGGCGATTTTTCCGCGCGAGCTCCTGGTTCCGCAGCCGCATCCCTTCGTCCAGCTGGGGAATGTTCACCGTGACGACGAGCGTCTGGCTCCCACGGCTCGATTCAACGAGAATGGATTTCGAAAACTTGCCGTGCTTCCCCGCGAAATCCGTCCGGGCCGTGAACGAACTTTTCCCTCCCGGCGCCAGTACCCAGGGTCGGTCGGGCAGCTTCGCCACGGTGCAGCTGCAGGAGGGATGAACACGCACGATCTCCACGTCCCTGTCCGACGTGTTCGTCACGGAAAAAACGAAGTCGGCGATTTCCTCCCCGGCTTTCGCGTCGTGTTTTTTCTCCAGGGCGTCCCAGACGAGTGGATTCGCCTCGACGGGCGCCATTTGCGGAGGAGGCGGGGGCGGCGCGGACCGGAGTCCGGACTCCGCGGCGCTGCCGAGGGAAACCGTGAGCAGAAAAATGAGCGAACGACTGAACATGGGGGTAAAATCGAGACCGGGTAACGGAATGCGATCTACCTATGAACCGGTCCCGCCGCAGTAAACTTTTTTCCCCACGTTTGGAAAAAAATCGCGGCGGAATCTGAATCCAACTGCGCAGTCCCCTCCCTTGTCATCACCCGCTCCTTTGCTCATTTTCCCTCGTAGATGAAAAAAATTACCCTCCCGGTTTTCGTCCTCGTCCTCATGTTCGCCACCGGGTTCTGGCTGGGGCGTCACGGACCGGCGAAGGAAGGCCTCGCCAGCGTCGATGCGTCCTATCTCGGAGCCGGCGCGTTGAAAAAAATCGCGGCGCGTCTCGAGGCCGAATGCCGGCTGGGTGCCTGGCGGCAAACCAAGGAGTGGGAAATCATCCTGAATTCGCTGCCGCCTTCCGAGATCGGCCGCTTGATGCCGTTGGTGCGGCGGTACGTGACGATGCCGGCGCAGGACGAATTGCGCCGGGTGTTGTTTGCACGCTGGGCGGAAGGCGATCCCGCGGCGGCGCTCGCCTCCGCGCGCGCCCTCACGGACACGGTGATGCGCGACACCACCGTCGTCGCGATTTTGAAAGCCTGGCTCGCCACGAACGCGGAAAAAGCGGTGGCCTGGATTCGCGCGCTTCCGCCGGGCGCGCTGAAAAACGAAGCGGTAAACCTCGCGCTCCTCTACCTTACGCCGGAAGAAGCGCTCCATTTGATGGAATCGCTCCCGCACGATCTGCGTTCCTCCGGCTACGCCGCAATTTTTGGCGCGTGGGCCGTGAATGACCCGGCGGGCGCCGCCGCTCACGCGGCAAAGCTCAAACTGCTCCCGTCGGAACGTCTCGCCGTCTTCGAAGCGATCGCCGCTGCCTGGGCCGCCAGCGATCCGAAAGGCGCGCTCGCGTGGGCCGACACTCTCGGCGAGAGCGCGGTGAAGGCGGCGGTTTTCAATCGCATCCTCTCCAGCTGGGCCGCGGCGGATCCCAAAGCCGCGGGAGCGTTCGCCTCCAGTCTCCCTCCGGGCGCGGAACGCATCGCCGCGATCACGATGGTCGCGCAAGCCTGGCCTCCGACCGATCCCGAGGGCGCGGTGCGCTTCGCCGAAAAACTTCCGACCGGCGGCAACCGCAATATCGTGGTGCGCGATCTCATCGGACATTGGGCCAACCTCGATCCCACCGCCGCTTTTTCCTATGCCAAGGACCTTCCGGCCAGCGCCACCAAAAGCGATGTGATCGAAACGCTCATGACGCGCTGGGCCTACGATGATCCGAAGGGCGCTCTCGCCAGTGCCACTCTTCTTCCCACCGGCAGCGTGCGCTCCAACGCCATCAATCAAGTCCTGATTCAACTCGCCCACCAGGATCCCGACGCCGCCATGGAATTCATCAAAACGGCGGCTCCCGGCAGCGACCGCGACAACCTCCTCGATCTCGTCGCCATGCATCTCTCGGCCTCGGATCCACAGCGCGCCACCGAATTCGCGGCGCTCATGACGCCCAGCGAAACCCAGGGAAAAACCGTCAACCTCATCCTCGATGGACTCGTGCAGCTCGATCCGCAAAAAGCCGCGGCTTGGGCGAAGACACTCGCAGAGGGCCGGACGAAAAGTGTCGCCCTCGCGAAGGTCGGGACCGAACTCGTGAAATCGGATCCCGCGGGAGCGATGGCGTGGGCCACCTCGCTGTCCGAAGGCGAGGGGCGCAACCGGGTGGTGGAGGAAACCCTCGCGAAATGGGTGAGAGAAGACCCCAACGGCGCCATGAACTGGGCTCAAAAACTCCCGGAGGGGTTGGCGAAACAGAAAGCGCTCGTCACCGTCATCGACCGGCTCGCGGCCAGCGATCCTGCCGCGAGCTTCGCTCTCGCGCTGCAGACACCGCTGGGCAGCGAACAGGAATCCGCACTTTCCAGCATCGCCCTCGCCTGGTCACGAATCGACCCAAGGGCGGCGATGGATCGCGCCCGTCAGCTCCCGCCGGGCGAAACCCGCGTGGAGTTCATGAGCCACCTCATCTCCTTTCTTTCTCAAAGTGCGCCGCTGGAAGCCGCGGTGTTTGCCTCGAGCCTGCCGCCGGGCGACGTCAAGGAATCCGCGGTCAACGAAACCGTCATTCACTGGGCGATCGTCAATCCCGGCGCCGCCGCGGCCTGGGTGGCCCAGTTCAGCCCCGGCACGCTGCGCGAATCTTCACTGCGAAACGTGACGGAGCACTGGGCCCGCGTTGAACCGGCCAAGGCCGCCGAATGGCTCGCCAGCCTGCCCGCGGACGCGTCGCGCGATGTCGCATTCAGCGCCTACACGCAAACGGTCGCCGAGCAGCGGCCGGACATGGCCTCGCAATGGATCTCTTCGATCAAGGACACCTCGAAGCGGCACGACGCGATCACGAACCTCGCGACGCAATGGTTGAAAACCGATCCCGCCGCCGCGCGAGCCTGGCTGGAGTCCACGGATTTGTCGGACGAACAGCGCAAGCGCATTCTCAACCGCCCGTCGTCCGGCTGATCCGCTCGCCAACTTCAGCCGGCAGCGACTACCCCAAACGCGTGCAAGACTCGACTGGTCCCGGTGCCCGGAAAGCACCTTCTCCCCCGCCTTGGTGGAGCCGGGGCGGCCTTCCCGCGCTGCTGCTCATTGCGATGACGTTCCTCGCGTATCAGCCGGTGTGGAACGCGGGATTCCTCTGGGACGACAACGTCATGCTGACGGAGAATCGTTTCGTCCAATCGCCGGACGGCTTGCCCGAGATTTGGTTCAGCACCGAGCAGCCGGACTACTTCCCGATGACGTCCACGGTGCTCTGGCTGGAATGGCGGCTCTGGGGCGCCAACGCTTCCGGCTATCATTTGGTCAACGTGCTGCTCCACGCCCTGGGCGCTCTGCTCTGGTGGCGCGTGCTTCTCCGGCTCGCGATTCCCGGTGCGTGGCTCGCCGCCGCGCTCTTCGCCGTGCACCCCGTGAACGTGGAATCCGTCGCGTGGATCACCGAGATCAAGAACACGCTGGCGATGCTGTTCTATGCTTTCACGCTCCTCGCGTACCTGCGATTCGAGGACACGGGCCGGCGTCGCTGGTATGGAGTGGCGTTCGGCGCATTTGTGCTTGGGCTCCTGAGCAAGACCGCCGTCGCCCCTCTTCCGCTCGTGCTGCTCGGGGTCGCGTGGTGGCGCCGCGAGCGCCTGGAACCCCGAGATATGTGGCGCAGCATTCCTTTTTTTGCCGCCTCCGCTTCGCTCGCCCTGGCGACGATCTGGTTTCAACACCATCGCGCAATCGCGGGAGCGATCATTCGCGAGGACGATTTCTGGTCGCGACTCGCCGCCGCGGGATGGGCCGTGTGGTTCTATCTCTCCAAGGCGTTGCTGCCGGTAGACCTCGTTTTCATTTATCCCCGCTGGCGGGTCAGCGGCACGAATGTCCTCTCGTACGCGCCGCTTTTCCTCGTCGTCGCGACCCTGGCGGTCTGCTGGCGGTTCCGGCGAAGCTGGGGCCGCGCAGGCTTGCTCAGCCTCGGCTATTTCGTGGCCCTCCTCCTGCCCGTGCTCGGCTTCATCAACATCTCCTTCATGCGGCACTCCCTCGTTGCGGACCGCTGGCAATATTTTGCGCTCATCGGGCCGGTCGCTCTCGCCGCGGCGGGAATCACCGTCGCACTCGGTCGCTTCGCGCGCGGCGGGGAATTTCTGCGGCTGGCGTGCGGTGCTGTTCTCGTAATCAGCTTCGGCACGCTCACGTGGCAACGCAGCCGGTTGTTCAACGACGTCGACACGCTCTGGCACGCGACGCTCAAGGGAAATCCCAACTGCGCAGTCGCGCTCAACCACGTCGGCGCCGGGCTTTTCGAATCCGGCCGCGTCGATGAAGCCATCGTTCACTATCAAAAGGCGCTCGCCATCCTGCCACGCTACGAACTCGCCCACTATCATCTCGGCTGCGCGCTGGCCGAAAAAGGCCAGACCGAGGATGCCATGGCGCATTACCGGACGGCCCTGGAAATCTATCCCGATTTCGTCGACGCCTCGTTCAACCTCGGCACCACGCTGCTCGAACTCGGACGCACCCAGGACGCGACCGTCGAACTGCAAAAAGCGCTCGCGATGCGACCGCACTGGGCGAAGACCCACAACAACCTCGCCTCGGCGCTGCTGCAGAGCGGTCGGGTGGACGAGGCCGTCACGCACTACCAAAAAGCCATCGCCCTCCAGCCGGATCACGCGAGCGCCCGCAACAATCTCGGATGGGTTTCGCTGCAGAATGGCGGATTGGATGAAGCGATCGCCCAGTTCAAAACCGCCGTGCAGATCAAGCCCGACTACGTCCAGGCCCACTTGAACCTGGCCGAGGCTTTGTTTCGCAAGGGACAAGTGCGCGAGGCGGTGGCCGAGTATCAGACCGTATTGGTCCTGCAGCCGAAGCACCCCGAGGCAACGGAGCGGCTCGCGGGGATTTTTTCGACCACACCGGACGCCGCGCCGCGCAATCGGGACAGCGCCAAGCCATGAGCAACGAACCGGACATCGTTCGTCACCGCTGGGTGCGCCGCTTGACCGGACCGCTGGCCGCGGCCGTCGTGCTCGCGACGTTCTGGGGCGTCATGCTTTCCAGTCTCCGGGAAAAAAGCCTGACCTCGGACGAAATCGTCCACGCCACCGCCGGCTACACCTACTGGAAGTACCGCGATTACCGCCTCAATCCGGAGAACGGCATTCTGCCGCAGCGCGTCATGGCGCTCCCGCTTATCCTCGGCAACTACCAGCCGCCGCCCCTCGACAGCGAGGCGTGGCGCGGGTCGGACGAATGGGGCGTGGCGGATATTTGGTTTCATCAAATGGGCAACGACCTCCCGGGCATGCTGCGCCGCGGGCGCGGTGCGGTCGGCGCGCTGACCGTCCTGCTCGGCGCATTGGTCTGGCACACCGCGCGGCGCCTTTTCGGTCCGGTGGGCGGAATGATTTCTCTGCTGGTGTTCGTCGCCAGCCCCATCGTGCTGGCGAACGGAGCGCTGATGACCTCGGACGCAACCTGCTCGCTTTTCTTTCTGGCCTCGACGCTCGGGTTGTGGGCGATGCTGCACCGGCTGACGGCCGCCCGCGTGCTGATCAGTGCTCTGCTGATCGGCGGATTGTTTGTGTCGAAAATGTCCGCGGTGCTCATGCTCCCCATCGGGCTGGCACTGGTGACCGCCCGGTTGATCCGCGGCCAACCTTTGTGGATCGGATTCGGAATCGATCGCGAGTTGGCGAGCCGCGCGCAACAAGCGTCAGCCTTCACCGCAGCCATCGCGGTGCACCTCGTGATCGTGCCGGTCGTGATCTGGGGATTCTACGGCTTTCGCTACGCGGCGTTCGGACCTTCGGCCACGGCGCAGGATCGTTTCCAGCACCCGTGGGAATTCGTGCTCGAAGAACCCGGGGCGCAATCGGTCGCGTCTGCTCCCCCGGCGCTCGCGGCGCAGGCGTTCGAGTTCGTCCGGCAACACCAGTTGCTGCCCGAGGCTTATGTCTACGGCTATGCGCACGCGTGGCGGTTTTCGCGCGTGCGCTCCGCCTTCTTCAACGGCGAGTACGGCATTTCCGGCTGGAAAGCATTTTTTCCGTACACGTTCCTCGTGAAAACGCCGCTGCCGATGTTTGCGATCTTGCTGCTCGCGGCGGCGGCCGCGTTCGCAAAATGGCGGGACGCCGCGCAGCGAACAGGCACGCCGGTCCCGCGTCAGATCGCCGGCGCGTTCCATGCAACGCTGCCGCTGTGGGCGCTCCTCGTGGTTTACTGGGCGGCGGTGATTCCAAGCCGGTTGAACATCGGGCACCGGCACATCATGGCGACCTACGCCCCGCTTTTCATCCTCTGCGGAGCGTCCGCCCATTGGCTGGAAGCGTGGTGGTCGCGCGCCCGTGCCGGTTCGCCGGTCCTGACGCCGGGGCGCATGGCAAAAAGCTGTGCGCTCGCGCTTGGCGGGCTGGTGATCGTTTTGTTCGCCGAGATGGGGTTTCGCTACCCGCACTATCTCGCCTACTTCAACGGCATCGTCGCGCCGTCGAAGGGCTACCGGCATCTCGTCGATAGCTCGCTCGACTGGGGCCAGGACTTGCCGGGCGTGAAACGCTATCTCGATTCCCATCCGCAGCAGCGTTCGAACTACCTCTCCTATTTCGGCACCGCCAGTCCCGCGTACTACGGAATTTCCGCCAGGATCCTGTTCAGCGCGGCCGGCTGGGATTTGCCCCGCACACCGCTGCGCGAATTGCTGACTCCGCCGAATGAACTGGCGACGCAGCTGGCCGTCGCGCGCAACGCCTGGCCGGACTGCGAGGTCGTCACGAAGAACGCCCTGCCCGACGGCCGCATCCAGGTCCTGTTTTTGCAGCAGCCCGCACTGCCGCGGCTGGGCGGAGGAACTTATTTCGTCAGCGCGACCATGCTTCCGGCGATCTGGTTCGGACCGGAGGGCCCGTTGGGGCCTTGGAACGCGCGCTTCGAAGCGACCTACCAGGAACTCTCCCGCGCGATCCAGCCGCTGCTCGTCGCCGACGCGCAGCTGCGCGCCGAAGCGCTGGCCAAATTGCCGGTCACGCGCTGGACGGAAATTTTCGAGTCGTTTGCGCAATTCCGGTTTGCCCGGCTCACCGCGTATCTGCGGCAGCGCGAACCCGACGGGCAGATCGGTTTTTCCATCCTCGTCTATCAACTCACCGACGCGGACCTCGAGCGCGCGCTCCATGGCCCGCCCCCCGAACTCGGGGTCGACTTCCCCCGTCTCCTCACGCAGCGCGGTGAACTGTGATTTATCCGCGCGTCGTCATGACCCCCCACAAGTCTTCGATTTCCCTCTCGGTCGTCATTCCCTTCTTCAACGAGGAAGCCGCCGCGTTCCAGATCGTGGATGAGCTTTGCCAGGAAATGACGCACTTGGAAAACGGCTGGGAGGCGATCCTCGTCAACGACGGCAGCAAGGACGGCACGGCCGCCGAACTGGAACGCGCCCGCGCCCGCTGGCCGCAATGCCGCGTGTTGCATCTCGCCCAAAACCGCGGACAGGGCGGCGCGCTCCTGCACGGCATTCAGGCGGCCACCGCTCCGATCATCGGCATGATGGATGGCGACGGACAAAACGTGCCCGGGGATCTGCATGACCTGCTGCCGCTGCTCCTGCAGGCGGACATGGTCGTGGGCGTGCGCGTTGACCGCCACGACTCCAAGCTGCGGCACATCATGTCGCGCATCGCCAACCGCGTTCGCGGCACGCTCCTCCGCGACGGCGTCAGCGACGCGGGATGCGCGCTCAAGGTTTTCCGCCGCGAGGTCGTCGAGAGTTTCCTGCCGGTGCACATGCTGAATCCCTTCATGCCGGCCTTCGCGGTGTCGGGCGGATTTCGAGTCATCGAGCGCGCGGTGCGGCACCGCGAGCGCCAGGGCGGCGAATCCAAATACGGTTTCCGCGTGATGCTCTGGCGCCCGATGTTCGACATGCTCGCGCTCGCCTGGGTCCTTCGCCGCCGGATTCCGGTGAATGCGAAATTCCATGAATCGATTGAACCGCGAATGGACGCGAATGGACGCGAATGAAGACGCCCCCACCCACTCCTCTGCATTCGCGTCCATTCGCGTCCATTCACGGTTTCCCACCCTGGCTCGGCGCTCTGCTGCTGGTCGCGTTGATCGTCTTCGCCTACCAGCCGGCGTGGAACGCGGGGTTCGTCTGGGACGACGACGACTACGTCACGCACAACCCCCTTCTCAGCGCCCCCGACGGACTGCAGCGGATCTGGTTTTCGACCGATTCACCGTCCCAATATTTTCCGCTCGTCTACACCACCTTCCGGATCGAGCACGCGCTGTGGGGCTTGAACTCCTCCGGGTTTCACTGGGTGAACATCCTCATGCACGCGGCCAATGCGCTGCTCGTCTGGCGGCTGCTCCAGCGACTCAACGTGCCCGGCGCCTGGCTGGCCGCGGCGATTTTCGCTCTGCATCCGGTGCAGGTCGAATCGGTGGCGTGGATCTCCGAGCTGAAAAACGTGCAGTCGCTGTTTTTCTTTTTGCTGGCGCTGCTGGCGTGGGTGGAGTTCGTGCAACGATCCGAAAGCCTGGAGCCGGGAGCTGAGCGTCTGGAGCACGAACCGCCCGGGCAAATCAAAGGTTCTGCTCTCAGCTCTCAGCTCTCAGCTCTTAGCTTTCCGCGGCTCTGGCACTGGTATGCGCTGGCGATCGTATGCCACGCGCTCGCGCTTTTCAGCAAGACGACCGCCTGCACGCTCCCCGCGGCGCTGGTGCTGATTCTCTGGCTGAAGCGGAAGCCGCTCACGCTCACGCGCTGGATCCAAGTCACCCCCTTCGTGGCCCTCGGCATCGCCATGGGACTGGTTTCAATCTGGTGGGAAAAAAATCACCAGGGCACCGTCGGGGACACCTACACGCTGAACCTCCTCGACCGCGTGCTGGTCGCGAGCCGCGCGCTCTGGTTTTACCTCGGAAAACTGGCCTGGCCCTCGAACCTCACGTTCAACTACCCGCTCTGGATCATCGATCGCACCGCGCCCCTCGCGTACGTCTGGCTCGGGATGACGGCGGTGCTGGGTGCAGTCATCTACTACGCGCGGCGATTCGCGGGACGCGGCCCGGAAGTCGCCGCAGTTTTTTTCGCCGCGATGCTCAGTCCGCTGCTGGGCTTCGTGATGCTCTACACGTTCAAGTACACGTTCGTCACCGATCACTACCAATACGTGGCGATGCTCGGCCCCGTAACCCTCGCGGCGGCGGGCATCAGCATCGCGATCAGTTCCGTCGCGAAGCGAAACGCCATTCTAAAGCCAGCCTGCTACGGCTTGGTGGTCGCGACGCTCGCCGTGCTGACGTGGCGGCAAACCCGGATGTACGAGGACCTCGAAACGCTGTGGCGCACGACGATCGCACGAAATCCCACGTCGTACATGGGGCACAACAACCTCGGCGCGATTTTCCTCGGCAAGGGACAGATCGACGAGGCGATCGCGCGTTTCCGGAGCGCACTCGAGATCCTCCCCGACCACGGCAACGCCCACGGCAACCTCGCCAACGCGCTGCTGCGAAAGGGACAGAACGAGGAAGCCGTCGTTCATTTCCGCCGCGCCGCGGAAATCGAACCGAACAATGGCAAAGCCCACAGCGATCTCGCCTTCGGCCTGCTTCAGACCGGAGCCACCGAGGAAGCGCTCGTCCACGGGAAGAAAGCCGCGGATCTCATCCCGGGCGCGCCTGAGATCCAGAATGTTTTCGGGCTGGCGCTGATGCAGGCCGGACGCGGCGACGAAGCGGTTGCCCGCTACGAGACGGCGCTGAAACTCCAGCCGGACTTTCCCGACGCCCACTACAATCTCGCCATCGCCTTTTTCCAAAGCGGTCAGGTGGAGCGGGCCCTTCCGCATTTTCAAAAGCTCACCGCGCTGCAGCCGGAGAATCCCGAAGCGCACAACAATTATGGGTGGGCTCTGCTCCAAACCGGCCGGGCCGGCGACGCGATCGCGTGTTTCCAGACGGTCTTGAAACTCCAACCCGATTTCGCGATGGCGCACAGCAATCTGGCGATCGCCCATCTCCAGCTCGGCCGCCCGCGCGAGGCGATTGCCCGCTACGAATCGTTTTTGGCACAACAGCCGGATCATCCGCCCGCGCTCGCGGATCTCGCGTGGGTACTCGCAACCTCGGCCGACGCCTCGATCCGCAACGGTTCACGCGCCCTCGAACTCGCACGCCGCGCCAATGAATTTTCCGGCGGTGAGCATCCCGCCGTTCTTCGCGCCCTCGCGGCGGCGCAGGCCGAGTCGGGGCAATTCCCGGAGGCGGTCGCGACGGCGCGTCGCGCGCTCGAGCGGACCGATGCGGCGGCGAACGCGCCGCTGGCGGACGCGTTGCGCCTTCAACTCAAATCCTATGAAGCCGGCTCGGCATTCCGTGAGCCCGCCCCTGCTGCGTCACGATGAAAAATCTTCGCGCACCTTGGATCCCCGCACTGCTCGGCGTGCTGCTCGTGCTCGCCACGGTTCTGGTCTACCTGCCAGTGCGGCACCACGGTTTCGTGGCGTTCGACGATCCCGAATACGTCACGGAAAACCGCATGGTCCAGCAGGGCCTGACCTGGGCCGGAGTGAAATGGGCGTTTACCACTGGCGACGTCAGCTACTGGCATCCGCTCACCTGGCTCTCCCACATGCTCGATGTGCAGTGGTTCGGCGCCGATCCGGCCGGCGCGCATTTGGTGAACGTGTTCTTCCATGTGGCGAACACGCTCCTTCTGTTCCTCCTGCTGCGGCGGCTCACCGGCGCGCTCTGGCGGACGGTATTCGTCGCCGCTTTGTTCGCGCTGCATCCGTTGCACGTGGAATCGGTGGCGTGGATCGCGGAACGCAAGGACGTGCTGAGCTCATTCTTCTTTCTGCTCACGCTCTGCGCCTACCTGCACTACGCGCGACCGTCCGCGGCGAATCCACTTTCACGGCCCGGACTCTGGTACGCCGGAGCGCTCCTGTTTTTTGCCTGCGGCCTCATGAGCAAACCGATGGTCGTCACGCTGCCGTGCGTGCTGCTGCTGCTCGACTACTGGCCGCTCGGGAGATGGGAGACAGTCACGCCGCGCCGGCTCGTTTTGGAAAAAGTCCCGTTCTTCCTGTTGTCGGCCGGGTCGTGCGTGGTGACGTTCGCCGCGCAAAAGCAGAACGAGGTCGTCCAATCCCTCGAAAGGATTTCGATGCTGGAGCGCGTGCAAAACGCCTTCGTCGCCTACGCGACCTATCTCGGAAAAACCTTCTGGCCAGCCGACCTCGCGTTCTTCTATCCGCATCCGGAGTCGTGGGCTCCCGGGCGGGTGATCGCGGCGGTGGTTCTTATCGTCGTCCTCACCGCGACGGCGCTGTGGCTCGGACGGAAATTTCCGTTCGCGGCGGTCGGGTGGTTTCTTTTCCTGGGGATGCTGGTTCCCACGATCGGCATCATTCAAGTCGGCGATCAATCGATGGCCGATCGCTACACTTATCTGCCGCTGATCGGCGTGTTCATCCTGCTCGCCTGGAGTGCAGCCGAAATTGGGGAACGCTGGAAAATTCCGCGGTCCGTCAGCGGGATCGCGGCCGCCGCCGTGATGGTCGCCTGTGGCGTGCAGACCACCGCGCAGCTGCGACACTGGCGCGACAGCGAGACCCTTTTCCGGCGTGCGCTCGCGGTCACCACGCGAAACTACATCGCTCACACCAATCTCGGAAACGTTCTCGTCGCGCAGGGAAAAACCGCCGAGGCCATCGGCCACTACGAACAGGCCGGAAAAATCCGCCCCGGCAACGCCGAGCCGTTCAACAATCTCGGCACCGCCCTCCTGCGCCAGAAACGCGTCGAGGAAGCGATCCGGGCTTTCGAGCAAGCGTTGAAGATCGATCCCCAGCTCGGGACGGCCCGACACGCGTTGTGCAGCGTCCTGCTGGCGGGCGGACGCACCGGGGAGGCGATTCCCCACCTGGAAAAAATTCTCGCTTCGGAACCGGGCAATGCCGCCGCGCGACGCGATCTCGGTTTCGCGCTCCTGCAAACGGAACGTCCCGACGAGGCGATTCCGCATTTGGAAGCGGCGCTAAAAACCCTTCCCGGTTCCGCCGCCGCCCATTACGACCTCGCGATCGCGTTTTTCAAAAGCGGTCGCACCGACGCCTCGATTCCGCACTTCCAAAAAGCCGCGGAAGAGGAACCGCAGAATCCGGAGTTTCTCAACAACCTCGGGTGGGCGTTGCTCCAGAATGGAAACGTGGATGAAGCGATCGCGCGTTTCCGCGCCGTCCTGAAAATGCAACCCGACTCCGGGCCGACGCACCAGACCCTCGCCATCGCCCTCCTCCGCAAAGGCCAGGCGCGCGAGGCGATCACCCACTATCAATCCTTCCTGACGCAGCTGCCCAACGATGCGCGCGCGCTTTCCGATCTCGCGTGGGTGCTGGCGACCTGGCCCGAGGCGTCGGTTCGCGACGGCCCGCGCGCCCTCGAACTCGCCCGCCGCGCGAATCAGGTTTCCGGCGGCCAGGAGCCCGAGTTTCTCCGCTCCCTCGCAGCCGCCGAGGCCGAAAACGGACGGTTTGCCGACGCCGTCAAAACGGCCCGGCTCGCGCTCCGACACGCCGAAGCCCAGGCCAACCCGGAACTCGCCGACGCGCTCCGTCTGCAACTCAAGCACTACGAAACCGGCGCGCCGTTTCACGGCCAAATCGCGGCGCCACATGCACCCGTTTCGACCAGCCGCGAGCATGCAGCCTCACCATGAATTTCGGAGGTTTTTCGCGGGTGTTCCCCCTTGAAAGACCCTCCCCGCTCGAAGTATCTTTTCCACGTCTTTCCCCCGCTGGTTTGCCCCCTAACCCCCTCTGTTTGGTATGAAAAAATCCATTGTCTGGATCCTTGTCATGGCTGCGACGCTCGGCGTCGGTTTTTGGTGCGGACGAAGCACTTCGTCGACCGCCGCTGACGGCCCCTCCACGCCCGCCACCGAGCCGACCGCCCAGGTTTCAGCGGCTCGGAACGGTACCGCCAAAAAACTGACGGTCGAGCAAATCGCGGAGCGCATCGAGAACGAATGCCGTCGCGGAGTCTGGCTCCGCACGAAGGAATGGGACGCCATTTTCAATACCCTCTCCGCCGCCGATGTCGGCCGGCTCGTCACACTCGTCCGTCGCTTCGTGCTCTCCCCGGCGCAAGCGGAACTGCGCAAAGCCCTGTTCGCACGCTGGGGTGAGATTGATCCGGCGGCGGCTTTCGCCTTCGCGCGGGATTTGCCGCCGTCGGCCCAGCGCGACGCCACGCTCCTGGAAGTTTTGGAAGGCTGGCTCCGCACGAACCCCACCGCCGCCGTCGCGTGGATTCGCGACCTCCCGGCCGGCGCGACAAAAAACAACGCCATCAATCTCGCTCTCCCTTTTCTCGCGGCGAAAGATCCCAAAGGTGCGCTGGGGCTGGTGAAAATGCTGCCGCCCAATCTGCGCGTGGCGGGCTACTCGACCGTGTTTGCCTCGTGGGCGGCGAGCGATCCGGCCGCCGCGGCGGCTCACGCGAGCCAGCTCGGCCTGCGAGTGATCGAGCGGACTGCGGTCTTCGGCGAAATCGCCCGCGCCTGGGGCATGAGCAACCCGCAGGCCGCGCTGCAATGGCACGCCTCCCTTCCCGCCGGCCTGGACAAGACGGCCGCGTTCAGCACCATCGTGCAAAATTGGGCCGCAATGAATCCGTCGGCTGCCGCCGATTTTGCTCTGGCGCTGCCACCCGGCTCCAGCCGCACTGCCGCTCTAACCATGACGGCATCCGCCTGGACGACCGCCGATCCGCAGGGTGCGCTGCGCTTCGCCGAAAAAATTCCGCCGGGCTCCAATCGCGATGCGGTGCTGATCCACATCGTCGGCAACTGGGCCAACGCCGATGCGGCGGGAGCTTTCGCCTACGCCAACGATCTGCCTCCGAGCGCGACGAAAAGTCAGCTGCTGGGAAGCCTGTTGATGTCATGGGGCATCGAAAATCCGAAGGAAGCGCTCGCCACCGCCACGAATCTTCCGCCCGGCGAAATGCGCACGAACGCCATCAGCTCCGTCGCCTCGCGCCTCGCGCAGCAGGATCTCGACGCGGCGATGAAGTATGTGATGACCATTCCCGCCGGCGCCGAGCGCGATGAACTCGTCAAGTCGGTCAGCCTGTCGCTCGCCTTCGAGGATCCGGAAATCGCCACGGCGTTCGCCGCCGCGCTGCCCCCCGGAGCGGCGCAGCGCGATGTCATTTCCGCCGTCGTCAACGGCTACGCCCGGCAGGATCTCAAGCAGGCCCAGGCCTGGGCGCAGACGCTCCCCGAAGGATCGCTCCGGAGCGCCGCGCTCGCGGAAATCGGCTACGAACGCGCCAAGACCGATCCGGTCGGCGCGCTGACGTGGGCGACCCAGCTGCCGGTGGCCGACGAACGCAAAACCGCCCTCTCGCGCTCGCTCGGACAATGGGCCGTGGACGATCCCACCGCGGCGCTGGCCTGGGCGAGACAGCTTCCCAACGGGCTCACGAAAGAACAGGCCTACGTCGCGATCGGCAGTTCGCTCGCATACGCGGACGCCCCCACCACCTTCAATCTCCTCGTCGAACTGCCGGCGGGTGACAACCGCCGCGAGTTGCTGGCCAACCTCGCGCAATCGTGGGCGCGCGACGACCCGGCGAACGCGCTCGAACGCGCGCAACAGGTGACCGACAGCGCGCTCCGGAAGGATCTCAGCAACCGGCTGATCGAGGTCCTGTCGCAATACTCGCCCTCCGAGGCGGCGAACCACGCGGCGCGGCTTCCCCCCGGGGTGCTCGAAAGTTCGTCGATCGATTCCGTGATCGACAACTGGGCACGCTCGGATCCCGGCGCGACGGCGGCGTGGGTCTCGCAATTCGGCGCCGGCGAAATGCGCGACTCGGCGCTGCGCAACGTCGCCGAGCAATGGGCCAAGGCGGATCCGAAAAGCGCTGCGCAATGGCTGGCGAATCTGCCGGCGGATGCCTCGCGCGATCTCGCGTTCACCGCCTACACCCAGTCGCTCGCGCAAGACCGGCCCGCCCTCGCGTCGCGTTCCATCGAGTCGATTCGCAATCCGGAACAACGCCAGAACGCGATCGAGTCGGTCGCCCGCTCCTGGCTGAAGACCGATCCGGAAGCCGCCAAAGCCTGGTTGATGACGATCGGCCAACCCGGTCTGCCTGGCCGCCTCGGCGGCTGAGCCCGAAGCAAACATCCCCCGGGCAAGCCCCGGGGCATTTGAAAACCCCATCCCGACAACCATACCGGCCACTGATGATTGCACTGTAGGAGCGGGTTTATCCCGCGATTCGACAATCCATCGCGGCATAAAGCCGCTCCTACAACCAACCAAGCCGGATCAAGCTCCGGAGTATCCTCCCCACCGTGAGTGAAACGGCGCGGGCCACACCGAGCCAAAACCAACCCCCACCCCAGCACCGCTCATGAATGTCAAAGCCCTCCAACGAGCCGACCGCTGGGTCGGCGTACCCCTTTGTTGGGGGCTGACCGTGCTGCGCACACTCTTCAGCGGCGCCGCCCAACGCGGAGCGCGCCCCGTCCGCAGCCTGCTCATCGTCAAACTCGCCGAGCAGGGGTCGACGGTGCTCGCGTATGCAGCGCTCCGGCGCGCGACGGAAATCGTCGGACGCAAGAACGTCCACTTCGTCGCGTTCGAGGACAACCGCTTCATCCTCGATGCCCTGGAAGTCATCCCGAAGGAAAACGTCGTGACGGTTTCGGTGAACGGCCTGCCCGCGTTCCTCTTCAGCATGCTGGCCGCGATCCGGAAATTGCGCCGGATGAAATTCGACGCGGCGGTCGACATGGAATTTTTCTCCCGCGGGACCGCCGCCCTCACGTTTCTGTCCGGCGCGAAGCAGCGGGTGGGCTTTCACGCTTTCTTCGGCGCGGGGCCTTACCGGGGCGACCTGATGACGCACCGGCTGATCTACAATCCGCACCTCCACACGAGTCAGACGTTTTTCACCCTGATCGAAGCGCTGCAGTGCGATCCGGCGGTGTTGCCCACGTTCGATCTCGCCGCCCCCGAATCGCCGGATCAACCGCCGCAATTCTCCCCCGGCCCCAACGAAGTCGCGGTCGTCGAAAAGATCATTCAAGACGCCGCCGGCGGCCAGCCTCCCCTGATTCTGCTCAATCCCAATGCCAGCGATCTGGTCCCGCTCCGCCGGTGGCCGATCGAACGCTACGTCGATCTCGCGCGGCGCCTGTTGCTCAAGTATCCGGAAATCGTCGTGGCCTTCACCGGCGCGCCGAACGAAGCGAACGCGGCGGATGACCTCGTCCGCCAGGTGAACTCGAGCCGCTGCATTTCGCTCGCCGGAAAAACCACGCTGCGGCAGCTGCTCGTGCTCTACACGCTGGCTGAGGTGATGGTGAGCAACGACAGCGGCCCCGCGCATTTCGCGACGCTGACGCCGATTCAGGTCGTCACGCTGTTCGGGCCGGAGACGCCGTCACTGTTCGCCGCACGCACCCCGCGGAACACCGTCCTGTGGGCCGGCATCGCGTGCAGTCCGTGCGTGAATGCCTACAACAACCGCCTGTCGCCGTGCCGCGACAACAAGTGCATGCAGGCCATCCGGGTGGAACAGGTGTTCACCGCCGTGTGCGACGCGTATGCGCAACGCGTGCGCGAGCGAAGCGCCGTTCCGGTCGCGCTATGAACACCGAACCGTCCACGGCCGGCGGCGCGAATTTCGCAGACGACGCCGGGCGGCGTGACAAAACGGAAAAGAGCGCGGGCGGAGCCGGTCCGGCTGCTCGCGACGCGTGGTGGAACCGCGGCTGGATTCCCGCGCTGCTGCTGATCGCGATCACGCTGCTCGCCTATCAACCCGTCTGGCGGGCGGGCTTCGTGTGGGACGACGATGTGATGCTGACCGGCAACCGCCACGTCCAGGCCCCGGACGGTCTGGGCGCGATCTGGTTCAGCACGGACCTGCCGGATTATTTTCCGATGACCTCGACGGCACTGTGGCTGCAGTGGCGGATGTGGGGCGCGAATCCGCTCGGTTATCACCTCGTTAACGTGCTGCTGCACGCCTTCGCCGCGGTGCTTTGGTGGCGGGTGTTGCGGCGGCTCGCGATCCCCGGGGCGTGGCTCGCGGCCGCGGTGTTCGCGCTTCATCCGGTCAATGTCGAATCGGTCGCGTGGATCACCGAAATCAAGAACACGCTCGCCATGGCCTTCTATGTCACGGCGCTGCTGGCCTATCTTCGCTTCGAGGACTCGGACTCCAAACTTTGGTATGCCGTCTCCCTCGGCGCGTTTCTCCTCGGCCTTTTGAGCAAGACGGCGATCGCTCCCCTGCCCCTCGTGCTGCTGGGACTGGCTTGGTGGCGGCGTGGCCGCATCGGACTCCGCGAGGTGTGGCGGAGCGTGCCGTTCTTCGCGGCCGCGGCGCTGCTCGCGCTGGTGACGATCTGGTTTCAACAACACCGGGCGATTGGCGGATCGTTTATCCGGGACGACGACTTCTGGGCGCGGCTGGCCGGGGCGGGCTGGGCGGCCTGGTTCTATCTCTCCAAGGCGATTTTTCCGGCGAACCTGATTTTCGTCTATCCGCGCTGGCAGATCGACGGAGCGAACGTGCTCTCCCACGTGCCAACGCTGCTCGCCGTCGCGGGACTGGCGGCCTGCTGGCGATTTCGCGCGCGATGGGGCAAGCCCTGCCTGCTTGGGTTCGGCTATTTTGTGGTGCTGCTCCTTCCCGTCCTGGGGTTCGTCACGATTTCCTACATGCGCCATTCGTTCGTGGCGGATCGCTGGCAGTATTTCGCGCTCATCGGTCCGATCGCGCTGACTGTCGCAGGACTCGCCGCGGGTTTCGGCCGCATCGCGACGGGCGCACGTTTTCTCCTGCCCGCCCTTTCCACCGCGCTCCTGCTTGTGCTCGGCGCGCTCACCTGGCGGCAGAGCCGCATGTACACTGATCTCGACACGCTCTGGCAGACCACCGTCGCGCGTAATCCGAACTGCGCCGTCGCCCAAAACGAAGTGGGCACGGGTTTGCTGCATCAAGGCCGCGAAGCGGAGGCAATTGCCCGCTACCAAAAGGCGCTGGAAATCATGCCCGGCTACGGACTCGCCCATCACAATTATGGCTGCGCGCTGCTCAAGCTGGGACGCGTCGACGAAGCGATCGGCCGTTTCCAACAGGCTCTGATGCATCACAAGGGTTTTTATCCCGCCGAACACTATCTCGGCGTCGCCTTTCTCCAGCGGGGCCGCGCGGAGGAAGCCGCGGTTCAATTTGAAAAGACTGTGGCGATGCAGCCCGATTTTGCCGAGGCCCACTATCATCTCGGCAACCTCCGGCTGCAGGCGGGGCGGATCGACGAGGCCATCGCTCATTTTCAAAAAGCGGCGGCTCTCCAGCCGTCCTCCGTCGAAGCGGCGAACGACCTCGGCGTCGCGCTCTGCCAGAAAGGGCGGTTCGACGACGCGCTCCCGCATTTCCAAAAGGCACTCGAACTCCAGCCCGATTTTGCCGAGGCGCACAACAACCTCGGAAGAATTTTCCAACAGAAAGGCGCGTCCGCACAGGCGGTGGTGCACTATCGCGCCTCGTTGAAGCTGCAGCCCGAGGATCCCGACACGCTTTCCAATCTCGGCTGGGTGCTCGCGACGTCGGGCGACGCGTCCGTGCGCAGCGGACTCGAGGCGATGATTTTCGCGCAACGCGCCATGCAACGCACCCAGGGAAGGGATCCCTTCGCGCTGCGCTCGCTCGCCGCCGCCTACGCGGAATGCGGACGTTTTTCCGAGGCAGCCACCACGGCGCAGCAAGCGGTGCAGCTCGCGGAGCAGCACGGGATCACCGGGCTGGCCTCGGCGCTTCGTGCGGAGCTCGCGGTCTACGGAAAGGGTGCTCCCTTCCGCGACGCGCCGCCCGCGCCCGAAAAAAAATAGCCGATGGCCGCTGCCTCCCTCCCGTCCGAAAATCGCGCTCTCGCCGACGGACCCGTGTCGGCCCGCAACACGTCATGGTACGTCGGCATCTGTCTGGTCCTCGCACTCGCCACGCTGTGGGTTTACCTCCCCGTGCGCGGCCACGGTTTCGTGGCTCTCGACGACGGCGACTACGTCAAAGACAACCGCCTGGTGCAGGCCGGCCTGACTTGGGCGGGGGTGAAATGGGCGTTCACCACCGGACACTCGGGCAACTGGCATCCGGTCACGTGGCTCTCGCATATGTTCGACGCCCAGCTCTTCGGCCCCGGGCCCGCCGCGCCACACCTCGTGAATCTCCTCATTCACGTGGCGAACACGGTTCTGCTGTTCGGACTTTTGCGACGGCTCACCGGCGCTCTCTGGCGTAGCGCCGTGGTCGCCGGATGGTTCGCGCTGCATCCGCTCCACGTCGAGTCGGTCGCGTGGATTTCCGAACGCAAGGACGTGCTCAGCGCGTTTTTCTTTTTGCTCACCCTGCACGCGTACACGAACTACGCCGCGCCAGCGCAGTCCCAAACGCCGAACCGGGCGAAGTGGTATGCCGCGGCGCTGCTCTTGTTCGCGCCCGGATTGATGAGCAAGCCGATGCTCGTGACGCTCCCGTGCGTACTGCTGCTGCTCGACACCTGGCCGCTGCGCAGGCTGGCCGCCGAAACCGGCGGAACGCCCGTGATGATTTTGCTCCGGGAAAAAATCCCCTTCTTCGCGCTGAGTGCGGCGTCGTGCGTGATCACCCTGATCGTTCAAGCCCGCGGCGGCGCGGTCGGATCGCTGGCCAGCTACACCATCGCGGAGCGAATCGGCAACGCGCTGGTCTCCTACGCGCTCTACCTTGGAAAGATTTTCCGGCCGGCCGATCTCGCGGTCATCTATCCGCATCCGGGGCAACTGCCGGTCTTGCAGGTCGCCGGGGCGGCGCTGCTGGTCGTCGGATTGTGCGTCGCCGCGGTGGGGTGGCGCCGGAAATTCCCGTTTTTTGCGACGGGCTGGTTTTGGTTTTTCGGAATGTTGGTCCCGACGATCGGTCTCGTCCAAGTCGGCGTGCAAGCGATGGCCGATCGCTACACCTACCTGCCGTCCATCGGCGTGTTCGTGCTGCTCGCGTGGGGCGCGGGGGAACTCCAGGCGCGATGGCGCGGGTTGAAGGCGGCGCTGGGCGTTGCGGCCGCGGTCGCGCTGGTGAGTTGTGCGATGCGCACGCGCGACCAGCTTCGTCACTGGCGGGGCAGCGAGGAACTTTTTCGTCACACGATCGCCGTCACGCGCGCGAACTACGCGGCACACAACAGTCTCGGCCACGCCTACCTCGAGCTCGGGCGGATCGATGAGGCGATTCTTCAATTCACGCAAACGCTCAAGCTCCGCGCCGATTTTCCCGAAGCGCGCAACAACCTCGGCACCGCCCTGCTGCGGCAGGGGCGCACCGGCGAAGCGATCGTCGAATTCCAAAAGGCGCTGAGCGTCCGAGCGAATTTTGGGCTGGCCCGCTACAATCTCGGCACCGTTCTGCTCGAGAACGGACGAACCGACGAGGCGGTCGCCGAGCTGGAAAAAGCGGCGGCGTTGCAGCCCGGCGACTTGCTGACGCGGCTCAATCTCGGAAATGCCCGCCTGCAGAAAGGTCAGCTCGACGGAGCGATCGCCCAATACCGTGCGGCGCTGGCCATCGATCCCATCAACCCGGACCTTCACCACAATCTCGGCCAGGCGTTTCTGCAGAAAGGGCAGCCCGAAGCGGCGATCGTTCACTTTCAGACCGCGCTGAAGATCGATCCGAATCACGCGAACGCCCACTACATGCTTGGCGAAATGTCCCTGCATCGCGCGCAATGGGATGACGCGGTGATGCATTTCCAGAAAACCCTGAGCGTGCAGCCCAACGACGCGGATGCGCATCATCACCTCGGCACCGCGCTGCGCGAAAAAGGCCGGTTGAGCGAAGCCGGGATTCATTTTGAAACTGCGACGCGCCTCCGCGCTCCGTCAGCTCCGGTCGCCGCGCCATGAACACCGCTCCCCGCCAATCTCCCTCGCGGTGGTGGAAACGCGGCTGGCTGCTCGCCCTCGTGCTGGTGGTTGCCACTCTCGTCGCCTATCGGCCCGCGTGGAACGGCGAAGCGGTCTATGACGACAACGACCACCTGACTCCGCCCGAGCTGAGCGGACTGGAAGGTCTCGCCAAAATCTGGAGCGAGCTCGGCGCGGTGTCGCAGTACTATCCGATTACTCACAGTGCGTTTTGGCTCCAGCAACACCTGTGGGGCGACGCGATGCTCGGTTATCACCTCGTCAACATTCTCCTCCACGCCGTGGCGGCGCTGCTGTTGGGTCGACTCCTCCAGCGACTCGAAGTCCCCGGCGCCTGGCTGGCGGCGGCGATCTTCGCGCTGCATCCCGTGCACGCCGAATCGGTGGCGTGGATCTCTGAACTGAAAAACACCCTCTCCGGCGTTTTCTATTTCGGCGCCGCCCTGCTCTACCTCGGCTTCGACGAAACGCGCCGGAAAAAACTCCATGTCGCCGCGCTCGTTCTCTTCGGAATCGGCCTGCTGGCGAAAGCCGTGATCGCCAGCCTGCCCGCGGCGCTCCTGGTGGTCTTCTGGTGGAAACGCGGATCGATTTCGTGGAAGCGCGACGTCGTGCCGCTCCTTCCTTTTTTCGCCCTGGGAATCATCGCGGGGCTGTTCGTCGCGTGGATGGAGCGGAAATTCATCGGCGCGGAGGGTGAGGCGTTCGCGTTTTCCTTCGTCGAGCGGTGCCTGATCGCCGGCCGCGCCGTCTGGTTCTACGCGGGCAAGCTCCTCTGGCCCGCGGATCTCGTTTTCATCTATCCACGCTGGCAGGTGAGCGCCGCGGTGTGGTGGCAGCATGTGTTTCCGGTGGCGCTGCTGCTGTTCGCCGCCGCGCTGTGGGCCCGGCACCGGCGGGCGCGCGGTCCGCTCGCCGCCCTGCTTTTTTTCGCCGGCACCTTGTTTCCAGTCCTGGGATTCCTGAATGTTTACCCGTTCGTTTATTCATTCGTCGCGGATCACTACCAGTATCTCGCCAGCGCAGGCCTCCTTACCGCCGCTGCGGTGGGAATCGCGTCGCTGCTCAATCGCGCAGGTTGTTGGGGCCGGCCCGTCGGAAATGCGCTTTGTGCCGCGCTGCTGCTGGTCCTCGCGACAATGACCTGGCGGCAGAGCCGGATGTATGGGGACGTCGAAACGCTCTGGCGCACGACGATCGAGCGGAACCCCGCTTGTTTCGTTGCGCACAGCAATCTCGGCAATCACCTCCTCGACACGGGACGCGTGGACGAGGCGATTCATCACGGCCTGATCGCGCTGCGGCTGCAGCCGGGTTTCGCGGAAATCCACAACAACCTCGGCAACGCGCTCCGCCAGAAAGGAAGCGACGACGAAGCGCTCGGGCACTACCGGAAAGCAGTCGAACTCCGACCGACGCTGGCGGAGGCACATTTTAATATCGGAGCCATTCTGCTGAAGCAGGGTCGCGGGGACGACGCGATGGCGTCGTTTCAATCCGCGGTCGAACTCCGGCCCGAGTTCGTCCGGGCGCGCAACAACCTCGGGACGATTCTCCTCGAGAAAGGACAGGTGGAAGAAGCGATCCGCCATTTCGAGGCAGCGCTCCAAACGCGGCGCGACGATCCGGAGGTGCACAACAACCTGGGCAACGCGCTGCTCCGGCAGGGTCGCACCGACGATGCGATCATCCACTATCGTCACGCCCTCAAACAAGGGGACGATTTGGTGGCGACGCATCACAATCTCGGCATGCTGTTTTTCCAAAAAGGCCGGGCCGGGGAGGCGGTTTCCCATTTTCAACGCATCGCGGAACTCCAGCCGGGCAGCGCGACGGCCCACAACAATCTCGGCTGGATCCTTCGCGTCACCGGACGTCTCGATCCTGCAATCACGCACCTGCAAAAAGCGCTCGAACTCCGGCCGGACTATCCGGAAGCCCACAATAATCTGGGAAAGGCGCTGTTTGAAAAAGGCCAGGTCCGTGAAGCGATCCCGCACTACCGAACGGCCCTGAATCTCCAGCCGGACAACCTGCACGCGATGGCCAATCTCGCCTGGGCGCTGGCGACGTCCCCGGATGCGTCCGTGCGCAGCGCCACCGAGGCGCTCGAGCTCGCGCTGCGTGCGAACCAGTTGTCCGGCGGCAACAACGCCGCGGTGCTCCAATCCCTGGCCGCAGCCTACGCCGAAGCCGGGCGTTTCTCGGACGCGGTATCGGCCTGTGAGCAAGCGTTGCAGGTGGCCGGCCCCGATTCCCCCACCACCCCAGTCACCGATCTCCGTGCGCAGCTCCGGCTCTATCAAAACGGTTTGCCGTATCGCGGGAATCCGGCGAAGCCGCCGGGTCAATCCGCAGCGCCCTGAGCGCGGGCCGTGGGTGGAAACATTTCCGACCGCACCCACCCCATTCGCGCCAGGCGAAAGGTCAGCGCGGTGGCGAGGCAACCGAGCCCGTAAGTGACGCTGCGGCGAAAATTAATCGACGACGCCTCGGCAAAATACTTGGTCGGGCAGCTCACCTCCGCGATCGCGCTGCCCAGCCAGAGAATTTGCGCGAGCATCTGGTTGTCGAAAACGAAGTCGTCCGAGTTTTTCTGCCACGGCACGCGTTCCAAAATTTCCCGGGAGAAAGCCCGGTAACCGGTGTGAAACTCCGACAGCTTTGCGCCGAACAGGACATTCTCGACCAAGGTGAGCCCGCGGTTGGCGATGTACTTCCAGCCGGGCATGCCGCCGCGCAACGCGTAGTTGCCGAGAATGCGGCTCCCGATCACACACGGGTAAAGTCCGCTCGCGATCATCGACACCATCGCGGGGATCAGCTTCGGCGTATATTGATAGTCGGGATGGACCATGATCACGATGTCGGCGCCCGCATCCAAGGCCGCGCGATAACAGGTCTTTTGATTGCCGCCGTAACCCAGGTTGCGCGCATGCACGATCACCTGGGTGTGCGGAAGCTGGCGGGCGAGTGTGACCGTCTCGTCGCGGCTGGCGTCGTCCACCACGATGACGAGGTCCACGACCTCCTGCGCCATCACCTCGTCATACGTCCGTCGCAACGTCTTGGCGGCGTTGTAGGCGGGCATGATGACCACCACTTTTTTCGAGTGATACATGAGCTGGGGTAAGACTCTTCCGGACGGGCCCAGCAGAATGGCCGGTCGCTTCCGAGGTCGGCAATCCCTCTCTTGTACCCCAAATAGGGCGGGTCACCGACCTTCCTTCCGGCTTTGCGGCGACGCGCCGGCTAACGCTTGCCGGTTTGCAGCGTCACGATCACCGGCCGGTGATCGCTCGCCTCGCGGACTCCCGGGCCGTCGTAAATCCGCGCGGCTCCGCCCTCCACCGCCGGCTGCAGACCCGGCGAGACGAGGACGTGGTCGACCCGCGAGTAGCTCTCCTCCTTGCGATAGGAATGCGTCCAGTTTTCACCGCGGCTGTCGGCGGCGGGCAGCAACTCGGCCACGGTGGTCTTCCCGCGTCTCGCCAGATGCTGGAGCGTCTTGCTCGGTTTTCCGTCGTTGCAATCGCCGACGATCAGAAAGCGCGCCGCAGACGGATCGGTAAACCGCCGGAGCACGCGATCACGCACGGCGGTTGCCTCCGCCGAACGCCGCGCAACGGAAAGCGGGTCGTCCGGGCGGTCGGTAAAACGGCTTTTCAGGTGAACGACGAAGAGCGTGATGTCGCCGCCCCCGGTCGCCACGCTCGCTTCCAGCAGACCGCGCTTCACGGTTTCCTTCTTCTCAAAATACGCGAACTCGAGATCCGTGTGGAGCACGACGCCTTTGAGCGGCCGCTTCGAGAGCAACGCCACGTGCCGGTCGGCATCGGCGGCTTCCAGCAAAACCGCGTGTGGATAGTCGATGCCCTCCGCTTTCAAGTCGCGGCGGAATTCCTCCAGGTAGGCGCGCGGCCCCATTTCCTGCAGCGCGAGCACATCGGCATTGAGCGCCCGCACCACCGAACGGAGCGCGCGCTTCTCGTCCTCGGGCTTCGGGTAGTCTTTGCGGTAGCCGCTCCCGGTCAGGCGGTCGGTTGAGAGGTAGTTTTCGAGATTGTAGGTCGCGACCGTCAGCGTTTCGGCTCGCGCGTCGATTCCCGGTAAAACCAAAACCAGGAAAAAAAGGACCACCGATCTCACCGATGAAACCCGGATTCCGATTTGCGCCCGTCTGTGCGATCCGTGGTCATCCCGTTTTCACCAGCGCCCGCTCGCGCTCCACGATGGTCGGATGCGAATAGAAAAAGGCGCTGAACCAAGGATGCGGCGTCAGGTTGCTCAGGTTTTTCTGCGCGAGCTTCCGCAGCGCGGCGATCATCGCGGCCGGGCCGTGCATCGCATCGCGGGCAAAGGCGTCGGCCTCGTACTCGTGCTTGCGCGAAAGCAGATTGGAGAACGGGGAGAACCAGAACGTCACGAGCCCGCTCAACAAGCCGAAGAGCAAAAACGCGGGCGCCAGCTCGCCGGACGGAAACCCAAAGGCTTCATTGAACCACGGGCTGCGCGCAAGCCAGGCAATGACCCCGAAACCCGCGAGCAGCATCCCCGCGGACATCGCCAGCATCTTCGGAATGTGCCCCCGGCGGTAGTGGCCGATCTCGTGCGCGAGCACGGCCTCGAGCTCCTCCGGGGTGAGCTGCGCGATCAGCGTGTCGAAGAGCACGATGCGGCGGAACCGCCCGAAACCGGTGAAGTACGCGTTCGAGTGACCGGAGCGTTTCGATCCGTCGATCACTTCAATCGTCGCCGCACGGAATCCGGTGCGGTCGCCCAGCGCCAGCAGCCGGGTGCGAAGTTCTCCCTCGGGGAGCGGGGTGAGTTTGTTGAAGAGCGGCACGATCAGCTTGGGATAAAGCACGAGCATCAACAGTTGGAATCCAAAGAGCGTAATAAATCCCCACACCCACCACCACGGACCCACCCAGCTCACCAGCGACAGCAGCAGCCACAGCAAGGGAAAGCCGATGACGAACATCAGCAGGGTCCCCTTGAGTTTGTCGGTGAACCACAACGCGGGCGTGCTTTTATTGAAGCCAAATTTCGCCTCGAGGCGAAACTGCCCCCACCAGTCGAACGGCAGCGACGGAAGGGAAATCAACACGCCGGCGATCAGGATGAACAGCGCGTCATCCCACCTCGCTCCCGGCGCCCCCCACGCCGCCACGCGCGCGAAGAGCATGGGCAACACGCCGCCAAAGATCACCAGCGCCAGGACGAGCGTGTCGAAAATTTCGACCATCATGCCGAAACGCGATTTCTCCAGCGTGTAGGCAACGGACTTCGCGTACGTCTCGGAATCCATCGGCGCCCCCGCGGGAGGCGCGCCGGCGTTTCGCTGCACTTCGCCACGGTTGAGCGTCGAAAGCACCAGTTCGCCAGCCAGCCGCAGTGCAATCAGCGCCGCGGTAATCCAAAGGACATCACTCATCCGCCCACTGGAAGCGAAACCGCGTCCGCCGCCAACTCAAAGATCACCCGGTGGCACTATTCCACAACCGCGTCTGGGCCGCACAATTACCCGGGGAATCCGGGCGGCCCCAAAGATTGTTTGAAATGGTTGCGAGGGCTCCGCATTTTGCGCCGGTGGAAGCCAAAGACGCCAAGCTCTCGTTTGAAGACGCCCTGACCAAGCTCGAAACCATCGTGGAAACGATGGAGTCCGGCGAGGTGCCGCTGGCCGAGCTGCTCGCGAAATTCGAGGAAGGCAGCAACCTCCTGAAAACCTGCGAGTCCCGCTTGAAGGACGCCGAATTGAAGATCGAGCAGCTCAAGCGCCAGAAGGACGGCGTCGCGTTCGTGAAATTCGAAACCACGAGCGACGCCTGACCCGCCCCACCCCGCCTTCCGCCTTGATGAATCCGCCTCCGTCCCCCTCTTCGTCCCGTCTGCTTGACGCCATTCGCGGCCCGGCCGACGTCAAGGCCCTCGCGCCAACGCAGCTCCCCCAGCTCGCCCAGGAAATTCGCGAGGAGCTCATCGCGGTCACGGCGAAGAATGGCGGCCACATCGGTCCGAATCTCGGTGTCGTCGAGCTCACGATCGCGCTGCATCGCAGCTTCAGCACCCCGGATGACCAGTTCGTCTTCGACGTGGCCCACCAGGGCTATGTGCACAAGCTTCTGACCGGCCGCGGCGGCGAGTTCTTCAAAAAGCTCCGCCAGACCGGCGGCGCGAGCGGTTTCCTTTATCGCAGCGAAAGCCCGCACGATGCGTTTGGCGCCGGACACGCCGGCACCGCCCTCTCCGCGGCGCTGGGCATGGCGACGGCGCGCGATCTTCACGGTTCGTCGGAGCATGTCGTCGCCGTGTGCGGCGACGCGGCGTTCACCTGTGGCGTCACACTCGAAGCGCTCAACAATGTCGTCAGCTCGACCAAGCGCCTCATCGTCATCCTCAACGACAACGAGTGGTCGATCGCCAAGAATGTCGGCGCGATCTCGAAGTACCTCAACCGGATCAGCACGAGCCAGACCTACAACAAGCTGCATCACGACGTGGAGGGTTTCTTCAAAAGCTTCCCGGTCGGCGTGGAGATGAACCGCGTCTACACGAAGTGGAAGCGCGAGACGAAGGACTTCTTCGTCGAGTCGTCGCTCTTCGAAAAGTTTGGGCTCCGCTATCTCGGCCCGGTCGACGGGCACAACTTCGACGCACTGGCGAAGAACCTGGAATTCGCGAAACACTGCGACGTTCCGGTGCTCGTTCACGTGCTGACCAAGAAGGGTCGCGGGCTCGAGGCCGCCATCAATCATCCCGAGAAGTTTCACGGCGCGGCGCCCTTCGATCCCGTCACCGGCGAAAACAAAAAGCCCGCGCCCGGCGCGCCGCCCACTTACCAGGACGTGTTCGGCCACGCGCTCGTGCGCTTCGCGAAAGCGGATCCGAACATCGTCGGCATCACCGGGGCGATGCCGAGCGGCACCGGCCTCACGCATCTCGCGACGGAAGTGCCGCGGCAGTTTTTCGATGTCGGCATCGCCGAGGAACACGCGGTGCTGTTTGCCGCCGGCCTCGCCACCAAGGGCATCCGGCCGGTCTGCGCGATCTACTCGACGTTTCTCCAGCGGGGTTACGACCAGATCGTTCACGATGTCGCGCTGCAAAACCTGCCCGTGACGTTCTGCATGGACCGCGCGGGTCTCTCCCCCAACGACGGCCCGACCCATCACGGCCTCTTCGATCTCGCGTATCTGCGCTGCGTGCCGAACGCGACCATCATGCAGCCGAAGGACGAGGACGAGCTCGTCGACATGCTGCACACGAGCCTGCGACTGCCCGGCCCGGGCTTCATTCGTTATCCACGCGGCACCGGGCTCGGCGTGAAAATCAAGGACCAGCCCGCCGCCCTCCCGGTCGGACACGCGGAAGTGTTGCGCGAAGGTTCGAACATCATGATCTGGGCCCTGGGCAACCTGGTGCAGGACGCGCTGAAACTCGCCGAACGCCTCGCGCGCGAGGAACGCCTGTCGGTCGGTGTCGTCAACGCGCGCTTCGTGAAGCCGCTCGATCGCGCCCTGCTGCTCAGTCACGCCGCCTGCATTCCGATGCTCGTCACCATGGAGGACCACGTCATCGCCGGCGGCTTCGGCAGCGCGGTGCTCGAGGCGCTGCAGGAATCCGACTGCCCCACTGCGCTCGAGCGCATCGGCTGGCCGGACAAATTTGTGGAGCACGGCAGCTCGGTGGACGTCCTTCGCGCCGCGTACGGACTGTCTCCGGACGACATGTACCGCCGGGTGCTCGACCGCTGGCGGAATCTCAGCCACGAGCATATCGCAGCGGACGTTTGAGCGTCAGCGTCGGTCTGGTTTGTCATTGCGAGGAGTCCCGCTGCGCGGGACGACGAAGCAATCCCGCTGGAAATAAAAAAGCCGCCCACCCGGAGGTGCGCGGCTTGCGAGCCCGCCGGAGCGGGCGATCGAAACGGATTATTTCTTTGCTTCGGCCGGTTTCGCCATCGCGCCGGAGCCGCCGCACTTTTCGCAGTTCTTGCCGTCTTTCGCCGCGGTGACGCAGCATCCGTGGGCGCAGGCCTTGCCGTCAGCAGCGGCCTTGGTGCAGCAAGCGGCCGCCTTGGGGGCGGGAGTCGAATCGGCCGCGAAAGCGTAGCCGAACGCAGCGACTGCAACGACGGCGATCAGGCGGAGGGAGGTGAGGGACTTCATGGTGATCTGGGGGGTTGCCGAATTTACCGGCGTGCGCGACGGCGCAGCGTCGTTTCGGTCCGCCGAAGCAATCCCAGCTGCGCTTCAACTCCAAGTCTATTCTGGTAACGGGGGTTTGGTGTAGCGGCGGTCTATGACCGCCGTCGAAGTCGCTCGCGTGTTTCCCGGCGGTCATAGACCGCCGCTACAATTCAAACTAACTTCCCGCCGTTGCCATGGCCGTTTCCGTTTTCGCTGCCCTGGGCCGGAGCCAGCGGCCGGCGCTTGAGCGACACGATGTGGGAAAGCGCCTTGTCGAGCGCCTGGACGCTCACGGGTTTCGTCAGATGGGTGATGAAACCCGCCGCGCGGCTCCGGCCCATGTCCTCATCCATCCCGTAGCCGGTGAGTGCGATGCCTTCCAACCCATAGCGCGTGCGGAACTCCTTCATGAGATCGCAGCCGTTGCCGTCGGGAAGGCCGATATCCGAAACCACAAAATCGAAATTTTCATTTTCGGCCTTCTCGCGGGCTTCCGTCGCGGTGTTCGCGGTTGTGACCTTGTAGTTGCGGCGCACCAGCAGGTCTTCGAGCGCACGACACGTGGGCTTGTGATCCTCGATGAGCAGGATGCGGCGGGCATCCTGCTTGTCGGCCTTGTCACCACTGGCCAGCGGGGCCACGCCGAGCGAGGGGCTCGCCACCGCCTTGTCGGCCGAGAGCGGCAGCTCGATGGCAAACTTCGCCCCCAGGTCGCGGCCCGGACTGCTCGCCATGATCGTGCCGGAATGCAGCTGCACCAGCGTCTGGGCGATGACGAGACCGAGACCGAGACCGCCAAATCGCGCGCTCCCTTGCGCGGCATGATCGCCCTGGGTGAAGGCCGAGAAGATCCGCGCAATTTCCTCCTCGGTCATTCCGATGCCGGTATCGCTCACCGTCACCAGAAGCTTGTTCGTCTTCGGCAGCGACTTCGTCTCGACCGCGATCTGCCCGCCCGGCGGGGTGAACTTGATGGCGTTCTTGAGCACGTTCCAAAAAATCTGCTTCAGGCGCACATCGTCGCCGGTGACGATGTGCTTGTCGGACTCGAGCCGGAGATTCAGCGCGAGATCCTTCTGTGCGAAATCCTGGCGCAGCGTCGTCAGCGCCTCGTTCAACACGGAGTGGACCTGCACGGGCCGCATCTTGAGCGCGACCTTGCCGCGGGTGATGGCAGTGAGGTCGAGGAGGTCGTCGATCAGGCGCGCCTCGAGCATCACGTTCTCCGCGATCATCTCGAAATCCGCGCGCACCGCGGCGGGCAGGTCGGAATTGTTGACCGCATCGCTCGCGAGCAGCAGCACCGGATTCAGCGGCGTGCGCAGCTCATGGGAAAGCCGCGCGAGAAAATCGTCCTTCGTCCGCGAGGCGGCGAGCGCCTTGTCGCGGGCGGCGGCAACTTCCTGCTCGGCGAGTTTGCGGTCGGTGATGTCCGTGATCACCGCCATGAATCCCACCACCTCCCCCTCCGCCGTGCGTTCCGGTTCGTGAATCACGTAGACCCAGCGCGGGCCCAGCGACGCGTAGGCGATCTCGGCCTCGAATTCCACGCGCTTTCCCGCCAGCGCCGCGTCGATGTGCTCGCGGATCGCGACGTACGGCTCCTGGCCCATCACCTCGGAGAAATGTTTTCCGACCAGCTCCTGCGGCTCCATGCCGAAGCGGCGGGCATAGGTGCGGTTGACGAATTTGAAACGGTGCTCGCGGTCGAACTGCGTGATGAAGACCGGGGCGTGGTCCGTCACGAGCCGGAGCTGCTCCTCGCTCGCCCGCAATTGCGCCTCGATGCGTTTCTGCTGCTCGAGTTCGCGCTGGACGCGCATTTCGCTATCGAGCAGCGCGCGGCCGCGGGCGCGCAACTCCTCGTTCGCGCCCACGAGATCGGCGGTCCGCGCATGCACATGCGATTCGAGCGTGCTGTTGATGCGGCGCAGCGATTCCTCCGCCTTCAGGCGCTGGGCGATTTCCTGCTCGAGCGCGAGGTTGCTCGCCGCCAGCGCGCGGGTCTTGCGGAAGAGATCGACGAAGACCGCGATCTTGGAGCGCAGAATCTGCGGGTTGATCGGCTTGGTGAGATAGTCGACCGCACCGCTGCCGTAGCCCTCGAGCACATCCTTGTCCTCCTGAAAATACGCCGTGAGGAAAATGATCGGGATGTGCTGCGTCCGGCGGCGCTGCTTGATGAGGTTGGCCAGCTCGATGCCGTTCATGTCCGGCATCTGGATGTCGAGCACGATGGCCGCGAACTCGCCCTCGAGCAGCAACAGCAGCGCCCGCTCGGCCGTCAGCGCGCGCACCAGCTTGTAGTCCGGCGACTGCAGCGAGCTTTCGAGCACGTCGAGGTTCCGCGGCTCGTCGTCGACGAGCAGGATGTTCACCGGGCCGGAGTCGAAGGGGGTGCTGGTGCTCGTGTCGTTCAAGAAAGAGGGGGCGGGTTGTGCTTAACCCGCCGTCGGACGACGGCGGGTATTTCTGCTCTTACCGATACAGCCATACGCGGAGCAGTGAAAGGAGTTCGTTCGTGTTCACCGGTTTCGCGATGTAGTCCGAGGCGCCGGCCGCGAGACACTTGTCGCGGTCCCCTTTCATCGCCTTCGCCGTCAGCGCCAGAATCGGGAGGGTGCCGAACGCCGGATCCCTCCTGATCTCCTGCATCGTCTGGTAGCCGTCCATCTCGGGCATCATGATGTCCATGAGGACAACACCGATATCGGGTGTGCCCTTGATCAGGTCGATGGCCTGCCGGCCGGTGGTCGCACTGATCACATGCATCTCCTGGTTTTCGAGCATCGTGGTGAGCGCGAAAATGTTTCGCGCGTCGTCGTCGACCACCAGGACTTTTTTCCCGCGCAGCACTTCGCTGGAGGAATGGAGGCGGTCGAGCATCTTCTGCTGCGACTCGGGCAGGTTCGCGACCACGCGGTGGAGGAACAGCGCGGTCTCGTCGAAGAGGCGCTCGGGCGATTGCACGTCTTTCACGAGCACGCTTTTCGCCACGGTCCGGAGCTGGGTTTCCTCGTCGCGGGTCAGGTCCTTGCCGGTGAAGACCACGACCGGGATGTCGCGGAGCGTCGGTTCGGCCTGCAGTTTGTCGAGCAACTCGAACCCGGTCATGTCGGGCAGCCGGAGATCGAGCACGCAGCAATCGAACGGCTGGTCGAGCAGCGTGTTCAGCGCTTCCTGGCCGCTGCCCGCCGTCGCGATCTCGATGTCGTCGTGATGCAGCAGCTCGACGATGCCTTTCCGCTCGATCTCGTTGTCCTCGACGATCAGCAGGCGCTTGGTGTGGGGTTCGACGAACTTCGTGATGCGCTCGAAGCATTCGTCGAGCCCCTGCGTGGTCGTCGGCTTCACCGTGTAGGAGAACGCCCCGTGCGCGAGGGCGTGCGAGCGCTCCTCCTCGACGGAGATGATCTGCACCGGGATGTGGCGGGTCGCCGCGCTGAGCTTGAGGTTGTTCAGCACGGTCCAGCCCAGCATGTCCGGGAGGAAAACATCGAGGGTGATCGCGGTCGGCTGGTATTGCCGCGCCAGCGTGAGCGCCGCGTTGCCGCGGGTGGCGACGATGCCCTTGAACCCTTTTTCGCGGGCCAGACCCAGCAGCACGCGGGCATAGTGCGGGTCGTCCTCGACGATGAGCAGGCTGCGGTCGCCGGTCTGGATCTGCTCGCGGTCGTCCGGAATAATCTCTTCGCGGGCGGCCGGGAGTTTGAGCGGCATGGACGGAGCCGCATTGCTGCCGCGGCCCTTGTCACCGGTCGGCTCCACAAAGGAAACCGGCAGAAACAGCGTGAAGGTGCTTCCCTGCCCCAGTGCGCTCGTCAGACGGATTTCGCCGCCCAGCAGCGCCGCAAGTTCGCGGGAGATCGAAAGGCCGAGACCCGTGCCACCGTATTTGCGGCTCGTGCCGGCGTCGGCCTGCTGGAACGCCTCGAAAATCAGCTTCTGTTTTTCGGGCGCGATGCCGATGCCGGTGTCGCTGATCGCGAACTGCACGACCTTCGTGGCCCGGCTGAGGCTGGAATGTCCGGGCGTCCAGCCCGCGGCCGCGGACTGGACCTTGACCGACACCTGGCCGTGACTCGTGAACTTGAACGCGTTTGAGAGCAGATTTTTCAAGATCTGCTGGAGACGCTTGGGGTCGGTCGTGATCGCGGGCGGCAGGTTCGGATCGAAATCGACAAGGAACGGCAGGTTCTTCGAGTCGGCGATGTGGCGGAAGTTGCGCTCCACGGAGTCGCGCAGCGACGTGAAGTTCAGTTCCTCGGCCTCGACCGTCACCGTGCCGGACTCGATCTTCGACAAGTCGAGAATGTCGGTGATGAGGTTGAGCAGATCGGAACCGGACGAGTGAATGTTGCGCGCGAACTCGACCTGTTTGGCGGTGAGATTGCCGGCGCTGTTTTCCGCGAGCTGCTGGCCCAGGATGAGCACGGAGTTCAGCGGGGTGCGCAATTCGTGCGACATGTTCGCGAGGAACTCGGACTTGTATTTCGACGTGAGCGCGAGCTCGGTCGCCTGTTCCTCGAGGGCGCGGCGGGCCTGTTCCACCTCGCGGTTCTTGCGTTCGACCTCGGCGTTCTGGTCGGCGAGCTGCCGCGCCTTGGTGCCGAGCTCCTCGTTCGTCTGCTGCAGTTCCTTCTGCTGGAGCTGAAGCTCGACGGTGAGCTGCTGCGATTGCTGGAGCAGGCCCTCCGTACGCATCGTCGCCTCGATGGTGTTGAGCACGACGCCGATGGATTGGGTGAGCTGCTCGAGAAACGCGATGTGCGTGACGCTGAACGGGTGCAGCGAGGCGAGCTCGATGACGGCCTTGACCTGTCCTTCGAACAACACCGGCAGCACCACGATGCTGGTGGCGGAGGATTCGCCGAGGCTCGACTGCACGAGCGCATAACCCTTCGGCGCATCATTGAGCAGGATGCGTTGCCGCTCCACCGCGCATTGTCCGACAAGACCTTCACCGAGCCGGATGCTGGTGGGCTGTCCGGCGCGGTTCGCGTAACCGGCGAGCAGCCGGAGCGAGGTGCGCGCCGAGTCCTCGGCGTCCATTTGATAGATGGTGCCCTGCTGTGCATCGACGAGCGGCGCCAGTTCCGAGAGCAGCATCTTGCCGACGGTGAGCAGATCGCGCTGGCCCTGCAGCATTCGGGTGAACTTCGCGAGGTTGGTCTTCAGCCAGTCCTGCTCCTGATTACTCTCCGTGGTCGCACGGAGATTATAAATCATCGTGTTGATGTTGTCCTTCAGCTCGGCGACCTCGCCGCGGGCATCGACCTGGATGGACCGCGTCAAGTCGCCCTTCGTCACCGCGGTCGCGACTTCCGCGATCGCGCGCACCTGGGTCGTAAGATTGGCGGCGAGCAGGTTCACATTGCCGGTGAGATCCTTCCACGTGCCGGCGGCGCCGGGCACGTGCGCCTGACCGCCGAGCCGGCCCTCGACACCGACTTCGCGGGCGACGTTGGTCACCTGTTCGGCGAAGGTCGCGAGCGTGTCGGTCATGTTGTTGATCGTCTCGGCGAGCGCGGCGACTTCGCCCTTCGCCTCGACGGTGAGCTTCTGGCGGAGATTGCCGTTCGCGACCGCGGTCACGACCTTCACGATGCCGGACACCTGGTCGGTCAGGTTGGCCGCCATGACGTTCACGGAGTCGGTCAAGTCCTTCCACGTGCCGGCGACGCCCTGCACCTGCGCCTGGCCGCCGAGTTTGCCTTCCGTACCAACTTCGCGCGCCACACGAGTCACCTCGGCGGCGAACGCGTTCAGCTGGTCGACCATCGTATTGATCGTGTTCTTCAGCTCGAGGATTTCGCCCTTCACGTCGACCGTGATCTTGCGCGACAAGTCACCGCGCGCCACGGCCGTGGTCACCTCGGCGATGTTGCGCACCTGCGCGGTGAGATTGGTGCCCATCGCGTTGACGGAGTCGGTCAAATCCTTCCACGTGCCGGCGACACCGGGCACCACGGCCTGCACGCCGAGACGGCCCTCGGTGCCGACCTCGCGCGCGACGCGCGTCACTTCAGACGCGAACGACCGCAGCTGGTCGACCATGGTGTTGATCGTTTCCTTCAGCTGGAGAATCTCGCCGCGCACGTCGACGGTGATTTTGCGGGACAAGTCGCCGTTCGCGACGGCGATCGTGACCTCGGCGATGTTGCGCACCTGGGTTGTCAGGTTGTTCGCCATCGAATTCACGTTGTCCGTGAGGTCCTTCCACGTGCCCGCCACACCGGGCACCTCGGCCTGGCCGCCGAGTTTGCCTTCGAGACCGACTTCGCGCGCCACGCGAGTCACCTCGGACGCGAACGAGTTCAGCTGATCGACCATCGTGTTGATGGTGTCCTTCACCTCGAGGATTTCGCCTTTCACGTCGACCGTGATCTTGCGGGACAAGTCGCCCTTCGCGACCGCGGTGGTCACGTCGGCGATGTTGCGCACCTGCGTCGTGAGATTGTTCGCCATCGAATTCACGTTGTCGGTGAGATCCTTCCACGTGCCGGCGACGCCTTGCACCTGGGCTTGGCCGCCGAGTTTGCCCTCGGTGCCGACCTCGCGTGCGACGCGGGACACTTCGGAGGCGAACGCGTTCAGCTGGTCGACCATCGTGTTGATGGTGTTCTTCAGCTCGAGGATTTCGCCCTTCACGTCGACCGTGATCTTGCGCGACAAGTCGCCGCGGGCCACGGCCGTGGTCACATCCGCGATGTTGCGGACCTGAGTGGTCAGGTTGGTCGCCATCGCGTTCACCGAGTCGGTGAGATCCTTCCACGTGCCACCGACGCCGGGGACGACGGCCTGGCCGCCGAGCTCGCCCTCGGTGCCGACTTCGCGCGCGACGCGCGTCACCTCGGCGGCGAAGCCGTTCAGCTGGTCGACCATCGTGTTGATGGTGTTCTTCAACTCCAGAATCTCGCCCTTCACGTCGACGGTGATTTTGCGGGAAAGATTTCCGCGCGCCACGGCGGTCGCCACCTCGGCGATGTTGCGCACCTGGCCGGTGAGATTGGCGGCCATCGAATTCACGTTGTCCGTGAGATCCTTCCACGTGCCGGCCACACCGGGCACCTGCGCCTGGCCGCCGAGCTTGCCTTCCGATCCGACTTCGCGCGCCACG
>DATAKE010000114.1:0-91564 GCA_036261745.1 Opitutaceae bacterium
AGTTCCTTAAACGAAAACGAGTGAATTTGATCGTCACGGATTTTCAGATGCCGGTGTTTGATGGGCTGCAGCTGACGGCCGCCGTCCGCTCGATCGACTCTACCGTTCCGGTTGTAATCGTTTCAGGAAAAGAAATTCGAGATGACGTTACAAAAAGCGGCGCAAATGCGTTTTTATGGAAAGCCGCGTTGTTGACCGAACTCGGACCAACCTTGGAACGCGTCGGAGTTCACACCACACGCTCGGGGCTGGGATGGATGTCGACTGCCTTCCAGACACCAGCTTTGTCGAAGCCTGTGCACGTCTCCCAGAGCAACAGAGCTTAGCGAGATGCTGGTCGCTTCCTGCCGGTTTCGGAAGAAAGGCCGACAATCCGCGATTAAGTGAGGTCTGCGACTACTTCTCCATTCAGTAGCCAAGCATCCTTGGACATAAAGCGAGTAGCCCCCGCTGATGGCGCGAGAGTTTCCTCGCGAGGGTCACCCAGCCAGACAATCGGGACCGAGGAATGGCCGGCCCTCAAAGCGGCGATCAAACGTCGCCCGCCCGCCTGGGGTGTCCGCCGCGCGATAACGACCGTGGCGTGTTCGCTGACTGGCAAGTCGGACACGACCTCACTGGCCGTGTACAAATCCTGACACTCTTGCACGACTGCTGTAGGGTAGCGACGAAGGAGCGTTCCTGAAACATGAAACCGCCCGAATAAATCGTCATCGACGACGAGGAATTTGCGATGTGACGTCTTCATCCCCTTCATTCTCCGTTTACTCTGAGCGCCATTAACAAGGAGGTCAGTACGCTTAAGCTGACAAAAATGTCATTTGGCGAAGCGTACACCGTACCACAATAGAGGGCGATAAGATGATGAGCGGGGGTCACCCGCAAAAACTCCTTCCCATCGCGAAAGGCGACGTGGCCTGCCCGAGAAATGCTCCGCTGTTTTTCCCGGCGATGAATGACAATAATGTCAGGTGAGTTCATTTGCGCCGGAACTCACATTGGAAACGGTTTCGCTCGGTCGGGCAGCAATCGGTCTTGCCCTGAGTGGGGCCCAAACGCCCATGAAAAATCCGTACATCGAGCCAAACCCACATCGCGCTCACGTGGCGTCTCGGTTCGCCACCACATGGAAGCAATATGACATCGTTCTCTTCTGGATGATTCTAGTGATCGTTGGAGTCTGCCTGGGTCGCGACAGTGAAAGTATAAATGTTAGGGTTTTCGACACCCCTCCGATACCAGAGTTGGCGTTCGATATGTCGGACGTGGGGTAGATCAATTTCCCGGAAGATGCCGGACAGTGTTCTCATTTACTCCGGTGTCCCCTTCCCTGAGTCCCTAGGGGCGGTAGCAATGGCAGTCGCCATTTTAATCACTTCAACGGGCAAATGGCGCCGACGCGGCGCTGTCATGTCGACGGCAGAGTGGGGGGTCCAGCGCTTTGGGTGGAATCCGCGAGGACGTGCGCCGCGTATCGTCGCCGCGATGCTCGACCTCGCTATTACATTTTTAATCGTGTGGGCTTTTCTGGCGGCTGAGGAAAAATTTTTCGAGCAAGACCTCCTTCCCTGCTGCACGTCGGACACAGATTGTTTCGCATCTCACGACTTCGCATTCCAGGTCCGAGTTACGAAATGCATTTGAGTAGTTTGGATCTCGTGGCTTGCCCGTCTTTCAGCGGAATTGGCATCGACCTGTCAAAAACGTCAGGCGATTTAGGGTGACGTTATGCTTTGGTCTTTTTTTCTTGTGCTCGGCCGACTCTAAATCGGCCGTTGCTTCTATGAAACCCGCCGAAACGCAGTTCGGTAAGGCGCGGTATGCGGAACGAATTTTTCGCGCCGGCATCGCCGCCATGGGGGGATTTTTTGTCGCGCTGTTTTTGATTTGGGCTTACCACCCGTTATGGTTGGAAAGCGAACCGTGGCGGGTCTGTGGACGCTGTTGCGTACTGGCCGGCCTGTTCGGAAGTGGGTCGCTTTTAGCAGCGAGTGCCCGCGACTCTGAGGGGCTGTCGGCCGACGTATCCAAAAGTGAGGACATGTCTTCTTCGGTTAAACCGGGACAAGCCGAAACCTAATGGCCCAAACGCCTATGGATCGTGGCAGCAGTCATTGGTGGCACGTTTGCGGTCGTGCATGGTATTAAATTATTACCTTTCTTCTAGTCGGCTTTGTGCGCGGGCCGGCTTGCATTCAGGCGAGGCGCCCTTTGGAACTGTCAGTGAAACTGTCAGTAAAAGTCGTTCCGGAGTTATCCAAAATTGTGTTTGGGGTTGCGCGGATAGTTCTTGAGTCACGAGTGAGAAAACGCTTTTCCCGAGGCGCCAGGGTTCTTTCGGTCGTTCAATTCCGGCCCGCGCCTCCAAGTTTCGCCATCAGGATGGCAGGGATTTACGCGAGTCGGTCGGGCCACTGTCAGTAAATCGGCGCGTGTTCGACAACTCCCGCAGAACTCTGCCACGACGTTGCTGAAACTCGCCCGCTACTCGCTAACGCGAGGAGCTTGGATGCCGGTAGGATTCTGGCGCCGCCGATGACGCGAAGAACATTTTCCTCCGCCGGCTGCACAACTTCGCACTCGGGATGAATTGGCTGTGCGTTGCCGTCTACGGGCAACACCACTGTCATCACCGTTTGCGGAAATGCGGATGAGGCTTGTCCGATGTTTCCCGGCCGAATTCCGAAAAGTTCGCGACGAGATGAAGCGCATTTTCGATGCGGCGGGCCTTCGCGAAGGCAAAGCGTTCGCCTAAGGCAGGGTCGGGCTTGGGGGATCGATTCAAGGAGAGGCGTACGAAACCGGCGGACGGCGAGATCGAAGGATCAAAAAGCGAACAGAATTCCGCAATAAGCGCGGAGTTAGTGGAGCGCACTTGAAGTAAGATGTAGTCCAAACCTCGGGGTTCTGTGCTTCAGGCGAAATGCCTGCTCCTTGGCGGAAACGAACGCCGTGGATCGGCAGCGCCGTCGCACTAATGCCGAACGGGATGAACACCCCATTACCAGTCCGACCCCAACCGAGTACCGTGGAGGTTTTCCCGGGCGCGAGACCACGACTTCTTGGCAGAGAGGGAGCATATGGCCCGATCCACCCAACCGGTGAGCCGTGATACGGGGCATTTTCAAATCAAACCATCCACGATGAAAACCATCCAAATTTATGATCCGCCCATGTGCTGTTCGACCGGCATCTGCGGCACCGACATCAATCCCGACCTCGTGAGCTTCGGTGCGATGCTCGCGCAACTCGGCACGCGCGGAGTCAAGGTGGACCGCTTCAACCTCGGTCAACAGCCGATGGCTTTCGCCGAGAATACCGGCGTCAAGAGCGCCCTGTCGGACATCTCTCCACTATGAAACTTCAAAGCATCATCTACCTCGTCGCCGGCACGCTCGTGCTGACGGGCCTCGCCCTCGGTTACTGGATTGACCAGCGCTGGCTGCTCCTCACGGCGTTCGTCGGCCTCAATCTCTTCCAGACCGCGTTCACCGGCTTCTGCCCGCTCGAGCGCATTCTCGTCAGACTCGGCGTCGGTCAAGGCAGCCGGCGTGCACCGGCAACACCCGCAAAACCCTGAGCCGCGTTCCCCTCGCCACCGCCCATGACTCCGCCGCGCCAACGTTCCATTTCCCGCCTGGCCTTCTCCGCCCTGCTCGTCGCCACAGTCCTCGCGGCCGGCTGTCGCAAAAGCGAAACGCCGCCGGCGAGTGAATCGTTGCCGAGCGTCGCCGTGCGTTCCGTGGTGGTTGGGTCAGCGGCGCGCGCCGCGCATGAGGAAGTTGTCGGCACCGTGCAGTCCCGATTGCGCGCCGCCATCGAGCCCAAGATCAGCGCCCGCATCGAATCGCTGCTCGTCTCTCCGGGTCAGGCAGTGAAAGCCGGCGATCTCATTGCGCAGCTCGATGCCCGCGAGATTCAGGCCCGGCTCGATCAGGCGCTGGCGCTGCGTGAGCAGGCGGTGCGCGAACTGGAACGCGCCCGCACCTTGCTCCGGCAGCAGAGCACCGCGCAGTCCGAGTTTGACCTCGTCCAGGCGCGCGAGCGCGTCTCGCTCGGCGTGCTGAACGAAGCCTCGGCGATGCTGGGTTACACCAAGGTCGTGGCGCCATTCGCCGGCGTCGTCACCCGGAAACTCGCCGACGTGGGCGATCTCGCCACCCCCGGGAAGCCAATCGCCGAGATGGAAGACCCGCGCGCGCTCCGCTTCGAGGCTGACGTGCCCGAGGCGCTCATCGGTCGGGTGGGACTCGGCAACCAGCTCGCCGTCCGCATCGGTGCGGCGGCCGCCGCCATCGAGGGTGCCGTCGTGGAACTGGCTCCCGTGGCGAATCCGTCGAGCCGCACCTTTCTCGTGAAGCTCGATCTTCCGGCCTCGGAAAATCTGCGCAGCGGGCAGTTCGGACGCGTTCTCGTGCCCGTCGGCGAAACGCGCTCGATTCAAGTCCCCGTTTCCGCGCTCGTGGTGCGCGGTCAGCTGGAAACTGTCTTCGTCGTCGAAAAGCAAATCGCGCAACTCCGCCTCGTCCGCACCGGCCGGCGCACCGACACCGAAGTTGAATTGCTCTCGGGCCTCGTCGCCGGCGAAAGCGTCGTGATCGAAGGCGCGGAAAATCTGCGCGACGGCCAGCCCGTGACGCTGAAGCCATGAGCGCAAACGGACATCTCACGGCCGACGAGCGCGGGGTGATCCTGCACTGCCAGGAATGCCACACGGCGAATCGGATTCCGTTCGCCCGGCTTCACGGGGTCGGTCGTTGCGGTCGTTGCAAGGCATCGCTCCCGCGTCCCGGCCTGCCCGTCGTCGTCGAAACCGCGGCGGTTTTCTCCGCGCTGGCGCGAACCTCGTCGTTACCCGTGTTTATTGATTTCTGGGCACCTTGGTGCGGCCCTTGCAAAACCGTCGCCCCTGAGGTGGAGAAACTCGCCGCGATGGCCGCGGGTGAATTGCTCGTGGCGAAAGTGGACACGGAAGATCAGCCGGAGATTGCGGGCACGATGAGCATTCGTTCCATCCCGACATTTGCCGTGTTTGCCGGCGGCCGTGAACAGGACCGTGTGTCGGGAGCGATGGCCGCACCGGAACTGCGGGCCTTCGCCCGGCGTGCGGTCGCAGACCCAAAGGGTGGCCCATGACTTCGTTCACAACATGAGCGCCGACTCCCCTCGATCCCCTCCGACCGGCCTCGCCGGAAAGATCGCCCGCGCCTTCATCGACTCGAAGCTCACGCCGCTCGTCGTCATCGTCGCCGTCCTGCTCGGCCTCGCCGCCATCGTCCTTCTGCCCCGCGAGGAGGAACCACAGATCAAAGTGCCGATGGTGGATGTGATGGTGGCCATGCCCGGCTTCACTGCGAAGGAAGTGGAGGAACGCGCCACGCGGCCGATGGAAAAACTTCTCTGGGAAATCTCCGGCGTGGAATACATCTACTCCACGTCGCGCGACAGCGAGAGCCTCGTCATCGTCCGGTTCAAGGTCGGCTCCGACCCGCAGACCAGCCTCGTCGCGCTCACGGAAAAACTCCGTTCGAATTTTGACCGCATCCCGCACGGCGTCGGTTCGCCGCTGGTGAAACCGCGATCCATCGACGACGTGCCGATTCTCGCGCTCACGTTCCACAGCGCGCGCTACGATCATCTCACACTGCGTCGCCTCGTCGCCGAAGTGGACGACGCCGTGAAAGCCGTGCCGCTCGTGGCCCAGACCACGATTATTGGCGGCGCGCGGCGGCAAGTGCGCGTGCTGCTGGATCCCGTGCGGCTGGCTTCGCGCAATCTCAGTGTTGCCGGCCTCGTCCCCATGCTCCAACAGGGCAACCGCCAGTATCGCTCGGGCGGACTCACGACGAACAACCAGGAAGTTGTCGTTGAAACCGGCGGTTTCCTCACGAGCGCGGAGGAAGTCGGCCGCGTGGTCGTCGGCGTCTTCGGCGGCCGGCCCGTGTATCTGCACGAGGTCGCCGACCTCGTCGATGGCGCGGAGGAGCCGACCAACTACACGTTCTTCGGACGCGGTGCGGCGCGCGCTTCGTCGGCCGACGAGGAACCCGCCGTCACGCTGAGCCTCGCGAAGCGCCCTGGCGCGAACGCGATTTCCGTCGCCGAAAATGTGCTGCGCAAAGTCGAAACGTTCAAGGGCACCCTCATCCCGCGCGATGTCGAAATCTCCATCACGCGCCATTACGGCGAAACCGCTGCGGAAAAATCCAACGAGCTCCTGCTCCACATGGGCCTCGCGGTCGTCGGTGTTTCGCTGCTCATCTGGCTTACGCTCGGCTGGCGCGAGTCGGCCATCGTCGCCATCGCCATCCCGGCGACGCTCGCGCTCACGCTGCTGGTTTTCTACCTGCTCGGTTTCACGCTGAACCGCATCACGCTCTTCGCGCTGATCTTCAGCATCGGCATCCTCGTCGACGATGCGATCGTCGTGGTCGAGAACATCGTCCGCCACTTTCACCTCCCGCAAAACAAGGGCCGCAACTGGTCCGCGATCGCCGTCGAGGCCGTGAGCGAAGTCGGCAACCCGACGATCCTGGCGACGTTCGCCGTCATCGCCGCGGTCATGCCGATGGCCTTCGTCGGCGGATTGATGGGGCCTTACATGCGGCCGATTCCGATCGGAGCCGGCGCCGCGATGGGCTGGTCGCTCGCCATCGCGTTCATCGTCACCCCGTGGGCCTCGATCCGCATTCTGCGTTGGGGTAAAAAATATTCGCAGCTCACGGAAGGCATCGCGCCTGCTCAGGCTGCGAGTCATTTTGCACATGAGGAGGATTTTTTCACGCGACTGTATCGCCGGGTGATGGAGCCGATGATCGCGGAAAAACGCTGGCGCTGGCTTTTCCTCGCCTCGATCACCGCGCTGCTGCTCGGCGCGATGGCGACCGTCGGGCTCGGGTGGGTGAAGTTTAAAATGCTGCCGTTCGACAACAAGAGCGAGTTCCAGCTCATCCTCAACCTGCCCGAGGGCAGCTCGCTTGAACGCACGGCGCAGGCCGCGCGCGAGATCGCCGCCGCCGTCCGCACAGAGCCGGAGGTCACCGATTACCAGATCTACGCCGGCGTCGCGTCGCCGTTTAATTTCAACGGACTTGTGCGGCACTATTTCCTGCGCCGCGGCGCGAACGTCGCGGACATCCAGGTGAATCTCCGGGCTAAGGGTGATCGCAAAGCGCAGAGCCACGACATCGCGAAACGCGTGCGTCCGCGGATCGCCGCGATCGCCGCGCGCTACGAAGCCCGCGTCGCCGTCGCTGAAGTCCCGCCTGGTCCGCCCGTGCTGCAAACCCTCGTCGCGGAAATCTACGGTCCCACCGAAACCGCCCGCCAGGCTCTCGCCCTTCGGGTGCGCGAGGTTTTCAAGAACACGCCGGGCGTGGTGGACGTGGACTGGTATGTCGAGGCGGACCAGCCAAAGGCACGTTTCGTTATCGACAAGGAAAAGGCCGCGCTGCACGGGATCAGCGCCGAGACGATTTCGCAGACGCTGCGCATCGCGGTGGGCGGCGAATCCGTCGATCTGCTCCATCTGCCGCGCGAGAAGGAGGACGTGAACATCATGCTCGAGCTGCCGCGTTCCGCGCGCACGATGCCCGATGCGTTGCTCGCGCTGCGCGTCCGCTCCGGCGACGCGAACGCGCTGCCCGAGCCTGGCATGGCCGCCACTGCGCCGCTCATCCCCTTGCGCGAACTCGTGCGCGTCGAGTTGACCGTGACCGAGAAGAGCCTCTACCGGAAAAATCTGATGCCGGTGACCTACGTCATCGGCGACGTCGCCGGCGTGGTCGAAAGCCCGGTCTATGCGATTCTAAAAATGAACAACGCGCTCGCGAAACTCGACACGCGCGAGTTCGGCGGCGACGGGACGCCGCTGCAAATCCTCAACGCTGTCCAGCCTTTCACCGACGCACTACCGGCGATGAAGTGGGATGGCGAATGGCACATTACCATCGAAGTCTTCCGCGATCTCGGCTCCGCCTTCGCCGCGGTGCTCGTGCTCATCTATGTGCTGATGGTCGGCTGGTTTCGCAGCTTCCTCACGCCACTCATCGTCATGGTGGCGATTCCGTTCTCCCTCGTGGGTATCCTTCCCGCGCACGGCCTGATGGGCGCATTTTTTTCCGCCACGTCGATGATCGGCTTCATGGCGGGTGCGGGCATTGTGGTGCGCAACTCGATCATTCTCGTGGATTTTATTGAGCAGCGCCTCGCCGAGGGGATGCCGCTCGCCGAGGCTGTCGTCGATGCCGGCGCTGTGCGTTTTCGTCCCATGTTGCTCACGGCGCTCGCGGTGGTGGTGGGCGCGACAGTGATACTCGCCGATCCGATTTTCCGGGGCCTCGCCATCGCGCTCATGGCGGGAGAAATCGCCTCACTCCTCATCAGCCGCATGGCCGTGCCGGTGCTTTATTTCATGGCGAACCGACGTTCCGCCGTCCGATCGGCAGTCATCCCAACCCAGTCGTCTCACCCGGAAAACCATCCGGGTTGATGATCCGCCCGCGCAACTACTTCTGCCAAACCCCCCGAGCCTGATACGAAGAGCCGTAGAACGGCATTCCGCGCGCGACTCCGATAACACGCTGTCGTCTCACTCGCCAGCGCCCCGACGGCCGCGAACCTCCATGTTGATGCATCCGAAAATCACCGTACCCGGCGCGTTGGCTGGCTGCGCGCCGCGGTGCCATATTATTCCGCGACCGCATTCAGCGCGGCCTCCACCCGGTCCGCGGTGGGTTCGTCGGTGCGGTGGCGAGACATGAGTTCGGCGTGCCAGGCCGGCCTGCACTTCGCAACGAGATCGTGAAAGGAGACGGCCGCCCTCAAATTCTGCTCGCCGATCCTTCCGGAAATCAGGTCGAACTTTGCCAAGCTCCGCCGAAGGCGCGGTGACTATTTTTTCGGCGCTCTTGGCTTCGGCCGCAGGTCGTCGGGAAATATTTCCAAAACCGTTTTCACCTTGGCAGCGAACGCACCGTGCGCGGCGCTGAGTTTGTCAGCGTCCTTGGTCGCGCCAATTGCGCCGAGAGCCGCCCACGCGTTCACCGCATCGGTCAGCGCCGTTTCGATCTGCTCTCGTGATATTCTGAGGAGCGGTGAATCTCCTTGTCGGAGGAAGAAACGGGCTGCATCCGCCATATAACCGAACAGTAGATCCAAAACGTTCATCCCCCGAGCTCTGGCTTGCATCCAGGCACACCCGGCGAGGCTTAAATCAAACGGAATCCGGGCTGGGCCGGAAGAAGGCCACCCTCTTTGCGGCAGAACAACGTGCTGGCTTGGATGGTCGGCTTGCGTTCCGATGTCCAAAATTGGGCGATGCACGGAAGTAATGTTATCATGCACCAGTCTCGACTTCCGCTGGACGCTCCGACCGCTGAGCAGCAGCGATTCCTCTCCCTTTTTTTGCGTAGCGAAAAGGAGATCTATCGCTATGTCGCCGTGCTTGTGCCGAACATTTCCGACGCGGAAGACATCGTTCAACAAACTGCCCTCGCGCTGTGGGCGAAATTTGATGCTTACGATCCCGCTCAGCCGTTCACTCCGTGGGCGTGCCGGTTTGCGCTGAACAAAGCGCGGCAATGGATCGAGCGGCACCAACGGTGGCGGGCTCTGCTTGAACGCGGCTTGGGGGAAGAGCTCGAACAGCGCCGGGAAGAATTGCGGCCAGAGCTGGAGCTTCGCCTGCGCCATTTGCAGACGTGCTTGGAGAAATTGCCGCAGGATCAGCGTTCCCTGGTCGAAGACTATTATCATCGTCGCACCGGGATAGATGAACTTGCGGACAACTCCGGCCGCACCGTGGCGGCGACCTACAAAGCGCTCCAGCGGATCCGACAGGCGCTTCAGCTTTGCATCGAGCGAGCCGCCCTTTCGAAAGGAGCCCTGTGAAAATCGAGTTTCCTTCGCGTGAATTCGACGACGCGGTGGCGGCGGTCTGCCACGGTTTGGTCTCGGATGAGCAAGCGGACGCGCTGAACGAACTTCTGCGTCGAAACGCTGCGGCCCGCGACGAATACCTCCTGCGGCTCGAGCTGCATTCGCGGCTGGCTTCCCAGCTCGACCTCTTTGCGTCCGCGGTGACGGATGGAAGAGGGCAGGAGGCAGGGGGCGGACTATTGTTTCCCAGCGGCGAAGGGTCTCGCGCGTCCAGCGGTGTCGCGACGAAGCGGAAGATCATCCGGTCGCTCTCGCTGGCCGCCGGGCTCGTTTTGTTGGCGGCTATCGGATGGAAATGGCAGCGTCGGAACCTGCCGCCGACAAGTGAGAGCCCCGTGTTCGCCGCAGCGGAGAGCGGCTGGAGACCCTCGAGCGCGAACCTCCCCGGACAGGAATATCCGCGGCTCAATTCCGAGGGGCGGGCGCAGTTCCGCATCAGGGCGCCGCAGGCGAAGGACGTCGCCGTTAACATCGGCCACCCTCTCACGGTGACGAAGACCGACGACGGCGTCTGGACCATCACCACGGAGCCGCTCGGCATCGGATTCCATTTCTACCAGCTCGTTGTCGACGGCAGGAAAGAGACGGATCCGGCAACCCCGATATTTCGCGGCGGCGGGGGCGATTTTATCTCCAGCGCAATCGAAGTTCCGACCGGCGATGATTTCCACGAGCGGAAGAACGTGCCGCACGGCGAAGTGCGCGAACAGCGGTATTTCTCAGGCACGACCAACGACTGGCGGCGGATCTTCGTCTACACGCCGCCGGATTACCACGCGAACCCCTCCGCGCGCTTTCCGGTGTTGTACCTGTTGCCTGGAGCGGGCGAGGACGAGACTTGCTGGTCCGCCCAGGGTCGCGTGAGTCAGATCCTCGACAACCTGATCGCGGAAAAAAACGCGAAGCCAATGCTGGTGGTGATGGGTGGGGGAACCGCGCAAAGGCCGGGCGAACGGGACACCACATCGCGACCGCCGGCCGATTGGAACCGCCGGTTCAGCACGCTGGACGAGGTATTCATGAGTGACCTGATTCCATTCATTGATGGCACGTACCGCACCCTTGCCACGGGCGATCATCGCGCGATTGCCGGACTTTCGCTCGGTGGGGCTCAGGCCTTCGCGATTGGCCTGACGCATCCCGACCGATTCGCCCACGTGGGCGGCTTCAGCGGTGTCGGGGGCGGTCCCGGGCGGAACCTCGATTTCATGACCGCTTACGGAGGCGTGATGGCCGATGCCGACACCTTCAATCGGAAGATGCGCCTCCTCTTCGTGAGCGTCGGCGGAGACGAACCGGACTGGATGTTGAACAGCATCACCCGGTATCACGAGGCGTTGAGCGCGATGGGCATTAAACACGTGTTCTACACCTCGCCGGAAACCGCGCATGAATGGCATACGTGGCGCCGGAGCCTCCGCGAGTTCGCGCCATTGTTGTTTAAAGACTGAGTCCCGGCCTGGACGGCGGGTCGGAACGATCTCGATGCAATTCGTCGAACGATTGTGTCCAAAATCGAGCGGTGACCGGAAGTAGTACGGAGCAGTGCTGCTTCCAACCCTGCCGACGAACCCGGGCGGTTGCGCTTTCCCAACCAATTATCACCCCATGAAAACAAAACTTACGCTCTTTGCCTTGATCGCGATGCTGACGGCCGGGCTCGGACTGGCGCAGGAAACGAATTGGAAGGAGGACTGGAAACCTTCCGCCGCCAACATCGCCGGCCAGGAATATCCGAAAATAAATTCCGAGCGCCGCGCCCAATTTCGCATCAAGGCTCCAAACGCCAAGGAAGTTGCGGTCTCGATCGGCAAGCCGCTCACCGTCACGAAAAGCGAGGACGGTGTATGGACGATCACGACGTCCCCGCTGGATGTCGGATTTCACTTTTATCGCGTCCTGATTGACGGTGCGAACGTCGCCGACCCCGCGAGCGAGATTTTCCGTGGTGGCGGTGGTGGCGGATTATCGAGTGCCGTCGAGGTGCCAACCGGCGAGGATTTCCACGAGTTGAAGGACGTGCCTCACGGCGAAGTGCGCGAGCGTTGGTATTTTTCGAAGATCACCCAGGCGTGGCGGCGCATCTTCGTCTACACGCCGCCGGACTATGACTCCGACCCGTCTGCGCGCTTTCCTGTGCTCTACCTGCAGCACGGCGGCGGTGAAGACGAGCGCGGCTGGGCTGTGCAGGGCCGCGTGAGTCAGATCATGGACAACCTCATCGCCGAGAAAAAAGCCCGGCCGATGCTGATCGTGATGGAGCGTGGCGCTGCACTGAAGCCGGGAGAGCAGCCCGTGCCGATGCGGCCGCCGCAGCCGCCGGCACAGCCGGGCGTGAGCGCCGCGCCGCAGCCGCCGCGAGATTTCAGCCGGATGTTCGCCACGCTCGGCGAGGTGTTCACGAAGGACCTGATCCCGATGATCGACCGGACGTATCGGACTCAAGCCGACCGCGAACATCGTGCGATGGCCGGGCTCTCGATGGGTGGCATGCAAACGCGCACGATCGCGCTGGCTCACCTCGACACCTTTTCGCACATCGGGGTTTTTAGTGGTGGCACGATCGATCCGACGAATGCCGCCCAGGTCTCGGCGCTGAAGGAAAAGGCCCGGCTGGTTTTTATCGGCTACGGCAGCCACGAACTGAATCGCCCGAACCCGTTGCGCGAAGGAGGCGGGGATCCGAAGGCGCACGTCGAAGCGTTGCAGCAGGCCGGCATCAACGCCGTCTTCTACGTTTCACCCGGCACGGCCCACGAGTGGCACACGTGGCGACGCAGTCTGCACGAGTTCGCGCCGCTGTTGTTCAACAAGTGACGCCCATGTTTCCGTTTAACGATTTTGTAGACGCGACGAGGTGCGCCGTCTGCAACGCACCCACCAGGACTTTATGATGACGCGAATTTCCCTTCGTTGTGCCCTGTTGTTTTTGTGCGGGTTCGTGGCGGTAGGATACGGTCGCGGCCCGCAGCAGCTGAATTACCAGCCGGATCCGAAGAAGACCGGCGCACAAGCCGAGGAAATCGCGCAGACCGACGCGCTTCTGCGGTCCTTCGTCGAGGGGAACAAACTGGGCAGCGTCGTCGGTTTCGTGGCCAGGGGTGGGGAGGTCGTTTACTGCCGCGCCTTCGGCTGGAAGGACGTGGAGAACCGCGTCCCTGCGACGGTTGACGACTACTATGTGCTCATGTCGCAGACCAAGGCGATCACGACGGTCGCGTTCATGACGCTCGTGGAGCGCGGGCTCGTTTCCATTGACGATCCCGTTTCCAAATATTTCCCGGAGATTCCGGATCGGGTGGTCACAGCGGTGAACAAGGACGGCACGTACGAGACGCGTCCGGTAAAATCGCCGATGACGTTTGTGCATTTGATGACTCACACGTCGGGTCTGAATGCCGGGCTGGTGCGCGAAATTCGAGCCGCGCGGCGCAAAGGCAGCGACGCTCCTGCTGGATTCGGTGGCGTGACGCCTGCGAAAACGCCCAATGGCCAGCACAGTGGCGGCGGCGATTTCAACGCGAAGTTCCTCGCAGACGAAATGGAGGCATTGGCGAAATACCCGCTGGGGTTCGATCCCGGCGCGCAGTGGAACTATCATGTCAGCTCGAATATGCTCGGCTACCTGATTGAGCGAATCTCGGGAAAATCACTGCGCGACTACGTCAGGGAGACGGTTCTCATCCCGCTGGGGATGCAGGAGACGGATTGGTATTACGAGCCGGGCGCTCTGAGTCGCTTCGTCAAACCCTACCGGCCGGTGGACGGCAAATTGGTGCCGGGCGCAAACCTCTATGCCGAAGGAACGGTTGCCAGCGAACAGACTTATTGCGAAGGCGCGATCGGCTTGAACGGCCCGATCGGCGATTACGCCAGGTTTTGCCAGATGTTGCTCAACCGGGGTGAATTCAATGGCCGCCGGATTCTCCGTGGCGAAACCGTGGAGTTGATGACCACGATCAATCGCCTGCCGGCGAACAGCGGCGCCGCCGCGGGATTTCAGTTCGGGCTCGGGTTTGAACTGCACCAAGTGAAGAAACCCGTGCCGGCGATCTCGGACTCGGCATACGCGTGGGGCGGAATGCTCGGTACCCACTACATCGTCGATCCGGAGAAGGACATGATCGTCCTCTGCTACACGAACATGTATCAGGCCGAAAATCCGGTACCGCGCTTTCTCGAGCGGGCGTACCAGCTGTTCGAAAAAGCGCCGGTGATTCGTGCGCCCGCCAGCGAGTGAGAGGGCGGGCATTCAACCCCACCGGCGGCGCAAAACTCTCTCACCGTCTCATTCAATTTTTTATTCCATGAACTCACATTCCCACCTTCGGGTTATTTTTTCGGTCGCTGCGTTTGCACTCGCTGCGACGGCCATGCCCTTTCGCGCCCTCGCCGCACCGCCCCCGGGCGTGCCCGATGGCTGGACGGACGAGTACAAATATGTGAATGGCATTCGCCTTCACTACTACCACGCCACTCCCGCGCCGGGAAAACCAGTCATCGTGATGGTCCACGGCGTAACCGACAACGGCCTCTGTTGGACGACGCTGACATGGAAGCTGCAGGACGCGTATGATATCTACATGCTCGACACCCGGGGGCACGGGCTGACGGATCCGTTCACGCCCACTGACAATGCCGACACGCTCATCAAGGACGTGGTCGGATTCGTAAGTGCGATGAAGTTCGAGAAGCCGATCCTGATGGGCCATTCGATGGGCGGTGCGACGGTCATCCGTGTCGGCGCAGAATATCCGGACCTCGCAAAGGCGATCATCGTGCTCGACGCGGGCATCGGCGGTCGCGGCGGCCGCGGTCCGGGTGGGCCCGGCGCCCCCGGTGCAGCGGGGGGCAATGCCAACGCCGGCACGACCGGCAGCACACCGCCCGCCCCTCCCGCGCGGCCGGCCAACCCGGACGACCCGATGCCGTTCGCGATGAATGGTACTCCTGAAGCTCTCGCAGCGCAGAACAACTACCGGTTTGAGGATCTGGTGGCGAAGGGTCGCCGCCAGTTTCCCAAGTGGGATATTGTCGACGTCCAATACTGGGCGCTCTCGAAAAAACAGTATCACGGCGCCTACAGTAACGAAACCTTTCGAGAGGTGATGCAGGGGAGCATGCGTACCGCCGACTCCCTCGCAAAAATTCCGGTGCCCATGATCATTTTGAAGGCCGACGCCTCACCCGAGGCACGCAAGCAACATTTGGAAGCGGCGAGCGTGATGCAAAAAGGCAAACTCGTGCACATCGACGGCGCCGCGCACAACCTCCACCACGATCAACTCGCACGCACGGTGGAAGTGCTGAAGGAGTTTTTATCGGCGCTCTAGCCGCCCGCGTCGGGCGCGGGCTCGACCATGCGGGACGAAGACTTACTCCATTCCGCCGCCTCGAACCTCTGAATTCGGTCTTACGGCAGGGCGAAAACCCGAGAGTGATTTGGTCGATTGTAGCGGCGGAAGCGGCAGTCTCACTGTCAGCAAGACTGCCAGTAAAGTCGTTCCGGGGTGATTCAAAATTGTGTTTGGGTTTGCGCAGATGTTCGTGTGCTGGGCCGCCTCAGATCGGCTCGGCATGAAGGTGCCAGAGTCCGGCGTGAAATTCCTCGATCAATTTCTTCGTGCGCCGGCTGTCGCCGATGAGATGGAGAAAAGAGCTGCGCGTTTGCACGAAATCCAGGAATCCCGGCACTTTTTTTGCGAGCTCGCTGTCGGCCGTCATGAATCCCATCTCCCACGTGGAAAAGACCCGCTCCGGGATTTCTGTCTGGAGAAGCAACGTGACACTTCGATGCCAGCGACTGCGCATGATCCGGTTTTGATAGATGGACATAACGGTGTCCGCCTCGCCTTCCATGAATTGCATGAACGATCCGCCGTGGTAGAGGAGGAGACCCGTCACCCCGTGCTTCGCGTTGTTGGCTCTCGCCTTGGTCAACAAGACCAGCAGCTCGGCGTTCGTGTAGTTTTTCACCGCCTCGCTGATCCAAATAATCTGGCACAAATTCATGAGGTGGAGGCGGGCTCGCTGGTCGGCGTGCAATCGACTCAAACGGAGTCAGGACTCGATGCGAGGATTTCGTCGAAGCGCGACCGACGAACGGAACGGTAAAGCGCGACTCAAAGAGGCAATTGCCCCACAGCCCCCGATGCTTTCACGCCGCCGCCTTTGGGGAAATTTTACCCGTTTCACGGATTCGGGGATTTCCGCGGCGGGTTGGGCTAAACTTTTTCAAACGTAGCACGATAGGGAACAAGGCGCCGCTGTTGCCGATCACCCAGCCCGATCGCGAGCTTGGCGGGAAAGCATGGTGACGCCGCCATGCTCAAGGCCTACTACTACTTCTTAAATTACCGGATCGATCTGGGGTTTCTCATCCTTTTCGTCGCGACGGCCTGTTTTGGAATTGAGCGCGTAGTCCGTCGCCGCGGTTCGCACTATCGCATCCCCCGGAAATCGTTCATCGCCGCGGCACTGCTGGTGCTGGCGGGTGGGTTGGTCGCCGAGTGGGCGGCGCACGATCGGGTCAACCGGCTGCAAAAACTTTTCGCCGGCTTTGGCCCCACCTACGCCTCCGATCTAGCCACGATGGGCCACGCCGGCATCACGCTCGAGACGCCGGCCGACGACACCCGCTACCTCGCTCTCATCGAAGCCGAGAAACGGTGGCTGGCGGCGAATCCGATCATCGCCGACATCTACACCTTCCGCCAGGACGCCCAGGGCAGGCTGCGTTTGATCGTCGATTCGGAAACTGATTACAACCGCAGCGGAAAGATTGACGAGGACCGGGAACGGAGGACGCCGATTGGCGAAATCTACGCCGAGGGAACCCCGAGTTTTTTTGCGGCGTTGCAGGGCCAGAGCACGTTCGAGTCGACCATCGTGCCCGATCGCTGGGGCATATGGGTATCCTCCTTCACGCCGGTCTACGATCAGGCTGGGAAGGTCGAAGCCGCGGTGGGCATCGATTATCCGGCGGACAGCTGGCTGATCGCGATTGGGAGCGTCCGCGTGGCAGCGCTCAGCCTGACTCTCGTTGTCATCGCCATCCTTCTCGCCAGCAGCACGCTCATTTCCTTCCTCACTGCGGAGATCGAAGACCGCAAAAAAAACCAGCGGCAACTCGAGCTCGCCAGCGAATCGGCCCTTTCGTCCAGCGCGGCCAAGAGTAGCTTTCTCGCCCTCATGAGTCACGAGGTGCGCAATCCGCTCACCGCCATTCTTGGCTACACCAGCATCCTCACCGATACGGAGCTCGATTCGAACCAGCGCCGTTATGTCGAGACGATCAACCGGGCCGGCCTCGGTCTTCTCGAACTGCTCAACGACGTTCTCGATTATACCAAGGCCGAAAGCGGGAAGCTTACGCTCGAGCACATCGAATGGAATCCGGCCCTGCTCATTCATGAGGTGATGGAGCTGATGACGGCCCGCGCCACCCAGAAGGGCTTGCAGCTGAATTTCGACAACGAGCTGCCCGCGGCCCTCACGCTTTTCGGCGATCCGGTTCGCATCCGCCAAATCGTCCTGAACTTCGTCAGCAACGCGGTTAAATTCACCGCGGTCGGGCACGTCACGGTGAAGGCTGCCTGGCAACCAGCCGCCAACCGGGAGAATCACGGGCGTTTCCTGCTGGAAGTGGCCGATACGGGCATCGGCATTCCAGCCGAAAAAATCCCCGCGCTCTTTCAAGCGTTCACCCAAGCCGAGGCCTCGACGACGCGCCACCATGGCGGCACCGGGCTGGGCCTCGCGATCTGTCAGCGTTTGTCCGACATGATGGGCGGCACCCTCGGTCTGCGGAGCGTACTGAACGCCGGCACCACCTTTACCTTCGCGCTGGATTGTGACGCGTTACCCGTCACGGGAGAGGGGGAAATGCCGCGCTCCGATTCCCGGCCGCCCATTCCGATCTGGAATCGGGTTCTTGTGGTCGATGATGCCCGGCTCAGCCGCGAACTTCTCAAGGTCATGCTGCGCCGCCTCGGACTCGAGGCTGACCTCGCGGCTGACGGACCCGAGGCGGTCAGGCTCGCCGCCCAAACTCGTTACGCGATCATCTTTCTTGATCTCGAAATGCCGGGTATGGACGGCTTCGCCACCGCGCGCCAGATCCGGTCGGGGGAAGAGGCCGGGCAAAGTGCGGCCATTGTGGCGGTCAGTGCCCGCACGACACCCGGTACACGGGAAAATTGCATCGCTGCCGGAATGGATGACTACCTCACCAAGCCGGTGTACGCACCCGCCCTCGAATCGACGATCGAGGTCATGTTGCCGGGCCAGCATACCGTCCGAAAAACCTCATGAGCGGTGTCACGCGGCCCCCGCGTTCCTCCAAGCCGGGACGGTGCAGTGGCTGTCGTTGGCATCACAATCAGTCCGTGCTCAGGTAGCGGATGCGTTTGGCGATGTCGGTGTTGATCGAATGATAGGGCTGCTTGAGGTTGCCGGAGGCGAAGAGGGTTTGGCGGCAGCTCTCCATGTCGTCGGCTCCGATGGCGTTCGTGAAGATCGACACGAGGTAATCGATTCCGAGGCGGGAGGGTTTCATCCGGTCCGCGTCGTAGAGGGCCGGGTGCATCTGGCGGGCGTGGATCAGGCCCCAGCGATCGCGAAACCGGTTGGCATCGTAGCTTTCGACGTGAAAGCCGCGCGCGGCGTCGCGCTGCAGCACGGCGACGCGGTTGTTCTGGCCCTCGATCAGCATGTCCAGGGCCTTGCCGCCGAGCTGGGCGGCATGGAACCGGTCAAACAGGATGGGACGGCCGCCTCGCTGGGTGTGGCCGATTTTTCGGGTGAAGATCGCCTCCCTGGCCGTTTCGCTGCGGCGGGATTTGCGGAAATAGGCGTCGCCGATCTGCTCGATGAGGCGGGCCCGCAGCGCCTCGGCGGCGCCGCTGAGGATGATGTTTCCCGCGGGATCGGACGATTTGGTTTCGGCGCCGAGTTCCCGCCCGTGTTCATCGACGATGCCTTCGCCGCAGACGATCACCACGTTCTTTTGGAGATCGTAGATTTCCTTCACCCGCTCCACGAGGCGGGCCGTGTCGATCGGCTGCTCCGGCACCAGCACGATGTCCGGCCGGCCGTAGGCCGAGCCGAGCGCAATATAGCCGGAGTGGCGGCCCATCACTTCCACAATGGCAATGCGACGATGACTCTCCGCGGTGGTGCGGATGCTCTCGACGCCTTGCGCCGAGACAAAGACCGCCGTGGCATAGCCCGGGGTCACGAAGTTCACCATGCCGTCGAGATCCAGGTCGGTGCGCGTCCCCCGCCGTTCGTAGCGGACGCCGTTGCGGGCGCCGGCATCGGCGACCCGGTTCCACTCGTCCGGTTCGCCGGGGTAGTTCAGCCCGAGATCGTTATCGATCGTTTTGGGCGCGAGCACGACGGGCAGGCGTTCGGCCAGGGGCTGCAGCCCGTTGAGAGTGCCATCGCCGCCAACGCAGATGAGGCCGTCGATTTCCAACCGGTGCAGCCGCTCCACGACCTGCTCGATTTCCGCTTTCTTCTCGGGATCGACGTAGTCCCGCGACGAGCCGATCAATGTGCCGCCCCGGGTCGGATCGAGTTCGGGGATGCTTTGAAACAAAGGATTCAACAACACGTGCGGGACGCGTGAATTGAACAGGCTGTTGAAGCCCTTGATGAGGCCCACGACCTCGATCCGGAGTTTGTTGGCGCGGACGACAGCGCCGTGAATGGTGGGGTTGAGGGCAGGGGTGTCCCCGCCCGCGGTGAGAATGCCGATCCGTTTCATGGTTCGAATAGGGGAAGGAGGATCACCGGCAGGCCGGGGAAAGCGGATGCGCGGGCCCGATGAGGGGCCAGGCGGTCGACGCCAAGCCCAGTAAACCGGTCCAAGCGGGAATGCTTCATATTCCCCAGTATGCCGTGTGGAACCGCCCGTGGCTCCGCGGGGGTTGGGGTTTTATGCGCGGAGATTGCGCCGCAATGAATTTCCGCGTTCCCGATCGCTCTCGAGAAAAGGCCCACACTTCACCCGCGCGGGTCACGCCAATCTCCGCCACCGGGCGCGATGCGTGCCCGGCGCTCTCACAACCAAAACGGATTTCACAATCCAAACCCGTGCACGTGAGGACGGGGACCGACGGGAACGCGAGCAGACCGTGGCGACTAGAAGTGGTACTGCACTTTCGCGTAGATCATGTGCGCGTCGAAGTCGGCGCGCCCGGCCCAAGTGCCGTCACGATTGGTGAGGTACCCGTATTTCACGGTATAGATCAGGGTGTCGCTTTGCCGGCGCACCCAGGTGAGATAGGTGGCTTGCTGCTTCTGGCTGGCGCCATAGGGGAGCGAGAGGGTGGAGTTGTCCGCGAAGTTGCTCGCGCGGAAAAAGGAATAGTCGAGATAGACGTCGTCCTTTTTCGCCAGCGCATAGCCGCCGCCCAGGGAACCGTTCACGTAGTTGTTGTCGCTGTTCAGAACAAAGCGGTAGGCGGGGGTCGCGAGTTGGTCCCAGGTCACGTTGACGCTGCCGCTCAAATAGAGGCGTGCCGTCGGGCTCCAGGTGATGCTCTCGCTCAAAATATGGGAGGTCATCTCGGAGCTCTCCACGGGGGCCAGGCCCTTTTCCTGGCTCTTGATGCGCGAGCGCTGGAAATCGTAACGCGTCACGAAGCTGAGCAACGAGGCCGGACGCCAGGAGACCCGGAAGTTGAAGTCGTTCGTTTCAAAATCCTGGTCGGTGATGTAGGCCGGGTAGCGGTCCGCGGTGCCGGCGGGAGTGTTGTCGCGCACCGCGTCGTAGTCGTTCACGGCCGATTTGTAATAGTACTGGGCGGCGAAGGTGAGACCGGGCTTCGCGTACCAGTTGGCCTTGGCGGAATACTTCTGGCTCATGCGCGTGTTGTCGTTGTCCCGGTCGATCGTGAGCACGCCGGTGTGGAGGATGCGCTCCTCGTCGACGTTGCCGCTGCCCTGCACCCATTCGCCCTCGGTGCTGAAGGTCCAGTTGGGTTTTCCCGTGTAGCGGAGCTCGAGCGACTCGGCGAATTCGTTCCACTTCTTTTTCTGCTCGCCCTCGACCTCCTCGACGATCGCCGCGAAGGCCGGCCCGGCGCCAATGTTGGTTTCCATGAACTCGGACACCGTCTCCTGGTGAAGATTTTCAAAGCGGATGCTCGGGCGCACGGACCAGTTTTTACGGGGGAAATAGACGGCGTTGAGATTGAGGATCGTCTGCTTCATCTCGGCGTGGCCCGTGAGGTCGAAGTAACCTTCGTCGCGTTGCTGGCGGCGCAGGTACGCCGGGTCGAAGACGGGGTCGTAGGCCTGGCCGTAGATGCGGCTGCCACCGATGGCGGAGTCCAGATCGGTGATCAGTGCGCCGGCGGAAACGGTGAGCTGTTCGTTCACCTTGCGCTCGTAGAAGCCGTGCGCGGCAAACAGGTCGGTCTTCGTCGCGTCTTTCTGCGTGACGATGCGGTCGGCGGTTTCGGAGGGGCGGCGGCGCATGTTGCGGTTGTTGTTGAGCTCGGTTTCCGAGTAGCGCGCGCCGACGTTCCATTTCACGTCCTCCCGGGAATCATTGCCGACGTCGACCGAGAAGAGGTGCGTGGTCTCGTCGAGATCGTAGAAGCTCGGCACGATGTTGCGGGTGCCGGCGATGCCGACGAGGTTCGTGTCGCCCCAGTGCGTGGAACCCTTGGTGCCGTTCCGCGCGTTATACTCGTAGCGGAACCTCAGCAGGGTCTGGTTCGCCGTGTAGGCGCCGAGCTCGAGCCAGGCCTTGCTGCGGGTGAGGGAGAGATCCTCGTTGTACAGGCGGAACGACGTGTTGGTCGGGCGGAAGAAGCCGGCGGTGCCGTCGGAGAAGACGCGAAACTGCTCGAAGCCCGCATCGAGATAGAATTTCTCCGGTTTCTCCCAGCGCGCCGCGAGGCGGTAGTCGTCGTCGCCCGGCATGATGCGGGCGTCGAAGTTGAACAGCCAGTCCTTCGACTCGCGCGACAGCCGGAACTCCTCGATGCCACCGAAGCCGTCTTTCTTGTGCTGGGTGGTTTTCTGGAAGGCCGGGCGGTCGCCGCTGAGCAACGCGCCGCCACCTCCGATGGTGATCGTCCCTTCGGTGGAAACATCGCTGGCGGCGAGAAGCGCCGCGGGAAGAAGCAGGGCGGCCAGGAAGGCGCGGGGGCGGAAACTTTGCATGGCGGGCGTGGGTTGGATTTAGAAGCGGAGGGAGGAATTGACGTGGGAACCGTGGACGGCCTCGTGGCATCCGGCGCTCCAGCACGTGCCGCGCTGGACGAAGGCGGCGTGATCGCGTCCACCAATCATCAGCTGGCCGGTGGCCGTCTGCTGCTGGAAGTGGCACTGCAGGCAGAGTGTCTGGTTGCGCGCCTTCAGCATCTTGTCGTTCACCGTGCCGTGCGGATTGTGGCAGGTCGTGCAGTTGTCGCGCAGGGCCTCGTGCTCGAACACGTACGGTCCGCGTTGCGCCGAGTGACACTTGAGGCACGTCTCGTTGGCGCCCGCGAGCTTGGCGCCGCCGCCCATGATTGCGTCCCCCTTGTGCGGGTCATGGCAGTCGCTGCACGTGACTTTTCCGGAGGGGTGGGTGTGGGGGAGGGCGAACTCGCCGCGTTTGTCCAGGTGACACTGGAAGCACGTCTCCGGATTCCGGCCCGGGTTGACGATGTTGGTGTGGCCGCTGCCCTTCTTCGCGTGGATGCTGCCCGGGCCGTGACACGATTCGCAGCCGACGTTCTTGGCGTTCTCGCCCGGCGCGCGCAGCCGGGCATGCGTCGCGTCGGCAAATCCGGCGGTGATCGACTGGTGGCACTCCGTGCATTCCTTGGAGCCCACGAATGTCGCGCCCGGCACATTGGGCGGCATGATCACCGCGCGATTGACCACGACGCACGAAACCAGCACGAGGCCCCACAGGGCGGCGCCGCCGAAGAGAAGGGTGTTTTTGAAGCGGTGGAAACGGTTGGTCATGGCGGGAGGGATTGAGGATGGGCGAGGTGGACGCCTGCGCGGTTTTGTTGCTTGGGACTATGTCGATTTATCGGCGGGCTGGCTGTGCATCGCTTGGCAAGCTAGGCGCAGGGATTGCCGGAATTGGTTTTTTTCTACCACATGCGCGAGACACGCAGCGCATACGATCGTGGGTTGACGGGACTGAACGCCACTCCGGTGGAACCCGCGAGGAGATAATAGTTATTTGTCGCGTTTTCGACGCTCAGCGCGATCCGCCACGAGCGTGTCTGATACCCGAGACCGGCATCGATGCGGTGAAAACTTGAGAGCAGCAACGGATCCGGCGCCACCGATGTGCGGGAGGCGCTCCAGCGTTCGCTCTGCCAGATCACTCCGACGCGCGCGCTCAATCCGTGGAACGGCCCCCGCAGGAAGGCGTAACGGGAGTAGGCGCTGATCGCGTGCCGGGGCGTCATTTCCGCGGGTGTGTCCGGCAACGCCGCGGTTGCGCCGCGATCGAAGGCGTCGAGGTAGGCGTAGGTGAACGTGGTGTCCCACGCGGGAACCGGACTGACGGTGAACTCGGTTTCGACCCCGCGGGATTTGCGTCCGTTGTCGAGCTGGCGGTAAAAGCGCGCGCCGTTGGAATTCAGCTCGTTGATTTCCGACTGGACGAGCACGCCGTTGAGTTCGGTGTCGAAGAGCGTGAAACTGGCCGCGAGCAAATTTCCCCAGAACGAGGCCTTGGCGCCGGCTTCGTAGTTGTCGCCCTGGGTCGGTCCGAAATTGCCGCGGCGGCCCTGCGCATCCTCGAATGTCGGGTCGGCCAGCGAATAGCTGTTCGAGTAGCTGGTGTAGAGCGAAACGCGGCGGGTGAGTTTGTGGACCAGCGCAAAATTGGGACTCACGTCGCCGCTGCGCGCGGGCGGTTCCGTCACCACTCCGGCGGGTGAGACGGTGCGATTTCGTTCGCGCGAATAACCGAAACCCGCCGTGAAGATCCAGCGTTTGAAAATCTCCGTCTGGCTTTGCGCATAGGCATTCCACGCGAAATTGCCGGTGGAGTTTCCGGCGGCGAGCGCGGGCGAATTAGCGACCAGGGGCCCAGCCGCGAAACCGTCGTAGATGTTGACGGGGGATTGATCGGGGCCATTGCCGCTGCTCGACGCCGTGTTGTCGTTGCGGCGGCCGTTGAGGCCGAACTGCAGCATGCTCTTCAGCGGGGCGGCGGGAAAAAATTCATAGGTCGTGCTGAGGTCGAAGCTCGTCGTTTTGTACGAGTTCGCCGCGCGGGAGTGGCGGCGGCTCACGACCCAGCTTTGCGGATCGGCCGCATCGGTTTGGCGCAGGGTGGCGGTGTTGAGCGCGTAGGCGTCATTGAGGTACTCGCGTTTCGCCACGCGAAACCCGGCGCGCGCTTTCCAGCGGGGGCTGAACTCCGCGGCGAGGTCGGCGCCCCCGGTGTGCTGGGTGTCGAGGCGTCCTCCCGCGGTGAGGTTGACGGTGCGCGGCGTCACATCCGCGAGGGTGTAGTCGGTGCGTCCATCCGCCGGAGTGCGCGACGAACCCGGCGAAAGCGAAGGGTGGCGTTGTGCGCGGTCCTCCCGGCTCCACTCAAACACCGGGCTCAGTCGAAAACGACGCGCGGCGTCGAGATGGTAGGTGAACGAGATCCGGTAAAACTGGTTGTCATCAGCGGGACTGCGCGCGGCGCAGGCGTTGCGTTCGACACTCGCCAGGGCGCGGAAGAGCAGGCGTCCGTCGCGGGTCACCGGCCCGGTCGAGTCGAATTCGACTTCGTTGCTCCAGCGCTCCCCGGCGGAAACCTCGCCCCCGCCGAACGTCCGCACCCGGATTTCCACCGTGGTCGCGGCGGTGGCGCGGGGTTGCTTGGAAACGAGATTGATCATCCCGCCCGGCAGCCCGCTCGATCCATAGAGCAGACCCGCGGGGCCTTTCAAAATGCTCACCTGCTCGACGCCGAACAGATTCGGGTTGTAACTGCCGCCGACCACGCGCCCGGCAAAACCATCGACGCGCCAGTCGTTCGGAGCCATGCGGTAGCCGCGCGCATAAAAGTGATAGCTCTCCTGCACCGTGCCATTGGTGTTGAGGCCCGGCACCCAGAACAGCAGGTCGCCCCCGGTTTGGATGTCCTGCTCCTGCAGGCGCGAAGCGTCGAACACGGTCAGGCTCCGCGGCGTGTCGAGGACCGTGGTCGAGAGCTTGAGCGTGGTGGCGTCCATCGTGTGCGGACGCGTCCCGACGATTTCGAATTTCTCGAGGGAAACGGGATGATCGTCGTCCTCCGCGGGAGTGGCGGCGTGGACTGCCGGGACGAAGCCGAGGAGAACGGCAGTTAACCGGACAACGACCGGACGGAGCGGTGCGAGGGAGGCGAAGCGTGGCATGTTCATGAAAAAAATCCTTGAGGGAGGAAAGAGCGGGTGGGGCGCTGCCGGCGCCGCAACGCGGCGGACGCGTCCGGCGGGTTGGGCAATTTTCCCTGAAAGGACTCGGCTTGGGCCGAAGGGCGATTCGCCGCGCAGGGCGAAAAACCGGATCTCACACTCTCCTTGCCGCGCTGGGCGGTAACTGAAGGGCGCGCGACGCGCGCACGCTGCAAAACAACGCTGACGACGTGACGATATTTCCCGCGGGCGGGAGGGCCTGCCGCAAACGGCAGCCGATGCGCGCCAGCCGAACCGGCGATGGCGGGCGTGGAGGGAAATCCCGTGCTCCGTTCCGGCAAAAATGAAATCGCGCCAGGAGACCGCAATTCCGCGGGTGCGATGACGGCTGGAGGAATTTCGTTTTCGTCACGGTCACCGGGATTGGCTGGAACCGGCGGCGGAGTTACCGGCCGCAGCCAGGGAGTGACGCTCGGGTGCACCAGCAGGAACGAGGCTGCGGGAGACAACGGTGCCGTCAGGCGCGAAGCATCGAGAGTGCGGAATGGCGCGGTGACCCGGGGGGGCGCGGGCTCCGGCACACGCACGATTCCCGCGGCCGCCGCCAGCGCGATGAGCGCGGCGCAAGGCGTCGAGCGGAGGGAGCACGCGTGCGGGAACATGGGTTCTAGGTCTGAAAGAACGACTCAAGGCAACAAGACGAAACCCCCGGTTCTCGAAACCATGCGCGGAAGAAGACAAAAAATGCACGGCGCCTTCCCCGCCGGGGGCGGGAGGGTGTTGCGGCCGGGGAAGCGGCATGCTCCAGCGTGTCCCCGGCCTCCGGGCAATAATCGCCCCCCATTGGCCAACCGATGCGAAGACGCGGCGGGGTTTGGTCCTATCATGCAGGGTTCGGAAACCCGATACGCTCATGCTCACCACCCGGTTGGTTTCATTGCCTTCGTGGCCGCCCGCTTGCTTTCGGAGGCTGAAAACACGGCGGGTGCTCGGCATTGTCCTCGCGTGGGGCGCGTGGGCCGGCGGGATCGCGGCCGCCGCGGAGGCCACTCCGCCACCGGCGCCGAATTCCGATGCCTCGTGCCTCGAATGTCACAGCGATCCCGACCTCTCGATGAAGAAAGGCGGGGTGAAGTTGAAGCTGTTCACCGACGAGAAAGTCGGCGCGCGCTCGGCCCACCGCTCCCTCGATTGCATCGACTGCCACGAAAACTTCGATGGCGAGGCGACGCCGCACCGCAGGCCGATGACCGCGGTGGACTGCGCCTCGTGCCACGAGAAAACCGGCGGGAAGCATTTGTTTCACCCACGACTGGCGCTGGCGGAAATTCCGGCCGGCGAGGACACGTCATGCGTGACGTGCCATGGCAAACACGACGTCGCGGCCGTGAAGCAGCCCGCGTTTCCCTTTTCCGACGGTTCCCAACCCCAGGCCTGCGGGAAATGTCACGAAACGGCGCGTCTTCATTTTCTGGCCTCGGCGCATGGCCGCGCCTTCACGGCGAAACAGGCCAGCGCACCGGATTGCCTGACGTGTCATCGCGACCCCGTGGTGCCCGGCGCGAAGACGATCGCCACGCTGGCCCAAAAGCTGGCCCAAACAAAACAGTGCGAGTCCTGCCACGTCGGAAAAGAGAGTGTCTCCGGCCAGTCCCTGCGCGGGGCGAAGTTCGTGACCGACTTCGACCAGAGCGTCCATGGCGCCGCGCTGCGCGGCGGCAAGGTCGAGGCGGCGAACTGTGTGGATTGCCACGGGGCGCACGAGATGAACCGCGCCATGGCCGGCGGCCGGCGCGTCGACAAGCAGGGTGTGGCCGGCACGTGCGCCAGCTGCCATAAAAAATCCGGGCACGAGTTTGACGACAGCGTCCACGCCGCGGCCCTGCGGAAGGGCAACGCCGACTCCGCGACCTGCACCGATTGCCATGGAGAGCATGACATCCGCGGACGCCGGGATCCCGCCTCCCCGGTGAACGCGAAGAACATCACGCAGCAAGTCTGCGCCGACTGCCACGCTTCGCTGAAGCTGACGAAAAAATACGGCATCGCCTCGCACACGTTCCAGACATTTTCGGACAGCTATCACGGACTTGCCGTGCGTGGCGGCGCGATCGAGGTGGTGAACTGCGCGAGCTGTCACAACTCGCACGCGATCAAATCGCAAAACGATCCGACGTCCACGATTCACAAAACCAATCTGGCGGACACCTGCGGGCAGTGCCATCCGGGCGCGAACACCCGCTTCGCCGTCGGAAAAGTTCACGTCAGCCCGGAGACCGCGGATGGCCAGGATGGCAGCAGCCCGGTCCTTCATCTCATTTCCACGCTCTACCTCCTGATGGTTGTCGGGGTGATCGGCGGAATGCTGGCGCACAACGCCCTCGATTTCCTCAAAAAAATCCGGCGAAAGCTCGCGATTCAAAAAGGATTGGTCGCCGAGGAGCGCGTTGCCCACCGCCTTTACCTGCGCATGACCGCGCACGAGCGCTGTCAGCACGCGATCCTCGTGCTCTCCTTCACGGCCCTGGTGATCACCGGCTTCATGCTGCGCTATCCCGAAGCCTGGTGGGTGGCGGGCATTCGGAACCTCAGCGGGCATGCTTTTGAGTGGCGGGGTGTGATCCACCGGGTCGCTGGCGTGGTGATGCTGGCCAGCGGAGCCTGGCACTTTTGCTATCTCGCCTTCACCTCGTCGGGACGCGCGTTGTTGACCGCTCTTCTGCCGCGGAAACGCGATTTCAGCGATCCCTTCGCGGTCATGAAGTACAACCTCGGCCTGGCCCCGGCCAAACCGGAGTTCGGCCGTTTCAGCTACGTGGAGAAGGCCGAATACTGGGCGATGATGTGGGGCACGATCCTGATGGGCATCACCGGCGCGATCCTGTGGTTCGACAACACCTCGATCGGATTCTTCACCAAGCTTGGCTTCGACATTTCCCGCACGGTGCACTTCTACGAGGCGATCCTCGCCACGCTCGCGATCATTGTCTGGCACTTCTACTTCGTCATTTTCAACCCCGACGTCTATCCGATGAATCTCGCGTGGCTCACGGGCCGCATGTCGGAAAAAGAGATGCTCGAAGAACACCCCGCCGAACTCGCGCGCTTGAAAGCCGCCGAAGCCGCCGAAGCCGCCGAAGCCGCCGAAGCCGCGGAGCCCGGGTCCGTTCCTCCTCCCGCGGAGCCTCCTCCTTCGAAGTGACCGGACGGCGGGTGCGTCGCCGGGTCAGATCAGCGTCGCCAATCGGGGCGCTGCCCGCCGGGCGAATCCGGGTTGCCGGTCGGGCTTCGAAGCGGAAATCACCCTCCGGGATGCTTGCAGGCCCGGCTGCGATCGAAGCTCCCGTTGAATTGCCTTGCGGCACTCCGAGGCCGGACCCGGGCAACCGGGTTTTCCCGGCGCGGGTGGCGCCTCAGCTTTCACGATGCGTCAGCCAGGCGAACGTTGCGGACCGCGCTGACAAGACTGCGGGTGCGACAATCCAGAGCGGGTGCAACGACGCGTTCCAGTGGACCATGCCCCACCAGGTCAACGCGCAGGCCGCGATCACGACCAGCCACCCGGCGATCATGAAGCGAAACATCCGCTGGGGACCGGGCGCAAAAGGGCGGGTTCGAAGGTTCATCGCCCGATTCTACCGCGAATTCCCCCGGAGCCTCTGCAGCGTTTGGCTTTCGCTGCGCGTGGATTGAGCGGTGCGTGATTGCGTTGGGATAAGTTTGATCGGGCGGCCCGGGCCGCCGGCGGATATCCCGCCGGGCCTAGTGTCCCAGTCGCGAGGCCATCGCGTAGACGATCAGCGCGAGCAGCACCAGGCCGGTGCCGAAGAAAATAAAGCCGAATGTCTTCGCGATATTCTTCCGGCCTTCCCAGTCGTCCGCCTTGATGCGATAGACCTCGATTTTTCCGGCGGCGAGCAACCGGTCGTACCAGCGCCTCCGCTCGTGCAGCATCTCGGTTTTTGAAATGCGGCCCGAGAAGATCACCGTGTCCATCGGGAATTTCTCGATGCGGAAATGGGTGTTGAAAAAGTGGAACGAGAAGATGAAGCCCGCAGCGAGCAGCGCCTCGTCGGAGTGGACGACCATCGCAATGTTGATGATCCACCCGGGCATGAAGGTGGTGAAGAATTTCGGAAACCACAGGATCAGCCCGGAGAAACCGATGATCGCGATGCCCCAAAACACCGCGAAGTAGTCAAAGCGCTCCCAGTACGTCCAGCGGTCGAACTGCGGACGCGGGCCTTTCCCGAAAAACCATTTCTGATGCGCGACGAAATCGCGCCAGTCCTGCCACGAGGGAACCATCGAGTCCGGTCCGAAGACGATCGACCAGATGCGCCCCAACGTGATCCGGCCCGTGCCCGGGTCGCGCAGTTTCGTGCGCGCCCGCCAGAAGTTTCCCGCGAGGCTGCCCACGTGCAGGACGAAATAGGCGAACGTCACCACCGCCGCGTAGTGGTGCAGGGTGCGCGCGACCTCCGCGCTGCCGATGAGGCGGAACATGATTTTCGCCCAGTCCGTGTAGTAGAACTTCAACGGCATGCCGGTGATCACGAGCGCGAGGAAGCTCGTCACCATCATCAGGTGGAGAAAGCGCTCGAACGGAGTGAAGCGGGTGAACACGTCGTCGTCGCCGTGCGCCTGAACCTTCGCTTCACGAAACGTTTTCGAGTCGTGCAGATAGAGGTAGACCGAGCGGAAAAGCCAGAAGGCGGTGTGCAGGCCGAAGAACGCGAAGACGCTCACCAGCAGCGTGGTCATGAACCAGAACACCTTGTTGAGCCCGGGGTAGTTGACCTTGTCCAGCGGGTTGGCGTGCGGCTGGTACTGGGTGAAGCTGGCATTCACCCCGGGATGGCACTGCTGGCACGTGCCGACGATTTTGCTTTGGTGCAGCGTGGATCGCGGGTCGCTGACCGGAAAAACGTTGTGGTGTCCGTGACAGTCGAAGCACGCCGCCACGTCCGAGGCCACGTTCGGCTGGCCGAGCGCCATCGCCTTGCCGTGGTACGTTTCCCGATAGTGCTCGAGCCGGTCCTCGTGGCACTTGCCGCAACTCTGGTCGCTACCCGCCTTGAAGTGGGCCGTCGCCGGTTTCTCGATATCGTGGGCGCTATGGCAGTCGGTGCAGACGGGGCCCTTGGAATCTCCCTTGGCGAGCAGCTCCCCGTGGATGCTTTGGTTGTAGGTCTCCTCGATGCCGAGGTGACACGCGCCGCAGGACTTCGCGATGTTGGCGTGGTTCGTGTGCGACTGTTTGTCGACGCTGCGCTTGATGTCGTGGACGCCGTGGCAGTCGTTGCAGGAGGGGGCGACAATCAGCCCCATCTTCACCAGCGCGCGCCCGTGAATGCTGTCGAGGTAGTGACCGGCCGCGTTCTTCTGACCCATGCGGTAGTCCTTCGCGAGTTTCGGGTCGTCGTGACACGTGCCGCAGGTCTTCGGGAGATTGAATTTGAAAACGGGCGAGTCCCCCTGCTTGACCGGCACCATGTCGTGCGTGCCGTGGCAGCTCGCGCAGGAGGCGGCCTCCGACGCCCCCATCTTGTGGCTCATGCCATGAATGCTCGTGGAATATTGCGCGGCGGACTTTTCGTGGCAGGACGCGCACTGGGCGGGTTGGAGTTTCGAGGGGTGTTCCGGATCCTTGATGTCGGCGTGACAGTCGACGCAGTTGGTTTTCCCGTGGACCGATTTCGCGAAGACGTCCGGGCGCACGCCGATCCATTCCGGGGCGAGACCCTTCTTGCGCGGTTTGAACTCCGCCTCATGGCAATCCATGCACTCGCGGTTGGGAACGACCGGGGCTTTCGCGGCGACCGGGAGTGTGGGGGGCGGCTCGGCCGCGTGGGTCGCCAACGCGGTCAGCATCACGATCGCCACCCACGCCCGCCGACGACAGGACGCGAGGTGGCGGAGCGGATTCACGGGGCGGAGTATGCGCGGGAAGCCGTGGCACCGGCTACGCGGGCGTTGGCCATTGATGCGCAATCGTTGTGACAAAGCAGCGATTCACCGGGCCGAAGGCGAGGCGGGCGCCGTTCCGGCCGTACAAGAACCGCGGAGGATTGGCCAAGCGATGCGATGCCGTCACCGGGCTCGCGCAGTATCCTAGGCCGGAATCGTTATCCCAATCCTCAACCCAAAATCACCATGCCCAACATCAAACTTCATCTCGAGCAGGGCGAATACGATGCCGTCGAACGTTTCGCGACGGCATTGAAAGTGAAACCCGAGGCCGTGGCCTATGCGGCGCTGAACCGGCTGATGCTCGAGTCGCGGAATCCCGCCCTGCGGGTCGACATCGTTGAAACGTGGGTGTGGCACCGCGAAAACCTGCCGCTGTGGAGCGATTCGGCCTGCTCGGTTCACGCCTACGAAGGCAAGGCCGACGACGAGCCTTCGCCGAGCCATTATATCTGAACACGGTACTTCAGGCCGTGCCCGGAGCGGCTGCGATGTTCCGGAAGGTGAAACATCGTGAACCGCAGTGGCGCATCAGCCCGGTCGCCCGCTTTTTCGAACGCGGGGAAACAAGGTCAGTCCGCGTCGAGTGGGTTCCGCCGGTCATCTGGGTTGTCGCTGCTGCGACGCCGGTGGTTTTTCCCGAGCTCTATTTTATCGATTAACCCTTTTGCGCCGAGCTGAGGTATCGTGGTGCGCAAAGAAAGGATCACTATGAAAACACACCTTGTCGCAGCCATCGCTGCTCTTCTCCTCATTGCAGCTGTCGGATTCGCTGCGGGGGCTGGCACTCCCGGCACAGCAACCCGTGAACGTGTCGGAGTCTACGATTCCCGGGTCGTAGCTTTTTCGTATTTCTGGAGCGACCCGGTTGGCAGACAGCGCGACGATCTTGTGAAACGTGCCAAGGCGGCGAAGGACGCGGGACACGCAGCAGCGTTAAAGGAAATCGACCGACAACTTGTCGTTCTGCAGAAGCAGGCTCATCTCCAGGTGTTCAGCTCAGCTCCGGCCAATGAAGCGATGGCGGCCCTCGCTCCGCAACTGCCGGCGCTCAAGCAAGAGCTGGGCATTGCGCGGCTGGTATCGAAATGGGATGCGAAGGCGCTCAAAAGCATTCCGGAAACCGATCGTGTCGATGTGACCGACCGGCTGGTCCGTGAGTTTCTCACGCCCTCCGAAAAACAGCGAAAGACCATCGAGACATTGAAGACCGGGAAACCGCTTCCGCTGTGGCAGGCCAGGCTGATGACCGCGTTTGGAAAGGGGTGACGTGTCGTTTGGCTACGCGTATTCGCGGTAGACCGGATTGAACATTCGCTCGCGGATGTCGGCGACGATATCCGCGGGTCGGGGCACTTGAGCCAGACCGGTGTCGTGCGCCACGGTGGCAGTCGCGGCCGCAATCTGCAGGGAAATATCGCGGATCTTGGAGAGCGGCGGATAAACCCGGCCGGCGGCGAGATCTTCCGGCTGGACCAGCGAGGCGAGGGTGCGCGCCGCGGCGAGGAACATCGCGTCGGTGACTTCGCGCGCTTCGCTCACCAGCGCGCCGAGTCCGACTCCCGGGAAAATATAAATGTTGTTCCCCTGGCCGGAGACGTACCGCCGGCCGTTGAAATCCACCGGCGGGAACGGACTGCCGCTCGCGAAAATCGCCCGTCCTTCCGACCCGTGATAGGCCTGCTCCGCGGTGCACTCCGATTTGGACGTGGGGTTGGACAGCGCAAAGATGATCGGCCGCGGGTTGAGCGCGCTCATGGTCGCGACGATTTCGCGCGTAAACTTCCCCGCCATTCCGGAGACACCGATGAGTGCGGTGGGCTTCAGCGTTTTGACGGCTTCCTCCAGCGTGGCGATGAAGGGATGTTCGTGGGCGTAGGGGAGCTTGTGCTCCGCGAGATCGTCCCGGCTTTTCACGACGAGACCTTTTGAATCCACGAACCAGCAGCGGTCACGGGCCGCGGCGGCGGTGAGGCCCGCCGCGCAAGCGGCCTCGACGTACAGATCGGCGATGCCCGTGCCGGCCTCGCCCGCGCCGAGGAAAAGCAGCCGCTGCGCGCCCAGGGCGCCGCCGGTCTCGCGCAACGCGCCCAGCAAGCCCGCGAGCGCGACCGCGGCGGTGCCCTGGATGTCGTCGTTGAAACTGGGCAGCCGGTGGCGGTGGTTCCGGAGCAGGCGAAACGCGTTCGTATTTCCGAAGTCCTCCCATTGCAGCAGGGCCCGGGGGAAAACGGAGATCACGGCGCTGACGAATTCCTCGATGAACTCCTCGTATACGGCGCCGCGCGCGCGCGCTTGTTTGAGGCCGATGTAGAATTCGCCGGAGTGAAGCGAGGCGTTGTCGGTCCCGACATCCAGGGTGATCGGCAGCGTGTAGCTCGGGTGGACGCCGGCACAGGCGGTGTAGAGCGAGAGTTTTCCCACGGGGATTCCCATCCCCAGCGCACCGAGATCACCCAGGCCGAGGATGCGTTCGCCGTCGGTGACGACGATGAGCCGCACGTTTTCCTGCGGCCAGTGGCGGAGAATCCCGGCGATCCGCCCGCGCTCGCGCAGACTGATGAACAGTCCGCGGGGGCGGCGGTAAATGGAGCCGTATTCCAGGCAGGCCTGGCCGACGGTCGGTGTGTAGATGAGCGGCACCATTTCCTCGATGTGGTCGATGACGAGGCGGTAGAAGAGCACCTCGTTCCGATTCTGAAGATTGGTGAGGTAAATATATTTCTCGATGGCGTCCTGTTTGCGACGCATGGCGCCAAGCGAGCGTTGCACTTGTTCCTCGAGGGTGAAAACCCGGGGCGGAAGCAGCCCGCGCAACCCGAGCGCGTCGCGCTCGCGTTCGGTGAAGGCGGTGCCTTTGTTGCAAAGCGGATCGGAAAGGAGATGTCCGTCGCGCGGCTGATGCATCTCACCCAGCGCCGAAAGATGGGCGCCGTTCGCCATCGCCAGAGGGTTCATGCCTCCGAGGGTAGCGGGTCGCAGCCTCCTTGCCGCCGCGGATCTTGCCCTTTGTTGCGCCGATCTTGGTTCTTCGCTCCTGACCGCCGGACTATTTTTCGCGCTTCCCCATCGGACGCCATTGCGCGGCGGGAGCGGGATTGGTCCGTTACTTCTGGATTCCGCCGTTGTGGCAGTCGGAACAGGTCAGCTCGGGATCGAGTTCGCCGCTCGGATGGGCGAATTCGAGGCCTTTGGCGGACAGCGTTTCCAGCTGCGCCCCCTTGCCCTGGGCGAGAATGGTGTGGCAGGAAGTGCAGTCGCTGGAGCGCACCTTTTCACCGAGGGAGGTTTTGTGCTTGTCGTCGTGGCACCGGAAACATCCGAGCCAGTCCTTGTGCCCGATGTTGTTCGGATAAACGCGCCAGTCGGCTTTGCGCTCGGGGAAAATGGTGCTGGAGAAAATCGCCTGGACGGCACCGATCGCCGCGGGGAGTTCAGGGGCGAGGGTGGGATCGTTATATTTCGAGCGGATGAAATCGGCGATCTTCTGCGGGGCATCGGCCGCGGTGGTGATTTCCTTCTGCGTCATCGCCTGCACCGCGACGCGTTTGATGTTCGGCAGTTTCGTGCCCAGGCTGCCGGCGGCCATGGCCTTCTCGACGGCGTCGTTCGCAGTCGGGAAAACGTGGGCGGGGCGGTTGTGGCAATCCATGCAATCCATCACGCGAATCTGTCCGGCGGGCGGCTCGCCCTTGAACGAGTCGATCCGGAAAACCCGCGAGGTGTTGTCCTTCAAGTTGGTGACGCGCATCCAGGGGATATCCTGGCGCTTCTCATCCGCGGCGTAGTATTCGACGCGCTCGGTGTCGCTGACATGCCAGTGAATGCCGCCGGCGGGGCTGCCCGGTGCGCTCTTGTTTACGTGCAACAGCATGCGCGCGGAGTAGGGGGAGTTTTTCTTGTCCGAGAGGAAATGCTCGTAGTTCATCTCGGTGTTGCCGTGGAATTTTTCCGGCCAGTGGCATTTTTCGCAGGTGTCCTGGGCGGGACGGAGATTTTTCAGCGGGGTCGCGATCGGGCGGGAATAGTTGTCGAGCGTGTAGGCGATCAGCTGATGGGTGCCGTTGAGCTTCGCCTTGATGAACCACTGCGCGCCGGTGCCGACGTGGCAGGCCACGCAGTCGACGCGGGCGTGCGAACCGCGCTGGTAGGTGACGAACTCCGGGTTCATCGCGCTGTGGCAAACCTGGCCGCAGAACTGCGTCGATTCCGAGTAGTGGAACGTCTGATAGCTCCCAAAGGCGCTCAGCAGCATGAATCCGAGGGCGCCGCTCGCGAAGAGCACAATCCGGCGGCGTTGCGCGCGGTCGGAAAAATCCAGCCGCCATTTGTCCGGCGCGGTCGCGGCATGCTTGATCGCCCACCGCCGCTGCGCCCAGGCGCCAAACACCGCCAAAGCGAGGCCGGCGATGAGAAAACCGGGCGCGACGATATACGTGAAAATTCCCAGGTAGGGATTCGTGTCCCCCTGCGTGAAATCCATCCACACCAGCAGCGCGAAGGAAAACAGCGCGCCGATCGCGACAACCCCTCCGATCGCACTGATCCAGTTGTTGTAGTTCGAACGCTTGGGCGAAAAAGCGGCGTTTCGATCAGGGGCTGGGTTCGGGGAATCGGGCATGAAAAGGGAGATGGGGTGGGAGGGTGGGCCGGCGCGGACCGGCCACCCGGGCGCAAACCGGCATGAGGAAAAGCACCGCGGCCAGGCGGCGGGCTACGCTTTGAATTTCCGGATGTAGGCGACGAGGTCCTTGATCTCGTCGGCGGACAGTTCGTCCTTGTAGGCCTTCATTTTTTCTTTGCCGGCCTTGTCGAGCACGCCGTCGGCCGTCGCCTTGATCATCTCTTCGTCTTTCATCTCGGCCTGCACCTTGGCGTCCGTGTAATCCTTCACGCTGAGTTTCCGGCCGACCTTGGTCTGGCCTTTGCCGTCGGCGCCGTGACACTTGGCGCAGTGGTTTTCCCAGTTTTCGGCGGCGGGAGCGGCGAGGGCGGGGGTGGCAAAAGCCGCGAGGGCGAGGAGCGCGATGCTGAGTTCGATGCGATGTTTCATGGGAGGAGGAGGGATTTTGAGTCCACGCATTATGCCCGATCGAGGCGGGGTGACGCTGCGCATGGCTTGCTAACCTTGGAGCAAAGCTTGCCGTCTGGTGGTTGTTCGCAAGCTTTCCCACAAGGTCTGAGCAACCCTCCGCAAGAAACGCGGAGCGGCGTAAGGCTTGTTCTGACACACTGAAAACACCGCCCATGCTCCGTCCCAACCTGTCTCCCGCCCTTTTCGCCTGTGTGCTCATGCCTCTTTTGTTCACCGCGTGCGGGAAAAACGAGGTGATCGTCTACCGCACCGCCAAAACGGAGCCCGCCGCCGCCGGTCCGGCCGCCCCGGCGCCCGCCGGCGCCGCCCCGGCAACCATGTCCGGTACGGCCGTCGCCACCGCGGCGGGCGCGGAACTCAGCTGGACCGCGGCGCCGGGCTGGCAGCCGAAGCCGGGCAACGCGATGCGCAAGGGCAGCTATCTCGTGCCCGATGCGACCGGCTCCTCCGCGGAACTCGCGATCACGGCCTTTCCCGGCGATGTCGGTGGCGAGATTGCGAACGTCAACCGCTGGCGCGGGCAGCTGCAGCTCGGCCCGCTGGCGGACGCGGAAGTGTCCGCGGGCGTCACCCGGCTCGCGGTCAATGGACTGGCGGTCGCCGTGGTCGACTTCGCGAATCCCGCCTCCGCGCCGCCGCAGCGCATCATCGGCGCGATGGTTCCCTTCGGCGGCGCGACGTGGTTCTTCAAGCTGACGGGCGCCGATGCGACGGTCGCGTCCGCCAAGCCCGCGTTCCTCGCTTTCCTCCAGACGGTGAAACCCAGCCAGCCGGCCACCGCGGCACCGACGCCATGAAAAATCTTCTCCGCCAGCTCCGGGATGTCTTCGTCTCGCTGAAGCTCACCGTTCTTCTGCTGCTCTTCAGCATGGTGCTGATTTTCGCGGGCACGCTCGACCAGGTGAATCTCGGGATCTGGGCGGTGCAGGAAAAATATTTCCGGTCGTTCGTCGTCTATGTGCCGCTCGGGCGGATCGCCGTCCCCGCCTTTCCGGGCGGCTACACGATCGGCGGGCTCCTCCTCCTCAACCTCATCGCCGCCCACGTTTACCGTTTCACCTTCAACTGGAAAAAAACGGGGATTCTCCTGACGCATCTCGGGCTGATCATCCTGCTGGTCGGCGAGCTGCTGAGCGGCCTTTGGCAGGAGGACTATCATCTGCGGCTGTCCGAGGGCGAAACCAGGAACTACGCGGAGAGTTTCCGGCATCACGAGCTGGTGTTGATCGACGCGACCGCTTCCGACTACGACGAAGTTGTGGCCATCCCCGAGGAATCGCTCGGCCGCCGCTCGCCGGTGCAGCATCCGAGGCTGCCTTTCCGCGTCGTGCCGAAATCCTACTATCCGAACTCCACGCTGCACATGCGCTCGGCCACGCCGGGCGCGCCGGGGGAACAGGCCACGGCCGGCTTGGGGGATCACGTGGCGGCCTCCCCGCAACCGGTCACCCACCGGCCGGACGAAAAAAACGTCCCCTCCGCCATCGTGGAGCTTTCCGGCGTGGACGGTTCGCTCGGCACCTATCTGGTCTCCGCCCACCTGGCGGCGCCACAGGTTTTCACGCACGCCGGCCGGACGTGGAAAATCGCGCTGCGCGTGCAACGCGCCTACTACCCCTTCTCCCTCACGCTGCTGAAGTTCAGCCACGACCGTTATCCCGGCACGGAAATCCCCAAAAACTTTTCCAGCCGGCTCCGTATCGTGACCCCCGACGGGCGCGACGATCGCGAGGTGCTGATCTACATGAACAACCCCCTGCGCTACGGCGGCGCGACGTTCTACCAGGCGGGTTTTGAAAACAACGACCTTACGACGGTGCTCCAGGTCGTGCGCAATCCGTCCTGGCTCGTGCCTTATATCGCGTGCGGTTTGATGACCCTCGGGCTGGCCGTGCAGTTCGGCCTGCACCTTTTCGCCTTCGTCGGAAAACGCCGGCGCCCCGTCCCGGGCGCTGCCGTCGCACCCGCGCGGAATCCCGGTGCCGCACCGTCGCCTTCCCTCATCGCATGAAAAAATATTTCCCCATGATCGTGGTGCTGGCCGCGGCGCTTGCCGTCGGCGCCACGCTGCGGACGCCGCGCAATCCCGCGGCGTTCGACCTTGTCGCCTTCGGCGGGCTGCCCGTGCTCGTGAACGGACGCGTGAAACCGCTCGACACGGTGGCGCGCACCTCGCTGCTGACGATGCAGGGCCGCCAGCGCGTGGCCGCGACGGACGGCCGCAAGCTCGCGCCGATGGAGTGGATGCTCGACATGCTCTACCGCCCGCACCAGGCGGACCACTACCAGGTCTTCGAAGTCACGCACCCGGAAATTCTCTCGATGTTGAACCTCGCGGCGGAGGACGGGGCCGGGAAAAAGCGTTTCTCGGTCCGGCAGTTCGCGGGAAAACTCGCGGAGCTCGATCGCCAGGCGAAACTCGCGGACAGCACGGAAAGCCCGCTGCGCAGCACGTTCCAGCGCGCGGTCGTGCAGCTGCGCAACAACGTCGCGCTCTATCAGCGGCTGCAGAACAGCCTCGCGGCGTCCGACAGCGAGGACTTCCTCGAACAGCTCGCCAAGTTTGAAAAGGCGCTGCCCGCCGGCCTCGCGGCGACAGCTGCGCCGGGTGGCGGGGGGGCGCACGCCAGCGAAGACGCCAAACTCATGCTCGAGATGAGCCGCGTGTTCATGACGATGGACGCCTACAGTTATTTCCACCCGATCCCGCCGGGAGCAGGCGAGGAGCCCACGGCGTGGAAAACCGCCGGCGGCGCGTGGAGCGAAAGCTTTGCCGCCGGGAAAATCCCTCCCGCCGCCGCCGCCTTCGCCACGCTCGGCCGCGCGTGGCGCAGCGGGCAGCCGGAGATTTTCAACGCCACCGCCCAAGCCCAGCGGCAGCGGCTCAACGAGCTCCATCCCGCGGTGATGGCGAAAGTCCGCGCCGAGGCCCGCTTCAATTCCGCGCAGCCATTCTACACGAGCACGATCCTCTATGTCGTCGCGTTCCTCCTGGGATTTGTCTCGTGGCTGAAGGCGCCGGAGACCCTGCGGCGGACCGCGTTCGGGCTGGTCGTGCTCGCGTTTGTCCTCGCCACGGCGGGGATCGCGGGACGGATGTGGATCGAGGCGCGGCCACCGGTGACGAATCTCTATTCCTCGGCGTTGTTCGTGGGGTGGGGAGCGGTGCTGCTCTGCATCGTCCTGGAATTCTTCTACAAGAACGCCATCGGCAGCGTCGCGGCGGGCCTCATCGGCTTCGCCACGCTGCTCATCGCCCATCATCTCGCGCTCGGCGGCGACACGATGGAAATGATGCGCGCGGTGCTGGACTCGAACTTCTGGCTGGCGACGCATGTCGTCACGGTGACCATCGGCTATTCCGCGACGTTTCTCGCGGGCCTCCTCGCGCTGATTTATGTGCTGCGCGGCGTGTTGACGCGTTCGCTCGACACCGCCGCGGCCTCCGCGCTCGGCCGGATGATTTACGGGATCGTCTGCTTCGCGACATTCTTCAGCTTCGTGGGCACGATTCTCGGCGGCATCTGGGCGGATCAGTCGTGGGGCCGCTTCTGGGGCTGGGATCCGAAGGAAAACGGCGCGCTGCTCATCGTGATCTGGAACGCGATTCTCCTGCACGTGCGCTGGGCGGGGCTCGTGAAAACCCGCGGCCTCGCCTGCCTCGCCATCTTCGGCAACGTCGTCACGGCCTGGAGCTGGTTCGGGGTCAACATGCTCGGCGTGGGCCTGCACAGCTACGGTTTCATGGATTCGGCGTTCTGGTGGCTCATCGCGTTCGTCGCGAGCCAGCTCGCGGTTGTCGCCCTCGCCGCGGTTCCCGCCGAAAAATGGCGGAGCGCCGTGCGGTTTGCTGCGCCACGTTGAAGGCTCAGTGCCGGTGGCCGTGCGGCGGATCCAGTGAAATCACCGCCTCCGTCGCGCCGGAACCCGGGATCGAAGCGAACGTCGCCCCGGCTTGCCGGAAAATCGCGAGCATCGGCCCGTTGTCGGATTGGATCTGGGCCGTGAGTCGCGGCACCTCGCGCTCGCGTGCGATGGCGATCAGCGCGCCGATGAGGGTGGAGGCGATGCCGAGGTTGCGACGGTCCTCCCGCACCACGAACGCCAGCTCGGCCGACGATTTATCCTCGGCGAGGCAATACCGCCCGATGGCAACGAGGCGCGCATGCCAGTCGTCCTCGAACACGCCGAGGGCGGCATCGCTCAACTGGTCCACGTTGACGAGCCGCGCTGCGCGGTCGGACGACATGTCGGTGAAGAGATAGCCATAGCGGTTGCGAATGGTGTCCGGAGTATGGGACTTGAAGAATTCGAGCAGGCGCGGCGCATCGTCCGGCCCCAGCCACCGAAGCACAGTCCGGTGCGCCCCGAAACGAACGGCCAGCGGGAGATCCTCCACGCGAAACCCCGGAGGCAGCTGATGAAAATGAGCGAGGGGGCGCATGAGGAGGACGCATCGGGTTCAACCTCGGCGCCGTGACCGAGTATAAACGACGCGGGCCAGCTTCGCTCCCCGTGCTTTGAAAGAATCCGCGCGTTTCTTGCCGTGGTGTGCGGGCGCGTTTCGGCAAGCTTTGGGATGGTTCCGACAAGATCTGCGCAGCGGGCGGGCCAGCTTCGTGGCATGCTGGGACGGGTTTTCCCGGGATCGTCCCGGGATGACCTTCCGTATGACGCCCCAATCGATCGCCACCCCAAACTTCATCACCTGCGATGCAAACGAGGCGGTTGCCTCCGTCGCCTACCGGCTCAACGAGCTGATTGCGATCTATCCCATCACGCCTTCCTCGGCGATGGCCGAATCCTGCGACGAATGGGCGGCGCTCGGGAAGCCGAACCTGTGGGGCGAGGTGCCGCGCGTTGTCCAGCTCCAGTCAGAGGGCGGCGTCGCCGGCGCCGTGCATGGCGGACTCCTCGGCGGCGCGCTCACGACGACGTTCACCGCGTCGCAGGGACTGCTGCTGATGATTCCCAACCTCTACAAGATCGCGGGGGAACTGCTGCCGTTCACCATGCACGTGAGTGCGCGTGCGCTCGCGGCGCAGGGGCTTTCGATTTTCGGCGACCATCAGGATGTGATGGCGTGCCGCGCGACGGGCTGCGCGCTGCTGTGCAGCAATTCCGGGCAGGAGGCGCACGATCTCGCCCTCATCGCGCACGTGGCGAGTTACCGGTCGCGCGTGCCCTTCATTCATTTCTTCGACGGCTTTCGCACGTCTCATGAAGTGTCCAAGCTCGCGATGCTGTCGGACAACGACCTTCGCGCCGTGATCGACGAGAAGGACATCGCTTCCTTCCGCCGCCGCGCGATGACGCCCGACAAGCCGACGGTCCACGGCACGGCCCAGAATCCCGACGTGTATTTTCAAGGTCGCGAAGCCGTGAACCGCTTCTACGACGCGCTGCCCGCGGTCGTGCAGGAGACGATGGACAAGTTCGCCGCCGTCACCGGCCGCAGCTACCACCTGTTCGACTATCATGGGCACGCGGAGGCCGAGCGCGTGATCATCGCGATGGGCAGCAGCATCGAGACGATTGCCGAGACGGTGGACTGGCTCGTGGCGCGCGGGGAAAAAGTCGGCGTGCTCGCGGTGCGGTTGTTTCTGCCGTTTCACCTGAAGACCTTTCTGGCGGCCCTGCCGAAATCCGTGAAGGCGATTGCGGTGCTGGATCGCACGAAGGAGCCCGGTTCGATCGGCGAGCCGCTCTACCTGAACGTCGTCGCCGCGCTGGCGGAAACCCGCTCGTCGCTCGCCGGCTCGCCGCGCGTCGTCGGCGGCCGCTACGGGCTCGGCTCAAAGGAATTCACCCCGGGCATGGCGCGGGCCGTGTTTCACCACCTCGCGCAATGGGAGCCGCGGAATCATTTCACGATTGGCATCCTCGACGATGTCACCGGCACCTCGCTGCCCTTTGACGCCGAGTTCGACCTCGAGGCGGCGGAGGTGCGGCGGTGCGTGTTCGTCGGGCTGGGCGCGGACGGCACGGTCGGCGCCAACAAAAACTCGATCAAGATCATCGGCGAACAGACCGCGAACTTCGCCCAGGGCTATTTCGTCTACGACTCGAAGAAATCGGGCTCGATGACGATCTCGCACCTCCGCTTCGGCCCGCGCGCGATTCACGCGCCGTATCTTATCCGGCAGGCGGATTTCGTGGCGTGCAGCCAGTTCAGTTTCGTGGGCCGCACCGATGTGCTGCGCTATGCGGCGCCGGGCGCCATCGTGCTGCTGAATTCCGGCCACGGTCCGCAGGAGACCTGGAAGAAACTCCCGCGCGACTGGCAGAACACCCTCATCGCGAAAAAACTCCGGCTCTTCGTGATCGACGCCACCGCCGTGGCGCAGGCCAGCGGCATGGGCCGCCGCACGAACACCGTGTTGCAGACCTGCTTCTTCGCGCTCTCCGGCGTGCTGCCGCAGGAGGAGGCGATCCGTCAGATCAAAAAGGCGATCGACAAAACCTACGGGAAAAAGGGCGAGCAGATCGTGAAGATGAACTACGCCGCCGTGGACGCCGCGCTCGCCGGCCTGCAGGAGGTGGCGATTCCCGCCGACATCGAGGCGGACTCGGTGGCGACGATTCCGCCGAGCTATCCGGGCGCGCCCGAGTTCGTCCAGCGTGTCACCGCCCGGCTCCTCGCCGAGGAGGGCGATCTCATGCCCGTCAGCGCGATCCCGCTCGACGGGTGCTGGCCGACCGGCACCGCACGTTTCGAGAAACGCAACATCGCGCTCGAAATCCCGGTGTGGGATCCCGCGCTCTGCATCCAGTGCAACAAGTGCGTGCTCGTGTGCCCGCACGCCGCCATCCGCGCCAAGTTCGTCGAGCCTGCGACGCTCGATGGCGCACCGCCGGGTTTTCTGTCCACGCCCTTTCGTTCGAACGACATCCCCGGCCAGCGCTACACCCTCCAGGTTGCGCCGGAGGATTGCACCGGCTGCTCGCTCTGCGTGCAGGTCTGCCCCGCGAAGGACAAAACCAATCCGCGCCACAAGGCGATCGACATGGAGGCGCAGCCCCCGCGCCTCGCGGACGGGCGGGCGAACTGGGATTTTTTCCTCGGGCTGCCCGATCCCGATCGCACCCGGCTCGACGCCACGACCGTGAAAGGCACGCAGTTCATGCAGCCGCTGTTCGAGTTTTCCGGCGCATGCGCCGGGTGCGGCGAGACACCTTATCTCAAGCTGCTCACCCAGCTCGTCGGTGACCACCTGCTGATCGCGAACGCCACCGGCTGCTCCTCCATCTACGGCGGCAACCTCCCGACGACTCCCTATTGCAGCAACAGCGCCGGCCGCGGCCCCGCGTGGGCCAACTCACTCTTCGAGGACAACGCCGAGTTCGGTCTCGGTCTTCACCTCGCGGTCGAGCAACGCCGCCGCTCCGCCATTGCCCTCCTGCAAAAACACGTGGCGCGCCTCGGCCCCGATCTCGCCCGCGAACTGCTCGCCGCGGATCAAACGTCCGAAGCCGGGATCGCCGCGCAGCGGGTGCGTGTGACCGCCCTGCGGGAGGCACTCCGCCAGATCGACGGCCCGGACGCGCGCCGTCTCGATGTCCTGGCTGACGACCTCGTGAAGAAATCGGTGTGGATCGTCGGCGGCGACGGCTGGGCCTACGACATCGGCTACGGCGGGCTCGATCACGTGCTCGCGTCCGGCGCCAACGTGAAGGTGCTCGTGCTCGACACCGAGGTTTACTCCAACACCGGCGGGCAATCCTCCAAGTCCACGCCGATGGGCGCGGTCGCGAAGTTCGCCTCCGGCGGGAAGGGGACCGCGAAAAAAGATCTTGCGCTGATCGCCATGCAATACGGCCACGTTTACGTCGCCCGTGTCGCCTTCGGTGCAAAGGACAGCCAGACCGTCACCGCGCTGCGCGAAGCCGAGGCCTACAACGGGCCCGCGCTCGTCATCGCGTATTCGCACTGCATTGCCCACGGCTTTCCCCTGCACCTCGGCCTCGAACAGCAGAAGCTCGCCGTCGACACCGGGTACTGGCCGCTCTTCCGCTACGACCCGCGGCTCGCGGAAAAAGGCGAGGTCGCACTCAAGCTCGATTCGCCGGCGCCGAAACTCTCGCTCGACAAGTTCATGGCGAATGAGACGCGCTTCGGAATTTTGAAGAACGTCGCGCCCGAGCGCGCCACCGAGCTCGCCGCCCGGGCGCAGATCCAGGTGCGGGAGCACTACGCGCTCTATCAAAAACTCGCCCAGCCGAAACCCGCCAACCCCGTCCCCGCCGCCGCATCGAACGGCCCCAACGCCCCCGCCCCATGAACCTGACGACAAATTATCTCGGCCTGAAACTGGCGAATCCCCTCGTCGTGGGCGCGTCGCCCTTCTGCGACAACACCCACATTGCGCACCAGCTTCAGGACGCCGGCGCGGGCGCGCTCGTGATGCGTTCGCTTTTCGAGGAGCAGGTGGACGCCGAGCAGAATGCGCTCGTGCATCACGTGGAGGCGTCCGCCAACAGCCATGCGGAGGGCGTTTCCTATTTCCCCAACTACGACGAATACCAGCTGCCTCCCGATCAATACCTGCGCCAGCTCGAACATCTGAAAGCCTCGCTCCAGATTCCCGTCATCGCCTCGCTCAACGGCTGCCGGCCGGGTGGCTGGACGGACTATGCCCGCCGCTTCGAGCTCGCCGGGGCGGATGCGATCGAGCTCAACCTCTATCAACTCGTGACCGACCCGGGCGTCGCGGCGGATGAAGTCGAGGCCGACATGCTCGAGACGGTGCGCACCGTGGCCGGCTCCGTGAAAATTCCGGTGGCGGTCAAAATCTCCGCCTTTCACTCCTCGCCCGCGCATTTCACGAAGGCCCTCGAGCATGCCGGCGCCGCGGGCGTTGTGATGTTCAACCGGTTTTATCAGCCGGACTTCAACATCGAGGAGCTGGAGGCGCAGCCGCTGCTGAAACTCTCCGACTCCACCGAGCTCCTGCTGCGCCTGCGCTGGCTCTCCATCGTGTCGCCGCACCTGCGCGGCTCGCTCGCCGCCAGCGGCGGCGTCCACCGGTCGGAGGATGTGGTCAAGGCGGTCCTCGCCGGCGCCCACGCGGTGCAGGTCGTCTCGGTGCTGCTGAAGAACGGCCCGCGTTTCCTGGGGACGCTGCTCAACGGCCTGCGGCAATGGATGGGCGAGCATGGTTACGAAAACATCGACCAGGTTCGCGGCGCGATGAACCTGCGGCGCTGCCCGAATCCCGCGGCGTTCGAGCGCGCGAACTACCAGAAAATTTTGCAGAGCTGGAGGGTGTAGCGAAAACCGCGGGCGATTTTTATGGCCGACCCCGCCCCGCTGACCGTTCCCGCCAAATACGCGTGGTCGTCGATCGCCCGCGAGGCGCCGCCGAAGCGCTCGGCGGAGCAGCGCGTCTGCGACTTCGGGGAGATCTATGCCAACTTCGATGAGGCGACGGTTCGCGCGCAGGCGAGCCGCTGCATCCAGTGCCCGGATCCGCTGTGCATGCAGGGGTGTCCGCTGGCGAACCGCATTCCGGAGTGGCTCGCGCTGGCCGCGCAGGGGCTTTTCCTCGAGGCGGCGGCGGTGTCGCGCTCGACGAGCAACCTCCCGGAAATTTGCTCGCGGGTTTGCCCCCAGGAAAAACTGTGCGAGGGAGCCTGCATCCTGAACGCCCGCACGCAGCCGGTGGCGATTGGCGCGATCGAGCGGTTCATCAACGACTACGCCCTCGCGCGGCAGGCGGTCGACATCGTCCACGCGCCCCCGAATGGATTCCGCGTGGCGGTCATCGGCTCCGGACCAGGCGGGATGGCGTGCGCCGACGAACTGGTGCAGCGCGGCTGCGAGGTCACCGTTTTCGAGTCGCAGCTGATTCCCGGCGGTCTGCTCGTCAACGGCATCCCGGCCTTCAAGCTCGACAAGGAGATTGTCGCCCGGCGGATCGGCCTGCTCGTGCGGCGCGGCGTGAAGTTCAGGCTCGGGGTGAAGGTGGGCTGGGATGTCTCGCTCGCCGACCTGCGGCGCGACTTCGATGCGATTTTTCTCGGGGTCGGCGCCCAGCGGGCGAAACCGCTCGATATTCCCGGTGCGGAACTGAGCGGGGTGGTCGCGGCGCTGCCTTTCCTGATTCAGAAGAACGTGGAGTCGCCGCTGGTGGATCCGGCGCCGGTTGACGTGGCGGGGAAATGCGTCGCGGTGATCGGTGGCGGCGACACCGCGATGGATTGCCTGCGGACGGCGTTGCGCAGCGGCGCGCGGGAGGCGGTGTGCCTCTACCGCCGCGACCTCGCGAACATGCCCGGCAGCCGGAAGGAATACGCCAACGCGCTTGAGGAAGGCGCGCGGTTTGAATTTCTCGTCAACCCCGTCGCGCTGATCGCCGGGCCCGGGGGCGCCATCGCGGCCGTCCGCTGCGTGCGCATGGAGCTGGGCGAAGCCGATGCGTCGGGCCGGCGCAAACCGCGCGCGGTGCCGGGGTCCGAGTTCACCGTGCGGGCCGATCTGCTGCTTGTGGCGTACGGCTTCGATCCCGTCCCGTTTCCGGCCGGGAGCGAATTCGCCGCGATCGCGAGGAACGAGTGGGGCGGCCTCCGCGTGGACGGAAACCTCATGACGAGCGAGCCGGGTGTCTTCGCGGGCGGCGATTCGGCGCGCGGAGCCAGCCTCGTCGTGCACGCCGTGCGCGACGGCCGCAGGGCGGCGCTCGGGATCGAACGGTACCTGCAGGCGCGCGCGCCGGGCCAGGTCCGCAATATCCGGTCAGCGAGCGGCAAGGATTGCGGAGCCGGTTTCCGGTGAAGCGCCTAGACTCCTGCCGATGAATACATCATCCCCAAAAATCCTGCTCTCGACTGAAGGCTTTCTCACGAGTCTCGACCTCATCGACTATGCCGATGGCAAAGCGGCCAAGCTGCTGCGCCATGAACATCCGCGGGTTCATCTCGTGCGCCTCCATCTGAAACGCGAGACGCCGCATTCGGGCGCGCCGCATTTTTCCGCGCGCGCCACCGCGGAACATGCGGGGCCCGACCACGTGGTTCACGCGAGCGGCTCCCACCCGGAGGCGGCGATCAATGCGGCCGTCGACAAGCTGGAGCGCGCCCTCACCGGCGCGGCGGGCGCGGCCAGACATCTCAAGCATCATCCCCATCCCGTCGAACTCGCGGTAGATCTGCCCAAGGCGGCCGGCGGCGGCGGCGGCGCGTAACCGGAGCGCGATCCGAACGGGATTGGACACCTCGTCATGATTTCGCCTCACGAACCGGTTGCGGGCGGAAGCGTCCCGCTCGACGTCGATTTGATCCGGCGTCATTCGATCGCCGGACCGCGGTACACGTCATATCCCCCGGCGACCAAATTCACGACGGACCTGGAAACGCTCGGTCTGGAGGAGGCGGTTGCGGACGACAACCAGGCGGGCGCCTCCAATGGCGAGGCGGGCGGAAAACGGCCGATCTCGCTCTATTTCCATCTCCCTTTCTGCGAAACGCGCTGCTGGTTTTGCGGCTGCAACACGGTGATCACGCGGCGCCGCGCCTCGGCGGCGGAGTATCTCGACGACCTCGCCCGCGAGATGCGGCTCACCGCCGCGCAGATGGACCGGTCGCGGGTCGTGACCCAGATTCATCTCGGTGGAGGGACCCCGACATTTTTTCCGCCGGACGAACTGCGGCGGCTGGGCGCCCTCATCCGCGAAATTTTTCCCCATCGCGCGCCGGATTGTGAATTCGGCGTGGAGGTCGACCCGCGCCGGCTGACGGAGGAGCATGTGCGGGCGTTGCACGAGATCGGCGCCAACCGCGCCTCGCTGGGCGTGCAGGACACCAACCCGCAGGTGCAGCTGGCCATTCACCGGATCCAGCCGCAGCGCATGAACGAGGCGGCGTTCGCCTGGCTGCGGGCGGCGGGCTTCGATTCCATCAACGTCGATCTGATCTACGGGCTCCCGTTCCAGACGCCGCAGTCATTTTCCCGTACGATCGACGACGTGCTCAGCCTCCGGCCCGACCGGTTGTCGATCTTCAGCTACGCCCACGTCCCGTGGATCAAACCCGCGCAAAAAATCTTCGACGATCGGAACCAGCTGCCCGATGCGGAGGCCAAGCTCGGCATGTTCGCCGTGGCGCACGAACGACTCACCGCCGCCGGGTTCATCGACATCGGGCTCGATCATTTTGCGCGGCCGGACGATTCGCTCGCGGTGGCGCAGCGGGCCGGAACGCTGCACCGCAATTTCCAGGGATACACCACGCAGGCGGGAGCCTCGCTCTACAGCTTCGGAATCTCGGCGATCTCGTCCACCCCGGATAGCTACCGGCAGAATTTCAAAACGCTGCCGGAATGGCGCGCGGCGCTGGACGCGGGGCGGCTGCCCATCGAGCGCGGGCTGAGGCTGACGGAGGAGGATCAACGCCGCCGCACCGTGATCATGCGGCTGATGTGTGATCGCCGGCTGGGTTTCGCCCGGATGACGCTGCTGCTCGGCGTGCCGTTCGCGGAGAACTACGCGGCGGAGATCGCCTCGCTCGACGACCTGGTGGCCGACGGGTTGGTGGTGCGCACGGAGGAGGGGATAGAAGTCACCCGCGCGGGCGTGCCGCTGTTGCGCGTGGTGGCGATGCGTTTCGATCCGACACTCTCAGCGGGTGGCAGGGAGCACTCGCGCACGATCTGACGCGCCGCGTCCGCTGCCCGATTGCGATGACCGACGATCCCATTGGTTTATTCCAGCAATGGTATGCCGAGGCGCAGCAGCATCCGGGCATCGTGGATGCTTCCGCGATGGCGCTCGCCACCGCGGATCGCGCCGGGCGCCCCGCGGTGCGGATGGTCCTGCTGAAGGGCGTCGACGGGCGCGGCTTTCTTTTCTTCACGAACCTGACGAGTCCCAAAGCGCGCCAGCTCGAGGCCAATCCGGAAGCCGAGCTGTGCTTCCACTGGGCGCCGCTGGCGCGGCAGGTCCGGGTGCATGGGCGGGTGGAGCCGGCGGGCGAGGCGGAGGCCGACGCTTATTTCGGGACGAGACCGAGGCTGAGCCAGCTCGGGGCCTGGGCGTCGGTGCAATCGACGCCCATGCCGCACCGGTTTGCGCTGGAGGCGGCGGTGGCTGCGGCGGCCTTGCGATTCGGGGTGGGCCCGGTGCCGCGTCCTCCGCACTGGTCGGGTTATCGGGTGATACCCTCGACGATGGAATTTTGGATCGAGCGGCCGTTTCGGCAGCACGAACGCCGGATTTTCATCCGCACCAATCGGGGATGGGATGAACAGACGTTATTTCCGTAGAGGGGATCGGGTTCGTTTAAACGGAAATTCCAGCCCCACGATCGGGGCCGGAGTGTTTCGGGCGGGGTGATCCCGCTCAGGACTTGGACGGTTGTGCGGGCGTGCCCGGGCTGCAGCGGCTGCAGGTGACGCAACAACCGGCATCGGCTGCGACCTTGTCGGCCGTGACCGTTTGTGGCGTGACCGGGGCGGTGGCTTTAGCCCGTTCCTCGGCGCGGCGGGTTTGCTCCTGCCAGAATTGCGGTCCGGGACCGGCGAGTGCCAGCGAAGCGCCGATGGCGAGCAGGCCCGCGAGGAGGATGAGTTTGGTATTTTTCATGGTGGTTTTGCCTTTGATTTTCTACCCGTGGCTCGACGTGAGTCGCGGTGCCGATACTACCCCGCGGAGCGCCGGATCCCCCCGGCGTTTCTTGTTCCAAGCCCCGCGTTTTTTGTCCGGTTCCGCCGCGGCTGCGCTTTTCGCGCGGGCAATCTTTGCGTGATAAAAGCCAATCGACGCCGGGCGCGCCGGGGGGATCCGGGCGATACTCGCCCCACGCGGTGCGCCGCTTCCGGCCTCGCCGCCAAAACTCCCATGAAAACCATCCGCACCTTCAATGGATACTGGTTTCTTTTCGCGCTCATCGCCGCCGTCGCCGTCGGGGAGCTGGCCGTGTGGAGACTCGCCGGACTTTACGGTTTCAGACTCAGTCACATCGCCGCCGACGCGTTGTGCATCGGCGTCGTCCTCGTGGCGACGAGCATCCTCTACGAGGGCGCCGACATCAATTGACGCGGCTTCGCGTCCGGCAATGGCTGCGTGTTGAATCACAACCCGCGCGCAGCGGTTTCGCGGGGAAAGGGACATATTCTGTGCGTCCCCCTTACCCCATGAATCTCGCGACCAATTATCTCGGGCTCGAGCTCTGCTCCCCGTTTGTCGTCGGAGCCTCGCCCTTTTGTGACAGCGCGTATCTCGCCCAAAAACTCCAGGATTTCGGGGCCGGGGCGCTCGTGATGCGCTCGCTGTTTGAAGAGCAAATCGAGGGTCACCACCCGCCCCCGCCGGTGCGCCCCCTGGCGTGCGACTTGACGGAGTTTCCGGAGATCGCGGACTACCAGCTCTCGCCGGAAAGTTACCTCCGGCAGGTGGAGTATCTGAAGCAGAACGTTTCCATCCCGGTTATCGCGTCCCTCAACGGAACCCGCCCGGGAAACTGGACCAACTATGCCGCCCGGCTCGAGAGCGCCGGCGCGGACGCGATCGAGCTGAATTTCTATCGCGTGGTGACCGACGTGGCGGTCATCGCGGATCAGATCGAGGCCGAGATGCTGGCGACGCTTGGGGTCATTGCCGGCAGCGTTAAAATTCCCGTCGTCGTCAAGCTGTCGCCCTTCCACACCGCGCTGGCCCAGCTGGTGGTGGCGCTGGAACTGGCGGGCGCCGCGGGCGTCGTGTTGTTCAACCGGTTTTATCAACCCGACATCGATACCGCCGCGATCGAGGTGCGCACGCATCTGCGGCTTTCCACGTCCGAGGACATCCTGCTGCGCCTGCGCTGGCTCGCCATTCTCTCGCCCCACCTGCGCGGTTCGCTGGCGGCGACCGGAGGGTTTCACACCGCCGACGATATCGTGAAGGCGCTTTTAACCGGCGCGCACACGGTGCAGCTGGTGTCGGCGCTGTTGCGGCACGGGCCTGCGCTGCTGGCCACCCTGGGCCCGGGCCTCCTTTCGTGGATGAGCACGCACGGTTACACCGCGATCGACCAGTTCCGCGGCCGCTTGAATCTGTTGGGCTGCCCCGATGCCTCGGCCTTCGAACGCGCCAACTACATCCGCACGCTGCAAAGTTGGGCGGTATGAGCGCACAGCGCCCCGCTCATGGTCGCCCTCTCCATCCCCTTCGACCGCCCGGTATGCGCCGTCTGCGGGCGCGACACCGCGGAGCGTCACTTCATGTGCGTCTATTCGGAGCACGGCCGGCTGGAGTTCTGCAGCCCGGCCTGTGCGCACGTTTTCAACGAAACTCCCGCGCCGCAGCGGGTGGGGCGTGACGGGGGCGGGCTGCAATCCGGTCCGGCTACGCCATGAAGAACAACGCGAGCAACTGGGCGCAGAACACGCGTAGAATCATCGTGAGCGGATAAACCGTCACGTAGGAAAGCGCCACGTCCTCGCTGCCGGAAAGCGAGGTGGCAAACGCGAGGGCGGGCGGATCGGTCATGCTCCCCGCGAGCAGGCCGCAAAGGCGGATGTAGTTCATCTTCCAGACCGCGCGCGCGAGGACGCCGACGAGGAGGAGTGGCACGACGGTGATGAGGGCGCCGCAGAGAATCCAGCGCAGGCCGTCGCCGCCGCTCAGGATGCGGACGAACGAGTCGCCGGACTTCAGCCCCACGCAGGCGAGAAACAGGGCGATGCCGATTTCACGCAGCATGTAGTTCGCGTTCGGCGGCATGTACCAGACCAGCGGCCCCCAGTGGCCCAGCCGCGCGAGGAGGATCGCCACGATCAAGGGCCCGCCGGCGAGACCCAGTTTCACCGGCGCCGGCAATCCGGGCACGAACCACGGCACGGAGCCGAGGAGCACTCCCAGCATGATGCCGATGAAAATGGGCACGAGGTTCGGCTGGTTCAGTTCCTTCGGCGAATTGCCGAGCACCTTTTCCGCCTCTGCGAACTGGTCCCGCGGGCCCACGATCGTGAGCGTGTCCGCGAACTGGAGTCGGAGCGAGTCGGTCGGGGTGAACTGCTGGTCGCCGCGCGCGATCCGCGTGACGTTGACCCCGAAGCGCCGCACGAGATCGAGTTCATCGACGGTTTTGCCGAGCGCCGTGCGACTCGTGACGAGCACGCGCCGGACATCGACGTTGCCTGGCGCCGTGCGCAGGTCCACCGCACTCGCCTGGCCGATGACAAGACGGAGTTTTTCCAGCCCCGCGGGCGAGGCGACGGCGAGAATCTCGTCGCCCAGCGCGAGAGCCATGTCGGGTCGCGCCACCTCGGCGACCCCGCCGCGCGAGATGCGGGAGACCACCGCCCCGGCTTCCTTCAACGCGGGGATGGCCCCGATGGCGACGCCGGCGAGGTTCGGATTCGTGACGCGAAGCACGAGCGTCTGGATGTCGCGCCGTTCCGCCGCGGACTTTTCCTTGAGCACGCGTTTTTCCGCCTCCACGTCGATGCGAAACATCCCGCGGATCGCGACCATGACGAGAATCGTGCCGATGATGCCGAAAGGGTAGGCAATCGCATACGCGAGGTCGGGCAGCCGGAGCAGTTCCTCCGAGATTCCGGGGAGCTGGCGCAACACTTGTCCGGAGGCGGCGAGGCTCGGCGTGTTAGTCGTCGCGCCGGAGAAGAGTCCCAGGGCCGCCGGCAGCGCCACGCCGGCGAACCGGTGAATGAGCAACACGGTCCCCGCGCCGAGGAGAACGATGGCGGCGGCCATGGCGTTCATCTTCAGGCCCTGCCGCCTGAGCGAGGCGAAGAAACCGGGCCCCAGTTGCAGCCCGATCGTGAAGACGAAGAACACGAGCCCGAGCTCCCGGACGAATTCGAGCACGTGGTGGTTCACCGTCAGCCCGAAATGCGAGCTGATCAGCCCGGCGAACAACACGCCCGCCACGCCGAGGCCGATGCCCAGCACCTTGATGTGTCCCAGCGCCAGCCCGACCGCGATCACCAGCCCGATCACGACGATCGAATGCGCCACGGAGTCCTGTTGGAAGAGAGTGATGAGCCAGTCCATGACCTGCATCCTAGCACGTCCGCCCCTCGCGTTGCACGGTATGTGTTGCAAGTTCGCGCGCATATTTTGTCCGGGCCGCCACCGGGCAGGCCCATCCGGGCACGGCTCCGGCAAAAAGTGCTGAGGGTTCACCAACTGACGCGCAGCAGAACCGGGCCGGTCTGCTAACCTTGGTCCACGATGAATGCGCTCCCAATTTCGCCCGCCGGTCCGGCGGGCGCCGTGGTCGAATCCCGCCTTGTGGCCGCTGCCGGGCCCAATGCCGCCGTTCGTGCATGGGTCGAGGAAATGGCCGCGCTCTGCACGCCCGAACGCACCGTGTGGTGCGACGGATCGGAGCTCGAAAAACGCGCGCTCACCGCCGAGGCGGTGCAGAAGGGCATCCTGCTCACGTTGAACCAGGAGAAGCGCCCGGGTTGCTACTACCACCGCTCGAACCCCGACGACGTCGCCCGGGTGGAGGAGTTCACCTTTGTCTGCACCGAGACGAGCGACGAGGCCGGACCCACCAACAACTGGATGGAGCCGGCGAAAATGCACGCCAAGCTCCGCCCGCTGTGCGAGGGCGCGATGAAGGGCCGCGTGATGTACGTGGTCCCGTATCTCATGGGACCGGTGGGATCGCCGATGACGAAAGTCGGCGTCGAGCTCACCGATTCGATCTACGTCGTCCTCAGCATGCGCGTGATGACCCGCATGGGCGACGTCGCGTGGCGCCAGCTGGGCGGGAGCGACGATTTCAACCGGGGGCTGCATTGCATGCTCGACGGAAACAAGGAGCGGCGCTTCATCGCGCACTTCCCGCAGGAGAACGCGATCATCTCCGTGGGCTCGAACTACGGCGGCAACGTGCTCCTCGGCAAAAAATGCCTGGCGCTGCGGCTGGGTTCGTGGCTCGGACGCAAGGAGGGCTGGATGGCCGAGCACATGCTGATCCTCCGCGTTGAGGCGCCCAGCGGCGAAAAAACCTATGTCGCCGCGGCCTTCCCCAGCGCGTGCGGCAAAACCAATTTCGCGATGATGATTCCGCCCGCGGGTTTCGAGGGGTGGAAGGTGCACACGGTCGGCGACGACATCGCCTGGATGAAACCGGGCGCGGACGGCCGGCTTTACGCGATCAATCCGGAGGCCGGTTATTTCGGCGTCGCCCCGGGGACGAACTACAAGTCCAACCCGAACGCGATGAAGACGATCGCCCGCGACACGATCTTCACGAATGTCGCGCTTACCGAGGATGGCGACGTGTGGTGGGAGGGCATGGACGGTCCGCCTCCCGCGCGATGCACCGACTGGCGGGGCAACCCGTGGACTCCCGCGTCCAAGGAAAAAGCTGCGCACCCGAACAGCCGGTTCGCCGCGCCGATGCGCAACAACCCCATGCTCGCGCCCGAGGTGAACGACCCGCAGGGCGTGCCGATCAGCGCGATCATCTTTGGCGGCCGGCGCGCCTCGACCATGCCGCTCGTTTTCCAGGCATTCAACTGGATCCACGGGGTGTTCGTCGGCGCCACGATGGGTTCGGAGACCACCGCCGCCGCCGCCGGGGCGGTCGGCCAGGTGCGGCGCGACCCGATGGCGATGCTGCCGTTCTGCGGCTACAACATGGGCGACTACTTCGGCCACTGGCTGAAAATGCGGAAGCTCATCAAGCGGCCGCCGAAGATTTTTCAGGTGAACTGGTTTCGGAAAAGCGCGGACGGGAAATTCCTCTGGCCGGGCTACGGGGAAAACATGCGCGTGCTGAAATGGATCGTCGACCGCGCGCAGGGCACCGTCGGCGCCGAGGAAACGCCGCTCGGTTGGATGCCCTGGACGAAGGACATCACGCTCGACGGCCTGCCCGGCTATGACCGCGACGACCTGGAACGCGCGCTCTCGATCGACGTCGAGGAGTGGAAACGCGAGATCCTGTTGCAGGATGAATTGTTCCTCCGGCTGTACAACGACCTCCCGAAGGAGCTGCTTTTCCAGAAGGAACTGCTCATCGCGCGCCTCTGAACTCCCGTTCAGTCCATGAAACTCATCACCGCGATCATCAAGCCGTTCAAGGTGGACGACGTTAAAACCGGGCTGCACGAAATCGGGATCGAAGGCATGACGATCACCGACGTGAAGGGACACGGCCGGCAGAAGGGGCATACCGAGATCTACCGCGGGACCGAATACGACGTTCGCAGCCTGCCGAAAGTCCGGCTCGATGTCGCGGTGTCCGATGAGATGGCGGGGAGCGTGATCGAGGTCATCCTGAAAACCGCGCGCACGGGCCGCATCGGCGACGGGAAGATTTTCGTGATTCCCCTGGAGGAGGTCATTCGCATCCGCACCGGCGAACGAAGCGCCGCGGCGGTGTGATCCGCCTCGGGGAGCGGCGGGTTAAAGGCTGACGCAGGACCGCGCCGCATTTTTTTCCGAGACTGCGGTCACGGCGTTTTGCGCCAGCCGCCGCCCTGATTCGATGCAGTTCGGGAGCGAGATGCCGTCGCGGCAGTTGCCGCCGATGAAAAGGCCGGGCGCGGACGCTTCCACCGCGGCGATCGTATCCTTGAAGCGCTGGTAGCCGAGGGTGTATTGCGGGATCGCGTGCGGCCAGCGCTGCACGTGCGTGAAAACGGGCGATGCCGCCACGCCGACGAGCTCCGTGAGCTCGTCCTGCACCAGGCGCAAAATCTCGCGGTCCTCCAGTCCGGCCAGCTCCGGCTGGCGGGTTCCGCCGACGAAGGAGGTGAATGCGACGCGATTCTCCGGCACGCGGCCGGGAAACAACGTGCTGGAAAAAAGGGTGCCGAGGATCTGCCGGTGTTCGATCTCGGGCACGAGGACCCCGAAGCCGTCGAGAGGATGCCGCACGTCGCTGCGCCGGTAGCCGGTGAAAACGGAGACGACCGGCGGATGTTGAATTTCGCGCAGCCCGTCCAGCTGTCGGGCGACGGGGACGCCGTCCCAATGCAGGGAGGCGAGTGCGCCCGCCGGCAGCGCGCAGAGCACCGCGGAAAATTCGTCGTCGAACCACTGGCCGCCGCTCTCGTGGGTGATTTTCCAGCCTTCCTCCGTCCGGCGCACGCGGTTGACCGCAGTGCGGAGGCGAACCGCGTCCCCCAGATCCCGCGAGAGTGCATCGGGCAGTTCGCTCAATCCCCCTTGAAACGAAAAAATCCGGCCCTTGGGACCGCCGCTCGTGTTGCGGCGCTTGAGCGCGCCGCGGATCAGCGAGCCGTGCTCCTGTTCCAGCGCGTGCAGCTTGGGAAACGCGTGACGCACCGAAAGCCCGGCGGGATCGCCGGCGTACACGCCTCCGACGAAAGGATTGATCGCGTAGTCGAGGAACTCGCGCCCGAGCCGCCGCTCGACAAATTCCGCCACGCTTTCCTCGCGGTCGGCCGGGCTGCGCGACCGCCACGGCTCGCCGAGGAGTTTCAATTTTGCGGGAAGCGAAAAAAGCGGCGTCGTCACGAACCCAAGCGGCGACATCGGCATGGCCACCAGCCGGCCGTCGCGAACGATGTAGCGCTGCCTGGCTTCCGGCGCGGCGTAAACGCGGCGGTCCGCGAGGCCGATCGCTTCCACGAATGCGGCGACTTCGGGAGAGCCCTCGAGCAACGAATTGGGGCCGAGCTCATGCATCCATCCCTCACTGCACTGGGTACCGATCGCCCCGCCCACCCGTGCGGATTTTTCGAAGACCACGGGCTCCATGCCCGCGCGGCGCAGGTGCCACGCGGCCGTCAGGCCGGTGAGTCCGCCGCCCAGCACGGCAACACGATCGCGGGGAAAAAAAGGTTTCATCGGCAAAGTCAGTCGAGGTCGTCCCGCACGCTGAAAATAATCGGGACCTGGAGGCGGGTGTTCACTTTCCGGCCGGCGCGCATTCCCGGCCGGAACTTCCATTTGAGGACGCCCGTGACCGCGGCACTTTCAAACCCCATGTGGGAGCTGTCCGCCGCCGTGGCGTTCACGACGTTGCCCACGGTGTCCACGATGAACTCGACCATCACGGTGGCGCGCAGGCCCTCCTTCCGGAGGTTGGCGGGATACACCGGCGCCGGCTGCAACACCGGTTCCGGCGGGCGATCGAGGTCCTTCAGGTTGAAAATATTTCCCATGCCGTCGCCGATTTTTCCGCCGCGGCGGATCGCGCCGGGGATCGCCCACATCTTGCTTTGATTCGGGTCGGGTTTCTCGAAGGTGGAGAAATCGAGCTGCTGCACGAAATCGCCGATCTGCGGCAGGCGAGGCAGGTCCATCTGCATCGGCACCACCACGCCGAAATCGAGCGCTTCGCCCGAGTTGTCGACCGGGTCGGGCTCCGGCTCCTCGAGCTCCTTGAGGTTTGGCATCGTGAGGGAGAGCTCGATCACCTGTTCCTGGACGGGCGGGCCGGCTTTCTTTTTCGGAGGACCAATGCCGAAAAAAATTCCCGCGTGGCACAGGCTGGAGAACACGGCGGCCGCGACCAGGACTCTTCGGGAGCGCCGCGCACCGGGGTACCGGGATGATCCGGTGGGCGGGTTGAGTTTCGACGCCGACCAAAGCGCGCGGTCGCGGGCCAGTTCGGCCGGCGTCCCCTGCATGAGGTGGTAAGTCGTCATGCCCCAGTCTACCGGGATCGCCCGTCGCGGGCTTCGCATCGATTGCGAGAGGGTGCGCATTCGTTGCGCCGGCTTTTTTGGACCGCGATTTTCCGCCCGACCGGAGCGGTCAAAATACGCGCAATGCTTCGCAGATCGTGCGCAGGGTCGGTGCTTCCCCCGAAAAAACAGACGGATCAGCATTCGTCCATCACCCCATCGCCTATGCTGCACCCATGGAAATCCCGAGCGCTCTCCGCGGCCGACGTTGTCGCCGTCGTGCGGAGCGAGACCAACGTTTTCATCCACGGGGCCTGCGCGACTCCGACGCCGCTCCTCGACGCGCTGTGTGCGCGGCGCGACCTGGCGAAAGTCCGGCTCTACCACCTGCACACGGCGGGCCCCGCGCCCTTTGCCGCGCCCGGCCGCGAGGAGGAGTTTCGTTCGGTGTCGCTCTTCACCGGTGCGCCCTTGCGACAGGCGATCGCCGAGAACCGCGCGGACTTCGTGCCGATTTTCCTCTCGGACATTCCCGGCTTGTTTCTTTCCGGCGCCGTGAAGCTGGACGTGGCGTTTCTGCAGGTCTCGCCGCCCGACGCGCACGGCCTGTGTTCGCTCGGCACCTCCTGCGATGCAGCCAAGGCGGCCGCGGAAACCGCCCGGTTCGTCATCGCGGAAATCAACGAACAGATGCCCCGCACCCACGGCAACAATCTCGTGCCCTTCGAGCGCATCCATGCCTTCATCGCGACGGACCGCCCGCTGCTCGAGCATCACCCCGAACCGGAAACGGCGGTCGAGGGCCGGATCGGTGAACTCGTCGCCGACCTGATTGAAGACGGCTCGACGCTGCAGATGGGGATTGGCGGCATTCCCGATGCCGTGCTGGCGCGACTCCACACCAAGCACGACCTCGGCATTCACACCGAGATGTTTTCCGACCGGGTGGTCGACCTGGTGGAATCCGGTGCCGTCACCAACCGGCAAAAGGCCGTGGGCCAGGGACGCATCATCACGAGTTTCATCAACGGCTCGCGCCGGCTTTTCGATTTCGTCCACGACAACCCGCTGGTGGCTTTTTATCCCTGCGACTGGACCAACGACACCTCGGTCATCCGCAAGAATCCCAAGGTCGTTGCCGTGAACTCCGCCATCCAGATCGACCTCACCGGCCAGGTCTGCGCCGATTCGTTCGGGCACAAGATTTATTCCGGGATCGGGGGACAGATGGATTTCATCCGCGGCGCCGCCCTCTCGCGGGGCGGCAAACCGATCATCGCGCTGCCCTCGACCGCGGCGGGTGGAAAAATCTCCCGGCTGGTCGTGCAGCTCAACGCGGGCGCCGGCGTGGTGACCACCCGCGGCCATGTGCACTGGGTGGTGACGGAACACGGCGCGGTGAACCTGCACGGCAAGTCACTGCGGGAGCGCAGCGACCTGTTGATTTCGATCTCCCATCCCGATTTTCGCCCGGAACTCCGGCGCGATGTGGCGCAAGCCCGCGTCTTCCCGATGCGGGGCGCGGCGGCCTAGCGATTCCCACGCCATGGCAGACCGACTGTTCAACGCCCAACAAAGCCGGGTGCTCGTGGCGCAACTGCGGCGCTCGCAGATTTTCCGGGACTACGAAAAGGCGTTCCGCGAGGCGACCGGACTCCCGCTCACCCTGCGGCCGCTGGAGGTGTTCGATCTTCCGCATCGCGGCGATCCGAAGGAAAATCCCTTTTGCGCGCTGATGGCGGAGTCGAACCACTCGTGCTCGGCCTGCCTCCAGCTCCAGAAAAAAGTCGAGGAGGCGTCGAGCCGCCAGCCGCAGACCCTGAAATGTTTTGCGGGCCTTTCGGACTCCGCGGTGCCGATCCGGGTGGGGGAGACGCTCGTGGCGTTTCTCCAGACGGGGCAGGTCCTCCTGCGCGCCCCGACGAAAGCGGATTTTGCCCGCGCTCTCCGGCAACTGCGCAGGTGGGGAAGCGCGACCGACGAGGCGCAGCTGGAGACGGCCTATTTCAAGGCCCGGGTCGTCACCGCGAAACAATACGAGTCAATCCTCCGGCTGCTCACCATTTTCGGGCAGCACCTCGCCGTCCTCAGCAACCAGCTCATGGTGCAAAACGATGCGGCGGGATCGCCCGCGATGACGAAGGCCCGCGCGCTGATCATGGCGCGGCACGCGGAGGAGCTGTCGCTTTCCGGCGTGGCGCGCGCGGTGAACATGAGCATTTTTTATTTTTGCAAGAGCTTCAAAAAGGCGACCGGGATGACGTTCACCGACTATCTGGCGCGAGTGCGAATCGAGAAGGTGAAGCAGCTGCTGATGAACGCCAACAAGCGCGTGAGCGAGGCGGCCTACGAGGTGGGCTTTCAATCGCTTTCCCAGTTCAACCGCGTCTTCCGCCGCATCGCCGGCGAATCGCCCACGGTCTACCGGGAGCGGCTGCACGGCGGCGTCGCCGCGGTGAATTCCCCGCAGCGTTGACGCAGATCAAGGCCCTGGCCGGCGGCGCGGCCTAAACTGTCACCATGAGCTCCGCCATTTTTCCCGGTGTCAGGATCGGACTGTGGTGGCGGGATTTTCTCTGCCCGAAAGAGCATGGAAGCTGGTCGCTCGCCTTCGAGCCCCTGGCGCTCGGGTTGCTGGTGGCCCCTTCCTCCGGCGGAGGGTGTCTCGCTTTGGCGCTGGCCGCCGGTTTTTTTGCACGCCGGCCGTTGCGGATGGCAGTACAACACCGCGTCGATGCCTCGCGGCGGCTGACGGCGGCATGGACGGTCGCCGGTTGCGCCGGAGCTGCGCTGTTTGCCGGGGCGGCGGCAGTCCGCCTCGGGGGAACCGCGTGGCTGATATGGCTGCTGCCCGTCGCCGCAGCGGGCGCCGCCTTTGCCTGGTTCGATGCGCACGGAGCGGGCCGGGAGGAGCTGGCCGAAGTCTCGGGCGCCGCGGCGTTCGCGCTCACTCCGGCGACACTGGCGATTTTAGCGGGATGGCCGCCGCTGTCCGCGACGGCTTTGGCCGTTGTCATGGTCGGACGGAGCGTCCCCTCGGTGCTTTGCGTCCGCGCCTTTCTCCGCCGCGCCAAGACGGGACGATCCGGCAACGGCTTGGCGCTCGTCACCTCCAGCGCCGCGCTGCTCGCCACCGTTTTCGTCGTCGCGCGTGGCGGCGCGCCCCTGTTCGCGGGCGTGGCGCTGGCCGCTTTTTTCCTGCGCGCGCTGGCGTTGCTCGTGGTGATTCGTCCCGCCTGGCGTGCCCGCACTGTCGGAATGCTGGAGGCCGTGCTCGGTGTCGTGTTCGTCTTGGGACTGGCTGCGGCATGGACAATGTGAGCGAGCAGGCGCAGTCCTTTCCCCGTACTCCTGCGAAAACCCCAAGTCTTGATCTCGCTCAAGGCGGAAAAAACGCCGGCCGCTAGACTCCCCCCGCATCCAACCTCTATGAAAACTCCGATCTCAAACTTACGCCTCTCCCTCATCGCAGGACTTCTTCTGGGGGCGGGCGCGTCGCTCCAGGCCAGCGAGGGAACCGTTGTGGCGAAAACCGGCGGCGCGGTCCTTGCGGCCGATCTCCCCGTGGAAAAAGCGGTGCTCACCAAGCCGCCCCTCGTGCCGCCGTTCATCACGCGCACGACCCCGGCCAAAGTTGTCGTTCATCTGGAAGTGACCGAGGTGACGAAACGCCTGGCCGATGGCGTGGACTATACCTTCTGGACCTTCGGCGACGAGGTGCCGGGCCTTTTCATCCGCGTGCGCGAGGGCGACGTGGTGGAGTTTCATCTCAACAACCACCCGAACTCGAAGATGCCGCACAACATCGATCTTCATGCGGTGACCGGGCCGGGTGGCGGGGCGGCTTCCACCTTCACGGCGCCGGGACACTCCTCGCAGTTCACGTTCACCGCGATGAAGCCGGGCCTCTATGTCTATCACTGCGCGACCGCACCGGTCCCGATGCACATCTCCAATGGCATGTACGGCCTCATCTTCGTGCAACCGAAGGAAGGCTGGGCGCCGGTCGACCGGGAATATTACGTCATGCAGGGCGACATCTACACGCAGGGCCCCCACGGCGAAGCGGGGCTGCAGATTTTCGACCACGCGAAATCGGTCGACGAGCGCCCCACCTACATCGTGTTCAACGGCGCGGTCGGCTCCCTGGTCGGCGACAACGCGCTTCAGGCGAAGGTCGGCGAGACGGTGCGCATTTATTTCGGGGTCGGTGGTCCGAACATCACCTCGTCGTTTCACGTCATCGGCGAAATTTTCGACAGGGTGTACGTCGAAGGCGGCACGAAGGTCGTCCAGGAAAATGTGCAGACCACGATGGTGCCTTCCGGTGGCTCCGCGATCCTGGAGTTCAAGGTCGATGTGCCCGGCACGTTCGTGCTGGTGGATCACTCGCTGTCGCGCGCCTTCAACAAGGGGGCGCTCGGCATGCTGAAGGTGAGCGGTCCGGAAACGCCCGTGCTCTACTCGGGCAAGGAGGTGGATGAGGTTTATCTCGGCCAGGCTTCGGCCGCCGGCTCGGCCTCGAGCAAGCGGGAGGCGCAGCTGACCGAACAGCGCGCGGCGGCGATCGCCGGCAATCCGGAGATCACAAACATGACGAAGGAAATCCGGATGGAGCGCGGCAAGCAGGTTTTCCTCACGAGCTGCTTCGCCTGTCACATGGCGAACGGCGAGGGTCTGCCCGGCGTGTTTCCTCCGCTCGCAAATTCCGACTACTTGAAAGCGGACAAGACCCGCGCCATCCGTGTCGTCACGAAAGGCCTCAGCGGCCCGGTCGTGGTCAACGGGAAGACCTACAACAGCATGATGCCGCCCCAGACATTCACGGACGCGCAGGTCGCCGACGTCCTCACGTATGTGATGAACACCTGGGGCAACGATTTCGGCACGGTTTCCCTCGACGACGTGAAACGCGCGCGGTCGGAAAATCCCTGAGTGCGCCGAACGCCTCTCCACAAAATGAAATCCTCCGTCCAACGACTGCTCGCCTGCGCCGGGTTTCTGTTGGGCGGAAGCGCCGGGTTCGGCGGCGCCGGGAACGGTGCGCCACCGGAAAGCGCCGCGGCGGTCGCCACGGCGCCGGGAATGATCCGCATCCCGGACGGGAGTTATGCGCCGATTCTCCGCAGCAAGGATGAGCCCGGGAGCGTTGCGGTCGCCGCCTTTTTGCTCGATGCCCGGCCGGTCACGAACGCGGAGTTTCTCGCGTTCGTGCGCGCGAACCCAAAGTGGCGGCGGAGCGCGGTCACACCCCTTTTCGCGGACGCCGGGTATCTCGGCGATTGGGCGGAGGATTTGGAACCCGGGCCGCTCGCGCCCCCGAATTCACCGGTGGTGCGCATTTCCTGGTTCGCGGCCCGGGCTTACGCGGCGTCGCAGGGCAAACGCCTGCCCACCACGGCGGAGTGGGAACGCGCGGCCGCCGCGGGTTTCACGCAGGACGCCGGCGCCAGCGAACCCGGCTTCAACCTGGCGGCGCTGGCATGGTTCGGACGCCCGATGCCAAGCCCGTTGCCGGCGGTCGGTACCGGCCGTCCGAATTTTTTCGGCGCACACGATCTGCTCACCCTCGTCTGGGAATGGGTCGACGATTTCAACACCGCCATGGTCACCGGCGAATCCCGCGCCGACACCGGTCTCGAGCGGGCGCTGTTTTGCGGGGCCGCCGCGGCGGGGGCCCGCGATCTCACCAACTATCCCGCCTTCATGCGCGCGGGCATGCGCAGCTCCGTCCGCGCCAGCTATGTCATCCCGAACCTCGGGTTCCGCTGCGCCAAATCACTATGAAAACCAAACTCATCCTCACCTTTTTGTCGCTCAGCTCCGCGGCGGCCTTCGCTCCGTTCGCGGCCGCGGCTGCGCCCGCCAAGGAAGCGGCGTGCTGCGTGGAGGCGCCACCGGCCGCGCCCGCCGCCGCGTCCGCTTGTTGTGCGGAGGAAAAACCAACGGCTCCCGTCGGCGCACGTTCCCTCTACCAGCTCGGCACGAAATGGACCGACGACTCCGGCGCCCCGGTCCGGCTCGTTTCGCTGCATGGCCAGCCCGTGATTCTCGCGATGTTTTTCGCGAGCTGCGAATACGCCTGTCCGCTGCTCGTGAGCGATATCCAGCGGGTGCGCGCGGCGCTGCCCGCGGAGCTCCGCGCCAGGACCCGGGTCGTCCTTGTCAGCTTCGACACGGCGCGCGATACCCCCGCCGCATTAAAGGCCTATCGCGAACGCCTGGAACTCGATGCGAACTGGACGCTGCTGCGCGGGGATGCGGATTCGGTGCAGGAGCTCGCGATGCTGCTCGGCGTGAAATTCAAGCGGGAGGCGAACGGCCAGTTCGCGCATTCGAATCTGATCACGTTGCTGAGTCCCGGTGGCGAAATCGCGCATCAGCGCGCCGGCTTGCAGGGCGACGTCTCCGAACTGACCAAGGCGGTCGTGGAAATTTCCCGCACGAAATGAGCGCCGCGAAACCCCGGACCAGCCGCACCCTGGATGTGCGCACGATGATCGCGCACGGTGAGGAACCCTTTGCGCGGATCATGCAGGCGGTGGCCGCACTCGGCGCGGCGGAGGACCTCGTGCTCATCACGCCGTTCCTGCCGGCGCCGCTGATCGAGAAGCTGCACTCCGAGGGCTTCCGCGCCCGGCCCGAGCGCCGCGCCGACGGAAGCTGGCAAACCCATTTTGGCCGCTCGTGACGATGAACGATATCGAGACGGAAGCGGATGTGCGGAGGTTGGTCGACGAGTTCTACGGAGCGATTCGACGCGACGAACTGCTCAATCCCATTTTCTCCGATTTCGCGCAGGTGAACTGGGAGCTTCACCTCCCGAAGATGTACGCGTTTTGGAACGGGCTGATCCTGGGCATTCCCGGTTACGCCGGCGCGCCGTTTCCGCCCCACACCAGGCTGCCGGTCACGCGCGAGCATTTCACGCGCTGGCTGGAACTGTTCCGTGCGACGGTGGACCGGCTGTTCACCGGGGAGCGGGCGCAGCGAGCCAAGGACGCCGCCGGCAGCATCGCGCATACGTTTGCGATGCGAATGGGGCTGATCGATCCGCTGGCGGGCCGGATGCTCTGAGGCGCACGCCTGCCGTCGCAGCCGGAGCCGCGCCGCTGCTGCGGCCGCTCACACGACCGTCACGGCACTTCGCACTTTCCCCCCGCGCAGGCGAGCACGTCCTTCAACGCGGTCTCGTCGCTGGCTTCCAAAAGGGCGGCATAGTCGACGGGGGAATATTTCAGGCGGTTCCAGCGCGCGGCGTCGTCGTCCGTCACGACCGATTCGCGCGGGGCCTGGGCGTAGCGCTTGTCGCCGTCGCAGGCGAGGAGCGCGATGCCGGTGAATTCGGCGCGATTCCCCCAGATGAAGTCCGCCACGGCGTTCCACTCCTCCGGTTTCACCGTGCACGTGTTCGAAACATTGTGATGCAGGCCGGGGGAGCGTGAGACGGGCGCTTCGCCCGCGAGCACCCAGTGGCGTTGCACGAGTTGCACGAACTGCAGGAACTCCACGGCGCCGACCTCGTCCCGCAGGATCGCGTTCGCCGGGGCCTCCACGGGAAAGGTGATCACGTCATCCGTGTCGGGCCGGTAGACCGAGGCTTCGATCATCTGCGGATTCGCGGCGAGGAAATGGCGGTAGATGGGATCGCGGCGGTTCGCCTGAACCCGGCGGAAATAATGCCGCGCGTGGTGCGGATGAATCCCGGAGGCGGCGTTGAGCAGGAGAGAGGCGGTTCCTTCCGGTTTCACGCAGGTCACGCGTGCGGCGGGACGGATTCCGATGGCGGCGGCCACGAGCTGGTTCGCCGCGCGGCAGAGCCGGGCGCCGCGCTCCAGTGTCTCCGGATCGAAAAGGATTTCCGGATTGTCCATGAATCCGCAGATCGAAACGCCGAGGAGCGCATCGCGTTCGTTCAGGTGGCGCGTCACTGCGCCGAGATACGGAATGTCGGTGTAGGCGGCCTGCAGCGTGCCGATGACCGCTGCGTGCATGCACGCGATGAAAAAGTCGCCGGTGCCGGTCAGCGCGGCGCCGTTGATGGTGGTGAGATTGCACATCTGCCAGCCGGAGAGCCGGCTTGGGGAGGAGAGTTCCCCGTCGAAGCCAAGGGCGCGCAGCCGGTCGAGATCCTCGCGGGGGAGCGGGGTTTCGAGCACGGGATGGAGGCCGATCTCGCAACACGGATTGCAGCCGTGATCGGGGTGGTCGGCGAAGTAGAATCCGGGCTCGCCGAATTCCTTTTGCGCGTTGAACAGCCGGCGGAAGAGCGCTTCGTCCGCCGAGGAGCGCTGCAGCACGGCGGAGTTGTTCGAGGCGGAGCGCTGCGGGTTCTTCTCGAACCAGTTCCCCGTTTTCGCATCCATCATCTCCTCGTCGTCGGGCGAAAAAAGGCAGATTGTCGCCGACCGGCGGATGCCGCCGCTGAGGACGGAGCGGGCGACAAACATGCAGATGTCGTAGACTTCGACGGGCCGCAGCTTGCGGCCGCACCCGCTGCGCAGCAGCGCCTCGACGTCGAGGAGCGCCTGCTTGAGCGGGAGGTGTCCCGGTGCTTTTCCGCCCGAAGTTGCCAGCGGCCGGCCGCGGGCGCGGACCGCGGAAAAGTTGAACTCGGCCTTGAAGCCCTGGAGATAGCTGAGCACGAGCACGTGAAGCGCATCGGCCCAGCCCTCGATCGTGTCGGCGACGGTGTGATGCACGACGGGGAGTTCGAGCTCCCCGGGCCGCGCCGGCAGCGCCGGCATCCGCTCGACGTGGTGGCGCTGGACCGAAAACCCGCAGCCGGTTCCGGCGAGGAGCAGGAAAAAATATTCGCGGAAAAATTCCGGGCGGTCGGCGGCGCTGAAGGAGCAATTGAAGAGCCGGGCGTGGTTGCGGAGGATCGCCTCACCGCCGAATTGCAGCGACCGCATCGAGGGCAGCACGCGTTTTGCCGCCACCGCCGCGAAGGATCGCTGGATCAATTCGCCGAGCGTGGCTCCTGAAATCCATTCCGCGAGCAGACCGTGGTCGCGGGGCGCGGCGGGGGTGGCCGCGAGGTCGCCTGTCACCGGCTGGTTCAACCGGTCGCGGAAGAACGCGAGATGCATCGCCTCCACGCGCCCCACGGCCTCCGGAAAAAGTTCGCGGCGGCCGAGGTCGGCGCGGTACCGCGCGTATTTCGCGCAGGCGATATAGTCGGCGAGACCGTTCTCCGGGTAGTGCTGGAGCCGCTGCGACGCCTGGCGCTCGCGATAGATGATGTAGCTGCGCGCCACCGCCCATTCGCCCTCGGCCGCGATGGTTTTTTCGAGCGTGTCCTGGATTTGCTCGATGCTGGGATTTCGCCCCTGGCGATAAATCAGCTCGAGCGTGCGTGTCGCGCGCCCGGTGATCGCCATCGTCTTGAGGAACGTGTCGAGGTCGATGCCGTAGCGCGCTGCCGCGTCGTTGCGAAACGGATTCGGCGCGCCCCCGTGTTTCACGTCGTAGAACGCGAGCGAGACGGCGCGGATGATCTTCGACGCATCCCAAGGCACGGTCGTGCCATCGCGCTTCACGACGAAGCGCGCGGGAGCGGGACCGGTTTCAAGCGATTGGTGGCGGGAGGTGAACTTGGACAGGAGGGCGGAGGAGGTGGACACGGGTGGGAGGGGTGGCTGACGTTAGGCGAGAACGGCGCGAGATCCCTTGATCCGGATCAATGGTTTCGCGCCGCGGTCCGCGGCTGCCCAAAAAATTATCCGGCCGTGTTGCGCGCGCTATCCCAATTGGTGCGCATGGATTGGCGGGTGCGTGCCATCGGTTGCCGGCTCGCGGAGGGTTGAGGGTGCGCGGTCCGTCGCCGCCCGAACGCGGGCGCCAAGAAACGCCTCGCTCTGGCCAACCCCCGCGGAGCCGCCGCCAGGTTTGACGTCTAAAGTGGATGCAGCCCTTCCACCGTGTCGATGAACCTCCGCCTTCGCGGGATTCCACCGTCCGAGAACCAGCCACGACGTGCCTTATTCCATTTGTAAGACTTTCGATTTCGAAAGCGGACATATCCTGTCGCGACATCCCGGCAAATGCCGGTTTCCGCACGGCCACAGCCGCCGCGTTGAAGTGGTGGTGACGGCCGACCAGCTCGATGCGAACGGCATGGTCTGCGATTTCCAGGCCATCAAGGGGCTGCTGAAGGATTTTTTGGAAACCTGGGACCACGCGCTTTGCCTCAACACGGACGATCCTCATTTTGCCTTCTACGAGCGGGCGTACGGGAATCGCGTCATTGCATTTCCGCACACCGACCCGACGAGCGAAGTGATGGTGAAGGCGGTCTTCGACGAAATGAAGCGCCAGCTGGCCGGCGCGGGAAACGGTTTCGCGCCCGGCGTGCGTCTCGCGCGGGTGCGCCTGACCGAAACAAATTCGAGCTGGGCGGAGTATTCCGCCTAGCGCGCAATGTTTTCGCGCCGGGTTGATCTCGATCAAGGCACCGCGGGAACAGAATCGGTTATCATCCTTCATGGAACACATCGCCCAGGAACCACGAAAGCTCCCCTTAATCATCCAAGGCGGCATGGGCGCCGGTGTGTCGAACTGGAATCTCGCCCGGGCGGTCGCCGGATGCGGGCAGCTCGGGGTGGTTTCCGGCACGGCATTGAACACGATCTTTCTCCGGCGCCTGCAGACGGGCGATGCGGATGGCAGCATGCGGCGTGCGCTGGCGCACTATCCCCGGCCCGCGGCGGCGGAGGGAATTCTCAAGCGCTATTTTATTCCGGGCGGCTTGGCACCGGCGCAACGGTATCGCCTGGCTCCGGTTTTTTCGCAGACGCCCCCGCACGATTTGTCCGAGCTCACCATCGCGGCAAACTTCGCCGAGATCTTTCTCGCGAAGGAGGGCCACGCCGGGCCCGTCGGCCTGAACCTGCTCGAAAAAATCCAGTTGCCGACCCTGGCGTCGCTGTTTGGCGCGATGCTGGCCGGCGTCGACTATGTGCTGATGGGCGCCGGGATTCCCCGCGCGATTCCCGGGATGCTCGACCGGCTCGCCGCCTGGCAGAAAGTGGAATTGAAGCTCGCGGTGGAGGGCGTAGCGGCCGGACGGGAACACGTGGTCGGGTTCGATCCGGCGGCTTTTTTTCCCGAGCCGCGACCCGCCCTCGCGCGACCCGCGTTCCTGGCGATTGTCTCGTCGGCCACCCTGGCCATGACACTCGCGCGCAAATCGAACGGCCGCGTCGATGGATTTGTCGTCGAAGGCCTGTCGGCCGGCGGGCACAACGCACCGCCGCGTGGAGGCATGCGCCTGGACGAACAGGGCGAACCGATTTACGGGCCGCGCGACCAACCGGACTTGGACACGATCCGCGGGCTGGGACTTCCTTTCTGGCTGGCGGGTTCCTATGCCAGCCCCGGGAGACTTCGCGAAGCACTGGCCGCCGGCGCGACGGGGGTGCAGATCGGGACCGCCTTCGCGTTTTGCGAGGAGTCGGGTATGCAGGCCGAACTCAAACAGGCCGTGATTCGGCGGAGCCAGGCCGGGACGGTCGAGTTGCGCACCGACCCGCGAGCCTCGCCCACCGGCATGCCGTTCAAGGTCGTCTCGCTCGACGGCACCGTGTCGGCACCGGAGGTTTACCAGCAGCGGAAACGGATCTGTGACCTCGGGTATTTGCGCCAGCCCTATGAACGGCCCGATGGCACGGTGGGGTACCGTTGTCCGGCGGAACCCGTCGATACCTTCGTGAGCAAGGGCGGCAAGGTGGAGGACGCGGTTGGCAGAAAGTGTCTTTGCAACGGCCTGCTCGCGACGATCGGCCTCGGCCAGACGACCGAGGACGGCGGCCACGAACCCCCGATCGTCACGGCCGGGGAGGACGCCGCGGAAGTCGCGCGATTCCTCGCCCCGGGAAAAACTTCCTACTCCGCGGCTGACGTCCTGACGCTCACCCTCGGATAGGTCGAGCCGCCTGCAAAAATGCGGGCATGCTATTCGCGACAGGGAATGGCGCGGACGTCGAAGTGCGTCCGATCGACGGCGTGGGAGGGGTGATTCATGAGTTATGGCTTCGCGGCGGGAGAGGCGGACTCGGCACCGAGCGTCAGCAGCATCGAAAACGCGCCGGTCGCGGCGCGAACGGCGTGGGGATGGTTCGGCGGGAGATGCAGGAAAGTTCCGGCTTCGAGCCGCTGCCACTTGCCCGCGAAAAAGAAATCGCAGCCGCCGTCGAGGATCTGCACGAGCGCGCGGCGGCGGCTCGTGTGCGAGGTCAGCTCCTGCCCCTCGGCGAACGCGAAGAGCACGACCCGCGCCTCCGGGGTTTGCAGGAGGGTGCGGCTGACGATGCCGGACGGCGAATGCTGGACGGCGTCGGCGAGCTTCAGGGCTTGGGCTTCATCCGAGGGCAACAGGGTGGCTTGACTCATGGCCCAACCCTAGCGGATCGCGAGTGCCTGCGCCTTGATTGCGGTCAAGCCGGCCGTGTTTTTTCCGCGACGCCACCGCCTCGCTCGTATCTCCTTGCCTGCATGTCTGCCGATATCCGCGACCTCCGGACCACCGCCATCGCGGCCACGCTGCGCTCGTGCCAGCTTTTTTCCGGCCTGCCGGGGGGCGAGTTGGAAACGATCGCGGCCTTCGCGACCCTCCGCGCGATCGCCAAGGATGCGTATCTGTTCCACGAGGGGGATCCCTCGGAAGGTTTCTACGTGGTGCAGAAAGGCGCGATCAATGTCCACCGCGTCAGCGCCGCGGGGAAGGAGCAGGTCATCTATGTTTTTCGCGCCGGGGAATCGTTTGCCGAGGCATCGATGGCGGTGGACCGCGGCTATCCGGCAAACGCGCGGGCGATCGAGCCGTCGTCGATCGTGGTGATTCCGAAGGCGCCGTTTCTCGCGCTGCTTACCCGGCGGCCCGACCTGGGGCTGCGGATGCTCGGCTCGATGAGCCAGCATCTGCGGGTGCTGGTCGGCCTCGTCGAGGATCTCACGCTGAAGGATGTGGAGACGCGCGTGATCAACTGGCTCCTGCGCCAGTGCGAGGCCGGCGCGAAGGAGCAGAAACAATTCACGATTCAGCTGCGGATGACGAAACGCGTGCTCGCGGCGGAGCTGGGGACGAGCAGCGAAACGCTGTCGCGCACGTTCGCCCGGCTGCGCGACGAACAGCTGCTCGACGTGAAGGGCAACACCCTGCTCGTGCGCGACCGCGTGGCGTTGCACGCCCGCTTCCGGCGCCTGTTGGGCGAGACCTGAATCCGCAAAGGCGGAGGCGTGCCTGCCTGGAGGCGGGCGGGGAATCTGGCGGAGAGGGGAGTCCTGCGCTTCACCGTCATCGAGCATGACCGGCTAAAACGGCTCTGGATGACGGCGTCGGGGCAGCGGAGGCGGCGCAGGGCACGGCATTGCGATACTGGCAGACGCCGCAGAACGATTCGATTTCCCGCCGGGCGATCTGGTGCAAAACCAAATCGAGTTCCACGAGCGATGCGTCGCGATCGAGGGGGTCGAGCGCGGAGGCGGCGGCTTGGGCGAGCACGAGGGCCTCGCGCATGACCTGCTCACCGACGGCGAAGTAGGCGAGCAGGGGATTTAGGCCGCAGGGGCACGACGGGCGGTTCTCCCCGCCGGTGGGGCGCCGGCCCTGCCGGCGGCGCGAGGGGACGGCGGTCAGATCGCGAAAGATTTCCCCGAGCGTCCATTCCATGAGATGCACCAGCGCATCCGGGTCGGCCAGCGGAGTGGTGACGGGCTCGGCGTGCAGCAGCGTTTCCCAGCGCTCCCGGATCCGGGCCCGTTGGGAACGCAGAGCGTTCACCAGATTCTCTTGCATGGCTCCACTATGGCAGAGGCGCCAGCCGCCCGCTCCGCGCGGGTTGGCGAACGGTGCGCACCGATTGACGACGCGGATTTTGCGACGGCTATTCGTCCACCTTCTGCGTCTCCACCCAGCGCACGGCGTGGCGGATCAGCGCGGTGGCGTCATTCAACGCGAGCTTCTCCTTGATGTTGCCGCGATGGACGTCGACCGTCTTGGTGCTGAGGTGAAGCTGTTCCGCGATGTCGCGGGTGCTCTTCCCCTGGCCGATGAGCTGGAAAACCTCGAACTCGCGATCCGTGAGTTTTTCGATCGGTGAACTCGAGCGGCGCGGTTTGCTGCCGGTCATCCCTTCGAGAATCCGGGCGGACATCCGCGGGCTCACATAGACCTCGCCGCGCAGGATCTGGCGGATCGCCGCGAGGAGGTTTTCGCCGCCGGCCTCCTTCATGATGTAACCGCGGGCACCGGCGCGGAGCGCGCGCTCCGCATGCACGACCTCGTCGTGCATCGAGATCACCAGCACCGCGAGCCCGGGCTCAGCGGCCACGAGGTCCTTGATAAATTCGAGGCCGCTGCGGCCCGGCATGGTGAGGTCGGTGAGCACGAGGTCGGGCTTGGATTTTGGAAGTCCGCGAAACGCCTCCGCCGGATTCCCCGCTTCCCCGCACACGAGCAGGTCGGGCTGCCGGTCAATGAGCCCCGCGAGTCCGGCGCGCATGAAGGGATGATCGTCCACCAGGAGGATGCGTTTTTTTGCCGGGGTGGTTGCCGCCGCCCCCGCATTTGCCGCCGGCGTTTTCCTGGCCGGTTTCATCGGCTGGCGGACGAACGTCCGTTGAGTGGAACCGTGCAGCGGATGACCATGCCCTGGTTGCGTTTCGAGACGAGGCTGAGTTCGCCGCCGATCCCGCTGGCACGATGTTGCATCACGCCGAGTCCCAGCCCGCGCTGCGGGGATCGTGTTTTGGGAAGGCCCGTGCCGTCATCCGCAATTTCCAGGACAATGGATCCGTCGCCGGAGGCGAGGCGGACGGTGATGTGTTTCGCCTTCGCGTGTTTCAAGGCGTTGTTCACGCCTTCCTGCGCGATGCGGTAGAGGTGTCCGGCGACAAAGGGATCGTTCACCAGCACCGGTTCCGGACAATCGAGGCGGCAGCGCACGCGATTGAGCGAATTGATGCGCTCGACCAGTTCCGTGAGGCCGTTCTGCAACGCGTCCGGGTCGCTGCCGACGGGGACGAGGCCGCGGGCGAGGGCGCGGGTCTGGGTGATGGACTCACGCAGCATTTTTCCCATCGCGCCGAGGCGCCGGGCGATCGCGGGTTGCGCGGCCGCTTCCTCCTTCAGCGTGGCGCACATCAACTCGAGCGCCGTGAGCTGCTGGCCGAGGTTGTCGTGCAGATCGGCGCCGATGCTGTGGCGTTCGCGTTCCCCCGCCGCCAGGATCTCCCGCTCGAGGCGCTTGTGCTCGGCCTGGGCAGCAACCAGCGCTTTTTCCTGCGCGAGGGCGGCGAGTGCGCGTTGCACGATGGCGGGGAGGACGTCGAGGAGCCGCGTGTCCTTGATCACGTAGTCCAGCGCACCCTGCTTCATCACCTCGACCGCGATCTTTTCGTCGCCCTGGCCGGTCACCACGACGAAAGGGACACGGGCATTGTCGCGCTGCAATTCCGCGACGAGGGCCGGGCCGCCGCCGTCCGGCAATTTCAGATCGAGGATCATCAACTCGGGCTTGTTCGCATCAAGCCATGCCCGGGCGGTCCTCGCCGATGTTGCTGTCTCCACGTCGTGACCGGCGCCGCGCAGGGTCTCCGCCATGAGAATGAGCAGACCCTCGTCGTCGTCTACGACCAGGATTTGCCGGGGTTTGGGGGAGGGGGGCACGACGACAGGCTCAGTGCGGGCTGACGGGCGGGACGAGCATCAGGGGGACGAACAGCCCGATCCGGCGGATGGCTTCCGCAAATTTTTCGTAGTCGACCGGCTTCTGGATGTAGACGCTGCAGCCGAGGTCGTGGCAGCGCTCCACTTCGCGTGCGTCGTCGGTCGTCGTGAGCATGATGATCGAAAGTTTGCGCAGCCGGGGATCGGCTTTCAGGCGGCGGAGCACCTCGATCCCGTCGACCTTGGGCATGCGGATGTCGAGGAGCACCAGGAAGGTTTCCTTGGCGTCGTGCGGAGTTTTGAAAAAGAAATCGAGCACGGCCTGGCCGTCGCGGAAATGATCGATGCGGTTGGAGAGACCGGCGGCCTCGAGGTTTTCGCGGATGAGGATGGCGTGGCCCTCGTCATCGTCGACGATGAGAATGGTGGGGGATTTGAGCTGCATGCGATTAGCTGCGGCCGTCGTTGGCCGGAAGTGAGACGAGAAAAGTCGAACCCTCTCCGGCGGTGCTCTCAACCGAGATTTTTCCCTTCTGCCGCTCGAGCACGCGCTGCGCGATGGTGAGGCCGAGGCCTTCGCCGGAAGTCGTCTCGGGATTCAACCGGTGGAAAATTTCAAACACCTTGGCCTGGTGCTCCGGGGCGATGCCGACGCCGTTGTCCCGCACCTCGTAGATTGCCTGGCCGTCTTGCACCCTGCCGCGGATCACGACGCGGAGGGGGCGGGCGGGATGGCGGTACTTGAGGGCATTGTCGATGAGGTTGGCGAACACCTGGCTGGTTTGCACGTTGTCGCCGAGGCAGGCGGGCAGGGGCTCGACGTGCACTTCCGCTTTCGCTTCGTCCAGCTGGAATTTCATCGCGGCCAGAATTTCGCCGAGCATGCCGTTCAGGTTGAGCGGGCGGATGGTCAGCGCGACACGGCCGAGGCGCGAATAGCGGAGCAGGCCGGCCAGCAGCGAATCCATCTTGGTCACGCCGGCGTTGATGAAGCGGAGGGCCTGGGGGATCGCGACCTCGAGCGGCGGTTTCAGTTTTTCCACGGGCACGCCCCCGCCCGCCGCGGCGGCTTCGGCCGCCGCGCTGCGAATGATGTCGCAGGCGCGGTTCAGCTGTTTGCCGAAACCCTGGACGTTGACGAGCGGTGAGCGGAGATCGTGCGAGACGGTGTAGACAATCGCCTCCAGCTCCTTGTTCTTTTCGGCGAGCTCGGCGGCGAGGTCGTGCAATGACGATTCGTCGGCCTTGCGCTGGGTGATGTCGGTGCGGATGGCGACGTATTGGCGGGGTTTTCCGTTTTCGTTCACGAACGGGCAGATGGTCGTGTCGACCCAATAGTAGGATCCGTCCTTGGCGCGGTTGTTGATTTCACCGTGCCAGACGCGGCCCTGTCCGATCGTGGTCCAGAGGTCGCGGAAAAATTCCTTGGGATGGTTGCCCGAGTTGATGATGCGGTGGTCCTGGCCGATCAGCTCTTCGCGCGCGTATTTCGAGATGGCGCAGAATTTGTCGTTTACGTAGGTGATTTTTCCCGAGGGATCGGTGATCGCGACGATGGAGTGCTCGTCGAGCGCGGCCTTGACGTCGCGCAGTTCGCGGAAGGTGGCGGTCTCCTGTCGTTCGAGTGTTTTGACGCGCTCGACGAGGTCGGCGTGGGAGAGGGAAGCGGGGTTGGTGTCAGCCACGGCCCCGAATCCTCGGCGCGGAAAAGCGGGTGCGCAAGGCCGGCGTTCCGGCGGGGGGCCGGGGACTAGGGAAAACCTTTAGGGAGATCGGGCCGCGCCTCCAATTACGCTCCGCATATTTTGCGGTTATGCTGGCTGCACGATGAACGCCGCCCCTTCCGCCCCCGCCTTGCACGACACCCCCCGCCGCGGAGATGACCACCTGGTCGGCCGCCTGCAGAAGTCGGAAATTTTCCGCGATTACCAGGAGGCGTTTCAAACCGCCACGGGGCTGCCGCTCGTGTTGCGGGCCGCGGGGGCGTTCGACGCCCCGCTGGCGGGCGCAAAAAATGGCAGCGCCTTTTGCGCCCTGATGGCGGCGAAGAGCAAGACGTGCGCAGCCTGTCTCCAGATGCAGCAGCGTGCGGAGAGCGAAGCGGCCGGGCAAACCACAACGCTGGAATGCTTCGCCGGGCTCTCTGATTCGCTGGTGCCGATTCACCTGGGGGAGAACGTGGTCGCCTACCTCCAGACGGGTCAGGTGATGTTCCGGGCGCCGTCGGAAAACCGGTTTCGCCATGCGCTGACGCAGATCCTCGCCTGGAATGCCGGGGCCAGCGTCCCGGCGCTCCACGCCGCGTTTTTCAAAACGCGCGTGCTCACCAAGGCGCACTACGAGGCGATGCTCCGGCTCCTCGCCAGTTTCGCGCAGCATCTCTCGCTCGTCGCCAACGAGCTGATGATCGCGCAGACGACCTCCGAGCCGCTCGCGGTGACCAAGGCGCGCGCCTTCATCGCGGAGCACCTCGACGAGGAGCTCTCGCTCGAGCAGGTCGCCCGCGCCGCCGGTATGAGCGCGTTTTATTTCTGCAAGGTTTTCAAAGGCGCGACGGGCGTGACGTTCACGGACTATGTGGCCCGCGCCCGCGTGGAGCAGACGAAGCAGCTCCTGCTCAATCCGAACACCCGCATCAGCGAGGCGGCCTACGCGGCCGGCTTCCAGTCGCTCTCGCAGTTCAACCGGGTTTTCCGCCGCATCGAAGGGCAGGCCCCCACCGCCTATCGCGAACACCTCCACGGCGCGGAGGCGCCGCCCGCTGCCCCCGCCCGGAACCTCGCTTTCGCGGCCTGACCCGTTTGGACAAAAAATGCGTCACGCACGGCAAACGCTGCGGAGCGAACGGACGGACCCTCGCGTAAACTGAACCGTCGCCAACCGACTTCCCATGAAACGAAACACCAAAACCATTCCCCGCGAGCCGACTGAAGCGGAGATCCAGCACACGGCCTACCTGCTGTGGATCGAGGAAGGCCGGCCGGAGGGCCGCGATTTCGAGCACTGGCTCGCCGCGAAGGAAATGCTCTGCCACCGCCACGGGCGCGATTCGAAGACGCGCCGCCGCGTGCCCGAAATCGCCGCACCCGCCCTGGCCCGCGCCGGGACGAACTGAACTTTCCGCTGCACTCACTCCCATGCCCGTCGTGCCCCTCACGCTTACGATCAGTCTCTGCCTCGTTTTCACCTTTATCATCTTCTTCCTCCGCGAGCACGCGCGCGGTCGTCTCGGCAGCGCCGAGCGCGATTCGCTGCTGCCACTCGCGGAGGAAAATTCCCGCCTCGCGCACGTGACTGCGTCCCATGATTCGGCCTCCCACGGCTGCGGCTGCCACGATGGCAGCCGTCCGCCCTGCCCGGGCTGCCTCCGCCGCGGCTAACGTGCGCACCCTTTTCCCATCCCGATGTCCGACCGGAAAATCACCCTTGAATTCAACGACAAAGTTGTCCGCCAGTTCCTGCTCGCGACCCTCATCTGGGGGATCGTCGGCATGCTGGTCGGTGTGCTTGTCGCAACGCAGCTCAACTACTGGCAGGCGAACTTCGGCACGGCCTGGCTGACGTTCGGGCGGCTGCGGCCGCTCCACACCAACGCGGTGATCTTCGCGTTCGTCGGCAACATGATGTTTGCCGGCATCTACTACTCGACGCAGCGCCTCGTGAAGGCGCGCCTCGCGAGCGATTTTCTCTCTCAGCTCCACTTCTGGGGCTGGCAGCTGATCATCGTCTCCGCCGCGATCTCGCTGCCGCTCGGTTTTTCCCGCGGCAAGGAATACGCGGAGCTGATCTGGCCGATCAACATCGCCGTTGCCTTCGTCTGGGTCGTCTTCGGCGTGAATTTTTTCTGGACCCTGGCGCGGCGGCGGGAGCCGAGCCTCTACGTCGCGATCTGGTTCTACATCGCGACGATCATCACCGTGGCGATGCTCTACATCGTCAACCACCTCTCGCTGCCGACGAGCTTCACGCACAGCTACCCGCTGTTCGGCGGCGTGCAGGACGCGCTCGTGCAATGGTGGTACGGGCACAACGCCGTGGCCTTCTTCCTCACGACGCCGATCCTCGGCATCATGTACTACTTCATCCCGAAGGCGGCGGAACGCCCGGTGTATTCCTACCGCCTTTCGGTGATCCATTTCTGGTCGCTGGTCTTCGTCTACATCTGGGCGGGACCGCATCATCTGCTGAACACCTCGCTGCCCGCGTGGCTGCAGACGCTCGGCATGACCTTCTCGCTCATGCTGTGGGCGCCGTCGTGGGGCGGGATGCTCAACGGCCTCCTCACCCTCCGGGGCGCGTGGCACAAGCTGCGCACCGATCCCGTGCTCAAGTTTTTCGCCGCGGCCGTGACGTTCTACGGCATGGCGACCTTCGAGGGGCCGTTGCTCTCGATCAAATCCGTCAACGCGCTCGCCCACTATACCGACTGGATCATCGGACACGTTCACGCCGGCGCGCTCGGCTGGAACGGCTTCATGGCCGCGGGCATGATCTACTGGCTCGTGCCCCGCCTGTGGAACAAGCCGCTGCATTCCACCGGCCTCGCGAACGTGCACTTCTGGCTCGGGACCGTGGGAATCCTCCTCTACGTCGCCGCGATGTGGACCAGCGGGATCATGCAGGGGCTGATGTTGAACGCCACGACGGAGAACGGCTCGGTCCTGGCCTATCCGAACTTCCTCGATACGCTGAACGCGATCCGGCCGATGATGCTGATGCGGGTGATCGGCGGCGGGCTTTACCTGACCGGCTTTCTCCTCATGGGCTACAACGTCTGGCGCACCCTCCGCGGAGCGCAGGCGGTCAACGGCACCGTCGAGGTGTTCGCCGAAGATGAAGTCCACGAGGCGCCGGGCGACGTCGGGTTTTTCGGGACGTTCCTCAACCCGCCGGTTGTGTTCACGGTGACAATGGCCGCGTTCGCCTGTGCGTGGATGTTTGGGCGGGACGCACTCAGCATCGCCGGGCTCGTCGGGCTGATGGGGTCGGGCGTGCTGGCCTACATGCATTTCGAGTCGCGCGGGAAAGCGTGGGCGGCGTGGTATGACCGGCTGCTCGTCAACACGCTGCCGTTTGCGATTCTCACGTTCATCGCCGTCGTGGCCGGCGGACTGATCCAGATCGTCCCGCTCGTCCTGACGGAGAAAGCCGCCAATCTCGAGGACCGGCGGCAGATTCCCTATTCGCCGCTCGAGCTCGCGGGCCGGGACATCTACGTCCGCGAAGGTTGTTACAACTGCCACTCCCAGATGATCCGCACGCTCGTGCCCGACGTGCTGCGCTACGGCGACTATTCGCGTCTCGGCGAATCCATCTACGACCATCCGTATCAATGGGGCTCGAAGCGCACGGGGCCGGACCTCGCCCGCGTCGGAGGCAAATACCCGAACGTCTGGCATCTTCGTCACATGGAGGATCCGCGCATGTCGCCCGGCTCGAACATGCCGGCCTACCCGTGGTTGTTGCAGGCCAGCACGGACGTCGCCGCGCTGCCCGCGAAACTGGCGGTGCAACGCACGCTCGGCGTGCCGTATCCCGCGTGGTCCCCGAGTGAGATCGGGGAACTCATTAACGAGCAGTCGAAACGCATCGCCTCCGATCTCCGCAAGGACGGCGCGTTTGTCGCGCCGGAAAAGGAGATCGTCGCGCTCATCGCCTACCTCCAGTCCCTCGGGAAATTCGAGGATCTCACGGCCCCGCGCCCGCTGATCACCAGCGCCACCCCGCCGGCCTCCCGCTGAAGCCGCGTTTCCACCCGCCACCTCCCATGTTCCGCCGACTCGTCCTCGAAAACTCCGCCGCGCTTTTCACGATCGTGGCGTTCATCACCGCCGCGTCGATCTACGTGACGTTCGCGTGGCGCGCGCTGCGCATGAAACGCGCGCAAGTTGCCCATTTCGAAAACCTGCCGTTCGACACCGCCACGCCTTCCGCCCGCCATGAAGCCGACAACGCCCCCACCGCCTGAAGATCCGATCCGGCCGCACGTCTTCGACGGCATCCAGGAATACGACAAGCGCCTGCCGAACTGGTGGCTCTACACGCTCTACGCGACGATCGTTTTCTCGGTCGGCTACTGGGCCTACTTTGAATGGTTCCACATCGGTCTCACCGGTCCGCAGGTCGTGCACGCGACGATGGCGAAAATCGAAACGGCACGGCTGGCGACCGCGAAGCTCGACGACGCGAGTCTCTGGAAGATGAGCCAGAACGCCGCGTTCCTCGACGCCGGCAAGGCCACCTATCTGGCCAACTGCGCCGTCTGTCATCTGCCGAGCCTGCGCGGCAAAGGCGAAAGCGCCGCGGCGATCGGGCCGGACCTGACCGACAAAACCTGGCTGCACGGCGGAAAGCCGACGGAGGTCTACGACCTCATCACCAAGGGGGTTTTGACCAAGGGCATGCCTTCGTGGGGACCGGTGCTCGGTCCGAAAAAAATCACGGAGGTGACGGCGTACATCATGAGCAAGCACGAGGAGGGCGAACCGGTCGCCCTCATCGCCGACGCCGCGGCGAAATGACGGACGCGAATGACCGATGAAACGAAAAGTTCGCCCAACGCCGCCGAGTCTCTCCCCGCGCGGGCCCGCCCGGTGCCTGGCGCACGCGGCGCGGCGGTGCCCAGCCCGGCGCGTGAGACGGTCACGACGATCCGCGCCGATGGTTCGCGCGCCATTCTTTTTCCTGCCGATACGAAAGGTCGGTTTACGGTAGCGCGGCGGATCTCCGCCTACGGCCTGCTCGCCATTTATCTGCTGCTGCCGTGGATCAAGATCAACGGCTACCCGGCGGTTTTCCTCGATGTCACGGAACGGCGGTTTCACCTCTTCGGGATCACGCTCCCGGCGCAGGATCTGTGGCTGCTTTTTTTCGTGATTTCGGGACTGGGGTTCGGCCTCTTCTTCGTGACGGCCCTGTTCGGACGCGTGTGGTGCGGCTGGGCGTGCCCGCAAACAATTTTTTTGGAGCACGTCTATCGCCGGATCGAACGCTGGATCGACGGCGATGCCGTGCAACGGCGCGCGCTGCACCATGCGCCGCTCTCGCTCGCGAAGGCCGCCCGCCGCGTGGCGAAGCACGGCGTTTATATTTTGGTGTCGGCGGTCTTCACGCACCTCTTCCTCGCGTACTTCGTTTCCGTGCCGGAGGTGCTGGCGATGGTGAGGGCCGCGCCGGCCGAGCACTGGGGGTTCTTTGTGTTCATGGCGGCCTACACCGGCCTCACCTATTTTGTTTTCGCCTGGTTCCGGGAGCAGCTCTGCATCGTGATTTGTCCCTACGGCCGGCTGCAGTCGGCGCTGATCGACAGCCACTCCCTCGTCATCGGCTACGACGCCACGCGTGGGGAGCCGCGCGGCAAGGCGAGCGCGGTTGGCACCGGCGCCTGCGTCGATTGCCACCGCTGCGTGCAGGTGTGCCCGACGGGCATCGATATCCGCCAGGGGCTCCAGATGGAGTGCATCGGTTGCACGGCCTGCATCGATGCCTGCGACGACGTCATGACGCGGCTCGATCGCCCGCGCGGCCTGATCCGCTACGATTCGCAAAAAGGATTTGGCGGCGGGCGCACGCAATGGCTGCGGCCGCGGACCTTTCTCTACGGCGCTTTGCTGGCGATTGGCGCGGCCGTGGCGGCGCGGGCGCTGACGACGGTGAAGCCGGCGAGCTTCGGCGTCACGCGGATGATCGGCGCTCCCTACATCGTGGACGACGCGTCGGTGCGAAACCAGTTTCTCGTCCGGATCGTCAACAAGCGCAGCCAGCCGGCGGAATTTTCCCTGCGGCTGGTCGGCGCGCCCGCGGGTGTGCGGCAGATTGGATTCGAGGGCGTCGTGGAAATCGCGCCGCTCGGCGAACTGGTGCGCCCGCTGGTGCTGCAGCAACCACGGGCCGGCTACGCGGGACCTTTCCATTTCGAGGTGCGGGTTGCGGATGCCGCGGGGGATTTCCAGTTGCAGCGCCAGGTGGAGTTTCTGGGGCCGGAAGCGCGGCTGTTGCGCGAGGATGAGGCACGCCCATGAACCCGCGCGCCCCGGAGACGATGAAAAAGAAAAAGCCCTCGAAGCTGTGGCTGTGGTTCGTCGCCGCTTTTCTCCTGCAAGTCGCCGCGTGGTCGGTGTGGTTCGTGATCGCGGCTCATCACCAGGTGCAGGAGGTGCCGCTGGCGACGGCGCCCTGACCCATGGAACTTGCCGCCATCAATTCGCCCGCGGCCGCGTTCGTCGCGGGACTGGTCACGAGCCTGCACTGCGCCGGCATGTGCGGGCCGCTGGCCTGTTCGCTGATGCCGGTGCGCGGGGATCGCTCCAGTGCGCAGACGGTCAGCACGGTTTACCATGTGTCACGGCTTGCCGGTTATTCGGTGCTCGGGGCGCTGGCGGGCGGAGTGGGGCGGGCGCCGCTCCTCTGGATCTCGCAATCCGCGCTGCGCTGGCTCCCGTGGGTGCTGGTGCTGTTTTTTGTCGCGCTGGCTCTGCGGTGGGACCGCCATCTCCCGAAAATTGCCGTGCTGGGGCGTCTGACCTGGAAGCTGCAGTCGTGGCTCCGTGGCCGCCCGCGCGTGCAGGCCGCGGCGGCGCTCGGATTCGCCACGCCCCTGCTGCCCTGCGGACCGCTTTATTTCCTCGTCTCGCTTGCTTTGCTTTCAGGGTCTTCGCTGCGCGGCGTCGAAGTGATGCTCGCGTTTGGGCTGGGGACGGTGCCGCTGCTCTGGCTGGCGCAGACGCAGTTTCACTGGGTGCGGCAAAAACTTTCCCCGCTCTGGCTCGGGCGCATCCGGGTGAGCCTCGCCCTGACCACCGCGGTGGTGATCGGATGGCGGCTGCGCGCGACGCTCGGATTCCCCGGGCCCGATCCGCTGAACTTTGTCTGCTTCTAACATGAGCACCACGCTGCATCCGCCTCCGCCCGTCGAACTCCGCCCGAAGCCGGCCTGCCGGCATTGCGGCGCGGCGCTGATCGACGGGCGCATGCGGGAAAGCGGGTTCTGTTGTGCGGGCTGCAGTTATGTCCACCGGCTGGTGCACGAGCACGGGCTCGCCGGGTATTACCGCATCAAGGACGAAGTGACGGTCCCGGCGGACGCGGCGGTGTTTCAACCCCGCGACTACGCGTGGCTCTTGTCTGCGCAAAGCGAGGCCGAGCTGGCGCCCGACAAGATCCCCGAGCTGACGCTGGACGTCCAAGGCATTTCCTGCGCCGGCTGCGTGTGGCTGATCGAGCGTGTCTTCCAGCAGCAACCCGGGGCGCGCGACATCAACGTGAACGCGCAGTACGGCACGATGCGCGTGCGTTGGGTGCGCGGTGAATTTTCCGCGCCCGACTTTGCGCGGAAGCTGCAGGCCTTCGGCTACCTCGCCGGTCCCGCGGGGGAAACCGTGGCTGAGCCGGAGAGCCGCGGGCTCGTGAAACGCATCGGGCTCTGCGCCGCGTTTGCAATGAATGTGATGCTGTTCTCCTTCCCGGTTTATTTCGGGATGAAGCCGGACTACGAGTGGGCCGGCCTCTTCGGGCTGCTCTCGCTGGTTTTCGGCACCCTGAGCTTGCTCGTCGGCGGTTCGTATTTTTTGAATCGGGCCGTGCGCGCACTGGCCGAACGCGCGCTGCACATCGACCTGCCGATTGCGGTGGGAATCGCCGGGGCGTATGCGGGTTCGCTCTACGGCTGGATCGCGGGCGCGGAGCGGTTCGTTTACTTCGATTTCGTCTCCACGTTCATCCTGCTGATGCTGGTGGGCCGCTGGGCGCAGGTCGCGGCGGTGGAGCGCAACCGGCGGCGGCTGCTGAGCCAGCAGCCGCGGACACAGCGGATCCGGCTCGTCGACGGCGGGGAATCGAACGCCGACCAGATCCGGGCGAACCAGGGCATTTTCATCGCGACGGGCCAGACGCTGCCGGTGGAGTCGCGACTCGAGACGGAAAAAGCGATGTTCTCGCTCGCCTCGATCAACGGTGAGGCGGAGCCGCGGGAGTTTGTCGCCGGGCAGCGGGTTCCCTCGGGCGCGGTCAACCTCGGCCGGGCCGGGGTTCGGCTCACGGCGCTGCAAAACTGGAATGAATCGTTGCTCGCGCAATTGCTGGCGCCCGGGGAGCGGGCCGGGTCGCGCCAGGTTTTGCTCGAGCGGATTGTCCGCGGCTATCTCGCCGGAATTTTCATCGTCGCGCTCGTTTCCGGGATCGCCTGGTGGTGCGCGACCGGCGATTTGCTCCGCACGGGCGCGGTGGTCACCGCGGTGCTGGTGGTCTCGTGTCCCTGTGCGATCGCGCTCGCGTTTCCACTGGTGGATGAAATCGCGACGGTCGCCTTGCGCCGGCGCGGCGTGTTCGTGCGCGAAAGCGACCTGTGGGCGAAACTCGGGCGGGTGCGGAAAATCGTTTTCGACAAGACCGGCACGCTCACCCTCGAAACGCCCGTCCTGCAAAATCCCGGGGCTTTCGCCGGTCTCGATGGCGCGGCCCGATCGGCCTTGCTCGGGCTGGTTCGCGACAACCCGCATCCCGTGAGCCAGTGCCTGCTGGAAAACCTGCTGGCCGGGCGACGCATCGCGCCGCTCGAGGGTGAAGTCCGTGAAAGCATCGGGGACGGGATCGAACTGGGAGCGTGGTCGCTGGGTCGCGCCGGCTGGCGGACGAGCGATGCCGCGGCGCCCGGCGAATCCGACGCCGGCACCGTCTTTGCGCGCGACGGGGAAATCCTGGCGCGGTTTCGTTTTTCAGACACGGTGCGCAGCGACGCGCGGCGGGAAATTGCCGCTCTGCGGAATTCCGCCTTTTCCATTTTCATCCTCAGCGGGGATCGAAACGAAAAAGTGGCGAGCCTCGCGGCCGAGCTGGGAGTGGAGCCGGCTCATGCCCTCGGTGAACTGAGTCCCCAGGGCAAAGCGGGATGGCTCGAGGCGCATGGCGCGGACGACGCCCTGATGCTCGGGGACGGTGCGAACGACAGTTTTGCCTTCGATCGCGCCCTGTGCCGCGGCACGCCGGTCATCCATCGCGGCGTGCTCGAGCAGAAGGCGGACTTTTATTATCTCGGCCGGGGCATCGGCGGACTGCGCGGACTTTTTGAAATCAACACGCTTCGCCGCCGCACCCAGATCGCGGTGCTCGTTTTTTCGGTGATCTATAATCTCCTGGCCGTCGGCCTGGCGGTTTTGGGGCGCATGAATCCGCTGGTCGCGGCGGCACTGATGCCGATCAATTCAATCCTCACGCTCGCGATTGTCGGATGGAAAATGCGGCGCACGGACCAGCGGGCCGGTTGAAAATTAACCCGTTTCAAAATCTTCGGATGATCGCCGCGCGCCTCCTCCGGGAGTTGGCCTGGGTTAGCCGCCCAACGAATTCGCGGGGAGGAAAGCGGGTATCGCGATTTCCTCGACCGCGCTGCGGGCCGCCCCGTTCGCGGTGGCGAGTTGCAGCTGCAGCAGGTTCCAAAGCGTTTCGACGCGGGGGGCGAGTGCGGCCCGGCCGGTCTCGGCTTCCGACAGCCGCGCCTGCCGGTTCTTCGCGGCGACGGCGGCGAGATCGTCGAGATTGTAGAGGAAAACGTTTTCCAGTCCGGCGGCGGCGGTGTCGACGTCGCGCGGCATCGCGAGATCGATCAGGAGCAGGGGGCGGGCCCGGCGGCCCGACATCGCGGTCCGCACCGCCGCGCAGGACAGGATGGTTCCCGGCGCGGACGTGGAGCACACCACGATATCCGCGACCGCGAGCTCGGTTTCACGCTGCTCGAAACAAATCGTTTTTGCGCCGAGCGCCTGGGCAAGCAGGGAGGCGCGGTCGAGCCGCCGGCTGGCAACGGTGACGTGCCGGGCTCCGCGGCTTTGAAACGCGCGGGCGCTTTTCTCCGCCATTTCGCCGGACCCGAGCAGAAGAATCCTGGCGTCGGACAAGCCGCCGAAAACGTGGTGTGCGAGATCGACGGCGACGTTGGCCACACTGACCTGGCCGGTGGTGATGCCGGTGTTGGTGCGGACGTGCTTCGCGGCTTGAAAGGCTTTTTGGAAAAACCGGTTGAGAACCGGGCCGGCCGACCCGCGCGTCTGCGCCGCGGCGTAAGCCCGCTTCACCTGGCCGAAGATTTCCGTCTCGCCGAGAATCTGGGAATCCAGGCCCGCGGCGACCTGAAGCAGGTGTTCGACGGCGCGGCGCCCGGTGAGGGTGAATCCGAACCGCTCGAAGTCGGCGGACCCGACGTGGCGGAGCATGCAAAAAGCCGCTGCGACGTCGCGGGCTCCGGCGGGGCTTGAGGAGACTCCGTAGATTTCGACGCGATTGCAGGTATTGAGCACGGCGAATTCCCGCACGGCGGGAATGCGCGCGAGTTCTGCGGCGAGGGTGGCCTCCCCCTCGATACCCAAGGCGAGTTTTTCGCGAAAACCAAAGGGGGCGGTGCGGTGCGTGACGCCAACGAGGAAGAGCGTGGGAAGCATCATGGGGGCGGCGGCTTGATGCGAAGAGGATGCCAGAAAACCGGCGGAGGCGCGCCGCATGGCTTATCCTAAACTGTGCAGATTTTGTTTCCGCCCGGTTGGCAAAAAACGCGCTTTTCTCCGCAGTGGACGCCGCGCCGGTCCGGCCGGGCGCCGCTAAACTGGGGCACCATGTCCAATCGCGCTGTTTTGCTCGTGAATCTGGGATCGCCGGATTCGCCCTCGGTCTCCGACGTGCGCCGCTATCTCCGGGAGTTTTTGGGGGACGAACGCGTGATCGATCTTCCCGCGCCGCTGCGATGGTTGCTTTTGGAAGGGCTGATTCTGCGTACGCGGCCGAAGAAGTCGGCGCATGCCTATGCCTCGGTCTGGACGCCCGACGGATCCCCGCTGATGCGGATCTCGGAAAGTGTCAGGGGCAAATTGAGCCGGGCGCTGGGAGACGAGGTTCCCGTTTATCTCGCGATGCGCTACGGCAAGCCGTCCATTGCCGATGTGATGAACCGGATGGTGGCCGACGGCGTCGGCGAGGTGCTGTTGATCCCGCAATACCCGCACTACGCCATGTCGTCGTGGGAAACCGTCGTCGTGCGGGTGGAGGAGGAAGCCAGAAAGCACGCGCCGTTTCTGAAGGTCACCTGTGTCGCGCCATTTTATGCGGATGAAGATTACATCGACGCCCTGCATGCGGTGACGGCGCCCTATTTGCGGCAGCCGCACGATCATGTCCTGTTCAGCTATCACGGCGTGCCGGTCCGGCATCTCCGAAAGTACCGCTGCACCCATGGACGCTCGGCGTGCGCCAGCGATTGCTGTCCGGCTGGTTTGCCCTCGCATGAGCGGTGCTACCGTTCGCAGGTGTATGCGACGACGCGTGCTCTGGCGAAACGCGCCGGCTTGGAATCCGACGACTACTCGGTGTCGTTCCAGTCGCGCCTGGCGGGGGAGCCTTGGTGCGAGCCGTTCACGGATGCGGAACTCAAATCCCTCCCAGCCGCCGGGGTGAAGCGTCTCCTCGTCCTGTGTCCGGCCTTTGTGGCGGACTGCCTGGAGACCCTCGAGGAGATCTCGGTGGCCGGGAAGGAAACCTTCCTCGCCGCCGGCGGAGTGAGCTTCCAACAAATTCCCTGCCTGAATGATCAGGCCCCCTTCATCGAATTCCTCGCGGGTCGCGTGGAACGATGGAGGCGTGGAGGCGTGGTCCGCCCGGAGTTGGCCGTGTCCCGCAAGGAGTGTGGCATCGGGGGATGAGGGAGATGGCTGCGCAAGCCCTGCGGAGCCTTGGGCAATGGATGCGCAGCTTCGCGGCCGATTCGGGGTAGCATGCAGGCATGGACGAATTTCCCCATTCGTCGGAGGGCCCTGAAAACGACGCAGACCCCCGCGTCGCCGACACCGCCGCCGCTCTGCGGAAGCGTTTACTGGCCCTGACCTATCAGTGCCCCAAAGACTGCTATACGCTGCGGTGTCCGTTCAAGATACTCGGGGGATTAAGTCACGTCAGCAGGGAGGTCATCCTCTCGCGGCTGGGCGAGCGCGAGTTGATCGCGCTCTTCGAGCTGGACCCGTTTTGCTCCTGCCCCGCGGATCCGCGACTCCGCAACTCTGCCCCGTGACTCTGGCTCCCGCGGGTCGATTCAAACGGCGGCCACGGTCCGCCTCCGTTGCGATTTGCGCCCTTTCACCTTCGTTGCCGGAACGATGAGCACCGGACATTTCGCGCGTTTCAGGACGCCTTGCGCCGTTCCGCCGATGAGCAATTCATACAGCGCCGTGTGGCCGTGCGAGCCGATGACGATGTAGTCGGCTTTGCGTTGGGCCGCTTCCTCCAGAATCAAGGAAATCGGCGCTCCGACGGCGTGATGGTGTTCCGCGGTGACGAAGTCCGAGCAGATTTTCGCCTCCAGCCCGGCGAGCGCCTGGGCTGCGTGTTTCTCGCCCTCGGCAATGATTTCCGCCGCGTCCTGCAACAGGGGAGGGTATTCGGCGGGAATCGAGGGAGGCTTCACCACGTTAAACAGCACGACCCGCCCGTGGAGGGCGCGTGCCAGTGCAGTCGCCTCCGCGACGACGGCATCCGTCGCGTCGGAGAAATCAACGGGAGCCAGGATCGTTTTCATGCGTCAAGTATAGCCGCGAGGGGCGGGCTGCTCTGCGCATGATTTGTCCGAAACGGAGTGAATTTTGGCGGTCAGCGCGATCGACTTTCGAAAGAACAGCTTTGGCTTGCGAGCGGACGGAATTCGAGGGGACGGGCTTTTCCCCGGGGCCATGATCCGCAATTTCTCCCATGCGCGGGCGACGCCGATCGATGATTCCCGCTGTCTCTGGCTGCCTCCTTTTATTTTATGAAAAACAAATCATCCCCTCGAACCGGCACGGCTCTCATTACCGGCGCTTCCTCCGGCATCGGGCTCGAACTCGCCCGGGAATTCGCGCGCTCCGGTTTCATGTTTTTTCGGTGCGGAGCCCTGTTGGTTTACCGCCTGGTGACAACGACAGCATTAGGCCCGGTATGAAATCCTATTCCCTGCTGATTGGAGCCCGCAACAAACGCGGGCGCTTCCGGAGGAAGGATGAAAAGCTCCTGGAAAAAATTACGGCGCGGCATTTCCCCGCGGGTTTCACCATTCTCGATGCAAGCGGCGCGTGGTACGACGCTACGCGAACCACGTTTCGAAAAGAGGAGGCGCGGCAGGTTTTGATCTGCACTTCGTCCCAAGGAAAGCTGCGCGCTTGGAGCAGGGAACTGGGGGAAGCGTTGCGGCAGAAAGAAGTCCTCGTGATCGAGATGGGAACGGTGCGACGTTTTCGCCTCGCGTCGCGGAGGCCCGCGACCTGAGACGGCCATGCCAAAAGCCCGCGAGCGACGCGCCACGCGTCCGGTCACGAATGCGGAACTCGCCCGCCGTCTCAGGGAGGCTGCGCAATTGCTCCGGGCGCAAGGCGAGAATCCCTTCAAGGTGCGGGCCTATCGCCGGGCCGCGGATACCGTGGCGGGACTGAGCGAAAGTGTGGACGGGATGGTTCGCGCGGGCGGGGACCTCACCCGATTTTCAGGAATCGGCAAAGGGATCGCGGCCGCGCTGCGTGAGATGGTTTTGAGCGGGAAGGGGGAACAGCTGGAACTGTCGCTGGCGGCCGCCCCGCCGCACCTCGCCGCGCTCAACGAGTATCCGCGCCTCGATCCTGAACGGGTGATTCGCGTGTACAAAACCCTCGGGATTTCAACCTTGTCGCAGTTGAAGGAGAAATTCGAAGCGGGCGTCGTCGCGGTGAAGTTCGGCCAGGCGATGCACGAACATTTCCGGCAGGCATTCAGCCAAACGCATCAAATTCTGTTGTCCGAGGCGGACGAACTGGCCGTGCGGGTGAGGCGCTATCTCCTGGAGCGCTGTGGTGTCACCCGCGTGGAACTCATCGGGGAGGTGCGCCGCCGGGTTGAGATCGTCGGCGAGCTGGCCTTTCTCATCGCAGCGGATGAGCTTCGCGCCGTCACCGCGTGCCTGAGGAAATATGGCGGCGGCATCGATCCCGTCGAAGCCACTGAAAACGACGCGACGTTTCAACTGCCGGATTCCATCCTGGTGACCCTTCAGCGCGCGGAGCCCCGCCATTGGGGCCTCAGCCTGATCGTGGGCACGGGATCGCCCGCCCATCTCGAGGAGTTGGACAAGCCCGGCGGTGCGCTGGTGAAACTCGCGAAAAGTGCGGCGGGTTTTCCCGACGAAGCGAAGGCCTACCGTGCCATGGGGCTGGCGTGGATTCCGCCCGAACTGCGCGAGGGTCGAAACGAGGTGACGCTGGCGCGTCGGGATGAGTTGCCTGAGCTGGTGGCGGCAACCGATATCCGCGGCGACCTCCACGCCCACACCACGGCGAGCGATGGTTCACACACCATTGAACAGATGGCGGCGGCGGCGGCGGCGAAAGGTTACGAATACCTGGGGATCACCGATCACTCCCAAAGCCTCAAAATCGCGCGGGGCGTTTCGGTGCCCGACTTGCGGCGCCAGATCAAACGCATCGATGCCCTCAACGCGAAGGGTCTGGGCATCCGCCTCCTCAAGTCCGCCGAGGTCGATATTCTCGCCGATGGCTCGCTCGACTACCCCGATGAGCTTCTCGCCGAATTGGATTACACGGTCTGCTCGATCCACTCGCGCTTCCGCCTCGGCAGAACCGAGCAAACGGAGCGGCTCCTGCGGGCGATGGATCATCCGGCCTTTACCATGCTGGGACATGCGACCGGCCGGCTTCTGCTCAGGCGTCCGGGCTACGATCTCGATTTTGAGCGGGTGATCGCGCACGCGAAAGCGGCGGGATGTTTTTTCGAGATCAACGCCACCCCGGACCGGTTGGATTTGTCCGCCGAGAATGTCCGGCTGGCCACCGCGGCCGGGGTGAAGGTGGCGATTTGCACCGATGCGCACCACGTCCGTGAACTGGACAATCTATCCTACGGCATCGACGTGGCCCGCCGCGGCGGCGTGGAAAAGGCAATGGTGTTGAATGCGATGCCGTGGACGAAGCTGAGGCCCAGTCTCGCGCGCTGACGCGGAGGCCGGAGCCCGTTACATCCCGGGAGCTTCCCGGAACGCGGCGCGATTCACCTCGACGGAAACGGCGGTGAGTTTCTTGTCCGTGGCGCCTTCTTCGTTGAGCGTCTGTTGGAGGAGTTTCGCGACGGCGGCGTGCTTCATGAGGACGGCCATCGCGTGGACCGTGCCGTAGGCGGCGATTTCATAATGTTCGACCCGCTGCGCGGCACCGATCAGGGCCACATCGCGGACGAGACCCTTGTCGTGGTCCGCGATTGCTTCCGCTCCTTCCTTGACCAGGCCTTTCATCGCTTCGCAGGGTTTTCCCTTCACCGGTTCGTCGAGCAGCTTGAACGCCTGCTCGAGGCGGGTGACATGAACTTTGGTTTCCTGGAGATGCTTTTCGAAACCGGCCTTGAGCTTCGCGGTGGAGGCGGCCTTCGCCATCTTGGGCAGCGCTTTCGTCAGCTGGTTCTCGGCGTGATAGATGTCCTGCAGTTCTTCGATGAAATGTTCGTGGAACGTTTCGGCCATGGGAGGATTTGTTGAGGGTGGGGAAGGCGGGGTTTCGGAAACGGTTGAACTTCGATAGTCCGGCGCGGATGCGTCCGGTTCCGCACCGGCCACCGTTGAACGATCCGCAAAAAAAGCGGTCCGTTTTTCTGCATGAGCCCTTATCACGCCGTGATGATTGTGGATGTGCAGCGCGCCTTCGAACCGCCGCCAGCTTTTGTCGACAAGGTGCGGAGATATGCGCGCCGGTTTCACTGCCGGGTGTTCACGAAGTTTTTGAATCCACCGGGTTCCCTGTTCCGGAAGATTCTCAAACAGAAAAGCTGCGCTCCCGGATCGCCGGACCGTGACCTTCTCATCCTGCCCGAGCCGGACGATCTGGTGTTCGACAAAGCGTCTTACGGGCTCAGGCCGTCGCATGTCCGGCAACTGAAAGCTCGTGGAATCAACCGGCTCACCGTTTGCGGCCTCGACACGGATGCCT